>JAZRQC010000026.1:0-4186 GCA_045649565.1 Ructibacterium sp.
GTCTGCGTGCTCGGTATGAATACGATAAAAAGCAAAACTGTATCGACATAAAAGAAATCCCCTACACCACCACTGTAGAGGCAATTGTAGAAAAAATTGTCGACTTGGTAAAGGCAGGAAAAATCAAAGAGATTTCCGACATCCGTGACGAGACCGACAAACTGGGTCTCAAACTTACCATTGACTTAAAGCGTGGTACTGACCCTGACAAATTGATGGCGAAGCTCTTTAAGATGACCCCTCTACAGGATAGTTTCGGATGTAACTTCAATATTCTGGTGGAGGGTTCTCCTCTGGTTTTGGGTGTCAATGACATTCTGTCCGAATGGCTTCGGTTCCGTCGAAGATGCGTGCTCAGAAGCGTTGCTTACGACATTGCCAAGAAGAAAGAAAAACTCCACCTTCTGGAAGGTCTGGAACTGATTCTTTTAGATATTGACAAGGCCATCAAGATTGTTCGGGAAACCGAAGAAGATGCACAGGTTGTTCCCAACCTGATGAAAGGCTTTGGCATTGACGAAGTTCAGGCAGAATATGTGGCAGAAATCAAACTGCGCAACCTGAACAAGGACTACATCTTAAAGCGGACTGCCGAAATCGAGAAGTTGAAGGAAGAGATTGCAGAACTGGAATCCATTCAAAACAGCAAGGCAAAGGTCAACAAAATCATCGAAAAGCAGTTAAAAGAGGCGGCAAAAAAATTCGGCAACGACCGCCGCACCGTTTTGATTCCCGATGAGGATATTGAAGTGCCCGATGAATCCCAGATGATAGAGGATTATAACCTGCAACTTTTCCGTACGCGTGACGGCTATATCAAGAAGATTTCCTTGGTATCCCTCCGTTCTGCCGGAGAACAACGTCTCAAGGACGATGACGTTCTGGTTCAGGAAGAGGAAACCACAAACCGTGCCGAGATTCTCTTCTTTGCGGCAAATGGTGATGTATATAAAATTCATGCCTACGACATTCCTGACAGCAAGGCAAGTCAAATGGGTGAGTTTATCCCCAACATTTTGGGCATGACCGAAAAATCCGATATTATGGGCATGGTTCTAAGTGGTGACTATAAGGGACATCTCCTCTTCTGCTTTGAAAACGGAAAGTGCGCTAAGATTCCTCTTAGCAGTTATGCCACTAAGTCTAACCGCAAAAAGTTAACCAACGGTTTCTGTACCAAGTCGCCGTTGGTGAAGATTCTCTATCTACCGGAAGATAAAGATATTCTTTTGATTAATAATGCAGATAAGGCATTGGCTGTCAACACCGAAAAGATTCCTGAAAAGACCACCCGAAGCAGTCAGGGTGTTCAGGTCATGACGGTTCGGAAAAATGTCAAAGTACAATCCGTTGCTTTTGTTACCGATGGTGTTGCTGACAACGGTCGGTATCGAAGCCGGAACATTCCTGCCGCAGGAACTCTGATGCGGGACGAGGATAAAGGAATTGAGCAGTTAGGTTTTTCCTTTGGTGAAAACGAATAAGATAAAAACCGCCGTTTTTCGGCGGTTTATCTCTTTTCAATCAAAAAAAATAATTTTTTTAAAAATTTTGGAACTTTTTAAATTCTCTTTCGTCTAACCTAAATGTAAAGCACAAAAATAATAAAAATGAACATAGAAAAGGAGTTACTAAAATGAAAAACACATTAAAAAAACTTATCGTTCCCGTAGTAGCACTTAGCCTGCTCACCACCGGCTCTGTTTTTGCAACCGCCGTTGAAACCACCGATGCAGAACTTCCTGTTCTCATTAATGAGTCCACAGAAAGCGACTTCCATCCCATTGTCAACGGCGCAATTGTAGATAACGTTCCCGTTGTGATTGAAAACGATGTTACCCTCATCCCCCTTCGTGCCGTTGCAGAAGGTCTCGGCTACACCGTTACCTGGAACGAGGAAGATCAATCTATTATCGTAACCGACTACACCAAATATGTCCGTTTGGAAATCGGCAATGACATCTTCCGTGTCAGACACTGGGATCCCATCACCCTAGAGTCGGCACCTATTCTGGTCAATGATTGTGTCACCCATGTTCCTGTTTCCTTTGTTGATGAAATTCTCAACGGATATTACAGCAAAAATGAAGACGGCACCTACAAGATCGTGATTCCCAGCTTTACCATCGTAACCGAGGTTACTGAAGACGGTATTCTGGTAGACGATGCCAAGCTTGGTGACGTTTTGGTAAAGCTCGACGAAAACACCGTTGTTATCAATAGCGAAGGTAATCCCGAAGATCCTTCTCTCATCAAGGATGGCATGACATTGCTTATCGAATACTCTCCCGCTATGACCATGAGTATTCCTGCACAGTCCACCGCAGTAAAGATCATCATTGAGGATCTGCCCGTTAATATGCCCGAGCTTGATGCAGAAGTTGAAGTTCAGCCTGAGGAAGCAGTTGCATTCTCCGGTGTTATTACCGAGATTGAGGACGAACTGGTTCTGGTTGGCAACCCCGAAGACGAAGGTGCTGTCCGTCTGGTTGTGACCGAAAACACCGAAATCAAGCACGAAATGAATCGTCGTCTTTATCGTCTGGAAGATCTGGAAGTTGGTATGACCATCTCCGGCACCCATAGCGGCGCTGCTACCTTCAGCATTCCTCCCCAGTCTGAAGCATACAGCATTGTGATCGGGAAATAAGAAGAACACTAAGCACAAATTAAAATGGGTGATACTATCAAAAGATAGATCACCCATTTTTTTATACTGTTCTACTATTGATTTTTTTCTGTTTACTACTTCCTACAAACCCGATAATTGTGAGTGGAAGTCCATAAAAAATATAAATAGGAAAACATAATGTGCCAATAAGATATAGGATAGCAGAACCTTTTGCCCAGCCACTCTTTTTTTGCAAAAATCCAACCCATCCGAATATGGCCCCTAATGCAAACACTACTATATGTGCCACCAGTAAAATAACAATGAAATAGACAAGGTATAAGGACTCCACTCCCAACCCCGCCAGCGTAAACAATGCACTAAAAGTCTGTCGACAATACTCTATGTATTCCATTCCTCCAAGTTCTAATATGGTTCCGCCAAAAACCCATGATAAGTAACCAAAATAGATGGTTGCCAAAAGATTCGAAACAAATAACGTTTTACTTCTCATTAAAAACTCCCCCTATTCTTGGGCTACTAATATGCAACATCTGCAAGTTTAGCTGCAATTCTTACAAGCTCTGCAGAATATTCAATCAGTTCATCAGGAGACGCTTCCTCCAGTTCCTTCTCCATATCCTCGGTTTTTGTTGTCCAATCTGCCATTTCTGTCATCATAGAAGTGTAATCAGATAAGATGGTCACATCCGAAGGGTTATTCTTGTATTTCTTTGTAATCTCAATATAGTCATCAACCCACGCTTCATACTCCTCTAAAAACTCTTTCCACTCCACCTTTTCGCCTTCTTCAGCGCCAGTCACCTCTGTATCTTCGTTTTCTTCAACAGCAACATTCTCTGCATCTTTTTCAACCACCGCCGCTTGATTCTCCACCTGTTCCTTGTCTGAACTTGCAGAAGTTCCCCCACAAGCAACAAGAGCAATTGCTGTGCTCACCACTAAAATAAGACTTAAGATTTTTTTCATAATAAATTTCCTCCTAAAAGATATTTTCTACAATATATCACAATTTGAGATATATGTCAATATCTCAGTGTGAGATTTCATATAATACCTATCAGGGTGGTGTTATTATGAGATTAAAGGATTTAAGAGAAGATTTAGATATTAAACAAAAGGATATTGCAGAATATTTGCATATTAAACAGAATACTTATTCCCAGTATGAAAACGGACAGAGACAATTACCTCTTGACACCTTGATTCAACTTGCAAAATTCTATCGAACCTCTACCGATTATATATTAGGCTTGACCGATATAAAAACACCATATCAACAAAAATAAAAAAACCGCCGTATGGCGGTTTTTTTCGTAGGAGCGGAATTATCCGCCCGTTTCTTTTTCAAGCCATTTTACTGGATTTTCTTCTATATAGTTCCATCTTGTCAGATAATCTTCTTCGTCACGGATAATATGGTCATAATATGATTTTTGCCACAATTTTTTATGAAATGGTTTTAACTCATTGTCCTTTACCAATTTTATATATTCATTGGTCGTCATTGTTTTAAACCATTGCATCATTTTCGGTAGGGAACGACCTATGTGT
>JAZRQC010000027.1:0-6359 GCA_045649565.1 Ructibacterium sp.
TCCGCTGTGTGGTTAACCACACAGCGGAACCATTCTATAAAAATTTATAACCGGATTCCGGTTAAAGATTTTTATAGAATTGTTGAATCAGGAGGAACTTTTATGAAACGAGTTGTCATCACCGGTGTAGGTGCCGTGACCCCGGTTGGTATCGGGAAAGAGGAAATGTGGAATAACATCAAGGCAGGTGTTTGTGGTGTTGGTCCTATTACCAGATTTGATGTATCAGAATATGCATGTCAGATTGCCGCAGAAGTGAAAGATTTTGATGTAACACAGTATGTTGACAAAAAAGAAGCGAAGCGGATGGACTTGTTTGTCCAATATGCAGTCGCAGGTGCAAAAATGGCGGTAGAAGATGCAGGTCTTATGATGGATGCGGAAAACCCGGAGCGGGTTGGATGCATTTTAGGAAGCGGCATCGGCGGCATTGAAACAACCTGTGAGCAACATACTCGACTTTTGGAAAAAGGTCCCGGTAAGGTCAGTCCTTTTATGATCCCCATGATGATTTCCAACATGGCGGTTGGGCAGGTCTCCATTATGTTTAATTGCAAAGGTGTCAATTTGACAACCGTTTCTGCTTGTGCATCCGGAACGGATGCCATTGGGCAAGCTTTTCTGGCTATCCAAAGGGATGATGCGGATGTTATCATCACCGGTGGTGCAGAGGCGACGGTTACCCCGATTTCTTTGGCAGGATTCTCTTCTATGAAAGCGCTTAGTACCAAGAATGATGATCCCCAGCACGCGTGTTGCCCGTTTGATGCGGAACGTGACGGGTTTATTATGGGTGAAGGTTCCGGTATTCTGGTTCTGGAAGAATTGGAACATGCCAAAGCAAGAGGCGCACATATCATTGCTGAAGTGATTGGTTACGGTTCCAGTAACGATGCATTCCATATGACCGCACCGGCAGAAAATGGCGAGGGTGGTGCTCGTTGTATGGCTCTTGCGGTGAAAAATGCAGGAATTAAGCCTGAGGATGTTGATTATATCAATGCCCATGGTACATCTACCCCTTACAATGATAAGTACGAAACAGCGGCAATTAAGACGGTTTTTGGAGATCATGCATACAAGTTAGCAGTAAGCTCCACCAAGTCTATGACAGGTCATATGCTGGGTGCGGCAGGTGGTATTGAAGGTATTATTACCGCACTTGCCCTGGAGGAAGGATATCTTCCTGCTACCATCAATTACAGAAATCCTGATCCTGAGTGCGATTTGGATTATGTTCCCAACCAAGGGCGGAGTGCAGAACTTACCTATGCAGTATCCAATTCCTTAGGTTTTGGCGGACACAATGCTTCCATTGTTTTAAAGAAGTATTAAGTGAAATAAAAAGCGCCACATCTATTTTGAGATGGTGGCGCTTTTAAGAGAGGCGAATAGTATGAAATTAGATTATCAGTTTCAGAATCCTCGATTATTAGAAACTGCCTTGACGCATATTTCTTATGCAAACGAAAAAGGTATCGAGAGTAATCAACGATTGGAATTTTTGGGTGATAGCGTATTGTCTCTGATTGTGGCAGAGGATATCTATCAAAAGTTTTCCAAGATGGATGAGGGAAGATTGACGGAAATCCGTGCGGCAGCTGTCTGTGAAAAATCACTTGCCGGAATTGCAAGAAAGTTGGAGATGGGTGATGCCATTCAATTTGGAAAATCCGAGGCGGTTTGTGGCGGTAAGGACAAAGATTCTATTTTGTGTGATACCTTTGAAGCAATTCTTGGTGCTATGTATTTAGATGGTGGATTTGAGGTGTGTCGCACATGGGTTTTAGAAAATCTTCAAGAAACCATCGAAGCGTCCGCCAAAATGGATTTTACCAATTATAAATCGGAGCTGCAGACTTATTTCCAAAAACGGGACAAAGGAACCGATGTGGTTTCTTACCGTTTGGTAAAGCGAGGCGGTCCTGATCATCAGCCCACCTTTGATGTTGAGGCAGTCTACCGAGATAAGGTTATCGGTAGTGGCAGTGGCGGTAGCCGAAAGGAAGCCGAGCAGAAAGCTGCAAAGGAAGCGTTTTTAGTAATAATGAATACCAAAAAATAAAAGCATCCCAAAGGATGCTTTTGTTTTTTACTCATTTACACTAACGTTGTACTCTTGCTTTCCGATGGTAAGTTTGTCACCATGGTGCAGTTGTGTCTTTTCGGTAAGACGTTCATTGTTGATGAAGGTTCCGTTGGTAGAATTTTCGTCCTGAACGTATATGGTGCCATCTTCATTTAAAATCCGACAATGGAGTCCGGAGATGGTAACATCAGTCAACACCAAATCATTTTCGTTGTTCCGACCTACTTTTGTTTCCGGATATAACGGAAGAATAATAAAGTCACACGTTTTGGCATGGGTAAGAATCAGTTTTGGGTATATGGTTCCGTCTTCTTCCGGATCAAATGCAGGAATTTCTGCATTCTCAGAATCAATATCGTCATCAATTTCTTCAACCTCATCTTCGTCCGGAGAAGGCAATGCTTCATCCAAAGAGGGCAATGCATCATCCGAATCAGCAGAAGAGTCCTCCTCGCCGGCATTGTCATCGTGAGGAGTGTCAGGTGTTTCGGAAGAATCTTCGTCCTCGTCATCCATATATGCTGAAAAAGGACTCTTGATGCGGTTTGTTTTAGTTTTAGATGGTTTCAGGAATGCAATCACCAAGAGAACAGCACCGAGCAAAACCACAATAAGACCGATCAGGAAAATTTTGTCCAACAAGGAAAATCCGTCGCTGAACAAACTCAAAGAAAGTGGCGTTGCGTACACGTTTATAACGAGAAGTTGAAGAATAGCAAGAGAGGAAATAAGAAATTTTTTCATAAAAAACAAAACCTTTCTGTCAGTTTATCATCATTGTAAATAGAGCAATAGTACCAGAAAACTCAAACCTTGATCACAATGGCGCTGAAGTCATCTTTTATTTTGGTATACTTTTTTCTTGAACGATTTTTATTGACAATTTTCTGCATTTTCTTTAACCATTCAGAAGCTGTTTTAGAATGTTTAAGGCAGCGCTCAATTTGTCTTTCGTGAATATTCTCCCAAAAACCATCAGTACAAATTAAGAAGCAATCGTTTTCCCGAACCTTCATTGGTGTTGAAAAAGCGGGTGAAAAGTTTTGCTCCATACCCATAGCACAGGTTAGTTCTTGTCGTAATCGATCGGTACGGATTTTGGGATATCGAAGTTGTCCGGCTTCATAACGAGTATAAGATGCACTATGGTCCGGTGTAATTTCATAAAGGAGGTTGTCTTGCAGATGATAAATTCTGCAATCTCCAATGTGTCCCCATAATGCAATGGCACCATCGGTTAAAAGCACCGCTGTTGTTGCAAGACCCGGCGATAAATCAGCTTGCTGAAAATTACTTAATTCTTCCTGTGCGTGTTGAAAAATACGTGGCAGAGAGGAAGTGGAGATTTCGGAAAGTTGCTGAAAGTCGTTTTGAATAGTCTGTATTACCAGCTCGGCAACGGAATGAGATGATTTGCCGTCAGCCACAGCAAAGCAGGAACAACATGGATTTTCGGAAATGCTAAGTGCGTCACGATGTTCTTGTTCATCAGCATATACCAAAAGCGAGTCAAAGTCGAGCATGATGACACCTCAATTCATAATATATAGAAATATTATACCTTAAAAAATATTAAAAGTCAAATGATATTTTAATGCTGAAAAACGTCGGAAATCTATTGCTTTTGTGGAGGATATATGGTATAATCCTTTGCAAGAATAAAGGGAGGTGCAATCAATGAAAGCATACAAACTAAGAAATTTGGTTGTGGCAGCTATGTTTATGTCTTTGGGGATTGTATTACCTTTTTTTACTGCTCAATTAAAGGAAATTGGTGACACACTTTTGCCTATGCATATTCCGGTGATGTTTTGTGGTTTGGTTTGCGGACCATGGTATGGATTGGCAGTAGGAGTTGTTGTACCGTTGCTTCGAGGTGCTTTGTTCTCCATGCCTCCCTTATATCCAAATGGAGTATGGATGGCGCTGGAACTTGCCACCTACGGAGGAATGATTGGATTGATATATTGTGTATTTCCCAAGAAAAACACCGGAGCTGTTTATCTTAGCTTGATTACTGCTATGATTTCAGGGCGTATTGTATGGGGAGTTGCGAAAACTGTTCTTCTTGGATTGAGCGATAAAGTGTTTTCCTTTCAGGCGTTTCTGACAGGAGGATTTTTAGATGCTATTCCTGGTATTGTTTTGCAATTAATCTTGATTCCGGGAATTATGGAAATTTTGAATCGTACCAAACTGAAATGAGCGGAGGCGGATTATGAAGGAAATACATTTTTCATACGGCAAAACAAAACTTTCTCATTCTTTTGGAGAAGAGGAACTTGTTGGTGTGTTGACATCTTCGATTGAAGAATATGAACCCAAGTTGGCTCCCTCTGAATTGATTGAGGAAGCGCTTAAGAACCCTGTGGATTCCTTGCCTCTTTGTGAACTGGCAAAGGGAAAGAAGAATATTGTTATCATTGCCAGTGACCACACAAGACCTGTGCCCAGTAAATTGATGATTCCTCCCATGCTGAGAGAAATTCGAAAAGGGAATCCAGATGCTGAGATTACCATTCTCATTGCAACCGGCTGCCATCGAGGAACCACCAAAGAAGAGTTGGTGGACAAATTTGGAGCCGATATTGTTGCAAAGGAAAATATTTATATTCACGATTGTGATGAAACAGAGAAACTCCGTAACATCGGAACCCTTCCTTCCGGTGGCATGTGTGATATTAATACCATTGCTTTGGACGCGGATTTGCTCGTCTCGGAAGGGTTCATTGAACCACATTTCTTTGCCGGATTTTCCGGAGGGAGAAAGAGCGTGCTTCCCGGTGTGGCAGGAAGAAGTACGGTGTTGGCAAATCACTGCTCGGAGTTTATTGCGGATGCATGTGCAAGAACGGGAATTCTTGAAGATAATCCTATACATAGAGATATGCTTTGGGCGGCAAAGCAGGCAAAACTTCAGTTCATCTTAAACGTTGTACTCAATGGTGAGAAGGAAGTTATTTATGCGGTTGCCGGCAATGTGGAGACTGCCCATAAAGAAGGAACGGATTTTTTGGCATCGTTATGCGGCGCAAAAGCGATTCCTGCAGATGTGGTAATTACCACAAACGGAGGTTATCCGTTGGATCAGAATGTCTATCAGGCAGTAAAAGGAATGACAGCAGCGGAGGCTACCGTAAAAAAAGATGGTGTTATCATTATGCTTGCCAGATCCAATGACTGTGTTGGTGGCGATCATTTTTATCATCAATTGGCAGATGAGGATGACATAAATAAAACCATGCAACTTTTCTTGGAAAGGGGTCGGCATGAAACGGTTCCTGATCAGTGGCAAACACAGATTATGTTGCGTGTTTTGATGCATGCCAAGGTGATATATGTTTCGGAAATGAGTCGTGACATCATCGAGAAAATGCATATGATTCCGGCCGAATCTATCACAGAAGCACTTTGTATTGCAAAAAAGATACTGAATAAGGAGGAGGTTACCATCACGGCTATCCCGGACGGTGTATCTGTTATGGTGACGGAATAGGAGAAACAAAATGGAAATTGTAATTGCTATTGACTCCTTTAAAGGGAGTATGACTTCCCTTGAAGCAGGTGCTGCTGTGTCAGAAGGAATTCAAAAGGTGTTTCCTGATGCCATAACCCACGTCCGTCCTGTTGCTGATGGCGGTGAGGGAACGGTCGAGGCTCTGATTGACGGAATGCACGGAGAGCGAAAAGAGGTCACCGTGACAGGCCCGTTGGGAACACCTGTTCAGGCGGTGTATGGTATTGTAGATAAAACCACTGCGGTAATTGAAATGTCTGCTGCGGCAGGTATTACACTTGTTCCGAATGAACAGAAAAACCCATTGAATACCACTACTTTTGGTGTTGGTGAAATGGTGTTAGATGCTATTCAAAACGGATGCCGAAACTTTATCATTGGGATTGGCGGAAGTGCTACCAATGACGGCGGTATTGGTATGTTACAGGCATTGGGCTTTGGAATGCTGGATGCTGAGGGAAATCAAGTTTCTCTCGGGGGAAAGGGTCTTGGTGACTTGTGTAAAATTACGGTAGATTCTGTCAGGGAAGAAGTTGCAGAATGTCGGTTCCATATAGCGTGTGATGTGACCAATCCTCTATGTGGCGAGCTGGGTTGTAGTGCGGTGTATGGCCCGCAAAAAGGCGCAACAGAGCAGATGATTTCAGAAATGGATGAATGGCTTGCCGGTTATGCTAAACTTGCAGAAAGTGTGGTTCAGGATGTGGACCCTGCATATCCCGGTGCAGGTGCGGCAGGCGGAATCGGGTTTGC
>JAZRQC010000028.1:0-31215 GCA_045649565.1 Ructibacterium sp.
CCTTGGCTCACAGATCGACATGGCTACGATCCGACTTGTACCCAAGTTTCTCTTCAATCTCATCTACCTTATCTTCGTTTCGTCTTACTTCAACCCAGTCTGCCTGAGGAATATCCGCCGCTGCAAAGACAATCTTTGCCATACACTTATCCATACACACCGCACTACCAATAACCCCGGGGCCCACATAGGGGATTCCTGCCAGTTCGAACAAACCCTGAATGGTACCGTCTTCACCATTTTTTCCGTGAAGCACAGGGAACACCACATCAATGGGATACTTTTCAATTCCGTCCTGTGTAAACCGAAGAATTGCTTTTTCATCCCGATCAGGAGAGATGATGGCTCGATCAAAATTCCATTTGGAAGCATCTTTTAATTCTCCGATAGTCTCTGCGTTACCGGTAAAATAATACCATCCGCCATCCTTAGAAATACCAATGGCATGCACGGTATATTTGGTTCTGTCCAGGTTTCTTAAAACCGATGCTGTAGACAACAAAGATACCTCGTGTTCGCTGGACACACCGCCAAAAACAACACACAAATTAATCTTACTCATATCATTCTCCTATCTGCCAATCGATCTCGGCACATACTATTCCATATTAGACTTTATCATTGTAACCTAAAACAAAGAAAAAATCAATATGTATAAAGCACAAATTTAGGGCAAAACTTGATTCTGTAACTACAAAAATTGCTTGTTTTAGGGAGTGATTTCATATGAACATGTCAACAAGAACCAAATTTCTTTTCTCTCTGCTTATTCTCATCATCCTTTTAGGAACCTTGCTGGTAAGCGGTACTGCAGGCTATCATCAGGGTGCGCTCTCGGATAACATTCTTCGTCTGCATATTCTCGGGAACACCAACTCAGACGCAGACCAGAAATTAAAACTGATGGTTCGGGATAGGATCTTAATGGAATACAGAGATGTTTTTGCTCATGCCACCAACCAAAAGGACGCCATTTTGCGTACCGAGAAAGCACTTCCCAAAATGCAAAAAACTGCAGAGAATGTACTCCGTCAACAAGGTTGTTCCCAGCCTGTTTCGGTGCAAATGAAAGAAACTTCCTTCCCCACCAAACAATATGGTTCAGTGACTCTCCCTGCAGGAAAGTACACCGCCGTCAACATCTGTATCGGAAAGGCGGCCGGAAATAACTGGTGGTGTGTTCTCTATCCACCCCTCTGTCTGACCGAGGGAACGGTACATGCCGAAGAAGAGACTCTTGCTATCTTGAAAAGAGAACTTTCTCCCTCGGATTATGCCCTGCTTACCCAATCGGATAACATATCTTTTCGGATGAAATTTAAGATTCTGGAACTTTTGGGGAAAATTTTTTCCTGATTGTGATAAATGCTCCACCTTTAGGGAATACTGAGAAAAAATCTTGCTCCAGCTAACGAGCAGAAAGGACTGTTATTCTATGAAAGATAAAATCTTCGGTGTTTTGCAACGGGTCGGTCGCTCCTTCATGCTTCCCATTGCCATTCTGCCGGTTGCCGGTTTGTTTTTAGGAATCGGTGGCGCCTTTACCAACGAAACTATGCTCAGAACCTACAATTTAATGGGGATTATGGGCCCCGGCACCATCATCAATGCAATTTTGCAGGTCTTGAACGCCTGTGGCAACATCGTCTTTGCCAACCTTCCCTTAATCTTTGCCATCGGCATCTCCATCGGTATGGCAAAACGTGAAAAGGAAGTTGCAGCCTTGGCAGGCGCCATTGCCTTTTTGGTAATGAATGCCGCCATTGGCGCCATGGCGCTTAACACCTACGGTGCAGAGGGTGTTGCAGCCCATCTTGCCAATGGTTCCATGACCTCGGTGGTTGGCATCAACTCTCTGCAAACCGGTGTGTTTGGCGGTATTATTGTGGGTCTTGGTACGGCGGCACTCCATAACCGATTTTACAAGATTCAACTCCCAAAGGTGCTCTCCTTCTTCGGCGGAACACGCTTTGTCCCCATTATCTCCGCCGCAGTTTATCTCTTGGTTGGTATCTTGATGTTCTATATCTGGCCGCCCATCCAGACCGCCATTGTTCACATCGGTGATCTGGTACAGCGTTCCGGATATTTCGGCACCTGGATTTACGGTGTTACCGAACGAGCCCTGATTCCATTCGGCCTTCATCATGTGTTTTATCTACCCTTCTGGCAGACCAATGTAGGCGGTGTTATGGAGGTTGGCGGAAGAGTTTGGGAAGGTGCCCAGAACATCTTCTTTGCACAATTATCCGATCCTACCGTAGAACATTTTGCTGTATCTGCCACACGATTTATGTCGGGTAAATTCCCCCTTATGATTTTTGGTCTTCCCGGTGCCGCTCTTGCCATGTATCATTGCGCCCGTGATAAGAAGAAAAAGGTGGCGGGCGGTCTGCTTCTTTCTGCCGCCTTGACCTCCATGCTGACAGGTATCACCGAACCCATCGAGTTCACCTTCTTGTTTGTGGCACCGCTTCTTTATGTGATTCATTGTGTATTTGCCGGTCTTGCCTATATGCTGATGCATATCTTCAACGTAGGTGTGGGCATGACCTTCTCAGGTGGATTGATCGACTTGTTCTTATTTGGTATTCTCCAAGGAAACGCCAAAACAGACTGGCTCAATATCATCCTGGTGGGCATCGGTTACTTTGCCGTTTATTACTTCCTCTTCCGCTTCCTGATCAAGAAATTCAATTATAAAACGCCCGGTCGAGAAGACGACGGAGAGGAAACCAAACTCTATACCCGAGCAGATGTCAATGCCAAAAACGCCGTTGCAAGTCGTAGTGCGTTGATTGTCCAAGGCTTAGGCGGTGCTGAAAACATCAACGATGTGGATTGTTGCGCCACCCGTCTTCGGGTTACTGTAAAGAACAGTTCCAAGGTCATGGACAATCTCTTAAAAGAAAGTGGTGCTGCCGGTGTCATTCGAAAAGGGAACGGCGTACAGGTGATTTATGGTCCGGTAGTTACGGTGATTAAATCCGAATTGGAAGACTATCTTGCCGCATCTCCCAAAGCCTCCCTTCCTGCCATCTCCCTTGCATCACCTCTTACCGGAAAGGTGATTCCCTTACAACAAGTAGCCGACGAAGCCTTCTCTCAAGAAATCTTAGGGAAAGGGATTGCCATTGAACCCTCGGAAGGAAAACTTTATGCACCTTGCGACGGTGTTATCGAGAACATTCCCGACAGTCATCACGCCATTGGTCTTCGTTCCACAGACGGATTGGAAATCCTTCTGCATGTGGGAATGGATACTGTGAAATTAGGCGGAAAACATTTCCGACTCCACACGCAGGTCGGAAAAACCGTAAAACAAGGTGATTTGCTTCTGGAATTCGACATGGATGGTATCAGAAAAAGCGGATATCAACTGACCACACCCATGGTTCTTTGTGACGAACGGCAATACGAGGACATCACCTCTGCCAATGAGCATACTGCCATCAAACATGGTGAACTTTTGATGCGGGTGTTAAAAACAAAATAAAAAAGGCCGCCCCTTTGGGCGGTCTTTTTTTATACTCTTCGTTTAAACATCTTCTCGATTTCCGCTTTGCTAAATTCGATTTTAATGGGCCGCCCATGGGGGCAAGTACTTACACCCTTTTCTTCCATTACTTCCAACCGTCGCACCAAATCTTCCATCTCCACAAAGGTCAATTTGTGATTGGCTTTGATGGCATACTTACAAGAAATCATATCAAGGGCACGTTCTTCAAAGTCTGCCACAGGATGTTTTACCTGTTCCATCATTCCTTGGGCAAGTTCCAGAATCAAATCACGAATCCCCTGCTCATCACTTATGATAGGTGTTCCGTGTACAATGATGGAACTTCCGCCAAAATCATCGAACTCAAAACCAAAATCAAGGAAATTTCCCTTATGATCCATCACCGTCTGCTTTTCGTTGAAGTCCAGATTAATGACCATGGGAGACAACAACATTTGAGCCAATTTTTCCTTTTTGAGGTAGGCCTCCTTTAAGGATTCAAACCGCAGTCGCTCGTGTGCCGCATGTTGATCCACCAAGAACATGGTTTCTCCTCTTTGACACACAATATAGGTATCGAACACCTGACCTGCAATTTGAAAGGGCTCTCTTTTTGATTCTTCGTGAGAAACCACCTCTGTCATGGTCTCTTGCACCGGCGTATCTTCAATCATCTGTTCCAGAACCTTCTCCGGTTCCGTATCACGAAGGATTATGGTATTGGATTTTTCCATTTCCCGACTTGGAATGGTATTTTCCAGATACTGTCGCACCAGCGTAGGTGTCACGGTAGGTTCTTTTGCCTTATACTGATATGCAGAAAACCCGCTTCCGACGGGTTTGGGCGTTTCCGCCTCTTTGGTCGCCCCAAAATTCTTCATGGGAGAAACAACCGGCTCCTGCTTCTTTTCAGGATAAAAAGCATGTTTTGCTTCTATCTTAGGCGTTTCTTCTGTCTTAGGTTTTTGGCTTCCGACAACCGCACTGTGAAGCGCATGATATGCAACCTCGTATATCTGCTTTTCATTGGCGAATTTTATCTCGGTTTTAGCCGGATGCACATTCACATCCACCTGTTCAGAGGGCAGGGTAACCGACAGAACAAAGAAGGGGAATCTTCCCACCATGATGGTGTTTCGATACGCCTCTTCGGCAACCTTGGCCAAAACGTGATTCTTCACATATCTGCCATTGACAAAAAGGGTCTGTCTGGTGCGGTTTCCTCTTGCCAATTCCGGTTTACCAATAAAACCGCTGATGCGGATATTATCCTCTGTATACTCTACCGGAATAACCGCTTTGGCGTGATCCAAACCATACAGTTTCAAAATCACGTTTTCCAACTTTCCGTCTCCCGATGTGGCAAAAACTTCCTTACCATCACAGGTGTAGGTAAAGGCAATTTCCGGTCTGGAAAGAGCAATTCTTCCAAGCAAATCCGACACATATCCTGCCTCGGTGGAATCTTTCTTCAAAAACTTCATTCTTGCAGGAATGTTGGCAAACAATTTCTTTACCACCATGGTTGTTCCGTCTGCGCAAGCAATGGGTTCCTTTTCTCCGGGAACACCATGTAAAAGTTCTAAGTAGGTTCCCTCTTCACTATCTTGAGTCTTAGAGATAACCTCCACCTCTGCCACTGCACAAATACTTGCAAGGGCTTCACCACGGAATCCCATGGTGCCGATGGTCTCCAAATCTTCAATTACAGACAACTTACTGGTGGCATGGCGCAAAAATGCAGTTTCCAACTGCTCTGCAGGAATACCTGAACCATTATCGGTTACACGGATATATCCCACACCGCCCTGCTTGATTTCCACCTCTATTTTACTTGCACCGGCATCGATAGCATTTTCCACCAACTCTTTTACCACAGCAGAGGGGCGTTCCGCCACCTCACCTGCGGCAATCTGGTCTGCCACCGCCTGAGAGAGTACCTGAATTTTTCTACTCATGGGGTTACCCCCTTTCTGTTTTAAGAATTCTTAATCTTTGCCTGCAGGTCATAGAGTTTGGTAAGCGCCTCCATGGGTGCCATCATATTCAAATCCATCTCCCGCAGTTCTTCCAGCACGGGATGTTCCGCCGCACCGAAGAAGTTCATCTGATTTTCATCTGCTTTTACTGCTTTAAAACTATTGATTTTCGCATCGGACACCTGATGTGCATCCTGAGACTCCAAGGTCTCTACAATCTCTCTTGCGCGATTTACCACCGGCTTTTTCACACCGGCAAGGGCGGCTACATCCACACCATAACTTCGGTCTGCGCCACCACGGATAATCTTCCGCAAGAAACTGATGGTGTCTCCGCGTTTTTTCACAGCCACACAGTAATTCTTTACATTGGGTATTTTATCTTCCAATTGGGTCAGTTCGTGATAGTGAGTAGCAAACATGGTTTTTGCTCCACATTTCTTCACATCGGCAATGTATTCCACCACCGCCCATGCAATTCCAAGTCCGTCGAAGGTACTGGTACCTCTTCCGATCTCATCTAAAATAACCAAACTCTTTTCGGTAGCATGGTCTAAAATATAAGCAACCTCATTCATTTCCACCATAAAGGTACTCTGTCCCGAGGACAAGTCATCAGATGCACCAACTCGGGTGAAGATACGATCAACAATGCCGATTTCTGCCGAATCCGCCGGCACAAAACTACCGATTTGCGCCATCAGGACAATCAATGCGGTCTGTCGCATATAGGTGGATTTACCCGCCATATTAGGACCTGTAATAATAGACACCTGATTATCCCGACCATCCAAAACGGTGTCATTGGGAATGAAATGTATCTTCTTGGAAAGAGCCTCTACCACCGGATGTCGGCCGTTCTTAATCACAATCTTCTCGTTCTCCCGAACAACGGGCATCACGTAATTATTCTTCTCGGCAACTGTTGCAAAAGATGCCAATACGTCAATCACCGAAACCGCCGCCGCAGTTCTTTGAACTCTGGAAAGCGCCTGTGCTACCCGATCTCTTACCTGACAGAATAACTCGTATTCCATATCAATCTTCTTGGATTCGGCATCCAGAACCGCCTCTTCCACTTCTTTGAGTTCAGGGGTGATATACCGCTCACCATTGGCAAGGGTTTGCTTCCGAATGAAATACTCCGGAATCTGATCGGTATACTGTTTGGTGGTTTCTACATAGTATCCAAAAACCTTGTTATAGCCCAGTTTCAAAAGTTTGATTCCTGTTTTCTCTTTTTCTTTTTCTACCAGTTCGTTCAGGATTTTCTGTCCGTTTTCCGCCAAATCCCGAACACGATCCAGTTCCTCGTTGGCACCGCGAAGGATTAAGTTGCCGCCACGAAGACTGGCAGGAGCATCCTCTCGGATGGTGTTGTCAATCAATTCATAAATATCTTGCAAGGGGTCAATCTCATCCCGACAGTTCCGCAGGAGTTTGGATTGCACCTCCGCAAGGCAACGAAGCACCTCAGGAAGTTGCCGGAGGGACAGTTTCAGGGATGTCAGTTCACCGCATCCCGCATTTTTGTAAACAATACGATTGATTAACCGCTCCATATCAGCAATTTGCTTAAGCGCCTCTACAACCTCCGCTCGGAGCAGAGGATCCCGCAGAAGTTCCTCTACTGCGTTATGCCGATTGGCAATGGCACCACAGTTCAAAAGTGGTGCGGTCATCCACTTCCGCATTCTCCTTGCACCCATAGCAGTGTGGGTCTTATCCAAGATATGTAACAAACTTCCCCGATAATTCCGATCCCGCAGTGTCTCTAAGATTTCCAGATTCCGCAGGGTATACAAATCAATCTGCATCCGCTCAGAATCCCGATCCGTTTCCACACTTTTTAAATTCTTTAATTCGGTTTTCTGGGTTTCTTCCAGATAGAGCAGCAAGGCACCGATGGCAGAAACACAATGGGGGCGCTGAGAAAGATCACAATCTTCCAGCGGACCAAACTGTGCAATTACCTTTTTGCCGGCTTCTTGAGGTTCAAAAGACCAATCATAGTAATTTCGCACCATGCCGTGGGTACGGCCTTTCACCTCATTGACAAAGGCTTCGTTTTCGTAACCGCGAAGGTTCATAATCACTTCGGCAGGAGTAAATTTAGCCAGTTCATTGAACAACGGAAGATTATATTCCTCCTGGGGAATCTCTCTTGCAGTACATTCCCCGGTGGTAATATCCACCATGGCGATACCTGCTCCTTTTTCTGCCACGTAAATAGAACAAAGATAATTGTTTCGACTGGCATCCAAGGCCGTGGTATCCATGATGGTACCGGGCGTAATAACCCGAACAACCTCACGCTTTACAATATCTTTCGCTGTCGCCGGATCTTCTGCCTGCTCGCAAATAGCGGCAGAGTAACCGTTTGCAACCAATCTTGCCACATAGCCATCCACCGCATGGAAAGGAACGCCACACATAGGCGCACGTTCTTCCAAACCGCAATTTCTTCCTGTGAGTGTAATATCCAGAACCTTGGACGCAGTTAGTGCATCATCAAAAAACATCTCATAAAAGTCGCCCAATCGGTACAACAAGATGCTATCCGGATATTGGTCCTTCACCTCGAAATACTGTCTCATCATCGGTGTTAAGCTATCACGATCGATTACCTGCATACGAATTTCCCCTCATTTCTTCCCTATCTGAAAATAGGAAGAAAACCGCAGACCATCCGGTCAACGGTTTCTCCTTATGAACTTATCTTGTGTTTAGTGACAACCGCTACAGCTGGAACAAGAACCACTGCAACCGCTGTTTCCACCGCTGATGGCGGTTTTGATAATCTGATCCATAATGTTCAGGGTTCTCTCAAAAGCCTGATTTGCTTCGATGTATTCCCGAACAGTTGCATTTTCTGCCATCTTGTTGAACTCTGCCTGCAGAAGTTCGTTGATTTCCTTTGCCTCTTCTGCGGTAGGTTGCTTATCCTGGAACGCTTCCATCTTTTCGGTGCGGAAATCGTTGTATGCATTGATCAAATCAATTGCCGCACTGTCCGCTGTCAACGCCTTGTTTGCCTCATCGGCACGCTTTTTAATATCACTGTTGGCAATCAGATCGCCCAGTTCCTTTGCTTTTTCAAAAATTTGTTCACTCATGATTTTCCTCCTGTATCATCTCGCCAAACAAAGACCATGTCTGGCTTTTTGTTATTCTTACCTTTTGAAGGGTTCCTACCATAGCGGGAGAACCTTCAAAATTCACCACCTTACCGCCTTCAGTACGTCCGGTTAAGGTGTTTTGATTATTCTTACTGGTTCCTTCTACCAAAACATAGAAGGTCTTTCCTAAGCATGCATCATTCTTTCGCTTGGAAATCTCGTTCTGCACTTCCAGCATCCGATCGAAGTTCTGATGCTTCTGTGTTTCATCCATAACATCATCCATGGTTGCCGCAGGAGTACCTTGGCGCTTGGAATAGATAAAGGAAAAGATGGTATCATATTCCACCAACTTCAAAAGGGATAATGTTTCCTCAAAATCCTCATCAGTCTCACCGGGGAATCCGACGATGATATCGGTAGTCAGAACGATATCCGGCATCTTTGCCCGAACCTTTTCCACCAGTTCCAGATAATGTTCCCTGGTGTATTTTCGATTCATGGCTGCCAGAATTTTTGTAGAACCCGATTGAACCGGAAGGTGCAACTGCTTGCAGATTTTCGGTTCTTCCGCCATAACAGCAATCAGTTCATCGGAAATATCCTTTGGATGAGAGGTCATAAAGCGTACCCGTTCAATGCCCTCAACACCACAAACCATCTTTAAAAGTTCAGGGAAACTGCTTCCATCCTCCAAATCGTTTCCGTAGGAGTTGACATTCTGTCCAAGAAGCATAATTTCCCGATATCCTGATGCTGCAACATCTCTCACTTCTGACAGAATATTTTCTGCATCCCTACTTCGTTCTCTGCCTCGTACATAAGGAACAATACAATAGGTACAGAAGTTGTTACATCCGTACATAATAGGAATCTTGGCAAGGGGCGGCGGATCCCGATGATAGGATATTTCCTCAAAAATATGTCCATCCTCGTTCTCCACATCAATGGTTCTTTCTCCCTGCCAAACACCGGCAAGCAATGCAGGAAATCGATATAACGCGTGGGTACCGAAAACCAGATCCACATGCTTATACTTTTTCCGAATGGTTTCTGCAATATGCGCCTGCTGCATCATGCAACCGCAAACACCGATTACCATGTGAGGTTTGCGCCGTTTTACATGCTTTAGGGCACCTAAGTTTCCGAACACCCGAAGTTCTGCATTTTCACGGACCGCACAGGTGTTATAAAGAACCAAATCGGCATCTTCTGCTTTATCACAGAAATCAAAACCCATATCCCAAAGCATTCCTTTGAGTTTTTCGGAATCACTGGAATTCTGTTGACAACCATAGGTCTCAATAAAGGCAAGTGGTTTTTCCTTTTGTCCCTGATGCATAGCCTTGATTCTTTCGATATATTCTCTCTGCACCGCCATTTCCTCGGCAGAGATGAAACGTTCTTTTTCCATTATTTGTTCCTATACTTGTCTAAGATTTTTTCGATTCTGCCAATGGGAGTCAACAGTTCGCTGATGGACTTGTCTTCGTTCAAGGTCTTGATAACCAAAGCGATATACTTGGACATATCTACCTCATGATACCAATCACAACCCTCTAACTCAGGTCTGCGATATACCAGATTGGTGGTGAAGACAGCGTCAATAACGCCTTCCTCGTGTGCCTGATTGAACTTCTCTACACCCTCAGTGAAAAGACCAAATGTGGAGAATACCAAAACTCTCTTTGCATTTCTCTTCTTCATCTGCTTTGCAACGTCAATCATAGAATCGCCGGATGCAATCATATCGTCTACAATAATAACATTCTTGCCATCCAGATCGCGACCTAAGAACTCATGTGCAACAATGGGGTTCTTTCCGTCAACGATGGTGGAGTAGTCCCGACGCTTGTAGCAGGTACCCATATCCATACCAAGTACAGAAGAATAGTAAATACAACGACCCATTGCACCTTCATCAGGAGATACGATTACGGTGTTGTCCTTATCCAGCATGATAGAATCATCATAACGGAGACAAGCCTTAATCATCTGATAGGTGGGATGAATGTTTTCAAATCCGGTCAAGGGAATCGCATTCTGAACACGGGGGTCATGGGCATCAAAGGTAATGATGTTGTTAACTCCCATATTTTCCAATTCCTGAAGTGCCCAAGCACAATCCAGAGACTCCCGTGCAATTCTCTTGTGCTGACGGCCCTCGTAAAGCATGGGCATAATCACAGTAATCCGCTTTGCCTTACCGCCCATGGCAGAGATGATACGCTTCAGATCCTGAAAATGGTCGTCAGGACTCATCCGGTGTTCTGTGCCGTACATCTTATATGTAGCACCATAATTAAATGCATCCATCACAATATAGATGTCATAGGTTCTGATAGAGTGGAGAATCATCGCCTTTGCTTCACCGGTACCAAACCGGGGATTGCTGACAGGAATCAGGAAGGTTTCAATCTCCTCTCCTCCATTCTCTTCGTTAAACCGCTTCAGGTAGAAGTTAATCTTCTGGGCCATCTCCTCGCAGCCCTTCATGCCGATAACACCCAATTTCCCCAGGTTATAGGACTCCACGGTGTTTTCTGTCATTCCAATCATCCTTTCGTCTTACATTATATATGTTTGTTCATCCTTATCATTGGTAACTGTGGCTGGAGAGCAATTCATATCGGATATCCCAAAGCCGTTGAGACAAATCCACGTAATATTCATGGGGATTCTCAAACCGCTTCACTTCATCCCAGATTGCATCCAGGCACTTCTGCCGATGTTCCCGAATTTCAGGAAGATCGGGAGATTCATATACACATTCTCCCTTTTTGAAAATGGGAACCTGCAGTTCTACTGCTTCAAAATTCTTTACCGTCTTTCGCTTCCATGTATTTCTCGGATCAAAGATTTCATAATCCTGACTATCGTCAATTACCTCATCATGAGCGGTTAATACGTCTGCAATGGCCTTTCCCGTATCCTTGGAGTAAAGGCGATAAACCTTTTTGAAATACGGATTGGTGATCTTGGCAACGTTTTCGCTCACTTTAATTCTGGGACAGATTTTTCCATCCTCTTCCACCGCAACCAGTTTGTAAACTCCGCCGAAGACCGGTTCGGACTTAGAGGTAATCAAACGTTCACCTACACCAAAAGAGTCCACCTTAGCGCCCTGCTGAAGAATATCCCGAATGATATATTCATCCAAAGAATTAGAAATCACAATCTTGGCAGATTCCCAGCCGGCATTGTCTAAATATTCTCTGCACTTCTTGGTAAGATAGGTAATATCACCACTATCAATCCGAACGCCGCAATTGGTAATTCCAAGTGGCTTTAATACCTCATTGAATACTCTGACCGCATTGGGCAAACCACTTTTTAAAACATGGTAAGTATCAATCAAAAGGGTACAATTGTTGGGGTAGGCTTTGGCATATGCCAAAAATGCCTCATACTCACTTTCAAAAGACTGTACCCAACTATGTGCCATGGTTCCCAAAGCAGGAACCCCAAACATCTGCTCCGAAATGGTACACGCCGTTCCGCATACGCCGCCGATGTAGGCAGCTCTTGCACCATAAATTGCGCCGTCATATCCCTGAGCACGTCGAGAACCAAATTCCATCACAGGAATATCCCCTGCCGCACGAACAATTCGATTACTCTTGGTAGCAATCAGACTTTGGTGATTCACAGTAAGCAGAATCATGGTCTCCACAAACTGTGCCTGAATCAAAGGTCCCCGCACCGTAACAATAGGTTCATTAGGGAAAATAGGCGTTCCTTCCGGGATTGCCCATACATCACAGGAGAACTTGAAGTTCTCCAGATAACGAAGAAAATCCTCATCAAACATCTTCTTTTCCCGAAGATATTCGATGTCCTCTTTCTCGAACTTCAGATTCTTCATATACTTAATCATCTGCTCCACGCCCGCCATAATAGCAAATCCGGCGCCATCAGGAGCCTGACGGAAATACATGTCAAAATAGGCAATCTTCTCTCCCATTCCTTCTTTGAGATAGCCGTTTGCCATGGTAAGCTCATAAAAATCCGTCAACATGGTGTAATTCATTTCAAAACACCCTCTCTCATGCTTTCCGTACAAATTATCCAATAAATATTGTGTATTCTTAGTATAACACAACTGTAATCAAAAAGACAAGCATTTTGGAACAAAATATTGACAAAAAACTCGAAAATCGTTATCATTCATGGTAAAGGTACATTTTTCTCAAGAATTTTTGGGCAAGGCGGTGAAATCATGAAAACAAAACATTGGATATTTCTTTTATCGGGCATCCTATTGATCAGTTTTCTGCTTCTCCTTCTTCCTGATATATTCCCACCCAAAACACCGGTGGCTGAGATTTATCGGGACGGGGTCTTGATCCAAACCATTCCCCTTAACAACATATCGGAACCAATGACTGTCCCGCTCAAGCATAACGGAAACGAGAACACCCTTGTGGCATCTCAGGGCGGTATTCGGATGGAATCTGCCAACTGTCCCGACAAACTTTGCGTTCATCAGGGAGAAATTCGTTCCGGAGGAACTCCCATTGTTTGTCTCCCACATAAATTGATCATAAAAATCAAAGACGGCACCCCATCGGTAGATGCCGTTTCCCAATAGAAAGCAGGTGTAGTATGACTGTTAAACGACTCTCTGTCAATGCACTTTTGACTGCCATTGCACTGGGGATTTTTGTCTTGGAAGCACAACTTCCCTCCCTGACTCCCATTCCCGGCATAAAACTTGGTTTATCCAATCTGGTCACCCTCTTTGCATTGGTATATTTATCAGGAAAAGATGCATTGATGATCCTGATTGCCCGCATCCTTTTGGGCGCTCTCTTTGCAGGAAATCCATCCCTCCTTTTTTATAGCCTGACAGGAGGGCTTGCAAGTCTTTTGATTGAGTTTCTTTTGCTCCGCAAAAACACCTCTTCCTTTCTTTGGGGCATCAGCGCCATAGGAGCTCTGACCCACAACACGGTTCAGATTCTGGTTGCGGTTTTACTCACCCGAACCCCTGCTGTTTTATCCTACCTTCCCATTCTCTGGATTTCCGGAGTCATCACCGGATTGTTCACCGGATTCTGCATTTTTTATCTGGATCGACATAGCGGTTCTGTACTACAAAACATGCTTCGCATCAAATAATTCAAGGAGTGCTTTTGCACTCCTTTTTTGATAAAAAGTATGTGAAAAAATAAACAACCTTTTTTATTGACAAAAGCCACCAAAATCTGTATAATAGATTAGGTGTGCATCCCGCACAAATATTGGAATTTTCGTGAATTTTTTAACATTCTTTTATGTTATATTTTCAGATAAATTTCAAACGAATTCCACAAGGAGGATTTGCTTATGAAAACATTCCGTGGCGGTGTTCATCCTGCCGACATGAAAAAGGCAACCTGTCACAAACCCATTGTGAATCTTGATCCGCCGGATGAACTTATTTTCCCCCTTTCTCAGCACATCGGGGCTCCTGCAGTTCCCTGTGTACAAAAAGGGGACGCTGTTATGATGGGTCAAAAAATCGCAGAGGCGTCCGGTTTTGTCTCTGCCAACATCCACGCTTCTGTTTCCGGCACGGTGAAGGCCATTGAAAAAAGACTTCATCCCAACGGAACCATGGTGGATTGTATTATCATAGAAAACGATCATCAAGACACTCCTGTTGCCGCATTTTCCATGGAAGAGAGAGATTATACCACCCTTTCCCCCAAGGAAATTATCAGCGCCATTCAGGAGGCCGGTATCGTCGGCATGGGTGGTGCCGCATTCCCATCCCATGTAAAATTGTCTCCGCCGGAAGGGGCAAAGATTGATTATGTTATCATCAACGGCGCAGAATGTGAACCCTATCTCACCTCGGACCACCGAGCCATGTTGGAAAATACCAAGTCCATTTTACGGGGACTTTCTATCATCCTTACCCTCTTTGGTTTGGACGAAGGATATATTGCTATCGAGAGCAACAAGCCGGATGCCATTGCTCACATGAGAGAAGCTGCTGCGGCATTCCCGGTGAAAAAGATACATATTGTTCCTTTGAAGACGAAATACCCTCAGGGCTCGGAAAAACAACTGATCAACGCAGTTACCGGACGAAAAATAAAACCCGGCCAACTGCCCTGGCAAGCAGGTTGTGTGGTTACCAACATTGATACCGCCGCAGCCATTGCCCGCGCGGTTATTAAGGGAATTCCCCTGACCACTCGGATCGTTACCTTAGGGGGAGACGCTTTAAAGAACCCCATGAACTTCCGTGTACGTCTCGGCACTCCCTTCCGCCATGCAGTAGAACAATCCGGCGGCGTTCTGGAAGCTCCTCAGAAAGTCTTGATGGGCGGACCGATGATGGGAACCGCAGTTCCTAACCTTGACGTACCGATTATCAAGGGAACCTCCGGTATCCTTTGCTTTGGCAAAAACTCCGCACACTTAGAGGAAGAAACTGCTTGTCTGCGATGTTCCAAATGTCTTTACGTTTGCCCCATGAATCTCCAGCCGAATCTTTTGGACACCCTGTCCCGAAGAGATGATTTTGAGGCATTGAGCAAACTCCATGTGGAAGATTGTATTGAATGCGGAAGCTGTGCTTTCACCTGCCCGTCCAGACGTCGACAGGTTCAGCAAATCCGAATTGCAAAATTGAAAATGCGTAATGCAAAAGCCAAACAATAGTTAAGGAGGGATTGTGCAATGCCGAGTAAAATGCAATACAAATTATACGTTTCACACTCTCCCCATATTGCAGGGGGAGATACAACACAAAAGATCATGCTCCACGTTATCATCGCCCTTCTTCCTGCACTCTTGGCAGGTTGTATGGTGTTTGGCTCTCGTGCCCTTTTGGTGGTGCTCCTTTGTGTAAATTCCTGTATGGTCTTTGAGGCACTGTGGCAAAAACTTCTGAAAAAGCCCATTACCATTTCAGATTTCAGCGCCGTAGTAACCGGATTGATTCTTGGTATGAATCTTCCTGCCAATATTCCCATCTGGATTCCTGTAATCGGATCCTTTTTCGCAATCATTGTGGTAAAACAATTCTTTGGCGGATTGGGTCACAACTTTATGAACCCTGCTTTGGCGGCCCGTGCATTCCTACTGGCCTCCTGGGCGCTTCCTATGACAACCTTCCCGGCAGTAGATGCGGTTTCTTCCGCAACACCCCTTGCAGTTTATGCCGAGGGTGGCGCAAATCTGCCTTCCTACCTCTCCCTGTTTATGGGTAACGTGGGCGGATGTATCGGTGAGACCTCCAAGTTGGCTCTTCTGCTTGGTGCGGCTTATCTTCTCATAACCAAAGTGATTCGTCTTCGTGTTCCTTTGATTTTCATCGGAACCGTTGCTTTGGGAACCTGGATTTTCGGCGGTCATAACGGATTCTTTACCGGTGACCCCCTCTATCATGTTCTCTCAGGTGGCTTGATTTTCGGTGCATTCTTTATGGCAACCGACTACACCACTACCCCCTTCACTCCCAAAGGTCAGATCCTGTTTGCTCTGGGATGTGGTATCATCACCGTGTTGATTCGTTTGTGGGGCGGTTATCCTGAGGGTGTTTCCTATTCCATTCTCCTGATGAACGTTGCAACACCTTTGATTGACAGGGTTTGCAAACCCCGTCGATATGGAACATCTGCATTCAAAAAGGAGGTAGCATAAGATGAAAGAAACCTTGACATTAACTATAAAACTCCTTTTGATTTGCGCCATTGTGACCGGACTTTTAGCATTTGTTAACCATGTTACCGATCCCATCATTGCAGAAAATGACCAGAAGAACTTTGAACAGACCATGTCCGAGGTTTTACCGGATGCAGGTGCCTTTTCCGAGCTTGACCTGAAAAACTTCACTCCATCCGAAACCGGTGTTACCTTAAATTCTATCCACCAAAGCGAATCCGGTGGTTATGTGGTAAACACCATCTGCTCGGAAGGTTACGGCGGAGATATCAACGTCATGGTCGGTGTTTATCCCGATGGCGCCATCAGCCGAGTTAAAATTATGAGCATGTCAGAAACTCCCGGTCTCGGAGCCAAGGCAACCACACCTTCCTTTATCGACCAATTCTGTAATCTGACAAGTGGTATTACCGTAATCAAGAATGCCACACCTGACGGAAATCAAATTGCCGCCATTTCCGGCGCAACCATTACATCTAAGGCCGTTACCAAAGCGGTGAACACCGCCCTTGAAGCCGTAGAAACCGCACAGAAAGGAGGGAACTAACGGTGAAATCTTCCTCAATGAAAACATTTTTTAACGGGTTATTGAAGGAGAACCCCACTTTCGTTCTCTTCCTTGGTATGTGTCCCACGCTGGCCGTTACTACCGGTGTTACCAATGCAATTGGTATGGGACTTTCCACCACAGCGGTACTGATTTGTTCCAACCTGGTTATTTCTCTTCTGAGAAAGTTCATTCCCGATAAAATCCGTATTGCTTCCTATGTTGTCATCATTGCCGGATTTGTTACCATTGTGGAAATGCTTATGAAGGCATACCTTCCTGAGCTTTCCAAAAGTTTGGGTATCTACATCCCATTGATTGTTGTAAACTGTATCATTTTAGGTCGAGCAGAAGCATTTGCCTCCAAGAACACCTTCCTTTCCTCCATGTTTGACGGATTGGGCATGGGACTTGGTTTCACAGCTTCTCTGACCTTGATCGCTTCCGTACGAGAAATCTTAGGTTCCGGCTCCTTCGCCGGAATTCCCCTGTTCGGCGAAAGTTTTCAACCTGTTTCTATGATGATTTTGCCTCCCGGCGCCTTCTTGACCCTGGGCGTTCTGCTGGCAGTTATCAATATCATTTCCGCAAAACGCAAAGCAAGAAAGGAGGCTAAAGACCATGAGTGAGTTATTGATTATCAGCATCGGTGCGATTCTGATTAACAACTTCGTGTTGGTACAGTTCCTTGGTATTTGCCCCTTCTTAGGTGTTTCTAAGAAAGTAGAGACTGCCACCGGCATGGGCTTTGCCGTCATCTTTGTTATGCTTTGTGCATCAGCGCTGACCTGGGTGGTTCAGGAATACTTGTTAGTTCCTTTCCATATTGAATATCTGCAAACCATTGCTTTTATTCTGGTGATTGCAGTTTTGGTCCAGTTTGTTGAGATGTTTCTGCAAAAATCCGCTCCTGCACTTTATAATTCCTTAGGTGTTTATCTTCCCTTGATTACCACCAACTGTGCGGTTTTAGGTGTTGCCATTCAGAACATCACAAAGTTCAGCGGTACTGCTATGAGCTTTTTGAAATCTCTGACCTATGGCACCTCTGCCGCCATCGGATTTTTGGTTGCGATTGTTCTTTTTGCAGGTGTGCGTGAGCGATTGGAAGATTCAGATATCCCTGAATTCTTAAAGGGAATGCCCATCGTTTTGGTTACAGCAGCTCTGTTGTCTATTGCATTCTTGGGCTTCTCGGGCTTAAGTTTTGGCGGTTAATGTTTAGGAGGAATTTAGTATGAATGAGATTTTGATTCCTGTTCTGATTATAGGCGGAATGGGATTGCTCTTCGGTGCACTTCTGGGATTTGCATCAAAAATTTTTGCAGTCGAAGTTGACGAGCGTGTTCCAAAAATCATGGACGTTCTGCCCGGTGCAAACTGTGGCGGTTGCGGATTCGCAGGCTGTAACGCCTACGCCAATGCCTTGGTAGAAGGTGGTGTGCGTCCTAACATGTGTCCGGTTGGCGGCAACTCCGTAGCAGAAGAGATTGCAGGAATTCTCGGTGTTGACAACGAGGCAAAAGAAAAAATGATTGCCCGTGTTCTCTGCAACGGAACACCCGACCGTGCCCATCAGAAATATATCTTCGATGGTCTGCCTGATTGCCATAGTGCGGCACGACTTGGAGACGGAGAAAAAATGTGTCCCCACGGATGTCTGGGACTTGGTTCTTGCGTTAAAGTATGTAAGTTTCATGCTATTTCTGTAGAAACCGGTGTTGCTGTCATAGACCCTGAAAAGTGTGTCGCATGTGGCGCTTGTGCTACAGAATGTCCCAAAAACATCATCAAGATCCTTCCGGAGAAGAGTAAGTATTTAATCACCTGTAAATCCGTAGAAAAGGGAAAGCAAACCCGTCTGGATTGTGAGGTTGGTTGTATCGGTTGCGGTATCTGTGCAAAGAATTGTCCCAAGGAGGCTATTGTTGTAACAGATAACCTGGCTGCCATTGACCCATCTAAGTGTGTTAATTGTGGTATTTGTGCAAAAAAATGTCCCCAGCACGCTATTAATCATGTAAGCAATCTGGGACACTTCAGATTACCTCTTGCGTAAAAAACAAAAAAGAAACACCCTCTTGGGTGTTTCTTTTTTTACTTCTTTCCTTTAAACAACGTTCCCACCGATTCACCCTGAACAATGTCATAGAGTTTTTCGGGGTATTTTCCATTGGAGATCACCAAATCAATGCCCGCATCATTCGCCATTTCTGCCGCATTGATCTTGGTCTGCATGCCACCGGTACCACGGCGGGTTCCCGCACCGCCGGCACAGGCACGGATTTCATCGTTGATTTCCTCTACCACAGAAATCAAATGGGTTCCCGGCACAGACGGGTCACCGTTATAGAATCCATCAATATCGGAGAGGATTACCAGGAGATCTGCCTCTACTACCTTTGCAACATAAGCGGACAAGGTATCATTGTCGCCAAACTCAATCTCATGGGTGGAAATCACGTCGTTCTCATTAACAATGGGAACCACACGATAGCCAATCATTGCTTCAAATGCATTCCGTGCGTTGGTATAGCGTTCATCATCTTCCAGAATAAACTTGGTCAAAAGCACCTGGCCCACACCATAACCATACTCTAAGAAAAACTTCTCATAAAGCGCCATCAGGCTTACCTGACCGATTGCCGCCAACGCCTGCTTTTCCTGAATTCCGGAGGGGCGTTCTTCCATATTCAGTTTGCCCATACCGACGCTGATCGCACCGCTGGAAACCAAAACAACCTCATACCCCATATTCATCAGTTCGGAAAGAACGCGAACCAATTGTTCCATCTTCCGAAGATCTACTTTTCCGTTCTCGTGGGTCAAAGTGGAGGTTCCTACCTTGACTACCACACGCTTTGTTTGATTCATATACACTCGCCTCTTGCCTAACAAAATTCGATTTACAGTATACCAATTTTCCCTCTGTTTGTCAAGAAATCCGCAAAAAAAGAATGGCTTTCGCCATTCTTTTTTCTCTTATTTTGAAGCAGGGAACTTTAAGGTAAGAGCCTCTGTTGCATTTGCCATTGCTCCGCCAAAGCCTTCCCAAAGGAAGATCTTGACATCATCTGTTCCTGCCTTAGCAACACTGACACACTTATCAACTGTCATTTCGCTAACATCCAGCACAGTCAGTCTAACCAACTTTTTCTTCTGGTAGTTAGCAACGATTACCTTACCGGATGTTGCGTTGTTAACTATAGGACGGATTGAGGAACCATAGCCGAAACTATCTCCTTCCTTCAGTTCCTTGGTACCATAACCATCGGTTACAATCAGTTTTTCCTCTCTTGCAGGGCCATAAATCTTCAGGTAATCCAAAGTTCCGGATCCCACAGATGTTCCATCCGAATGGTTACGGAAAGTGAGTACAATTTGAGGATCAGCTTTTCCTGTTACATCGCTACCAACATCTTGAGCAAATTTCTTCCATCCTTTATCACCCTCTGCTTTAGCATAGAAGGTATAGCCGGATTCCGTTCTCTCTACTCTCCAGATACGAGAAACGTTCATGCCGTCTCCAAAGAAGTAATTTGTCTCTGTACCCTCCAAGCCAATATAAGGCTTAAAGATGTTCATACCAACTCTCTTAACACCATCGTTAAGCTGTAAAATAATGGTTCCGTTACTGTTTGTCTTAAACTCGGCATATCCACCAACAGGAATACCTGCATAGTTCAAAACATACTTACCATAACTTGCATTGTCAACTGCAGGGAAGGAAACTACACCGGCTGTATCATAATTTCCATTTGCAACCGTCAGGTTTCCATAATCGGGAGCATCAACAAAATCCTCATCATAGTAAAGAAGTGTAGCATTCTGAGGCTTGCATTCGTCTTCGGCGAGAGCTACCTGATAAGTTTTGATTGATTTAATACAAGCATCTGTCTGGCTAAAAGTGAGGGTTGTACCCGGTTTTTCGGTTCCGGCATCACGATAGTTGGTGGTTTCTACCGCCTTTACCCATTTACCATTTGTTACGGTATCACTCTTCACATAATGAGTGTAACCGCCGTCCACGCTTTGAGACGGAACAATCAGATGTTCTGCCCAGTTGGTATCCAGTGCAATACTGTTTGCAACCGTACCGGTGGCACCATTTAAGTTAAGTGCAGAACCGACCTTCATGCCACGATACAATCTACCATACCCATCGGGAGTTCCTGCGGTCAAGGTTGTCTCTCCGCTATTGGAATTAAACTTCATCTTGAAATACAGTGCTTGGGGCACATAAGTTTCTCCGGGCAAATTACCATTCAAAGGAGACCAGTTCTTGGATTTGTATGCACTAAATGACCATGCGCCATCGTTTAAATCAAGACCATATTCATCGGAATAATCTAAACCGGTTGTCATTGTTGCACCGGAATTTTCCATAATCTTATCATCAAAGTCAGCATCAAAATCAAGGAAGTAGGTTGTGGTCAGTTCTCCACCCATAATCTCTTCAATGGATTCATGGTAATATTTACTGGTACCATACATACGGATAGAAGACACAACAACACCATCGGTTGCTCCGTTAACAGCAATACTAAAAGCACCACGGCTCAAGCTACTGTGTCTGGATTCGCTGACATTCGTTAACTCAACCCATCTGTTGTTGGTTCCTTCATTTCTTGCATAAAAAGCATAACCTTCTTCTTTCGCTAAATAAAGCAACTCAAAAGGATCGGTACCAAAAGCAAAGGATGCAGGATTACCCGAAGATGTATTAGAGGTAAGTTTATCCTTCGCAATGGTTGCATAGGTACAACCTCCATCCGGTGTATTAATATTTATCATAGTTTTATCGGTTTCGTTGGTGTGTTTCATAGCAAAAATTGTTGCAGTACCGACAGCACAAGGATTGGCTGCATACTCAAAGTACATATAAGAATTTACATCACCATCGATGGTAGCACCAACACCGGGAGTATAAACCGGAACACCGTCATAACTTGAGGTGCTGAGGTATTTAATTTCACTTCCGGGAATAAAATCGCTTGCAGTAAAATCATAATTCGGACTCAGCTGAGGGATTGCACCGCCTGAGGTAATACCCATGATTTCTTCAACGGAATCAAAGTACTTGTTATTGGAGCCGATATAATTGTTGGCTTCAAGAACAGAAGCACTACGACCGGAAATGGTCAATGAACCTGCTCCCCAAGACCCGGTACCTGTCTGGAAGAAGGGCGCAGTAGCCACAAGGGTAAATTCCTCATCCGTTACCTTCTTCATATAAACACTATAGCCGCCGGAGGTTGCACCGGGGTTGTCCTTCTTAATCAGAATGTCGTTCCATTCTGTTCCGGGTTCATAACCGGAATTTTCTACAACATAATTGGGCTTCACTTGCTCATCGGTTGCAGAATATACACTAACCGCAGGAATTTCTGTGGGTTCTTCTCCTTCTTCTCCGCCCTCAACATAAAGAGCAGGAATAACACGAACAAAGAACTCGTTACCGCGATAAGTATTCTCACCACGGAAAGTCAGAGAACCTTCTTCTTCCAACTTAAATCTAATATGAAGATAGTCGCTGCAGGAAAGGGGACCCCAACCTACGTTGCTTACACCGACATTTCCCGATACATTCGTGTAGTTGAGAGCAAGATTGGATCCTGCAGGGAAAACAGCACCATTTTCAGAATTCAGGGTAATTCCTTCATCAATGGTCATACCTGTTTTAGAAGATACATTTGCATCGGTAAAATCCAGGTTGGTTACACCCCAATTCACGTGCGACTTGATAATCTCCGCACTGGACATACCCATCACATCTGCAATGGCATCAGCTACGTTTGTGTTTGCAGCCGCAAATGCCATCATAGGCATTGTTCCCAGAATCATCACAAGGGAAAGCAGGACTGCTATGGTCTTTGTCATTTTCATAAAGAACACTCCTTTATCAAATTTTAATTCTCATGCCCTTCATTATAACAATACTTTAACGTGAATGTCAATAAAAAGAAACGACATCTTTTTACATCATGTCCGTTTTGTTAACTCTCGTGATTTTCCCATAAAAAAAGAATGGCTTACGCCATTCTTTTTTTGTTTAGTAACTCAAACTAATCTTTTCACCTAGGCTCTTGGAGTTGCCTTCAAGAGAATCCCACAAGAAAATCTTGACATTACTGTTTTCTTCGTCCCGAACATCAATGTATTCCATATTTGCCAGTTCGCTAACATCGATTGACTGCAACTTCTTCAGGATTCTACCATCATAGTTGGCAATCAGAACCTCTCCGCTTGTGATATCGTCTCTTACAATAATACGAATACGTCCCGGGTTGTTCAGGATTGCTCCGTTTTCTACCACTTCAAAGCCATCCACAACGGCCAGAGCATCCTCCGATGCCGCACCATAAATCCGCAGGTAATCCATCTGTCCGTTACCCACACTAACACCATCACAGTTGGTATGGAACCGGAAGTAAACATAAGCACCTTTTCCGTCCGATGCAAGCTTACTTTCCTCCGAAGCAGTACCCATAATTCTCCAACCGGTGTCGCCTTCTGCCTTGGAATAGAAGCTATAGCCTTCAGCAGTTCGAACTACCCGATAGGTACGCCATGCCATATCACTGTCATTCACAAAGTTTGCAAAGGTTGTGGTTGCAGTACCTCTTATAGAATAGTTATCTGCAGGAAGTCTTTGCATGGTAAACTGATTGGTTCCGTCATCAATGGTTACTTCAAATGTACCATTGCCCTTTGCCTTGAACTCTGCATAACCACCAACAGGAATTACAAGGCCATCAAATCGCAAGGTTCCTTCTGCATTTATGGTACCGAGGCTATCATTTTTCACAGTTGCCTTGGTGTCAAGAACACCATTTGCAACGGTAGCACCTGCGCCGAACACGGGAGCAGGGGAATAGTTGGGCTGCTGTGTGAACTCTTCGGCAAACCACAAGGTATTTGCACCTTCCGCTTTTGCTTCTGCATCGGTTGCAATCAGCTTAGTGTCCGGATTAGCCGCACTATATCCATTCTCGTTGAATTCGTAGGTTTTCCACTCTGCAACTACACCGGTACCGGAGAAGTGCAAACCACGGATATTCGTAGCACTATCCGCAAGTTCGGTAGAACCGGATCTTCCGTAATCAACCCAAGTCTTATCCGTGGCTTTCTTTGCCCAGATTCTAACATTGTTGGAGTTGTGAGGAACAAAGAGGTATTCTACCCAATCCCCATCAGGAACAAAGGTTGTTGCCTTCTTATCCAAGCCGGAAGTAGTGGCCGCGTTGGGCTTGGTGTAAACATTGATCAAACGACGATGTTCACTACCGGTAAAGGAAATAGTTACATCACCCTTTACTTTTACATATCCTGCTCTGAACGCAGTAGAAGAACCCGGCTTTGCATTTACGAATGCCCACTGTGCGTGCGGCAGATATTTCCAATCACCAACACCTTGGGTACCGCTCAAGTCCAGACCTTCTTCTGTTAACGCTGCACCCTCGGGCATTGCCAGAGAACCATTTCCGTTACGGTTATAGGTTTCCATGGTGGAGTTTGCGAAATTCCAATGGTGAGAAGTTGCAATCAGGTCATCTGTTTTTTCTTTCACAACAGTATCACCTTTGGTAGCACCACTGCTTGCGACACTCTGCTGAATTACTTCTGCAATGGTATCAATTACATTGGTCTCAGGTTGATCGCCACCTTGATCTCCGCTGTCACCTTCATCGTCACCCGGATCAAAGGGTTCAGTGCCGTAGATTTTCATGTAATCAAGTTGTCCGTTACCATCGTTTACACCATCTGCGTTGGCATAGAACTGAATGGAAATATAAGCGTCATTTCCTGCAGATTCACTACTGATGCCATCTACTGCATGAATACGCCATCCGGTATCACCATCTGCCTTGGAGTAGATGCTATATCCGTTTGCAGTACGAACAATTCTCCATGTACGCCAGGACATATCGCTATCAGAGGTAAATCCACCACCTTCTGATTGTGTTCCGGGGAACTGGCTATAATCGCAGTTGAGGGTAATAGCCCACTTGTTTACACCATCATCCATTGTAATGGACTTCAAGCCATTGCTCTTCATCTTAAATTCTGCATAACCGCCAACGGGAATGTAGAACTTATTAAACTTCACATGACCGGAGGTAGCCGCAATACCCTCCGCCTCATTGCCAAGCTTGGTATTGGCGGACATAACGCCGTTCGCTATGGTAACTGCATTACCATAGGTAGGCTGCGGCTTATAGGTGGAAGTGTTATCGAATTCCTCTTCCATCCAAGCAACCGAAGCACCTGCAGGGGTTACTGCCGCATCATTGGTAATTACAGTTCTGTCTGCAGTATTATAATCGATGGTCTTCCAATCTGCAACCACACCGGAGCCGGAAAAACTCATACCAGTTCTTCTTATAGCATCGTAATCCTCAGCACTTGAAGTCGTATAATAGTAACGATCAAGACCCATCACTCTTACCCAGTTACCGCCGGTTAAAGTATCACTCTTTGCCCAAAGGTAAACCGCGTTGGTATTTCTCGGCATCATCAGGTATTCAATCCAGTTATCATCGGGAGTAATATCCTGAGTAAGGGAACGAATCACGCTGGTTTCACCATCCAAAGCCTTCATGGAACTGAGTGCTACACCGGGACTGGAAGTTAATCTTACCAAGGAATAGTTGTCAGGTGTCTTTACGACGGTATTGACCGTTCCTTTTACCTTAAAGTATACTGCACGGAATGAATTTCCACCATTGCTTGTATTCAAGGGTGACCAACCACGGAAAGGCGAGAACTTCCATGTATCGGTACCGTTGGTACCACTTAAGTTAAGACCTTCCTGCGCATAAGATGCACCTGCAGGGGTCACAATTGCAACATTGTCGCTTCTGGTATATGTGGTCATGGTAGAATTTGCAAAATTCCAAGCATTGGAACTTGCAGTCATGGTAACATCCACATCAAGCTTCATATCATTCTTCAGATGCGCCGTCAATACCTTCTCAATGGTGTCATAAACCGGAGTTTCCACATCAGGGGTATCAGGTTCCTGACCACCGCTTCCTCCCGGTTGCTCAGGCGTTACCGTTTCAAAAGCAGGATCGTTCGTGCCGTCATCAGCTCGATAAACAGAGATGGATTGAATCAGGATCGGATTTGCGGCATCGGTAGACTTTGCAATGGCATATACCGGCATTGCTACGTTAATTTCCTCATAGCCGTTTACCATTCCAAGATAACTCCAGACATTAGCCGTCTGTTCATTTCTTCCATAGAACTTCTGATGATCTGCTTCCTCCACAACCATCAGTTCAAACCAATCAGTTCCGGGTGTGAACCGCTGCTTTGCCGCACTGGTAGAATCTCCGTTCAACCAACCAATGGAGGTCAGCGTCGCACCACCCTGATGATTCACCTGATCATGGGCAATCTTGTAATTAAATCTTTTACCGGTCACAGGGCTCATTCCGAAAAGACTTATCGTATCAGCACTGTTGCCCAGTTTCGCCTTAATCACGGTAGCGTTCTTAACAGACCAATAATTGGTTGCAGGCTTAACGCCCCACAATGTTGACTTGTTACCGCTTGCGAAAGCCATACCATTTGCAGTGTAAGATCCGGCGGTGTAATTGTTATCCTCATAGAATGCCATATCGGTACGACTTCCGGAATTTGCGTCAACCTGTACGTTATAGGTATTCTTTGCCGTTGTTACGCCAAGCAAGGATTCCACGGTAACATTTTCGTTGTAAACCTTAACGGATTTAACGTAGGAGTTTTCGCCGGCAGATCCAACCTTGTGACCCAAATAGAAGTGATGTTCCTTTGCGGTTCCTGCGTGACCATTTTCGTACAACAAACTACCGTCATAGGTAAGTTGCTTCCATGCGCCATCGGTAGAACTGCAACCTTCCTTGGTTGTGTTGTTCTTCACATAAAGATCAAAGGTAGTATCGTGATGAACGAACATAAGTTCAAACCAATCATCACCAACCTGAAAATCCTCTTCACCAATCTTACCTGCCACAAGAGTGTTGGCATCATTTCTTGCATACACAACCTTATCTGCAATCAAAACATAAGCTCTTGCCGTGGTTGTACCGGTCTTGGTAGTTCTTCCGCCACCCTCGGTATAAATGGTAAGACGATTACCTGCGCCAACCTTTACCTTAACAACAACAGCATTGACAGAATGGTAAAACTCCGCCTTTGGCTCTAAAATCCATGATGTTCCCTCTGTATCAAGCTGCACACCATCATCGGTATAGGTACTTGCTGTGGATACAGATGCAACGTCTACCGGAGTATAATCTGCAGCCATTTCCTGCTCATACACTACCGTGGCATCGGCAACACCCATCAATGATGCAATATCAGCATCGCTGTCTCCGACGGTAGCAGAAACCTGCATAACGGGGAGAGAGCAAACCAGCATCATCAAAGAAAGTAACATTGCCAAAACTCTTGACTTTTTCATACGGACACACTCCTTTTGAAAATAAGTATTAATAAAGTTTCATTATTAACAAATACAGAAAACCTTTTTCAGTTTTCTTTACAATATTGTAACACTTTTTCTTTCCTAAATCAATAGATTTAGCCATAGTTTTTCCTTGATATTTTGTCCAATTTTACAAAAACACGAAAATTTTGACATAAAAAAAGAGAACGGCATCGCCGTTCTCTTTTATCCTTCATAAAACCTTTTCCCAAGGGAATCCTATTTTTACAGGTTAAGGGTTACTGCAGGAACCAACTCATTCAAAGAAGTAAAGTCATTCCACAAGAATACTTTAACCTTGGTAGCATCGGTTGCTCTTGCGTCAACAAGGATGCTATCGTTTACCATATCTGCAGCATTGATAATCTGTGCCTTGAGCATATCATTACCCTTGTAGGTAACAACTAAGAGTTTACCTGCATCTTCGGTTACAATTGCACGGAGAGATTTGGGGTAAACCAGAGTTGCACCCTCTGCTATGGTTGCAGTGTTGTATCCATCAGTCAGGGTCAGAGGTGCACTGGGTGCAGGGCCGTAAACTCTGAGATAATCAAGCTGGCCGTTACCATCGCTAACACCGTCACAACTTGCCTGATACTGGAAATTCACCTTTGCCTCGGTTGTGTTTGCTCTAAAACCTTCCAGAGAATGTACTCTCCATCCGCTTTCGCCATCTGCATTACTGTAGACACTATAGCCATTTGCAGTACGAACCACACGGTAGGTACGCCAAATATTATCGGTGTCACCCAGATACATACCACCACTCACGGAAGTAGCTCCCTGGTCAATGGTGTTATAGTCTTTGTTGGCACCAACATACATTCTGTTGGTTCCATCATAGAATACAAAGGCCTGAGAACCATTGGACTTGGATTTAAACTCTGCATATCCGCCAACCGGGATAGTCAGGCCGTTGAAGTTAATTTGACCATTTCCTTTGGGTGCGGTGGAGGTTGTATTTCCGGCACCAACAACCGGTGCATTGGCATAACCATCAGAATAGGTAATAACACCGTTGCTTGCATCATTAGCATAGGTAGGTTCTGCATCAAACTCTTCTCCAAAATACAGGTAGGATGCATCTGCCGGCAAGGTATTTGCCGCAGCTACTACCAATGCAGGATTATAGTCTACCGCCTTGAATCCTGCAACTACACCGGTGCCGGAGAAGGAAATACCATACATACCACTTGCATTTGCCATAGCCGTGGACGAGGTAGTCAAAATATGAACCCACTTGTCACCGGTCACGGTTGCACTCTTTACATAGATGTCAGTTAATACACCGTTGAGTGTTGTAGGAACAAAGAGATATTCCATCCAATTGTTATCCGGTGCAATGATATCGTGAGCAGTTCCACCGGAAGATGCCAGTGCGGTACCGGGAACGGAACTTAATGTTACCAGATTTTTCGCGTTGGGAGCAACAGTTGCAATGTTAACATTGCCCTTTACCTTGGTATAAAGCGCTCTCGGGATCATACTGGAAGTAGAACCGGAACTCAAGAGAGACCAGTTTGCGGTAGCATAATAGTTCCATGCATCAGTACCGTTGGTTTCGCTCAAATCGAGACCTTCTGTGGTATTTTCTGCACCGGCAGGATAGGTTATCTTACCACCACCGTTTCTCTCAAAGGCAGCAATTTCAGAATTAGCAAAGTTCCAGTTGTAAGGAGATGCTATATTGGAACTTTCCACAATTGCTTCAATGCTTTCGAAAGCCTCTCCCTCCTGATAAACCGAAATCGACTTCAAGGAAGTAGTAACCCCGGCATAGGCAGCACCGGTATTTTTCGAAATGTAGAAATGATGTTCTGCCGCGGTACCTGCATGACCCTGTTCATACTGAGGATCAACAGCATAGTCAAGTTTTTTCCACAAATTACTGGTAGCGGCATTCTTTACATAAAAATCAGCTGTAGTATCATTATGTACAATCATCAATTCAAACCAATCTGTACCGGGTTGAAAAACCGCCCCATTGATCATACCGGCTTCTGTCTTGGGAACTGTGTTATATATGCGGTTATCAGCCAAAAGAAGCTTGGTTCTTGATGCAGTGCTGGATCCGGTGTTCTTTCTCGCTCCTGCCTCGGTGTAGACGGTGATTCGATCGCCGCTTCCCATTTTTAACTTAAGCACTACGGCGTGGGTATTGGTATAGAAATCGGCGGTGGGAGCAAGCGCCCAGGTCGATTGAGCTTGACTCAACTGAACACCGTCTTCAGTATAGGTGGTTGCTGTTGTAATAGATGCAAGATCGCTACTGGTGAAGCCGGTGGACATAATCTGCTCATACTTCTTACCGGCATAGTCCCATCCGGTAGCTTCTGCAACAGAAGCAAAAGCTGTCTTTTCCTGATAAGCAGCTACAGACTTCAAATAGGATACTGCATTCTCTGATGCACCACTATCCTTTGCAATGTAAAAGTGATGATTAGATGTGGTTCCTGCATGACCCTGTTGATATAACAAGTCCGATGTGAAATCCAGTTTCGTCCATGCATTTCCGGTTGCACTATTCTTTACATAAAGATCAACGGTGCTTTCCTTGTGAACCACCATCAGTTCAAACCAATCGTTACCGGTGTTGAATAATTCCCCGTCAATGTAGCCGGCTAGTGAACCAGACACATTGTAATACACCCGGTTATCAGCCAAGAGAATGTTGGTTCTTGATGCTGTGCTGGAGCCGGTATTTGTTCTCGCTGCTGCCTCGGTGTAGATTCTCAATCGGTCACCGCTTCCCACTTTCAATTTGAGCACCAAAGCGTGAGCATCGGTGTAGAAGTCCGTGGTGGGAGCAATTGCCCAGACCCCTCCATTAGCATCGATTTGAACACCGTCATCGGTGTAGGTGGTTGCAGTGGTGATGTCCGTTGCAACATCGGCGCTACTGAAACCTGCAGACATGGTCTGTTCGTAGACAGCCTCTGCAGAAAAAACACCCATAACATCTGCAATGGAGGAATCAGTATCTCCAACTGCCGCAGATACCGGCATGACTGTCAGACTACAAACTACCATCATGATGCAAAGCAAAGATGCCAAGATTCTTGTTTTTTTCATAAAAACACACTCCTTTGAAATATATAAAAATTGATATTTTTACGATATTGAGATACGATTTTTTTATTGTAATTTTATTGTAATACTTTGTTTTGAAAAAATCAATACTGTTTTTTGTAAATTTTCAGGAAATTTTTGTCCAATTTTGCATAAACAAGAAATTTTTGACATTTTGATTCCTCTTTTTGCTCAATTGTAATCCGAAAAGTCGCATTTGTAAAACGAAATGCGACTTTTGTAATCGAAACGCAAGTTTGTAATCTGAAATGCACGATTTGTAAGAGAAATGCAAGTTTTGTAAACGAAATGCACGATTTGTAAGCGAAATGCAATACCTATTTTCTCAAAATACAAGCATTTTTGCATGCCAATAAGGGATAGTTGATTTGGCAAAAAAATTTGTAACCCAAAATGCTACCCCTGTATTCCACCTAATATTGAGTGTATCCACCGTATCATTTTAATTATCTTTTAAGTAATTTTGGGTTAATAATAACCTGATTTTTTTCTACCTGTTTGTATCCCAACTTTTCAAAAAGTTCAGAACCGTAATAAAACTCAAATGCTTCAAAAGGAGTTTTGTTTCCAAGCCTCAGTCTGCTATACGAGTTAATGTGATTCATCATAATATCAATCTTTTCTTGAGTCAGATTATCAAAGGTAACACCTCTTGGTAATACTCTGCGAATAAGCTCATGATTTACCTCGATAGAACCTTTTTGATGAGGGCATCCTGCATCGCAATAATACACTTTTGTTCGAAGAATTCCATCTTTAGTATATTCTATCATTCTTGGGTTAGAAAACTCCGAACCCCTGTCTGTAAGTATAACGGGGAAAATCTTTTCAAACAGTTTTCTGCCCAA
>JAZRQC010000029.1:0-22479 GCA_045649565.1 Ructibacterium sp.
CGAGTTCGGCAGCGGACTTTTTGTGGACATCCACAATGTATTCCCCGACTTTGATGCGGGCGAGAATGATCCTGCGTCCTACATGTTTGAATTTACAAGTCGGATCGTAGCCATGTCGTTCTGTGGGCCAAGGAGTTGGTGCCCATTGTTGTCTTCCTAAGACCGCTTGGCCTCCGACTTCGAGTTCGGCAGCGGACTTTTTGTGGACATCCACAATGTATTCCCCGACTTTGATGCGGACGAGAATGATCCTGCGTCCTACATGTTTGAATTTACTGACCGATATATTAAGGGTATTATTGATGCAGGTGGGGAGCCTTTCTATCGTCTGGGGGAAACCATCGACCACACCGGTCTGAACCGCTACATCAATCCTCCCAAGGATTTTGCCAAGTGGGCAAGAATCTGTGAACATATCATCCGTCACTACAACGAAGGATGGGCAGACGGTTTCCACTATGATATTGAATACTGGGAAATCTGGAACGAGCCGGATAGTTATCAGCCCGGTTACAACCGCATCAATATGTGGACAGGGACCAAGGAGCAGTATTTCGAGCTCTATCGGATCACCTCTCACCACCTGAAGAACTGCTTCGGGGATAAGATTAAGGTGGGCGGATACTCTTGCTGTAACCTGAACGCCCTGATTGATGCAGAGCAGAGCCCCCGTGGTCAGCATCTTTTGAAGTGGGCAGATGCTTTCTTTGAATACATCAACAATCCCGAGACCTGGTGTCCGCTGGATTACTATTCCTACCACAACTACTTCCGTGACCCCAAACTCCCTTATCGTTATAACAAGGCGGTAAGAGAGTATGTGGACAGCAAGGGAAGAGAAGATGCAGAGATTATTTTCACCGAATGGAACATTGAACCCATGAAAGGCTATGCAGAGCGGATGGACGCTTTGGCGGCGGCAAAACTTGCCTATATCTTCTTAAGCGGACAGAAGTCCCCTGCGGATATGATGATGTTCTATGACATTGTTCGGAACTCCTACAACGGCGTTATCTCCGAGGACAGATGTGCTTTTGCACAGTACCATGCCTTTGTGCTCTTCGGTCAGCTTTATGCGCTGGGCACCGAAGTGGATACAGGTGCTCACACCGAGGGTAGTGACATTGCCTATGTTGCCGCAAAGAACGATAAAAAGGCGGCATTGATGATTGCCAACATCCACGAAACTCGTGGTACCACCTTGGAAATCGAAATTGACCTGAAGGGTTACGAGAACTACTCTACCTACAAGGTATACACCATGGACAGAGTGAAGTCTCCCACCCTTCCCACTCTCTATGAGAGAGGTAAGGTGACCGATAAGTTGACCATTACCTACAACGAGAGAGAGTCCATGACCTATATTGAGTTTGAATAATATTCCAAATTCACAAAAAAGCAGAGCAAAATTTTCCTGTTTTGCTCAAATTGGACAAAAATTTCTATAGAAATTAATAAAAACCTATGATATAATGATAGAATCAAAATTCTTTTCAGGAGGTGTGGCCTCGCATGCGAGGTCGGAAAGGAGCGTTTATGAGAAAATTAGCAGGAATTTTGGCATTGGTAATGGTATTGACCATGGTGTCGGTACCTGTCTTTGCGGCAGAGGTGGAAACCGACGCAACAAAGCTTACCATGTCCGAGAACTTCGTAGCATTCGAAGATGACTTTTCGGACAACAGCAACGGTTGGGAGCTGATTGACGGTGCGGAAATCAAGGATGGCAAGCTTTACTTGAGCGAAACCGGTGATACCACCTTCGGTACCGCGAAGCTTCCTAAGATTAACTACAGCACCAAGGGAAATTGGTACATGACCTTTAAGACTCAGATTATTGGTGGTGCAGGTACCGGAAGAAGTAGCAACGTTCTGTTCCTTCAGATGGGAGCCGGTGCCAACCAGAGCGGTCGTATCTACTGGAACCTTCGTAACGGTGGTTTGCTGAACTGTAGTGAGTCTGCTCCTGCGGCAGCCATAAAGTATTACACCGATACCATTGGTTGGAAAGAGGGATATAGTGCCAGTGACCGGAACTTCTCCGGTTTTGACAGAGAGAACCTGTATGAGTATCTCTTCTCCTTCTACACCAAGGATTGGGAAGAAACCGATGTAGACGGCAATCCCGTAACCAAGACCTATGATTGTTACGACTACTATCGTCGTCCCCTGGATGATGATGGCACTCCCTTAGGTCCCTGGGAAAAGATTAACGATAAGAGAGAAGGTTACTGGAACTCCGGTAGTGTAGGAAACTACACCTTCTGGTTTAATAGTCCCGAGGCCAACAAGGGTGCACAAACCACCATTGACGACCTGAAAATCTATCAGGGTGCTTACGTTGACCTGAAGGCACCGGTGATGGACGGCGGAGACCTTTGGGTAGACGGAACCTACCACTATGGTTACGATGGCATTGAGAAAGACCGTGAGATTACCGTATTATCCGTGGTTTATGATAAGAAGTATGGCTACACCAAGCAGATATATGCAGAACCCTATACTGCAACCGGCGGTCAGTGGATTGACTTCTCTCAGAACATTTATGGTGTGAGTGAGGAAACTGACACCGCGGCGGCTATGATCTGGAGCGATGTGGAAACAGGTATTCCGTTGATTGGCGCTAAGGATCAGATTGAGCGGAACGTTGCAGACGATGTGTACGAAGAGACTGCATCTCCCGTAACCTACACCACCAACTTCAACGAAGTAACCGTCAGTGGTAACATTGGCGTTGGTGAGAATCAGATTACCGCCAGCCTGACCGAAAAGGCAACCGGCAATCTGGCGGCGGCGGTACAGACCACCAACAACAGTGTAGGTAAGGTAAAGGCTGTCTTAGGTGTTGATCCGGCACAATGGGCAAGCGGAACCTACATTCTGCGGATTCAGAAGGGCAACGATGTGGCAGAAAGTCACGAAGTTGAACTTTTCACCAACGACATTCTGGCAGGCGGTGTAACTTCTGCAGAAGATATGGAATCCTTCCTGCTCAATTATGCTGCAGAGGATGTAAAGGCACAGGCTTCTGATGAAGGTTTTGCTGAGGCTGTTTTTGCACAGTATCAGGAACTGGCAGGAGAAAATGCAGGTGCAACTGACCTTTACGCATTCCGTGAATACTTAGATCCTTCTGTACAGGCAACCATTGATGAACGTGCATTGCTTCAGGCGTTCAATAAGGAAATCAATGAAAAGGTAGTTGTTTGGGGTGAGGTAAGAAACCTGCTTACCGATACCTACAAAGACACCTTGGGTCTGAACCAGAACGATATTGATAAGATTAATGCGGTAAACGACCAAAAGGCCCTCTTTACTGCATTTAACGGTGAAACCTACACCTCAAAGAATGACATTGTGACCGACCTGAGAGCCGTTGTAGAGCGGATGCTGGCGGCACAGAATAACATCGGCGGTTCTGTTGGCGGTGGTTCCTTTGGTGGAGGCTCCTATGGCGGCGGCTCCGTTGGCGGTGGTTCTTATGGTGGCGGCTCTGCCGGTGGTGGCGGAAACTACCTTTCCGGTAACAAGATCGGTGATACAACCGAAGAGCCCATCAATCAGCCTCCTACAAAGATTGAGGAGAGCGAAGAATCTTCCGAGGCAGAAAAGACCCAGAGCGGTTTCAATGATTTGAAGTCTGTTCCTTGGGCAAAGGACAGCATTCTGGTTCTTCAGAACTTAGGTGTGGTTTCCGGTGACGGAAGCGGAGCATTCTATCCTGATATGGCAGTAACCCGTGAGGAATTCCTGAAGATGGCAATGCAGGCGGCAGGCATCGAAATCGGTGGCAAAGCGGCATCCTTCAGTGATGTGGACCCCAATGCATGGTACTATGACTATGTTGCGGCGGCTTATGAAATGGGCATTGTAAATGGTATGGAAGACGGCACCTTTGGTATTGGTCAGGAAATCACCCGTGCAGACATGGCGGTTATGCTTGACAGAATTCTGAAGCATATCGGTATCGAGATTATTCCCGAACAGAACGCTTATGTCTTTGATGATTATATGACCATTCCCAAGTATGCAAGAGAAAGTATTACCACCCTTTGTCAGGGCGGTTTGATGAATGGCGTTGGTGACAATCGTTTTGATGCACCGGCTTCTGCCACCAGAGCAGAATCTGCAGTTGCCATTTATCGTATTTATAACTATATTGCAGAGAGGAGATAAAAAGCATGACAAAATTTATTCAACGAATTCTTAGTTTAGTTGTACTTGTTGCCATGCTGGCAACCCTGTTTTGCGGTTTGAATGTTTCAGCAGAAGAGGCTGAAACCATCGAAGAGGTAAGAGATATTACCCAAACCGAGGAAGATTTCCTTCTTTATCTGGGCATTATCAGAACTCCCGGCCCTCATCAGGAAGCAGAAATCACCAGAGGTGGTCTGGCACAACAGGCATCCCGTCTGGCGGCGCTTCCTGAATACACCGGAACCGATAAGTTCTTTACCGATGTTCCGGAAACCCATAAGAATTACAAAGAAATCTACGCCATGGCTTCGGCAGGCATCTTAAGTGGTGACGGTAACGGTCAGTTCCGTCCCGATGATCCTGTTACTGCCAATGAGATCTGTAAGGTTCTCTCGGTGATTTTAGGTTATGACGTGGTTGGTCATTACGAAAGTTACACCGCTGTTGCAAATCGAATCGGTTTGCTGGACGGTGTGGAAATTACCGGTAACGTAACCGTTGGTCAGATGCTGAAGATGATTCTGAACGCATTGGATCTGCCCATGATGGAGCAGGTTACCTTCGGTGACAAGGATGAATACAAAGTTCAGGACGGTTATACCGCGCTGGAGTGCTACCATGGTCTGGTAAAACAGCGTGGTATCGTGGAAGGTGCTTACGGCACCAGACTTTCCGATTCTGACAGCAGTATCGGACAGAACCAGTTGCTCATCGGTGGCAGAGTATATGTTTACGAGAACACCGATGGACTTTTGGGTCGTGAAATTGTTTACTACAGCCAAAGAGATAAGATGACCGGCGGTACCAAGCAGAAGATTGAGTTCCTCTATGTGGACGAAGAGCGGAACAACTATCTGGAACTGGACGGCAAGGTAATCGATGGTCTGGATGAAAACTACTTCGTATACTTCGAAGGAAGTAAGGAAAAGAAGGTTCAGGTTTCCACCACCATGGACGTATTGCTCAACGGTGTTGCTTATCCTGAGTATAAGCCTGAAGATTTAAAACCCGATTGCGGAACCGTTACTTTGATTGACAACAATGACGACAGTATCTACGACGTTATCCTGATTGACGAGTACACCTTCATGATGGTGGAAAGCGTTGACAAGGAGCAGGGTGTTATCTATGGTAAGTACCCCACAAACTCCACCGTTGGTGCACAGAATCAGGAAGAACTCTATCAGGTATACATGGAAGCCGGCATCGTAGGTGAACTTGGATTCCTGATTCCCGGTGATGTGATTGCGGTTCGCACCAGTAAGAACACCAAGGGTGCAAGAGTCATCACCGTAAACTATCTGGGCGAAGGTGTAACCGGCGTTTTGGAGGGTGTCTACAAGGATACCTACACCATCAGCGGTGTTGCCTATGAGATTACAGGTGCAACCGTTATGGACGAAGATCCCTACCTGTTGGGACAGACCGTAACCGTTTATACCCACGATGGTCATTGTGCCGGTGTGATTCACCCCGACAACGACGGTTACAAGTTTGGTTATCTGATTGATGCAAAGGTGAAAGAATCTGCATTCAGCGGAACCTTGCAGGTGCGTATTGTAAACCAGAGCAGAGAGCTTCTGGAACTTGCAACCCCCAAGAAGTTCATGCTGGATGAGAGCGAGTACACCGATGCAAGCCGTGCCCTGACTCAACTTCAGACGGCGGCAGATAAGAGAATCTTTGCTACAGATTTGAAGACTGCTATCGATGCGGGCAATGCTAACACCGTTAGCCGTACCGATGTTAAGACCCTGCACAGTTACGGAATGCTCACCCAGTTAAAGTCCGGTGAAGCAAACTTCCCCCTGTCTCAGCCGGTACGTTATCGTGTGAATGACGAAGGTGCGCTGACTCATCTTGACACCATCAACAAGGGTGCCAACGAGACCGAGCAGTCCCTGACTCCCTACCAGAGAGATGGCGGAACCGATTACGCAGAAATGGAAGCGGCAATGTACAGTTCCAACGACAGAGGTTTCTATATTTATGATGGAAACGGAACCACCTTTGCAAACCTGATTAACACATCAAATGTGTTGATGCCTCCCTGTGATGAGAGAGACAAGGTAGAGTATTACGGAACCGGTTCCATTACCAACGAGAGCTACTGTGCCGTTGAGGTATACTCGGTAAACGATTATTGTATGGCTCGTTATGCGGTGGTTTACAACAAGATTCACACCGCTGTATACGAAGAAAACGGTATCTATATTTTAGGCGATATCGAGAAGAGCCTGAACGAAGAGGGCGATGTGGTTCGCAAGGCAACCTTCTTAGGTTACAACGGTCCTTACGTTCGCGTTCTTTCCAAGGATATTGACGATTCCACCATTGCAGTGGGTGACGTGGTTCGTTTCCAGGTGAACACCAACAACGAGGTTACCCATATTGAAACCTACTATGCAGTGAAAGACGGTGACGTTGCTCCTGCACAGAGAATCAAGCAGTCCGGTCAGACCCGTGCTTGGGGTTCCAGAAACCGTATGGCTTACGGTACTGCGCTTGCATTCAGCAACAACCTGATTTCTCACACCACATCGGTTGGTAAGGATGTATATAAGAAGGAAAACATCCGTAACTACTATGTAGGTGCGGCCGGCTTCTATCGTTACACCAACGAAGGCGGCGATGCCAAGGTAGAGATGGTTGGTTCCGGCGATTTGGTTACCTACGATACCGATCCCAAGACCAATCAGAAAGTTATTATGATTACCTACAGCAACCGTTTGGATGTTGTATATATCATCGATAAGGACTAGGAGGGGAAAAAATGAAAAGATTAATTACAATTCTCTTATCACTTTGTTTGCTTTTGACGGCAATTGCCCCTCTGGCAGTTTCCGCAGAAGAAACCTATTGGTACACCGATGCCGCCATCACCCAAAAAATGGGAACCATTACCTTCAATGGTTCTCAGGCAACCTTTGCCTGTGATGTTCCCCATGCTCAGGGCGGTAGCTTGAGTATTACCAAAACCTACTCGGCACCCGACCATGCAGTAACTGCAGAGTGGAAGATGCGGATGGAAGGTAGCTTTACCACCCGTGAGACTGTCGTTGTATATACAGGTACCCACAGAGCGTATATTGGTTTTCGTTCCAACGGTATTACCTGTCAGGATAAGAGTGGTTCCGCAAAAGTAATTCCTTGTAATGTGGGTACCACCATGAACAGTTACGCAGTAAAGATTGACTCCAATGGTATTGCGGAGTTCTTCTTTAATGGTAGATCCATTATGAAGGATTGGCAGTTGCCTACCAACGCTCTGGCATCCCAGATTTCCATCGGTAACTACGGTGGTGACAATGGTGTTTTGAGTAAGTTTACCATCTCCGATGTAAAGATCACCATTCCGGAAAAGGCGGCAGGAGCCACCGTTACCAGCGGTGACCCCCCCTCTCTGGAAGGCCCCCCCACCCCGTTCTCTCACGAGTTCACTGCGGATGAGGATCTGAGCGAGTGGCGTTGTGCAACCGATGCAGTCTGGATTGACACCGAAAAGGGCGTTCTGGCAATGGATCAGGCTTTGGCCAAGAGTACTGCGGCATTCTATCGTGTAAACTTTGCCGATGACTTTATCATCGAGCATCGGATGCGGTTCCAGGTCTTCGGCGATAAGTTCTACTATAAGGTTCACTATCCGGGTGGTGTGTTCTACGTGGATATCCGTGAACAGAGAATCCACACCGAGAAGGTCTCCGGTGACTTGCTCCCCAACGGATTCCTCTTTGATCCTGAGAATCCGGACGAATGGCACACCATGAAGTTCGAATCCTACGGCGGTAAGAAGTATGTTAAGGTTTACATTGATGATGAGTTGGTTGGTGACTTCCCCACCGATCCCTCCACTCGTGCATATTACCACCTCCAGATTGGTGCGCAGGGTATGAATGGTACCCACGCGGCAATGGAGTATGACTGGATCAGTTACACTCCCGTCTGGGCAGGCGATGCTTGTATGGCGGCACCTATGTATGGTGATGAATATTTAGAGGGCGAGCCCATCAACTTAAAGTCTTACTTGGCTCCCGATGTAACAACCGATAAAGTAGACTACAAGATAAATGGTGTTGTAGTTGCAACCGGAACCCGCGAAAACAACTACAATGCAGTATTGACCGGCCTTCCTGCAGGTGCCTACTCTATGGTAGCATCCTGTAACGGCAAGGACAGCACTCCTGTGGAATTTGATGTGCGTCCCGCACGGGATAACTTCATCAAGGCTTCCTGGGTAGGTGAGAACAAGGCGTCTGCAGAGCTTTCCGGCTACGACGAACTCTCCAGCGTGAAGTCTGTAGAATACTTGGTAAACGGAGAAACCGTTGGTTCTTCCAATGTGGCACCTTTCAAGGTGGATTTCTCCGCAATCAGCACCGAGGGAACCGCAGTTGTGGCTCTTTGTAAGAATGCAAATGGTGCGGTTATTGAAAAACTCAGCGGAACGTTAAGCCCTGATTTATCCCAAGGCAAAACCACCCATTATGCCAACGAGATTTCCTATGATGCAAAGGAAAATGCAGAAGTAAACGTTTCCAACGGAACCTTCCAACTGAAGTTGAACCATCAGGCAGGTAGTATGACCTACCTCACCAATGAGGGCGAAAAGTCCATTGGTGCAGGTGCGGGTAACTACAAAATCCTGACCGATGGCCCCTTTGCAGATTTGTATTACGAGGGTAAGCTTGCTGCATCCTTCCGGATGCCTATGAGCACGCAGGCGGAAACCGCCACAAGCGGTGTGGAGAACTTTAAGATCTCCGAAACTGAGTCCAGAAATTCTTACATGAATCTGCGGAATGTGACCGGTAAGAAGTCCATTGCGGCACCCGGTCTCAACGAGAGATATTACTATAACTTAGACTTTGTGGCAGATAAGAACGATCAGGCAAAACTGGTTGTGAATGACTCTATCTTCTCGGCAGTCATCGAACTCCGTGACGGTAAGGTTTACTGCAAGACTTCAAAGTCTTTGGACTCCGAGCCCTATGAGTACGAACTGGGTGATATGCCCGAGGGTGAAAATCACTATCGTCTGGCATCCGAGATGGGTATGTCCAATCTCTATGTGAATGGTAAGGTTATGGGATCCTTCCGTGATGTAAGAGCGGTCGGCGAGCCTGTCGTGGGCGTTGATGTGAAGGCAGGAGAACTCTCCTACGTTTCTCTGAACGATTTCTACGACATCTACCTTTACGAAGATCAGTTTGATGGTACCGGAACCACCGATACCGAGGATTACTGGTACGTTGCCAATGGCATGACCATCAACATCGATCCCAACCGGAAAGAGATGCTGATGATTTCCAAGGATAAGACCAACGCCATCGCGCACCTGATTGCCTACAGCGGTAAGACAGAATTTGGTGCAGATGTGATGGTCAGCAAGGCCGGCGAGAAAGCAGGTATGTGGATGCTCTTTAACAACTCCACCGCCGGAACCTACAGTAAAGCAGGTTACAACTTTGCAACCGGCGAAATGGAAATTGTAGACAGACGGGAATCCGATGCCTCCATCACCAAGGTAAGCGTTCCTTACAAGTTTGAAATCGGCAAGACCTATCGGATGGAACTCAAGATGGATCACCAGAAAAAGGATGGGGTAGACAACAACAAGAAGGTTACCCTCTACGTCAATGGCGAACCTGTTCTTTCCAAGGATACTCTGGATATTGCAGGTAAGGTTGGATTTATTACCAGCGATTGTACTTCCTATGTGAAGAACTTTGCATATCGTGGTGATGCTAAAGTAATGCTGGATGTTCGTGATGCCAATGCGTATCAGCAGAACTTTGTGGGTAGTAACACCACCGGTGTTTTCTACTCCGATGGAAAAATGTGGATGACCCAGCAGACGGTAGCCAATACCACCACCGACTATGGTAAGACCTGGAAGTCCGAGGATATGAAGGCAATCAATTATCCCAAGTTCAGTGCCCATATGCTCCGCCTGAACAGTGGCGAACTGCTCTCCCTTTACAAGAACGAGGGTATCCACGCCTGGGGTCAGGATTACTACAACGATGCAGGCAGCAAGAAGTATCAGTTGCAGTTCTGGATCAATAAGACCGATTCGGTTCTCAGCGGATGGGAACCGGCAGGTTACCTCTTCGGTCCGGAACCGGAACAAGGTAAGACCAGCTATGTTAACACCGTCGGAGCCTTAGCACAGTCTCCCGATGGTCCCAACGGAGAACCGGGACGTATCTTTTTGGTAGGCGATGATGATCTGGCTTCCGAGAACGTAGGTGATACCGAAATGTGGTACAGTGATGACAAGGGTATGACCTGGAAGCACGGACTTCACATCAGCTTTGAGTCTCAGGGCGACAGCTGTATGCAGGAGCCTCAGCCGGTTGCTACCAAGGATTGGGTTCGTATCTACTATCGTAACGACCGTGGTATGATCCGGTACTTCGAATCTTTGGATAATGGTACAACATGGAATACCGAAAGTAAGTCCACCCCCTTCTTTATGGCGCTGAACTGCTTTGGTATGGATGTTCACCGGTACATTGACGAAAATGGCGAGATGCAGGAAGATATTTATGTGGCATGGTCCAATGATAGCCAGAATTTGGGTGCCAGATATCAGTTTAACAGAACCAACTTCTCTCTGGCAGTATCTAAGGACTACGGCGATTCCTGGGAGTTCCTGGGTACCACCCACAGAAACTCTTCCGTTTACACCGGACAGATGAACCAGGGCCTCCACTATCAGGATGGATACCTTGTTACCAACGGCTTTAGTTCTCAGCTCAGTACCACTCCTAACCCTCAGGGTAACCGTCCCATTGTGACACCGGCAGAGAAGCAGATTCCCACCATGCGGATTCAGCAGGTGCAGGATCTCTACACCGGTTATGTGGATCAGTTTGCAGCAGTTCGTGACCACAAGGTTGACCGAAGCCTGATCTTCAACGAAGCAACCGGTCTGGCACTTCTCCGTGGTACTCACGTGGAAAATGCGGTAAGTGCCAAGGGTATTGTAGTAGACTACGCGGCATCCTTCCTCGGTGCAATCTTGGTGGATGCAGGAAACGGCAAAGTAACCCTGAAGATGGGTATGTCGGAAGAATCCTTTGATGTAGTGGAAGAAAACGGCATCAAGTATATTCCTGCCAAGGCTTTGGCAGAGCGGTACGGAATGAACCTTCTGGAGCTTGACGGCGCCAAGGTTATCACTCCCTACGATGCATTTACCTGGCGCGGAAGCGATGCCATTGTGAATGCAGTGAATTTGTAATAAAAAAAGAGCATCCTTAGTGGGTGCTCTTTTTTTATGTCAGTCGTGCTTGAAAAGCTTTGTCCAGTCGTGCTTGAAATTTGGCGATCTTTGCCCGATACTTCGACGAGGAATGACAATCATGTACAAGGAGTACACTCCTGCCATTCCCCATCTTGCGCCAAACAAATCTCATCAATTTTTCTGCGCACTCGTTTTGCGAAACCCTGTGGCTCGGCAATCTGTGGCAAATCTTTTTCTCGAATTATGTCCGGCAATGGGTGGAGCGTCACGCTCCTCTGCGCACTCACGAGAGGAAAAGACAAATCTCATCCAATTTTACTGCGCACTCACGAGAGGAAAAGACGAATCTCATCCAAATTTCTGCGAACTCGTTTTGCGAAACCCTGTGGCTCGGCAATCTGTGGCAAATCTTTTTCTCGAATTATGCCCGGCAATGGATGAAACGTCACGTTTCTTTCTTTTTTGTAACATTCGTTGAAAGCTGTAAAAATCTATGATATAATGCAAACGGCGAAGTATTGCCCTATCACCCAAAAGAAAGGCAAAGGTCGATTGTATGATACTTGATAAGTGTTTGCAATTTTTCAAACGATTCTATTTTATCCTGATCCCCGTGGGGATTACGATATTTTCCTTCTTATTCTGCCATCCTTACTACGACATCGGCAAGGACGACATGGTTCTTTCCAACATGGTAAACAGCGCCCAGACCAATGCGCACAGTGAGTATCTGGTGTTTATCTCCATCTATCTGGGTTACTTCATGCGTGCATTTGCGCTGTTGTTCCCTTCCCTGAACGTGTATGAGATTACCTTGGTGGTTGCATTTACTGCGGCCTTTGTGGCGTTCTTCTACAACACCCGTCAGATGAACAACAAACTGCTATCTGCCACCATCTTGTCGGCATTGCAGATTACCCTTCTGTTTGGTATTACCTTCACCATCGTTGCCTTTATCTGTGCGGCGGCAGGTGTCTTGCTGATTCTGGAAAACGTGGAACGTCTCGACAAAAAGTCAATCAAATACTTCGTACTCGGCTTTTTGTTCATCTTTGTTGGCTTAGGCTACCGACGGGGCAGTCTGGCAACCTGTGTCTTTTTACTTTTTGTTCCCACCCTGTTCTTCGCAGGTATCAAAAAGAGAAATTCATGGGCGGTGGTACTGGCGGTGGTGGTTCTCTTCTTCGGAACCCATCAGTTCCTGAAAACCTCCCAAAATTTCTACAACGAAAGAGTTATGGGCGAGGAGTATATTACCTTCAACCACTATCGTGGTATTGCCTCCGATGGCGGTGAACTGAACTACGAAGAACATAAGGACTACTACGACGCCAACGGGATTACCGAGACCGACGTAAAGATGTACAAGGGTTTCCGCTTCAACGACAAAACCATGTTCCCTGTGGAAAAGGTTAAGGCGTTGGCAGAGAGCCTTTCCGACGAGAACAAATACCTCTATGATTGGAACAAACTGCTCGAAGAGATTTTCGAAAGTGAATTCCTGTGTCTTTTCTTGTATGTAGGTGCTTTCTGCTTGGTTTTCACCAAGAAAAACCGACTGGAAGTCTTGGGAAATATTCTGGCGGTTCTGGTGGCGGTGGGATTCCTTCACTTCCGACGTCGAGGCATCGGTCGGGTTATCAACCCCATTATCTTTATCGGATTTGTTCAGATCCTTTACCGATTCCTGCGTCAGGAGATTCCCCTGCTCAAAAACAAAGTGGCTGTGGTTCTGCGCTACGGCGTTGTCATCGCCATATTCGTTTATGCTATTTTCTTCCCCATGCGTGACCATCGGAACGGCTACTATTGGTTCTTGGAACGGGAAGAAGTAAAAACCGCAAAGATTGTCAATCATGTTCGGGCAGACAAGGACTACAAATACGTGTCCTTTGTTCCGTTCTCCTCCATGCGGAATATCTATTTCACTCGTCAGGAACCCGTGGCGGAAAACCTGATTACCAATGTGTATGTTGGTTGGATGGTCTATACCCCCTATTGGTATGACCTGCTGGAAATCCACGGCATTGACGAATATAAAGATAACCTCTATCGTTCCTTAATTGACTATCGTATCAAGGTTCTTTGCAACAGCAGTTCCACCATGGAATGTCTGGAAAAGGCCATTGAAGAAACCTATGGCATCCACGTACAGCGTAGACTGGGCATGGTTCGTGACAAACGACAAATCTACCAGATGTGGGAGTTGCAATTGGAAAAATAATTAAAAAAACCTTCCCTCTTAGCAGGGGAGGTTTTTGCATCCAAGACGCATCCCTATGGGTGGCAGGTTTTTTTCTTGACAGTTGTGGGAAAACGTGCTATTGTGTGTATGTGGTTGGAGGTGTGTTGATTTGTTTGCGGCAGAACGACAAGAATTGATTTATGAAATGATACAGACTAAGGGCGCGGTGAACATCCTGAACCTGGCAAAAGTTTTAGGTGTCTCGGCAGAGACCATCCGCCGTGACCTTCTTGCTATGGAGGGTCAGGGAAAGTTACTTCGGGTTCATGGGGGTGCCGTTGCCAAACGGGATATGAAGCCTTTTTATGATTTGAAGGCAAGAAACAAGGAATATCATCGCCAGAAGCAGGACTTGGCGGCAAGAGCCATGGAGTTTGTGAAGGACGGAGACATTATTGCCATTGACAGCGGAAGTACCGCCATGGTTTTTGCAGAAACACTCTTGATGAAGAATCTTCGGGTGACAGTGATTACCCATTCCATGGATGTTTTTCATATTCTGTGCAGGTCAAATCAAGTGAAGTTGATCCTGATTGGCGGATACTACATGCCCGAGGAAAAAACCTTCTACGGAGAGATGGCACTCGATTCCCTGAGTCGGGTTCATGTCCAGAAAGTCTTTCTTTGTCCCTCGGGAATCTCCTATACAAGCGGAATTTGGGACTACCAGAGCGAACTGGTACAGATCCAGAAACAGTTGATTCGGAACGCAGATGAGGTTTATGTTCTGGCGGACAGCAGTAAGTTTGAAAAGAAGGCGTTCTTGAAACTGGAAGAAATGAGCACCAAGTATCGGTATATCACCGACAGCGGTCTGTCGGAAGAACTTTTGTCTCTTTATCAGGAAAAGGGATATAAAGTGTATATGGGAAGTCGTGAAGGATAAAAAAGACACCCACTTATGTGGGTGTCTTTTTTTATAGGCAAAACGTTACGCTCCCTCACGGTATTGTTTGGGGGTCAGGCCCGTATGCTTTTTAAAGATAGCATAGAAGGACTTCATATCCGAGAACCCACATTCGGCGGCAATATCGGTAATATTTTCCTGCGTAGTAGCAAGAAGCCGACAAGCCTCCTTGGTTCGGATTTCGGTAAGAAAACTCCGAATGGACTGCCCTGTTTCCTGCTTGAAAATCTTGGACAGATAATTCTTGCTGAAGAACATCCGTGATGCAATCTCATCCACCTTGATTTTCATGTTATAATTCTCTTCAATATACTTCATCACCGACTGTACCAGATTCTTCTGGGTATCTGAGAGGGAGTTCCCCTCAAATGTCTCAATTCGTCGCAGAAGTTTGATGATAATCTCCGCCAGATAAAGGCGCATCAGGTTCAGGTATCCGTTTCTGGCATTTTTGTACTCATTGTAAATCTTCTCAAAGGTGGAGCCGATATCATATCCGCAGTTGGGAATCAGGTTAAACCGCTCCTTAAACCCGGTCTCATCAGGGAAGAGGGAGTAGAAGAGGAAGGAGTTCCCAATCAGAGAAAAGTCATCACTGGTAAGTTCGGATCTGTCCAGAAAATCAGGGGTGAACATCAAGTCGTAGGCCAGAAATTCTTCCTCGCAATCAGGGTCGGCAAGAAACACGTGGGACTCCTCGGAATTGATGACCGAAATATCCCCTTTCTTGACAAAATACTCATTGTCGTCAATGATATGCTTGGCACGCCCCGAAATAATATAAACTATTTCGATAAACTTATGCTTGTGGGGAACACCAACATATTCCTTGCACTCGTTGGAGATGTGAATATGAACAGACTGATTCTGCGTGAAAAAATAGTCCTTATGAATGATTGCAATTTCATCTGCCATAGTTCCCGCCTCCTTTTGCCTTGATTGTACTATAAAGTCGGAGGAAAGTCAAGGCGGATGGGGTAAAATTCACTATATTTTGAATAGGAAAACCTATAGATTTTTTTAAGAAGATAAACTATAATAGAAGATGATAAAATAGGAAAAGCGAGGTGTTTTTCTTGAACGGAAAAAAACAATGGTATATCGTAGACGGCTATCGTCCCTCTCCTGCTCCGGATCCGGTGGCAAAGTACGAGGGTCATGAGAGCGTGATGGTGCTCAACACCAATGCAGAAGACGCTCATCTTCTCATCAGTATCTATTTCGAGGATAAGGACCCCGTGGAGAATATTCCCATGACAGTTCCTGCCAAGCGGATTAAGTGCTTTGTCACCCATGACAAAGAGGCGCTGGGTGGTCTGGAACTGGGTGTTGGTGAGCAGTATTCCATGGAAATCAAAAGTGATATCGGTGTCATTGTCCAGTATGGCAGATTGGATGTACAGCAACCCAACATGGCATATATGGCGTTGATGGCACAGAGTGAATAGAAAGGAGACCCCCAAATGAAAGTAAAAAGCGTATGTAAAGAACTTTCCCAGTCGGAACTGGGAACAGTTACAACCCACGAACACGTACTGCTGGATCTGACTGCATTCTATCAGGCACTTCCGGTAAAGGGTATTGAAGACCCTGCCACCCAGCCGGTGGAAATGTGGAATCTGGGAATCCTCAGTCGTGACTGCTATGCTTTAAGAGATAATCTTCTTCTAGACAACGAAAAGGTTGCCGTTGAGGAATTGAATTTCTTCAAAGCGGCAGGTGGCGATACGGTGGTAGATGCATCCCTGCCCGGCATCGGCAGAGATCCGGAGGCGTTGGTTCGCATTGCTAAGGAAACCGGACTCAATATCATTATGGGTACCGGATTCTATGTTGGTGAGACCCACCCCAAGGAATTTGACTCTATGACCGACGAGGAAATCGCAGAACTGATGGTGAAAGAACTGGAAGAGGGCGTCAATGGCGTTCCTGCCGGCTACATCGGAGAAATCGGTATCAGCGAAATCTTTGACGACAAAGAACGGAGAGTTCTCCGTGCGGCGGCAATCGCCTCCAACAAGACCGGCGCTGCCATCAATGTACATATCAATCCCTGGACCACCAACGGCATCGAGGCGGCAGATATTCTCTTGAATGCAGGAGTTCCTGCCCAGAAGATCTGTATCAGCCATATTGATGTGGAGAATCGGGAGGATTACATTTATGCTCTCCTGAAAAAAGGCGTCTATGTGGAGTTCGACAACTTCGGTAAGGAGTACTACATCAAGCGTGAGGTGCGGAATTCCGGTTACGGAAACTTTGTTCACGACACCGACCGGGTTACCCTCTTAAAGAAGATGATTGACGACGGTTACTTAAAGCAGATTCTTCTGTCCTGTGATGTATGTCTGAAGAATTTACTGCATATGTATGGCGGTTGGGGCTATGACCACGTCCTGACCAACATCGTTCCTATGATGGAAGATGAGGGTATTACCCAAGAACAAATCAATACATTATTAAAAGAAAATCCCGCCGATTGGCTGTGCGGAAAGGAGTAAGATTATGTTAAACATTCCCTGCATTCCCGATGTGGAATTCAAAGAAAGAGCGAAGAAAGTTCAGGAGGCTATGAAGAAGGAAGGTTATGACTTCATTCTCTCCTATGGTAACGAGGCAGAGCCCCAGTACGTGAGATATTTCTCCAACTACTGGCCCTCCTTTGAGACTGCCGGTGTCCTGATTGCTCAGGAGGGTGACCCCATCCTGCTCATCGGTCCCGAGAGTATGACCTATGCTTCCGACCGTAGTAAGATTGCGGAAATCCGTCGGGTTAAGGCGTTCCGTGAATCTTCCGAGCCGGAGTATCCCGGTCACGTACTGGACACCTTCAACTCTGTTATGAAAGAGATGATTGGTGACAAGAAAGTTACCCGTTTCGGTGTGGCAGGTCTGCCCCTGATGACCATCGGTGTTTACGAAGCATTGGCAGAAGCTCTTCAGGTTTATGGCGATGTGAAGATTGAAAAGGCAGACGAAATCGTAAACAAGATTCGTATGAACAAGACCGAGAACGAACTCAATTGTATGAGAGCGGCGGCAAAGATTACCGCTCAGACCTTTGATTATGTTCTGGAGAACATCAAGGTTGGTATGACCGAGCAGCAGGTTGCAGGTCTGGCATTGGGTAAGATGCACGAACTGGGTGCGGAGCGGGAGTCCTACCCCGTTTGGGTACTCACCGGCAAAGGCTCTAACCAGGCAATCAGCCGTCCCAGAAACAAGAAGATCGAAGAAGGCGATATGACCTTTATCCAGATCGGTGCCAGAGTAGACGGCTATGCCTCCACCATCGGCAGACCGGTGGTATTCGGTAAGGCAACCCCCGAACAGAAAGAGCTGATCGAGGTTGGTTACAAGGCTCAGGAACGTGCCATCGGTATGCTGAAAGCAGGTGTTCCCGCCTGCGAAATCGCAAAAGCACACGTAGAGTATGTAACCGAAATGGGTTATGGGGACTGGCTCCTCTACGGACCTTTCCACGGCAATGGTACCATGGAAGGTGAGGCACCCTGGATTGAAACCAGTGCGGAATTCCTTCTGGAAGAGAACATGGCATTCTGTGCCGATATCTTCTTAGGCTCCAAGGAAAAGGAAATCGGTCTCCGTATGGAAGACGTAGTGGTAGTGACCAAGGATGGTTGCGAGAATTTGACCAATTATCCGAGAGAACTTTTCGAAATCAAGTGCTAAAGCGCTAGAAAATTCAGCAATCTGTGCCCGTTACTGCAATAAAAAATGCCGGTTACATACACAAAGTATGCGCCCGGCATTTTCCATTTTGTAACGAACACATCTCGCCCAATTTTCGTTGCGCTTGTCGTGCTTGAAAAATTGCGATCCTTGCCCGTAGCATCGGCTCGGCAAGCCAGTCACATACACAAAGTATCGTTCTGTCTTGCCGAACCTCGCTCCAAACAAATCTCACTAAAATTTCTGTGCACTCAAGAATGGAAAAGCGGCTCGGCAATCTATGACAAATCTTTATCGCAAATGAACAACGGCAATGGGTGGAGCGTCACGCTCCTCTGCGCACTAATATTGTGAAAAAACGCCGGAGGGAAAATCCTTCGGCGTTTTGTCTTGTTTTAGCGATAGGCGTTCTTTCGGTCTTCGGTGGGAGTTAAACCGAATTTTGCCTTATAGGCTTTGCAAAAATAACTGACATCCTCAAACCCACAGGCAAACGAGATCTCCAAAAGCTTTGTGGTTGTATTGGAAAGAATCAGGGTTCGGGCGTAGGTTAGCTTCAAATCCATCAGGTAGGAAATCACGGTATAATGAAAGGTCTTTTTAAAATCATGACAAAGCTTGGAAACTGAAATATCAAAGGCGGCGGCAATCTTCTCTAAGGAAAGCTTTTCCGTAAAATGTTTTTCCAAGTATAACGCAATTTGCTGGCAAAGGGTTAAGGAGGGAGAGGAGGAGTCAAAAAATTCGCAAAAGAAAGAATAGACCATCCCTGATAGAATTCCCATCCGGCTGGAGCCGTAGTATTCCTGAATAATGGCACAAATATCAGAAAGATAACCGGCAACATCCACCGACTGCCGGAACAAAAAATTCCTTTGGCAGAACTGTCCTACCAATTGGGAAACCGCATCTCCTTTGACTGTGACAAAGGAGGTCAGCATGGGTCCGTAACTTTGATGGGAATAGGGTGTTCCCGGTGCGGTATAAAACGCACAGCCGGGAGAAAGAGTGTGGGTTTCTCCATTACAATGAAGAATCCCCTCCCCCTCTTGTACCACCAAAATTTGGTGAAAATCACAGCCGTAGGGGCGTTCTGTGGGTGGTTGCGGGAAGGTTTCACCTATGGTATTTAAATAAATCGGAAGATTTTTCGATGCGTTTAAGTTTCGGTTCGCAATCACAATATTCATAACATCACCCGTGCAAGATATTCCAATTATTTGTAAGATGTTCTATTTACAAATGCTCTAAAAACTCCTATAATAATGGTAATCTTATTGTATCAGATACCAAAGCAAAAAGCAAGAAAAAGCATAATTTTACAGTATCTTGAAAAAAGGAGAGTGTGAGATGCGATTTTATGAAGACCTAACCAAAAGAAAATTTAACCGAATGACACAGCGTTCCTACTATATCCCCGAGGGGGATGGCTATCAGATCCTGAACGGAGTCTGGGACTTTTGCTATTATGAAAAAGACTATTTGGAGGGGGAAATCCCCGAACAATGGGATAAGATTACAGTTCCCTCCTGCTGGCAGATGCTGGGTTATGATGAACCAAATTACACCAACATCAACTACCCCTATCCCGTGGACCCGCCATACCTTCCCGATGAGAACCCCATGGGTGTTTATCGACGGGAAATTGAGATTGCAGATGTTGAGAAGTGTCACTATCTGGTGTTCGAGGGTGTCTCCTCCGATTTGGAACTCTTTGTAAACGGAACTCGGGTAGGTTACACCCAAGGAAGCCATCTTCAGGCAGAATTTGATATTACTGATTATGTAAAAAAGGGTACCAACACCATTCTTTGTAAAGTACATAAATGGTGTCTTGGCAGTTACTTAGAGGATCAGGATATGTTCCGAATGAACGGAATCTTTCGGGATGTGTACCTGCTCTCCCGTCCCAAGGATCATATCGGGGATATCCATATCACCACCGAAAACAACAAGGTTTTGGTTGCCTTTGAGGGAACCGGAACGGTGGAACTTTATGATCAGGGTGTTCTTTTGGATGCCTGTCAAAGTGATGGCAAGGCAGAATTCTTTGTAGAGAACCCCGTCCTTTGGAATGCAGAAAAGCCCTATCTTTACGAACTGGTTTTCCTGAGTCAGGGTGAAACCATTCGCCGGAAATTCGGTTTTGTATCCTATTCCATCAACGAAGAATCCGCATTCTGTATCAATGGTGTTCCCGTAAAAATCAAGGGAGTCAACCACCACGACACCCATCCTGAAAAGGGATGGACCATGTCCGATGAGGATCTGCGCAAGGATCTTCAACTGATGAAGCAATTGAACATCAACACCATCCGTACCTCTCACTATCCGCCCACCCCTAAATTCTTGGATATGTGTGATGAAATGGGATTTTATGTGATTCTGGAAACCGATCTGGAGATGCACGGCTTTGCACGGCGTAGAAAGGACAGCGGTTGGGATTTCCGTGAGATGCCGGAGGAATGGATTAACAATATGCCTGAGTGGAAAGAGGAATTTTTAGACCGGATGGAACGTGCTTATGAGCGGGACAAGAACCATCCCAGTATCTTCTGTTGGTCCATCGGCAACGAGAGCGGACACGGAACCAATCACGAGGCCATGGTGGAGTATCTCCGTGCTACCGACAAGAAACGTCTGGTTCATTCCGAGGATGCATCTCGTTCGGGAGAACAATACCCTGAGTATTTGAAGAATTCGGACTTTTATTCCAGAATGTACCACAGTTTCCATATCGTAGAGGAGTATGCGCAAAATGAAAGCAAAACAAAGCCGTTTTTCCTCTGTGAATATGCCCACGCCATGGGAAATGGTCCCGGGGATATGATGGATTACTGGAAACTCTTCTACAGTTCTCCCAAGATGGTTGGGGGTTGTATCTGGGAATGGGCAGACCATACTGTGTTGGTGGATGGAGCACACCGATATGGGGGAGATTTCCCCGGTGAGATGACCCACGATGCCAACTTCTGTGTGGATGGTCTTGTGTTTCCCGACCGAAGCCTCAAGGCGGGGTCTTTAAACGCCAAGGCGGTTTATCAGTATCTCCGTTGTGAATGGGAAGGAAAGTCTCTGAAGGTGACCAATCTGTATGACTTCACCAATTTGAAGGAATACACCATTTGCTATGAAGTTCAGGTGGATGGAGAAACGGTTTGGAAAAATTCCGAAGTATTGGATTTGGAACCCAAAGGGTCTGCCTTGGTAGAGATTCCGTCGGTAGCGCAATGCTCTTTAGGTGCCTACCTGAATGTATCGTTGTATGACCAAGTCGGCTATGAGGTTGCTATGGCACAGCTTCCTATGGAGGTTCCCTGTGTTCCGATCAAGAGCTGTGGTGAGCCGGCTGAAATACGGGAAGAGAAAAACGCTTTTGTGGTTGAGGGAGCAGATTTTGGCTATCGGGTTTCCAAAATTACCGGTGAAATCGAAAGCATCACCAAAGAGGGGAAAGAGCTGCTAAAGGACAAGGTGAAACTAACCGTCCTTCGTGCGCCCATTGATAATGAACGGAAAATTATGAGGGAGTGGTATAACCTGGGCGATACCTACCGGAACTGGGAAGCAGAGGGCTTTGACCGCCTCTTTAACAAGTGCTACTCCTGCATTGCCGAGGGAAATGTAATCACGGTCAAGGGTTCCCTTGCCGGTGTATCCAGACTGCCTTTCTTCCACTATGAACTGACCTATACCTTTTATGCCAATGGCGAGGTGGAGGTAAACCTTTCCGGTGATGTGCGGGAGGATTGTATTTGGCTCCCAAGACTTGGCTTTGAGTTCTATACCCATTACGACAATCAGAACTTCCGTTATTATGGTATGGGCGAAATGGAAAACTACTGTGATATGTACTATCACACCAAGGTGGGATTCTATGAGAGTGATGCGGAGCGGGAGTATGTACCCTATCCCAAGCCTCAGGAACACGGTAACCACACCAAAACCAAGCTTTTGGAGATGGAGCAGGGACTTACATTCTCATCAAAAACAGGGTTTGATTGCAACGTTTCCCATTATGGTGCAGAGCGGCTGATGGCGGCTATGCACACCGACGAATTGGTGAAGGCGGATGCTACCATCATTCGGATTGATTATAAGGATGCTGGCGTTGGCTCCGGCGCTTGCGGACCTGTCCTGAAAGAGGATTATCGTTTGGCAGAGAAGAGGATCGAGAACTTCCGATTT
>JAZRQC010000030.1:0-57307 GCA_045649565.1 Ructibacterium sp.
GGTGCCCATTGTTGTCTTCCTAAGACCGCTTGGCCTCCGACTTGCAACACCGTCGTGTTCCTTCAAGGAGTCATAAAGTTCCTGTTGCGCCATGGTCAATCCTGCCTCAGGTTCCTTGCGAAGAACCAACCATTCCCGCACATGGGCACCCATATAGGGAGGCTTGACCAGTTTATAGCTCTGTTGAAAACTGCAAAGATACTTCTTCTGCATCCAAAAGGCCAGATTCAAAAGTTCCTCTGTACAGACAGGGGTATCATCCAACGCCTTTACCACCGATTTCAAACGTGGGAATTCGCTGGTTTCCTTAAGAGAAATCACCATGGCCTCGGTAGAGTTGTTGTAAACACCAAAGGGAACTAACACTCGCATGCCGGGCAGAATCTTTCCGCTGAGTTCTTCGGGGATTTTGTAGTCAAAAGTCTGCGACAGGGCATGACTTTTGTCTGTTAACATTACATTTGCAATCATGATATCGCAGTCCTTTCTTCTGAATCTTTACAAAAAGGTTGTCGCAAACCCATCTGCTCTCATACAAGCCATAGGTGTGCCACAACCTTCTGTGTCCTTTTTCTCTTGTCTTACTCTTCTTCCTGAACGGATTCTGTTCCAATCAGTTCGGGACGAACAAAAACTTCCAGCTTATCTGCGTAAATTTCGCTGGTCGCCACAGACACTTCCTTGTTGGAATCACACTGACAGAGCGCTTCACTTCCTGCAGAAAGTTGTCTCGCACGTTTTGCCGCTTCAATCACCAAAGTGTAACGGCTTCCTGTTTTCTCCACCAACTTTGCAATGGGGGGATAAATCATCATATTCTTTCACTCCTTGCTTTGATAATCTCTTTGATTTCCTCAACCGCATCGGTCAAAACGTCATTGACAACGATGTGATCGTATTCATTCTGTTTGGAAAGTTCCTCCTCTGCCGCCGCAACCCGTTTCGAAATCTCATCCATGGTTTCGGTGCCTCGTCCTACCAGACGATTATGTAAGGTTTCCATATCGGGAGGTGCTATAAAGATATAGACGCCATCCGGGAAATTTTTTTTCACATCCAGAGCTCCCTGAACATCAATCTCCAAAAGGACATTTTTGCCCATGCTCAGATTCTCCTCCACCGCTTTGCGTGGAGTTCCGTAATAGTTATCGTTGTAGATTGCCCATTCCAAGAATTCGCCGGCGTCGATCATATCCTTGAATTCATCCTGACTCTTAAAGAAGTAGGTCACACCCTCTAAATCTTCTATTCTCGGGAATCGGGTGGTAGCAGAAACCGACAGAATCAAGTCGTCACACTCGGAAAGTAATCGTTTACAAACAGTTCCTTTTCCAACCCCGGAAGGACCGGAAATCACAACCAACTTTCCTTTATTCATCTTCATCTTCCTCTACCAATTCCTCTCTCACGTCATCATCCTTAGGCTCCGCACGACCTGCAATGGTCTCGGTCTGGATTGCAGACAAAATGACATGGTCGCTATCGGTAATGATAACCGAACGGGTTCTACGTCCACAGGTGGCATCAATCAAAAGTCCTTTTTCTTTCGACTCCTGAACGATTCTCTTAATGGGCGCCGAATCAGGACTGACAATGGCAACCACTCTGTCGCCCGATACAATATTACTGAAACCTACGTTAATTAATTTCATATCATAACCTCCGGCTTTGTTATTCGATATTCTGAATCTGTTCCCGAATCTTTTCGATGATGGACTTGAGTTCTACCACATGCTCGGCAACAGCAATATCATTACACTTAGAACCAATGGTGTTGGACTCCCGATTCATCTCCTGAACAATAAAATCCAACTTCTTACCGATGGGGGCATCGGTGTTCATAGCAGCTGTAAACGCCTTGACATGACTCTTAAGCCGTACCGTCTCCTCATCTACTGCAACCTTGTCAGCAAAAATAGCCGCCTCGGTCAGGATTCTGCTCTCGTCAATCTGCTTGTCTGCCAGAACTTCCTGAATTCTGCCACGCAAACGTTCCCGATAGGCTTCCACCGACGCTGGAGATTTTTCCTCAATCTGTGCCACCTGATCCAACAATGCGTTCAGATGCTGACGAAGATTTTCTTCCAATCTGGCACCCTCTTCTTTCCGCATCGCCACAAACTCAGCAAGGGCTTTCTGGAAAGCATCATTTACAATGCGCAAAAGTTGTTCCTCATCCAGTTCTTCCTGCTTCACACGGAAGATATCATGAAGCCGAATCATGGAAGACATGGTCAAGTCATCTTCCAGACCATACTCCTTCAACTCACGAAGGGCATTCAAATACCCCTCTGCCACAGGTTTGTCCAGAGCAATGGTAGTATCCCCTGCATCCTCACGTTCCAAACTCAAGAGAACCTCTACCTTACCTCTTGCAATGGAGGAAACCGCAAGGCTCCGAAGATACTCCTCCAAAAAGTTGTATCGTCTTGGGGTCTTGACAGTAATATCGCTGTAACGATGGTTCACCGACTTAATCTGAACCTGAACCGAAAACCCCTCTAAGACTTCCTCACACCGACCAAAACCGGTCATACTCTTTAACATTGGACATCCCTCTTTATCCTATTTCATTGAATCAGTTTATTGTAGCACAAAATTCCAAAAAAATCAATCCTTTTTTCAGTTTTTTTAGAGAAAAACAGACGGACAAATCTGTCCGTCTGTTTTCGATTCTCTTTAACTTTCATACTCCACTTCCATCAGCATAAGACCCTTTGCCGGCATAGTCTCTCCTGCCATGCTTCGATTCCTTGCCGCAAGAAGTTCAGTCATGCTCTCGGGAGTTCGTTTTCCGCACCCTACCTCGCAAAGAGTTCCCACCAAAATCCGCACCATATGATGAAGAAATCCACTTCCCCGAACCGTGAACCGAAGTTCGTTGGGGAACGCTTCTATTTCCAATCGGTGTAGTGTTCTTATCGTGGATTTTTTCATTTTGGGATTAGCGCAGAAACTTGCAAAATCGTGGCGTCCCAAAAGTAGTTTTGCCGCCTTTTTCATATCCTCAACACAGAGTTCTGACGGATATTCCGCCATAAACTTCCGTTCCAGAACCTGTGGTGCTTTCCCTATCTTCAATCGATACTGATAGGTCTTGCCGATGGCATTGAGCCGACTATGAAACCGAAGGGGCATCTCTGTTACGGAAATCACACCGATATCCTCCGGAAGATAAGTATTCAGATAATCCATTAATTCCTCTTCCTTGGGTTCGGTTCGGAGATAACAATTTGCCACCTGACCAAATGCATGGGTTCCGCTATCGGTTCGTCCCGCTCCGTGCACTTCCACAGATGCACCATCCATGCGGCTCAAAACCGTCTCCAGTTTTTCCTGAATGGTTTCTTTGGTGTTTCCTTGTTTCTGCCAACCATGATACCTTGTTCCTTCATACTGCAAAATCAGTTTGTAATTCTTCACGATACCACTCCTATCCGACCCCAACGTTTCCTATCTTTTTGCTATATTCGCTGTATTCATCAGGGCTCATCACCTGTAAAAAATCCAATTCTCGTTCCAGTTTTTCCAAAATTTGAGGTGTCTCATCCACAGATCCCAAATCCACCACAATCAAAGGTTCATAAATATTCTCCCACTCCATCACGCGAATCAATCCTTCGATCCGTTCCTGGCAATCCTTCATCACCAAGACCCGATGGGAATGTATATCCTTGCATTTGCGCCGTCTTCCGGAGCAAATCCATGCAACCATCATCTGCACTGCACCGAAAGCAGCAAAAAAGGAAAGGAGAATCACATATACTGCCTCCACAAAAACACCCCTTTGCAAACAAGTTTACTATAAGATATGCAAAGGGGGAATTTTCGTTCAGATTTTAAAATATTCAAAGAGAGAACCGAAGTCAATGCCACCAATACTGCAATTTTTGTACTTGGTACAAAGATCACGGTTTGCTTCCTGCAACACATGGGTGGTCACGCCACAAGTATGGGAAACATAGGTTTCCATACATGCCGCCAAATGGTCACAACCCCGTATCACTTTACCGTCCACAGGAGAGAATTCACCATGATTGTAAGAATCATTGATTTCCTCGCAGGTGACCCATTCCACCTTACCATCCTTGATGATTTTGGTTTCGAATTCGTCCTGTGTATAGTAGGAAATCTGTTCCTTCCAATCCTCAGGAATCAGAGGATAGAGCATACTCTCCATCTGCTCCTGCTCGATTTCTTTGATGAGTTCATCCAAGCCTTCCACCGAATTCTTCACAGGGGATACAATATCACGGGTGAGTACCTCAGGGATGTCGTGGAAAAGACCTGCCAAGAAGTTGTTCTTGGCGCGTTCTTCACAAGCACCCATTTCGCAGGAGCAAAAATACGCCAGTACCCCTACAATCAACATGTGTCCAATCACCGATGTGCTTGGAATTCTGGGGGAACGGGACCACCGTTGCTGGAACCGAAGTTCTCCTAACAAGTCCGCAAATCCCTGATAATTTTTATTCCGCAAGAAGGTTTTGAAGCAGGGAAGCTTTTCCAGTTCCCGAAGCTTACTGTCGATTTCGAACTTGGTCTTTTCGATACCATAGTAATTCCGACACATATCGTAGATGATATCAAACTCCCATTTGGTTGCTAAGTAATGGGCAGATTCCAGCACCCGTTTTTCCTTGGCGCTATACTCATCTTCGGTGAAATACCGTTCAAACCGCTCTGCAAAGCCACCGGGAATGGATTGCAGTTCCGGCAACATCTCCTGTACCGCCCAGCGGTTCAGTTCCGCACCTTTCTCTTCCATCAAACGATGGAAGATGGGAGGCTTAATATCGGTAAGCACCAACCGATGCAGGAACTCAAAGATTCCACCCTCAATCAGTTTAATCCAATCGAGGTCTTTTTCTAACTTTCCCAGAACATAGGCACAAATCATCTTGTGGGACTGCTTGTCCAGTTCGCTGAATCCCCTTGAGGGACGAATATGGTCATTCCACCGCTCAATGGATGCGGCTTCGAAGATTAACTCCATCAATGATTTTCGTAACATAGTAACACTTCCTTTTTCATCTTATTCCAATTGCCCATTCACCTGTGGCAACAGGAATTTTCCGTCACCTGATTAACGACAACGCTACGCATCTCTTTCATCGGTTGTGATGCGGTTTTTTCCGTTCTTTTTCGAAGCATACATGCACCCGTCTGCCCGATTAAAGAACTGTTCCCTTGTTTCCTGCAAATCCCATTGTGCAATTCCGCAAGAAAAAGTAATCTGTAATTGAGTAAAATCAAATCGGTATTCCGAAAAGGCTTTCAGGACCTTCTGCATCTGTTTCACAGCCTCTTTCCTTCCCTTTTCAGGGAAGATAACCGCAAATTCCTCACCGCCGTAACGACAGGGATAATCCTCAGCACCACAATGTTCTTTTAAAATCATTGCAAGTAAAATCAGCACCCGATCTCCCGCATCATGACCATATTTGTCATTCACATTCTTGAAGTCGTCCACATCAATCATGGCAATACAAAACTTTTCCGCAGTTTCCTTTTCGCCATCCATGAGTTCTTCCAAGCGGTTGTAAAAAGCTCTGTGGTTATACAAACCCGTCATGGGATCCATGGTGATTCGGGATTCCAAATCACTGTTGGCAATCAGTTGGTCTGTGATAACCGAAAAGTTTCTTTGGGAGAATCGTATGGACACAACTCCCGACAGATAGGAAACCGCCACATATCCATAGAGAATCAGAATATTAAGTGATGTGGTCAGGTCCAACTTATTCTCATAGAACAAGACAACCGCCGTTGCTGTTAAGCAAATCAAAGCCAGCCAAATGCTATGCTTCAGAATTTTTTTATCGTTATACATGGCTGACAAAATAACAGGGAACACAAAAGAACAAAGCCCAACGATATAATCTCTGTGAAAAAGTGACACCACAAAGGATGTTACCATAGCGCCATAGATGATGGACGCGTTTTTGGTCCGTTCCGAAACCTTTTTGGACGCATTCAACCACCGCACAAACAAATGTACAATCACATTGATCGAAATGGGTGTGACTACGTTTTTCCACAGATAACCATCGTGAATATGCATTCCGTGTTTGATAAAAATAAAAAATGATACGATTTCTACAAAGGAAATGATGGCAACTGTCATAGCATGAGCAAAGATTAACTGTTCCCGATATTTTTCAATCAATTGATTATTTTCCGTTGTTTGATTTTTCATATCTCCTTACATCCTCGTTCCAATAACATGTTTTTGATTATACCACAAATTCCCCACAATTGCAACAAAAAAGAACCGAGGCAAAACAATTGCCCCGATTCTCTTTTATACTGCTATTGCATATGCTCTTAGCCGTTCTTCTTCACCGGCTTTCGGAGGATAGCACCGATTCCCATAATAACTGCAAAAACAATCAGGTAGAACAGAACCGGGAAAGCAAACTTACCCTCTGCGCGAGCCGCCAAATAAGGCGTAATACCATGGGCATAAACCGCCGCAAATACCATAAAGAGACATGCCAAAATAGAAACGGCAGGCAGAACAAAGCGCTTTAACACGCCCTCTTCCTTCTCCTTTATCATCCACATAATGAAAATGGGAATGTACATGGCATAAATAGTGATAATGGGAAGTTCAGAAGAGTCAAAGTTGAAATATCCAAACCATCCCGAGGTCAGGTTGGCACCATAGAAATAAAGAAGCCATACACCGGAAATAAAGAGACCCCAAACAGATGAGTTGGTTGCCATATTCGTTGCCCGATCAATCTGTCCGAACAATTTGGGCGCAGGACCCTCATCCCGTGCCGCAATTGCATACATACCACGGGTTACGCCTACCATCAGACCATTCAAGGTACCAAGGCAGGAAAAGACAATACAAATATTTAAAAGCATTCCTCCCACACTACCAAAGATATTATTGAACGCCTGAGTAGCACCCACATGAATCAGAACATCACTGGTAGCACCACCTGCAACTCCGACAAAATAGAATACATAAGCGGCAACAACCACCAAAGAACCAACTACCAATGCAACGGGCAGGTTTTTCTTGGGGTTTTTCAACTCCGCATTGATGGAGGTTGCCACAATCCATCCCTCATAAGCAAATACCGTTGCAACCACAGCCGCAAAAAGACCGCTGCTGGCAGATCCTCCCGCCACAACACCAATCACATCAAAGTTGGCAGGAAGGGTTCCATTAATACTTCCCACAACGGTACCTACGATTGCCATCAGGGTAATGGGAATCAACTTAACCACTGTGACACTAACCTGAAACTTACCGGATAGTTTCGGTGACAAGGCATTCATGGTATAGGATGCAATCAGGAAAAATCCTGCCATAGCCAAAACCTCAGGGCTCACCATATCCCAACCGAAGAGAACACCGAAATATCTTGCAGACACCCAAGCAAGAACCGAGGTCATACCGGGGTAATAAAGATTTACCAGAAACCATGCAAGATAGTATGCAAATCCATCTCCGCAGGTTGCTTCTGCATAGTCAACCACGCCACTGATTTTCTCGTACTTGGTTGCCATCGACGCAAACTGAAGAGAACAGATAATCATCAAAAGACCGGAAATCACCCAAGCGGCAATACCTAACCCCATATTTCCACCGGTGGCCTCTAACACGTTCTGCGCTTTGAAGAAAACCCCCGATCCGATTACCGTGCCGACTACCATACATATAGCCATGGGCAACCCATATTTTTGTTCCAGTTTTTCCATAACAACTCTCCTCTAACTCTCGATATACATTTATATTTTTTGCCATTTTAACATAGTAATATAAATATGTAAAGAGGTTTCTGTAAATTCCGTCCTTCCTGCTATCATTCATAAAAACGACACGAAAATCAAACGATTTCCGAACATAATGCACCAATTTTTCATTTGTCATGAATTGTTTATAATTTGTTTATATTTTGTTTATATAATTTTAATACAATCCAATTATAACGATATATAGGTAGTTATTTGGAGCATTTGAATGATTTGTGTCAGATTCTATTCCATCTTGTTATCGGATGTATTGTTTTGACACTTTCAACAAGGGGTTATTTATGAAGATTATCATATACTTAAACTATATATTCTCTCTTTTTTTCACCATTTGTTATGCCTATCAGTTTCTGTACGTCTTTGTGGGCTTGCTGAAGCGCCCTAAGGAATTTCAGACAGATGTATATCATCGATATGCAATCATTATTTCTGCACGTAACGAAGAGGCTGTTATCGCACAACTGATCGAGAGCATTAAAAATCAAAACTATCCCGTCGACATGTTGGATACTTTTGTCATTGCCGACAATTGTACCGATGCTACTGCGCAGGTTGCACGGGAGGCAGGAGCCATTGTTTATGAACGATTCAATACCGAATTGGTAGGCAAAGGCTATGCTTTGGACTGGATGTTCGATATCATCAAGAAAGATTATGCAGATAAAAACTATGACGGATATATGGTCTTTGATGCCGACAACCTTTTGGATCCTAATTTTATTTTAGAAATGAACAAGACCTTCTCCCATGGCTATCGGGTGGTTACCAGTTATCGGAACTCCAAGAACTTCGGCAGTAACTGGATTTCTGCAGGCTCTTCTCTGTGGTTCTTGCGCGAGGCCAAGTTTGTGAACAATGCAAGAATGGAGCTTGGAACCAGTTGTGCTATCTCGGGAACCGGCTTTTTGATTCATTCCGATATCATTCACAAAAACGGCGGATGGATTCACCATCTGTTAACAGAGGATATTGAGTTCACGGTAGATTGTGTTATCAACGGCGAGATTATCGGTTACTGTGGCAATGCAATCCTCTACGATGAACAACCCACCCTCTTCCGTCAATTCTGTGCACAACGTCTTCGTTGGGCCAAGGGATTCTATCAGGTTTTTGCAAACTATGGCTGGAGACTTTTCAAGGGAATTTTCAAAGGAAGTTTTTCCTGCTTTGACATGCTGATGATGGTTATGCCTGCCATATTACTGACGTTGATCAGTGTTGTTTCCACCATGATTGCTATCCCCATTGCGATGTTTAACAACGAACCCGAAGTACAAAGTCTGGTTCTTTCTCTCTTCCAGACTATGTATAACTACTACGGATTGTTCTTCATCATGGGTACCATCACAACCATTACAGAGTGGAAACAGATTCACTGTAAGAATCGTTGGAAGGTTTTCCTGAACCTGTTTACCTTCCCCATTGTTATGATTGTCTATGTCCCCATTTCGGTGATTGCACTGTTCCGAAAGGTGGAATGGAAACCAATTCAACATTCTGTTACTCGAACTGTTGATGATGTGTTCAATGACAAAATTCCTCAATAACAAAGATAAAAAGACACGGTTTTACCCGTGTCTTTTCTCACATTAAGTTTCGCCTACAAAATAAAGAAAGAGGTTGTTTTTCTTTAAGAAATGTAATATAATGATATGCGGTATCTTTGCAATAGGTTTTTTGCATCGTTCCCTGATGCATTATAGCCATGCAAATCTACTCATAATTACATAGATACTGAACAAAGGAGTGACCATTTTGGAAGAAAAAAAGACGAAGAATTTCGTACAAGGAGCCTTAATTCTCGGTGTAGCCAATCTGATTGTTAAGGTGATTGGCGCCTTCTTTAAGATTCCTTTGAATCACCTGATTGGTGATGATGGCATGGGATATTTTAACATTGCCTATCAAATTTATACCTTTATGTTCATCGTTGCCACCGCAGGATTCCCCATTGCCATTTCGAAAATGGTTGCGGAAAGTTCTGCCACCGGAAACGAGCAGGATGCCAGAAAAATTTTCAGTACCGCTCTGCGGTTTTTAGCTATTATCGGTCTTGTGGGAACAGCATTGTTATACTTCTTTCCTGAACAATTGGAGGCTTTCGTTTCGGTACCCGGCTCTTCCATGGGTATTTTGGCCGTTTCTCCTGCTATTTTCTTTGTTTCTATTTCCTCTGTTTACCGCGGATATTTCCAGGGACGGCAAAACATGTACCCCACCGCCGCCTCGGAGGTAATTGAAGCAGCTGCAAAGTTATTGGTAGGTTATTTCGCTGCCGCCTTCTTTATGAAAATGGCGGTGGATACCAACCTTCCTACCCAAATCGACATGAATGCAAACATCGTTAGTTCCTCACACATTCGTACGGTTTTTGCATCGGCTGCAGCCATCTCCGGCGTGACCATCGGTACCTTCCTTTGTACCATCCTCTTGACTTTGATATACTTATTCACCAAAAAGAAAAAGGCAACACTCTCTCAGATTACTCCCGTTCGCTCTACCAAGAGCATTTTAAAAGAACTGATTATTATCGCTATTCCCATTACCATCGGTGCTTCGGTGTCTTCCCTGACCTCTTTGATTGACATGGCTACCATTACCCGTCGGTTGGTAACCCGTCCTGAAGTTTTGGACCACTATGCTTTTATGTTCCAAGAAGGAACTAAATTCGCAGAACAAGCCCTGCAAGAAGGTTGGAAAGGCGTCGAATTATTTACCCATCAGGCATCCACCCTCTATGGCATGTATACCGGCAAGGCGGTTACCATCTTCAATCTGCCGCTTACCTTGGTTGTTGCTCTTAGCATGAGTGTGGTTCCTGCCATTTCTGCTTCCTTAACCAAGAAAAGTCCGTTGGAAGCACGCACCATGACAGAGAGCGCCATTCGGATTGCTATTTTGTTTGCCGCACCATGCGCACTGGGTATTGCTTCTCTTTCCAAAGAAGTCCTCTTCTTACTCTATAGCGATACCAATGCTCAGTCTGTTCTTGCCATCCTTGCCATTGCCATTATTCCCGTAGCAATGGTTTCTGTTACCAATGCTATTCTTCAGGCCTACGGAAAGGTTTATTTACCGGTTATCAATATGATCATCGGTGGAACGGTAAAGGTTTTGGTAAACCTGTTCTGCATCCCCTATCTGGGTATTGACGGCGCACCTGTTGGCACCTTTGTTTGCTATCTGATCATTGCTGTTTTGAACATTGTACAAATCATTAAATATGCTAAAATTCAGTTCCGTTTCAGTTCCTTTGTTATGAAGCCTTTGGCGGCTGCTCTGATTATGGGTGCTGTAGGATTTGTCCTTGGAACCTTTGTTACCGGCAAGGCATTTCTGCTGAATCCGGATGTTAACATCTGGCTCCGCCGTATCCTGATTGCAGGTGAAATCGGCATTTGTGGCATCGTCTATATCTTTGCCGCATTCGGTGTCGGTGCCATTCAAAAAGACGATGTCTTGAGACTGCCCAAGGGCGAAAAACTCGCCTCTGTTCTTTCCAAACTGAAACTGTTGAAGTAGGAATTCCTATATGAATCAAGAAAAACTTACCTTTGCCGACTTACTCGGCATTATGAAAAAATTACGCGCCCCCGGAGGATGCCCCTGGGATCGGGAACAAACCCACCAAAGCATCAAAAAACATGTGGTAGAAGAAGCCTATGAACTGGTGGAGGCAATTGATGGTGATGACCCTGATAAAATTGCTGACGAGAGCGGAGATTTGCTTTTGCAGGTTGTTTTTCATGCCGCCATTGCAGAAGATTCCCACTCCTATACCATAGACGATGTCACCGATGCTATTTGTCGAAAGATGATACATCGGCACCCACATCTGTTCGAGGGAGGCGCCCCTGCTGATTGGGATGAAATCAAACGCCGTGACCGGAATCAAACCACAATTACCCGGGAGTTGGAAGAGGTCTCTTCCTGTCTTCCCTCTTTGATGCGGGCAGAAAAGATTCTGAAAAAGGCAGAAAAGCACGGCTTTTCCCAACCTGTATCGGTACAAGAGCAAAACGCTGAACTCAACCTCGGCGCCCAACTGTTTGCCTTGGTAAAGAAATGTCGAGAGCAGGGTGTTGACCCTGAACTTTCCTTAAATCGATACCTGAAGGAATATGTCGAGGCATTCAAAGAATACGAAAATCAAAAAGGAGAATCATGATATGCGTTTGGATAAATATTTAAAGGTTTCTCGTCTGATTAAACGGCGAACCGTTGCCAACGAAGCATGTGACGGTGGCAGAGTCAGCGTCAACGGCAAGGTCGCTCGTGCATCCTACGACGTGAAGGAAGGCGATGTCATTACCATCGATTTTGGTTCTCGACCTGTAACGGTTCGGGTTCTGGAGGTTAAGGATACTGCCTACAAAGACGTGGCCAAGACCATGTATGAAGCAATTCAAGAATAAAAAAAATCCCCTTATGGGGATTTTTTTAATTGGTATATTTCGTAACCAAATCTGCTTTTTTGATGCTTTTTTCTGTCTCGTAAGCGGTCCGAATCTCGTCGACAATATTTTCATCGCCGCCATATAATGTAATCTCTTCCGAAATCTCCGAAAGGATTGTTTCCATTTGCGCATCACAGTCTTTTTCCAATTCAAGACCTTTGTTCATATACTGCGTTGCAATGGTCATCTTATTTGCTTTACCCTCGGCTTTTACCTTGGCAATATATTCTTGTTTTGCTTGCTCAATCAAGCCGTCAATCTGACCTGTAAATGAAGAACGTAGCAGATAGACCTTTGCTACCAACTCCTGAAGTCGATTATTATTTTCACCATCCTGACCTACACCACCGGATGGTGCCTTCGTCGACTTTTCCTGTTTTGTTCCGGATGCGGAAGTTTGTGCATCAGCAGTAGAATTCCCCTTGCCGCCTGTCTTATCATCAGCACCTTCCGTCGGGGTAACATCCTCGGATTTTCCCATGATAATCTGCAAAGCATCTTCCTCAGTTATCTCTCCGCGATGATACATTGCTTCCTGATCTTTGTTCAGTGGCGTAACATCATCAATGGGGAGTGCACCGAGAATCTCCTCAATATAGGCTTGATTCTCCTCCATCATCAACTGTCTTTCCTCTGCAGTATACTTGGCATACTGCAAAGCCTTCAGATTATCTCTCTGTGTCCACAGAAAAACAGCAACTGCAACCGCAAGGACAAGAATAACAACCGGTACAATGACCCATGTTTTCTTTTTTTGCTTTTTCTGTTTCATCCTGTCAACTCCTTCAAAGAACTATACTTCTTGTTCCTTTTTCTGAGAAAAATCCACGTCTTCAACCTTAGCAAAAGAAATCTCTGGATAAATTGTCGGCTTTTTATAGGTGGGAACCACCTTGGCAACTGCACGTTTTACAACCTCGTTATCCTGTGTCTTAATGGCATTTTCAAGGATATCAAGTTTTTCCTTTAACTCATCCATGCTATGGAAGAACGGTTGTCCGATATAAATCTTATCATGAGCGGTCTTCTCCAAGCCTTCTTCATCCATTAAGAGTTCCTCATAGAGTTTCTCACCGGGGCGAAGTCCTGTAAAGACAATCTCAATATCTCTGCCCAGTTTCAAGCCGGACAACTGAATCAAATTAACAGCCAAATCATAAATTTTAACCGGATTACCCATATCCAAAACAAAGATTTCGCCACCCTTTGCAAAGGTTGCCGCCTGAAGCACCAATTGTGCCGCCTCAGGAATGGTCATGAAGAATCGGGTAATTTCCGGATGGGTTACCGTAATAGGTCCGCCCTTTTGAATCTGCTTCTTAAAACGAGGAAGCACCGAACCGTTGGAGTCAAGCACGTTACCAAACCGAACTGCCACAAACTCCGTCTGGCTCACCGTTTGCATCGCCTGAACAATCATCTCACAGATACGCTTGGTTGCTCCCATCACATTGGTGGGGTTTACCGCCTTATCCGTAGAAATAAGGATGAACCGCTTCACACCTGCCTGACTGGCACAACGAGTTGCATTCCATGTACCGAAAACATTATTTTTTACAGCTTCCATGGAGTTATGTTCCATCATGGGCACGTGCTTATGTGCCGCCGCATGAAATACTACCGATGGTTTGTGCTCCTCAAAGACCTTGGTTAGTCGTTTTTCATCTCGAACCGATGCAATCACCGTTACAACCTCGGTTTCAGAATTCGGGAATCGATCCGCAAGATCGTTCTGCAAATCAAATGCGTTATTTTCATAAATATCAAGGATGATCAGCTTCTTCGGTGCATATGTCATAATCTGCCGACACAACTCCGAACCAATGGAGCCGCCACCGCCGGTGACCATAACCACATGATCCTTCAAATCCTGTTCAATGGCACTATTATCCAACACCACCATATCCCGACCGAGCAAGTCCTCCACCTGAACCTTTCTGAGAACCTGAGTAGAACTCTTGCCCTCCAAAGTTTCAGCAAAACCTACAACCGTCTTTAAATCACAGTGCGTCTCCGCACAGCGGTTCAGAATTTTCTTCTTCTCCTCTGCTGTTGCAGTAGAGATGGCAAAGATGATTTCATCGGGACGATGCCGATCACAAATGCTTTGGATTTTTTCTGTTCCGCCCAGCACTTCGGCACCCAGAATCAAACTATTCTTTTTTCTGTTATCATCATCTACAAAGCCGATGATTTTATAGTTCAGGCTCTCATTGCTCAAAATATCTTTTGCAAGAGATACCGCCAGATTTCCTGCACCTACAATCAAGACACGCTTTGCTTCTTCATTCACATCCGCACCACCGGAAATAGAAATCAATCTCCGAACGGCACGAATCCCCATTCGAAGACTTATGATTTCCATGGGAGAAATCAAGGCCGCAATCACACCAATACGAAAAGGTGCTACCGAGGTGGTAATCTCAGGGGGAATCGCACAAACCAGTATTAAAAAGAAGCTGGCAACAAGGCATGCGCCCAAGATACGGCAATACTCTCTGGTTCCTGCATAAATCCAACAAATACGATATCCGCCTACCAAGTGGATGGCTCCAACAAAGATCAGAACACTAATCACCATATAAATGGCACGATGGGTAAGTTCTGTGCTAATATCCATCTTTCCAAGGAAAGCTGCCACTGCGTAAGTAATCATAATCATCAGGATATCTGCTATTAAAAGAATCCGATTTCTTGTGATACGCCACAACAATTCCATCTTAATTACCTCCCAATAGTTTCAGCAAAAACAACTTTCTTTGAACGGGATATCAACTTCTCAACATCCTCCTCGCCGAGTTTGTCACGAACCACATTCATTGCTTCCGAAAGATTCGGTTTGCGACTTGTTGTGTTGTGACAATCCGAACTCAGCAACTGAATTCTTCGTTTTTTTATCATTTTAAGTCCCGATCGGCAGGTAGAACGTTGCAGAAATACCGCCGCATTGGACTGTATCAAAACACCTTCATTTTGCAGAATCGGAATTATTTTTCTATTTGTTCTCACACCGATATAACGTTCTATATGCGCAATGACAGGCGTTATATTTTGTTCTGTCATCAGCTTGCGCATATCGATCACAAACGCAGAGTCCCAGACACCTTTTAACGTTTCGATTAACAAATACCGACCGTTGCCCAGACAAAGCTTCTCGATTTCTTCAATATGACTCAGGCCAACACCACAATAAAGCACTTCAGCACCCAGAAGCACCTGGGGAACCTCCATGCCTTTTACTGCGTCCATCAAATTTCGATAGCTCTTTTCCCGCCGTTGCAAAAAGCGTTCCATCGAATCTTTGCGCATATCAAAATGAGGCGTCGCAACAACCGTTGTTACCCCCGACTCGCGCATCATGGTCAACATCTCAATTGATTCTTCAATACTTGCGCTACCATCATCCATTTGGGGAAGAATGTGTGCATGTAAATCAATCATGTTTTTCGACTCCACCCGGCATATAATAGCCATAATACTTACTGTAATACCGTCCGTAATACCGACCATACCGACTATAGTAACGACCGTAGCGATGATATTTACTGTAACGGTACTTTCTTCCGTTCTCATCTTCAATTTCAGCGTTATTTAACAGGATGCCCAAGATTTTTGCCTTCACAAAATTAAGCTGATTGATGGCTTTTGCCACATCGTTTTTGGAAGCCTTTTGCTGATTGGCAACCAACAATACACCGTTGGCCGATGCCGCCAGAACCGATGCATCGGTTACCACGTTTACAGGTGGTGTATCCACAAAAACATATTCATACCGCTCTGCCAATGTCTGCAACACTTCCTTCATACCGCTGGATGCCAGCAACTCGGAAGGATTGGGAGACATATCACCGGAGTAAATAATATCCAGATTCTGATACTTGCTTTTTCTGATTGCCTCATCCAAGGTATTCATCTTAACCAAAACATTGGTAAGACCCGGACTACCTTTTTCACCACACAAACGTGCTACATTGGGACGACGCAAGTCACAGTCCACCAAGCATACCTTAGCGCCGGTTGCCGCAAAAGAAATCGCTGTGTTCAAAGAACTTGTTGTCTTTCCTTCTCCCACACCTGCACTGGTAACCAAAATAACTCTACTCTGGTCAGCAGGCAACGAGAACATCAAATTCGTACGCAAGGTCTTGTATGCTTCCCGAACATAAAAAGGTGTCCTGCTTCCAAGCACACGTTCTTCATTGCGCACTTCTTGAATTTCCTTCTTTTTCTTTCTTCTCAATCTCCAAAAATTATTCTCTTTTTTCTCTGTTGCAGCGCCCATTTTTGCCACTCCTTCTCATTCTATCTTGATGTGGGAATGGTCATGATGCCATAACTACCCACTTTGATACTTATAGATTATAAAATTATAACATTTTTACAACAAAACGTCAAGTATTTCCGCAGGACTTCTTGCACCAATCTCGTTTGGATTTTTCGGCATTTTTAACAAAAAAAGGTGCGGTAAATCAGTAAGACTGACTTACCACACCTTCATTGCATACAAAACAAGACATTATGTCCTAATCTTTAACTTTAGTCGTTGTACATCTCCATGGTCTTGCAAATATCGTCAAAATTATTACAGTGACCGTTCTTAACATAGAGATACGAAGTGGTCATACCACTAATCAAACAACTCTTAATATCCAGTTCACCCAGAAGACCTGCACAGAAACCGGAGTTGAAGTTATCACCGCCACCAGTGGTCTTTTTGGGGCTGTCGCAGAGAATACCCTGCACCTCAACCTCGCCGCCATCATAAACCGCAGCAGAACTATCTACCGGATGAATCACAACGGTACCGATGCCGGAGAATTCCTTAATGGCTCTTGCGATGGGCAGAGAACCTTGATACTCTCCTTCACAAAGGATACCATGCATTACCATTGCCTCACTCTTGTTAAGACCTAAGTAAGTGGGCGCATATTCGCTATACTTACCGAACATTTTCAGTGCCGCCTTGATTTCTTCCGGCTGACGCTTTGCACAATCGGCAATGTCAATATAAATCTTTCTGTCCTTCTTGGCAAGTCTTGGCATTACCAATTCTAAAAATTTCTCATAGATTTCATGGAAGTGTACCAGATAACTCCAGTTTACCAAAGTGATGATATCTGCCTTTTCAAAATAAGCCACCATATCATCAATGCTGAACCGCTGGATCAAATCCGCCCAACGCATCCGACTGATCTTATCCACATCACTCATGATAATTTTTCCGTCACCAAACTCAAACACATAGGAGTATCCCGGCTCACTGATGGTGATGGTTTTACAGTTAGGATTAAGATCAAACACAGGATTCTTGTCAGGATAGCCCATGGCACCGATACAGGTACAGGGAACGCCCATGTTAGCAAGACCGTTGGCATAGTGAGGACCACAACCGCCAAAATCGGTGTTGGTAATCATCAGTTCGATGTTACCACTTCTGCCTGCCAGACTGGTAATCCGCTCACCAAAGGTGTCGATGGTAGGGAAGTATGTACAATTATTTTCGTCCTCACGGGTTTTAACGGGACGAATCATCAGGTCCACAAAGCCGTCAAATCCAACACAAACGGACTTGCCCTGAATCAGTTCTTTTTTAGAAGCAAACTGCTGAGAATAGTTCATAAAAAAATACCTCTCAATCTTGAATTATCAATGAATTATTTATAGCATAAAAAAAGAGGAATGTCAATAATTGAAAAGAAGATTTCAAAGGGTTTTTGTGTCCAATCTTTCCCACCTTTTTCCTTACATAAAAATTCCTTGTTTACAAATAATATCTTCGAGAATAAATTTTGTAGGGGCCGGCGTCCTCGACGGTCCGTGAAATAAAGGAGATTTTATATATGAAAGCAACAGGAATTGTCAGAAGAATCGACGACTTAGGTCGTATTGTCATACCAAAGGAAATCCGCCGTACCCTTCGGATCCATGAGGGAGATCCCCTCGAGATCTACACCGAGAGTGACGGCACCGTCATCTTTAAAAAATATTCCCCCATTGGAGAACTGGGAGAGTTTGCATCACAGTATGCCGATTCCCTTTCCAAGACCGCAGGAATTCCTGCCTGCATTACCGACAAGGATAACATTATTGCGGTAGCCGGTATTCCGAAAAAAGAACTTCGGGAGAAAAAGGTATCGGGAGATTTAGAACGTGTTATGAAAGGCAAGTCGGTCTTTCTTGCCAACCCCGGAGAAAAGACAGTACGCGTCTTAGAGGATAGTGACCGCTACGATGCAGGCGTGGTGGCACCCATCATCTTTGAAGGAGACAGCATTGGTTCGGTTATCTTCCTTGCCGACACCAAAACACCCTTAGGGGAAATCGAAAGCAAACTTGCCGAAACCGCCGCAGGTTTCTTAGGAAGAACCATGGAATAGAAAAACCGATGGCATTCGCCATCGGTTTTTATTCATACTTCATCACATGTTCTTTGATTTTTCGGAAGGTTTCTTCGCTAAGGTCGTGCTCGATTTTACAACTGTCCGTCAGGGCGGTTTCTTCCTCCACCCCCAAAAGCATCAACGCCTTGGCAATAATATTATGCCGTTCAAAAACCCGTTCTGCAACCGTTCTGCCTTTCTCGGTCAGGGACAGATTCCCCTCCCCGTCTACGGTCACATACCCCTCCTCACGGAAGGCCTTCATAGCAACCGAAACACTGGGCTTACTGAACCCCAAATGATTTGCCACATCAATACTGCGGACATTCCCTTTGGCTTTTTCCAGTTCCAGAATGGTTTCTAAATAATTTTCTGCCGATTCTTTTATCTTCATTGGATTTTCACATCCCTTTCTTATTTCTTATCATATCACATCGGTGCTTTTTCGTCAAATGCTATTTTATATGATTATTTCCGTGGAAATAATCACAAACGCCAAAACCGAAAGGAAACGAAAATGAAACATAACAAAAACATAAATACCATTGACAATTACTTTGCCCTCTTGTAAAATAGAATCACTACATTACAGGAGGTAATTTTATGGAAACCTTACGGTTTGATCTTTCCCAGCCGGGAAAAGAGTTTAAACTTTTGAATGCAACCGGCGGCGGACCTTTGCACAGGCGCCACGCTACCGACCAATATCGTTCCAACTTTGAGGACTACAAGGCAGCACGGATTCCCTATGCGAGAAATCACGACTGTGGCATAGAAACCACCTATGGCGGTCCTTACAGCCATGATATTTCTAATATTTTCCCTAACTTTGATGCAGATCCCACCAATCCTGCTTCTTACGAGTTTGCATGTACCGATGAAGACATTCTCATGTGTCTGGATGCAGGCACCAAGACCTTCTTCCGTCTGGGTCAGACCATTGAGCATCAAATTAAGAAGTACAACATCCTCCCTCCCAAGGATTTCAAAAAATGGGCGGTTATCTGCGAGCATATCATTCGTCACTACACCGAGGGTTGGGCTGACGGTTTTACCTTGGATATGCCCTACTGGGAAATCTGGAACGAGCCGGACTTAGATCCGGACGAAGCCACCAACCGTCGCACCTGGGGCGGAACCAAGGCTCAGTTCTTTGATTTCTATGAAGTGGTTGCAAAGCACCTGAAGGAGAAGTTCCCCCACCTGAAAATCGGTGGTCCTGCACTGGCATACAACAACACCTGGGCAGACGATTTCCTTTGTGAAATGAACAAGCGTCAGGTTCCCATCGACTTCTTCTCCTGGCACATCTACTGCACCGAACCCTGGAAGGTAACTGCTAAGGCAGAAATCATCCATGATTTGATGGTGAAGCACGGCTATGGTGACGCCGAAAGTATTCTGAACGAATGGAACTACGTCCACGGATGGCAGGAGACCTTTAAATATTCCATCAAGTGCATTCACGGGCTCAAGGGTTCCTCCTTCATTATGGGAACCATCTGCGAATCCCAGCAGACCTACATCGATATGCTGATGTACTACGACACTCGTCCCTCCTGCTTCAACGGTGCATTTGATTACTACACTTGGGAACCTCTTAAGGGTTACTACCCCTTATACTGGTACGGTAAGTTCTATGATTTTGAGAAAGAAATTCCTTCCTCCAATAAGATTGAAAACATCTATTCCATCTGCGGTGTGGACAAAGACGGCAAGGCAATGGCTATTGTGACCTACTACAACGATGACGACAATTCCCCCGCCAAGGAAATTTCCATCGACTTTGGGAAAAATGGCGAATATGAAGTATATCTTTTGGACGAAACCCACGATGGAGAACTGATTGCCACCACCGATAAGTTGAATTTCACTATGGATATTCACAGCACCTTACTGATTCGGGAGAAATAAGGAACTGCAGGGGGAGTTTTTGTCCTAAAACTCCCCCTGAAAAAATTTTTTAAAAAATTTTAAAAAAAGACTTGCATTTTCTAAAAAAATGGTGTATACTATCTCTTGTTGTAACGGGGTGTGGCTCAGTTTGGTAGAGTACCTGAATGGGGTTCAGGTGGCCGCTGGTTCGAATCCAGTCACTCCGACCAACGAAGCACTTGCGTATGCAGGTGCTTTTTTCTTTGTAACAATCATCCTTATATTATTGTAAACCGCCGTATAACTTTCGCTTTATATATTGACACCCTGCGGGAATTTCTGTATAATAATATACCGAATGAAACAATACGATAACGAGGTAACAACCATGATACAAACCAGATGTTCTACAGAATCCGCAGTGCTCTACTGGGATTTGCCGGAATCTTTTATTCCGGGGAATCGATACATCATCCGTCAGGATGGTGCTATCATTGGTGACACAGAGAAATGTCACTTCTACATTTCCGGCCTTAAGGCTGAAACTTCCTATACCTTTCAAGTGGATATGGTAGGTGCATCTAAAACACTTGTGGGAAAAGAGACCATTACCACCGAAGCGGACAAGCACATCATTGATGTGACCAAGGCTCCCTATCACGCCATTGGCGACGGAAAGACCTTGAACACCAAGGCACTGCAATCCGCCATTGATGATTGTAAGGCGGGTGAATGTGTTTATCTCCCTGCCGGAGATTATATGACCGGCTCTTTGTTCCTTCACTCGGATATGGAACTCCGTCTTCACAAGGATGCGATTTTACACGGAACAGTAGATGTCAAAGACTATGAGCCCAAAATCCCCAGTCGGTTTGAGGGACACGAGATGATGTGTTATGCCGCACTTTTGAATGTAGGCGAATTGAATCAAGAAAAGGGCATCATCTGTTCCAATGTAACAATTACCGGCGGAACCATATGTGGTGGCGGTTTTACCCTTGCCAAAGCGGTCATTAATATTGAATCTGTCCTGATGAAGGATTATATAGATTCCCTTGGTGATAAAATCAAGGAGTGTGAGAAGGACTACACCATTCCCGGTCGTGTTCGCCCAAGACTTGTGAATATCAGTTGTGCCGAGAATGTGGTTCTGGCAAACACCAACATTCAAAATGGTGCCAGCTGGAATGTACATATGATTTACTCTGACAACATTGTAACCTACGGATGTCGATTCCAGTCCGAGAAGGTATGGAACGGTGACGGCTGGGATCCCGATTCCTCCACCAACTGTACCATTTTCGATTGCGAATTCTCCACCGGTGATGATGCTGTTGCCATTAAGTCGGGCAAGAACCCTGAAGGCAATATCATCAATCGCCCCTGCGAGCATATTCGTGTTTTTGATTGCATCAGCCATTCAGGCCACGGCATTACCATGGGTAGTGAAATGTCAGGCGGTATCAATGATGTTCGCATCTGGAATTGTGATATGAGCAACTCTGTCTTTGGAGTCGAAATCAAAGCAACCAAAAAGCGTGGCGGCTATGTACGGAATGTGCAGGTTCGCAACTCCAAACTATGTCGGGTTATGATGCATTCTGTCGGGTATAACGATGATGGAGAAGCCGCTCCCGCCGTTCCCGTCTTTGAAGATTGTGTTTTTGAGGATTTACACCTTACCGGATACCGACTCTTGCAGAACAACGATCTCGGTCCGCAGGTTTGCGATGCGGTTGTTCTGGCAGGTTTTGACACACCCGGTCACTTTATCAAAAACGTGAAATTTAAAAACATCCTGATCAACCACAATGATACAAGCAGACCTCACACTCTGTCCTTACAATGCTGTGAGGGATTGAGTTTTGAAAACATCACTGTAAAATAAGAAAAAAGCAAGGTTATAAAAACCTTGCTTTTTTTGTTATCGAATAATCTTTTCTCCATCAAAGAGAATTACGCCGCGGCCTACGCCCAGTTTCTTTCCGTCCATCAGCCACTTTTTGTAAGCTCTCTGCAAGCCGGTATCCTCGGGAAGATCCTTTACCTTGCCATACCACTTTCCACCATAGATCCGCTCTCCGTCGTTGAAATCTTCCTTTTCCACCTTATCGTAAACATCGAAATCCCGATAGAAGCCCAGGATATTGGAATGCTCCGGAAGCATCTTCTCGTTGTCCGGATTCAACATCCAACAGGTACAATGGAGCACCAACACTCCGTCAATCAGCTTGTCCTGATAAAACTCGTAGGCTTTCTTATAAGATGCAAGTCGTACTTCTTCGTTCATTGGCTGTCCCGAAGAGGGAATGTGAATATGAACACACTGCGTCCCCTTTGGATATTCTACTCCATTCTTTCCTTTATAATCTGCCGCCAAAACACCATCCTCAAACTGGAATCTTCCAAGAGTAAACCGGGAAATATCAAACCAACGGTGGTTCCATGTAGCAACAAAGGTTCCGTCAATTCCTTTCAGTTCCTTACATTCCCTCACCTTATAGCCTAAATCCTTCATAGCTTCTAAGAACAGCTCATCAGGAAGACCTGCTCTTTTATAACGGAGCCGCAAGGTAGAGGAACAAGCAATTAGAAAAACTGTGTGCAGGGTATAGGGATGTACCCCTTTTTCCTCTGCAAGACTTGTTAATCTATCCACCGCCCGAGGCAGGTTGTGCGCCTTGGGGAAAAGGAAGGATTTACGGATTTTTTCAAACCTCTCTCCAAAGTCCGAATCCGCGTCAATCCTTTTGGCCACATTCAAAAAGGTTATTACCGCATCTTCGGTAAACCCATAGGTTTTACATGCATTTTGAAAAAAATCAGAATTTACTTTCATAAGATTTCTCCTCTTTATTTTGAAAATTCTTCTATCAGGGTCTTAAGATTTTCTCTTTCCCAATCTTTCAATCGAGTTTCCTCGGTCAAAAGGCGTTTACATTCTTCTACCACCATAGGCTTATTGATGGGTCTTGGTGTTTCCCGACGGATGGCATTATTCCAGCAGATGTTCTCAAGCTGTTCTCCGTCAATATCAATTCCCATAATCACACTGCCATCATGACAAGTGTAGGGGCCTTTTGTTTCCAGAAAATGACAAACTGTATCGGATAAGAGAGTGTGCATAGCCTTATCCGCCACATTGGTATCTGACCCGAAAAGAATTCTCGTCTGATAGGTTTCAAAAAACTTCTTCCAAAGTTCCAGATTCTCGCACACATCCACAAAGAATGGCGTACCCGGTGCCAAATCAATGGACACATTCTCATAGGTATCCAAAACCCACGTTAATCGGTCGATATCATCTCCCATATAGAAACCATGAGCAAAGGTCACATGAAGCTTGGGGAACTTTTCCAGAAGTTCCAACGCCTCCTGATGAAGTTCCTCCAAGGTCAGATAGTTTTCATCATAGACTCTACCTAACCGAATTGCCTCTTCCGGTGCGTTCTCTATATCCCAGTAAATCCAAGGGTTTCCCACATGAACCACATAGGGAATCTCTTTCTCCTCTAAATATCCGAAAAACGGCTCATAGACCGGATGGTTGATACCAAAACCAATCCGTTTCCGCACCGTCGGGAGTCCCTGGCAGCTTTTGAATCCGTCAAAACCCATTGCCATGGCTTTTTTCGCAAACTCCAGATAGTAGTCCGGATCGTCATCAGGAAAATCGTAAAAGTCCGCATAAGCAGTATAGGGACCCGGGAGCATCTCCTTGTAATAGAGAGAATCGAAATTGTTTGCCACATAATCGTTCTTTTCATACTCACCCAAAAGACGTGCCATAATGGAACCGCCGGCAATACTCTTGTCCGCCATTCTTTTTTGGAAATATGCCAAACCATCTGCATAAAGCACCGGTCTGTGGCAATGCATATGGGCGTCATATATTTTTTGTCCTTTACTACTTTTCATAGTTTCCCTCTTTATTTCGAAAATTCCCGGATGGCCAGTTCCAGATTGTCTTTTTCCCAATCCCAAAGCCGGCTTTCTTCTGCCAAAAGTCGTTTACATTCTTCCACAATCAGGGGTTTATTGAGAGGTCTCGGGCTGACCCGACTGCTGGGATTGTTCCAACAGATGTTTTCCAGTATCTCACCCTCTAAATCCATTCCCAGACTGGTAGTACCGTCATGCAAAGGAACCGGACCCGGGGTTTCCAAAAACCAAATCACATCATCGGCAAGAACGGTTTTCATGTTGGGAGAGGGAACATAGGTATCCGACCCAAAGAGAATCCGGGTCTGGTAGGTTTCGAAAAACTTCTTCCAAAGAGGGAGATCCTCCGACATATCCACAAACAAATGTGCATTGGGGGTCAGGTCAATGGTAACATTTTCGTAGGTGTCCATAATCTCTTTCAAGCGGTCGTGATTATCACCCATGAACAATCCGTGGGCAAAGGTAATACGAAGCTTGGGGAATTTTCTTAAGACTTCCATGGCTTCCTCATAAAGCTCATCCAAGGTAGGGAAGGTTTCGTCAAAGTACCGACCCAAACGGATGATCGACTCGGGAAGGCGACTTTTGTCCCAATACATAGCCGGATTTCCCACATGAGCCACATAAGGAATCCCCTCTTGTTCCAAAAAGGCAAAAAACTTATCGAATCTGGAATCGTTGATACCAATACCGATCCGCTTTCTCACACTGGGAAGCTCCAGCAAGCTCTTGAACCCGTCAAATCCCATTGCAATACAGTTCTTGGCAAAATTCAGATAGTAATCCTGGTCATCGGGATACTCCAAAAAATCTGCAAAGGCTGTATAGGGGCCATCCAGTTTCTCCTTATAGTACAGGCAGGCAATGTTGTCACTCATAAAATCATCGGTAGGATTTTCGCTCCAAGGGAATGACAAAAGCGCACCTCCTGCGATACTCTTATCTGCCATTCTCTTATGAAAGTATTCCAGTCCCTCATCCCAAGGGACTGCACCATGACAATGCAAATGTGCATCATAAATTTTTTGTCCTTTTTTACTTTTCATCTCTATATCCCTCTATTTCTGCAAGTTTTTTGTTTTGTTATATCACAGAATAACAGAAAAAGCAAGAGTTTTTTTATAACAAAACAGTTACACTCCTTACAGGGTGCAACTGTTTTTCAAAAACTATTTATCATTCTTCAAAAGTTTCAGAATCAGGTTCTTCACCCCGTCATAGATCAAGCAAACCAGGATGGTACCCAGATAGGCAAAAAGGGTGCGCCAACCCAACCGCACTGCATAATCGGTGATACCTTTTTGTGTCATCCATTCGTTGACCATGAAGATAACCAAGCAATGAATCAGGTAGATGTGATAGGTATAACGGTCCAGCCATCCGAAAGGAGTAAGCAACATGGCACCTCTTCCCACAAAGACCTGCGACACCATATAAAAGAACAACAATGCACTAATACAATACAGAATATGGATTTGATCCATCCAGATGGGGCCTCCGCCCACAAAGTAGACGGTAAACCAACCCTTGATGAAACTACATGCCGCAAAGAGCAAGGTAATGGAAATCCATCGTTTTTGCAGATAGTTTGTAAACTCCTGATAATGGAGGCCTATCATACATCCTGCCACCCAGTAAATCAAATATCTGGGGAAGAACAGATCCAGATGTTGAAAACTGTGATTGGGGAACAAAGTTGCCACAATATTATCAAGGGATGTTCCTGAGATCACCGTAATGAGCAGACTAAGCATCAGCACTACTGCAGGGTTTGCCTTCTTAAAGAAAACAACCCAAACCGGTGCCAGAAGATAAAACTGCACGATGACAATAACAAAGTAAAAATGCGCCGAGACCTTTCCATTCAGGATAAACCGTCCCAGTTCTGCCCACGAAAAGACAAAATAATCCTTGGAGCAAAAGTATATGTAGTAGATAAATACCCAGATAATATAGGGAATGACCACCTTGGTTAAACGGGACAGGTAGAACTTTCCGTAATGAATATTCCCAGCCTTTAAAAACAGTTTTACACCGCTGAGCATAATGAATCCCTGCACCACAAATGCTGACATTTTCGAAAGCAGAAGCACCACCCAATACAGGGTATGACCCCGATCCATTTGGGTAATCACTTCCGATGAGATATGAATCAAAATCACCAGAAGACAGAACAAAATATTCAAAAAGGTAATATCCTGTCTCTTATTTTTCTTCCCCATAACAGCACCTCCCCTATGGGTCGATTATAAAATCTTTTCTCCTATTTGTCAAGAAAAGCAGATATTTCTTCTAAACTCCGTTCCGCAATCTTCATTGCCCTTTCCTTTTTATCACGGATTCGTTCAGGGTAACTTTCCATAATCCCGAAATTCACGTTCATGGGTTGGAAGTTGGTAATTCCTTCATGACTGATGTAGGCACCCAAGGCGCCAATGGCGGTTTTAGACGAAAATTGCGGCATTTCCTCGCCCATCAACTGAGCCGCCGCAGACATTCCTGCAATCAAGCCGGATGCCGCCGATTCCACATACCCTTCCACACCTGTAATCTGCCCTGCAAAGAAGATATTGGGATATTCTTTCATTTGATAGTTGGCATTCAACAATCCCGGGGATTTCAAGTAAGTATTCCGATGCATTACTCCATAACGAAGGAACTCCGCATGTTCCAGTCCCGGAATCATGGAAAAGACTCGCTTTTGTTCCGGAAATTTCAAGTGAGTCTGGAAACCCACAATATTATACATACTTCCCGAAGCATTGTCCTGACGGAGCTGTACCACCGCATAGGGTCGGGTATCATCATGGGGATTGGTCAGACCAACCGGCTTTAAAGGGCCAAACCGCATGGTGTCCTCTCCACGCTTTGCCATAATCTCAATGGGCATACATCCCTCAAAAACCTTGGGGCTTTCCACCCCCTCGTGGACTACCGCACCCTCCGCCGTAATCAAAGCGTGATAGAAAGCAAGGTACTCCTCTTTATTCATGGGACAATTGATGTAATCGTCTCCACCTTTTCCGTACCGTGCCGCCCGAAAGGCTTTGGTCATATCAATGCTCTCGAAACTGACAATGGGTGCCGCCGCATCGTAAAAATGCAATCCTTCCAGATCGGTCAGTTTCTTAATTTCCTCTGCAATGGCATCAGACGCCAAGGGTCCCGCCGCCACAATGGTGGGAACCTCTGTATCAATAGCACAAATTTCTTCTTCCACCACCGTAATGTTGGGATGATTTTTAATTTTTTCGGTGACCATGGCAGAAAATCCATCACGATCCACCGCCAGAGCGCCACCTGCGGGAACCTTGGTAGCATCTGCACAAGCCATAATCAAAGAATCCAGTTTCCGCATTTCCTCTTTCAGTAGTCCAACCGCATTGGCAAGACCATCGGCACGAAGAGAGTTGCTGCAGACCAATTCCGCAAAGTCGTTGCTCTTGTGGGCAGGGGAATGTTTCTTGGGCTTCATTTCATATAAGGTTACCTGAACCCCTCGATTTGCCGCCTGCCATGCCGCTTCACAGCCGGCAAGTCCGGCACCGATAATCTGAAGTTTCATAAATTCTCCTCCTATGTAAATCAGGGCTGCTGCCATACGCAACAGCCCTGAGGGTTATTTCTTCTTTGTGGCTGGCTTCTTTACATAGCCACAACCTTCGTTGAAGCACTTGTAAGAAACCGGTCCTCTCCGTTTGAATGCACGAACCTTCATCAAGGTACCGCCACATTCGGGGCACTTATCCTTGGTAGGCTCATCCCAGGAGATGAAGTCACAAGCAGGACTCTTCTCACAGGTGTAGAAGGTTGCACCCTTCTTGGATTTACGCACAATGACTTTTCCTCCGCACTTGGGACAGGGAACATCCAATTCCTGAGAAATCGCTTTGGTATTCCGACATTCGGGGAAACCGGGACATGCCAAGAACTTACCGAACCGACCCTGCTTATACACCATCATTCTGCCACACTTCTCGCAGGCCACATCAGATACCTCATCCTGAATCTCAACACGGCCAACCTTTTCTTCTGCCTCTTTTAAGGTTTCAGCAAAAGGTCCGTAGAAGTCCCGAATAATCTCCTTCCAACCGGTGGAGCCATCGGCAACCGTTTCGATTTTGTCTTCCATATTTGCGGTGAACTCAATGTCCACAATATCCTGAAAGTTCTCTTTCATCAAATCGGTAACAATGCAACCAAGTTCGGTAGGATAAAGACTCTTTCCGTCTCTTGCCACATATCCTCTTGCAGATGTAATGGTTGCCAGCGTGGGTGCATAGGTACTGGGTCGACCGATCCCCTCTTCTTCCATAGCCTTAACCAATGCCGCCTCGGTATAACGAGCAGGAGGCTGTGTGAAGTGTTGCTCAGGATCAATTTCCTTCAGGAGCAGCGACTGTCCTTCTGTCAAGGACGGAATCTTCTTGGACTTTTCTTCTTCCTCATCCTTACCTTCCACATAAAGGGTCATGAATCCTGCAAACTTAATTTCAGAACCCATAGCACGAACCAGATAATCGTCCGCTTTGATATCCACACTTACCGAATCCAGAACTGCATCCGCCATCTGGCTTGCCATAAAGCGAAGCCAAATCAAACGATAGAGTTTATAAAGATCCGGTTTCATCTTTTCTTTGTATTGCTCCGGTGTATTGGTGCAAGCGGTAGGACGGATGGCTTCGTGAGCATCCTGTGCACTCTTCTTTGCCCGATACACTTTGGGAGACTTAGGAACAAATGCATCTCCGTACTGACTTGCAATAAAGGCTCTTGCCTCGTTCTGTGCCACAGGAGAAATACGCAGAGAGTCGGTTCTCATGTAGGTGATGTAACCCATTTCATAAAGTTGCTGTGCCGCCATCATGGTACGACGGGCGGTAAAATTCAACTTCCGAGACGCCTCCTGCTGGAGCGTACTGGTGGTAAAGGGCGGAGCACTCCGACGTTTCACTTCCTTCTTTACCACAGAGGCAACGGTATAATCCGCTTTCTTCAATGCCTCCACGACCTCCATTGCCTTTTCCTCATCTGAAATAGGCATCTTCTTGCCGTTAGCGGTACCATAGAATTTAGCAACAAAGGGGAGCTTACCCTTATCGTTGGTCAGCTTCAAATCAATGGTCCAGTATTCCTCGGGATTGAACGCTTCAATCTCCCGCTCCCGGTCCACAATCATCCGTACAACCACCGACTGAACACGTCCGGCACTCAAGCCCTTTTTTACCTTTTTCCAAAGGAGGGGACTTATCTGATAACCTACGATTCTGTCCAGAACACGACGGGTCTGTTGCGCATCTACCAGATTCATATCAATGGGGCGTGCCTCTTTTACCGCTTCTCTTACCACGTCCTTGGTTACCTCATTAAAGGTAATACGGCAGGCAGAGTTCGGATCAATATCAAGCACGTTTGCCAAATGCCAAGAAATTGCTTCACCTTCGCGGTCCGGGTCAGTTGCCAGCAAAACTTTGTCAGCGGCTTTTGCCTTCTTCTTCAGTTTTGCAATCAAATCGCCCTTACCGCGAATGGTAATATATCTGGGTTCAAAATCCTTATCAAGATCCACGCCCAACTGACTCTTGGGAAGATCCTGCACATGACCCATAGTTGCCTCAATGGTATAGCCACTTCCCAGATATTTTTTCACAGAATCCACCTTGGTAGGGGACTCCACAATCACCAGTTTTTTCTTGGAAGCACCGGTCTTTTTGACAGTTTTTTCAGCCATCTTCCATTCCTCCTATTTTCGCAAACTATATCGACCACCGACACTTTGTACCATGGCCTTCTTCATCTGCAGAATAATCAACTGACTACTCAAGAGTCCTGTTTCTATTCCACAGTTATCCGCAATATCATCAAAGGCGACTCCCTCACCTTTTTCCCACAAAAATTGTAGGATTTTTCTTTCCAATTCCGAAAAGTCCTTTTCTCGGAACCAGTTTTCCAGTTCCTCCAAAGACATCTTTTCGCTCACGGGTTCCTTTGGTTCAGGCGCCAAAGCCTCTATTTGTCGACCTCGCTCCTTCTTGGCAGGTTTCATATCTTTCATCCCTACCACAGGTTTTCCCAGTTGCGATACGCCATATTCCAGTTTTTCCGGCAATGCACCAATGTATTCTTCCACAACATCCATGGCGCTCGTAACAGGAATGCACCCATCCCGAAGCAATTGATTGGGAAGTTCTGCATAAGCGTTCATGGGATTTCCGGGCACTGCAAAGACATCTGCATTGGACTCCATGGCATGCCGTGCTGTGATGGCAGTTCCGCTTTTAACCTTTCCTTCTACCACCACGATACCGTGGGACAAACCCACCATAATCCGATTTCGCTGTTGATAAAAATATTTCTTACCAATGGTTCCGGGCGGTTGTTCCGATACGATACAACCACGATCTAATATCCGATGATACAATTCTGTATCCCCCTGAGGATAAACCTTACCACCGCCACCGGCAAGTACAGCCACCGTAACACCGCCAGCTTCTAAAGCTCCCCAAAGAGCCGCCGCATCGGCGCCGATAGCCAATCCGCTGACAATCACACCGCCACTTTTGGCCAAATCCTTTGCCATTCCTCTGGCAAACTTCCGTCCGTCATCGCTGGCATCTCTGGAGCCTACCACCGCAATTCCCAACATCCGATTAAAATCCGGCATGGTTCCTTTTACATAAAGCACCTGAGGAGGATCATAAACCTCTTTCAGACGTTCGGGATACGCAGGGTCATCAATAGCCAGTATCTGAATCCCCATCTTCTGCCATTCTTCCAACTTACGGGAAACAGAATCCAACGTTTTGGCAATTTTGAGTCGTTGACCAAGTCGCAAATATTTACTATATGCCGGCTTGTTTAAATCCAATTTAAAAACTTCTTCCGGAGAACCAAAATCCCGTAAAAGACGATTAACCTGTTCAGGGTTGTGGTCACAACTCTCACAGAGCCAAAGGCGATAAAGGAGCATCTTATCCTCTGCCATACTAACCCTCCTGACTGAATCGCAGTGCATACATGGCAATTCCTGCAGCAACAGCCGCATTCAAAGACTCTACCTTGCCCTCCATGGGAATCCGTACCCGTTGATCGGAAAGGTTAAGCACCTCACGGGAAACACCCGTTGCTTCACTGCCAATAACCAACATCTGCTTTTCTGCCTTCCTTACTTGATTCAAAGAAACCGAATCAGAAAGAGCAGTTGCCGTCACCACAAAACCATTCTCCTTCCAATCTTCCAGTTCCGATACACTAACTCCCGTCAAGCAAGGAACACGAAATACCGAACCCATGGTAGAACGAATCACCTTGGGGTTATACAAATCAGCGCATCCTTTCATCAAAAGGACACCATCAACACCGGCAGCCTCTGCTGTCCGCACAATGGTTCCCAAATTCCCGGGTTCGGAAACGCCGTCTAAAACCAACAAAAAGTCAGCCTTTTCTACATCAATCTTTCTCTGTGTCATATTCAATACAACACCGATACCCTGAGGCGTTTCGGTATCACAACATTCTCCAAAAAGTTTTTCTGAAAGTGAATACACAGAAATCCCGGATTTATCGATTGTCTGTACCTTTTCCCGATTCTTTTCCAAAAATACATGGGAAACCAGAACCGCTTCTATCTGTTCTTTGGCATACACCAAAGCTTCTTCCGAAATGCGTCGTCCCTCTGCAAAATAGAGTCCGGACGTGGTCCGTCCTTTCTTGCTTTGCAAGGAGCGAATCAGTTTTAAAAACTTATTCTCACGACTCAAAAGTTCTTGCATTCCGGCACCTTCTATCTTTCCAATATCTTCAACAGTTTTTGTTTCTGTACAAATTTCAAAATCAGGTAGCTTACCATAGTTTGAATGGGAAGCAACAATAAATTCTTTAAGATTCGGGAAGGCAAAATCCCAACAAATCCGCTGGCAACCGAGGGCGCCAGAGCGATGGAATTAAACAGGATATTCCCCACAAAAATCACAAGGGCTTCCGCCAAAAATACTCTCCACAAGGTTACCTTTTTGTTATGCAACATCAATCCGTAGAACATTCCCGAAACACCCACCGATAAGGTGTAGGCAGGGATATAGGCACCTGTTGGGTTCAGGACAAGGGATACAACATCCTGAATCATACCTGTAATTGCGCAAATCACCGGACCAAATGCCATTCCCACCATAGGTTGGGTAATAAAACCGAATCCGATTCTTAAAAACTCGGTAAAACGCAGGGTAAAATACCCTAAGATAATATTGAGCGCCATCATCATGGCACAGATGGTCAACGCCCGAGGATTCTTCAGTTTTTTTCCAACGGAATCCTTGCGGAAAAGAATACATCCCAAAAGGATGATTCCAAAACAACCGCCTACAATCCCCAGACTTATCCAGGGGTTAGACAAAAAACCGAGAACCTGTGATAAAGGTTCTAAAAACGTCTTTAGGGCTGCTTTCCAGCCTTCCATCAGGGCGTCGAATCGTTCCTGAAACATAGAAATTACCTCCTGATATCACTGTAAGCACAGGGATAGAGGTAGTTTCTGCGCCACAGCGGGATGCGGCGTCCACACCGCGACAGTTACGTTCTTCGTCCGATTATCAACTCCCTGTATAATCGGCACTAAAAGCCAAACGGCTAACGCATGGACGCCTACTCTGTTTGATATTTAAGTTGTTTTTTAAGCCTTTTAGGGGCTTGCGTCACCTTCGGCTTAACCAAAGAAATTCTTCAGTTAACCTAAGGATATCCTTAGAAACTGAAGAATCTCTGTGTCTTACTCTCTTGATTAGCGAACCTGATCTACCAGCTTCTTGAAAGCTGCGGGATCAGCAATTGCAAGCTCGGAGAGCATCTTTCTGTTCATCTCGATGCCCTGCTTCTTGAGTCCGTTCATGAACTGGCTATAGCTCATGCCATTTGCACGGGTTGCCGCATTGATACGAGCAATCCAGAGCTGTCTGAACTCTCTCTTCTTCGCCTTTCTGTCTCTGTATGCATATGCCAAAGACTTCATAACTGCCTGATTTGCAGTTCTGAAAAGCTTACTCTTAGCGCCTCTGTAGCCCTTTGCAAGCTTTAAGATTTTTTTATGTCTGGCGCGGGTCTTCATAGCGCCTTTTACTCTTGCCATGTTAAAAGCTCCTTTCTCAAATCACGTTTGTAAAAACCTTTTCGTTAAGGTTTATTTGTAAGGCATCATGCTCTTGATGGTTGCCTCGTTTGCAGGCGCAAGATAGCCGCCTTTTCTCAGATGTCTTTTTCTCTTAGTGGTCTTCTTGTTCAGAATGTGGCTTCTGAACGCCTTGCTTCTCTTTACCTTACCGCTCTTGGTTAAACCAAACCGTTTTGCAGCGCCTTTGTGTGTCTTAATTTTCGGCATAGTATTTCTCTCCTTCCATACTGATTGAATTCTTTTTGCTTACGCCTTTTTGGGTGATAGTATCATAGCCATACTGCGGCCTTCCATCTTGATGTCCTTGTCGGCACCGCCGAATTCGTTGACTTCGTCACGGAACCGTGTGAGGATATCCTTACCCAGAGAACTATGAGTGATCTCACGACCCCGGAAACGAACCGAAACCTTTACCTTGTCACCGGACTTTAAGAACTTGATTGCCTGGTTGAGTTTGGTTTGATAATCGTGCTCGTCGATGTTGGGGGTAAGCCGTACCTCTTTGATCGCAATCACCTTTTGGTTCTTGCGGTTCTCCTTCTCCCGCTTTGCAAGTTCGAACTTATGCTTACCATAATCCATAATCTTACATACAGGGGGCTTCGCCTGAGGTGCGATTTTGACAAGATCCAGATTCCGTTCCTCTGCCATAGATTGTGCAACGCTGTTCTCCACAACACCCAGCTGTTCACCCTCAGGGCCGATTAACCGAACCTCTTTGTCTCTGATTTCCTCGTTAATCATCAAATCCTGCTTTGCTATAACAAAACACCTCCCAAATAAGGTTCAGCAGACGATTGCTTTGCTCCGCATAAAAAAAGCGGAATGCAAAAGCATTCCGCGCATATTTCCTCACAAGGACACATGTCCCTTTCAAAAATAAGTCCTAAATAGGATTGCCCTTTTGCCATGCTTAGGCGAAGGGGAGAAGCGGAAACCTTCTGCTTTACCTGAATATATTACCACGGACCATTGCCTTTGTCAAGCACTTTTTGAAACTTTTTTCATATCAGACGAATTTTTCCTCTTTTTCCGTTGATTTTTCCCCAAAAACCTCGAAAAAATGCTTGCTATTTTGCTCAAGCCATAGTATAATGTATAAGTTAATGAAAAAACTCCTTCCCTATAAGGGAAGATACTTTTAGAAATCACTATCAAGAAAGCAGGTTTTCAGCCTATGACAAACAATAAACTCACCTTGCCTTTGGTACCCTTGCGGGGGATTAACATCTTCCCCGGCACGGTAATCCATTTCGATGTGGGTCGGCCCAAATCAGCCGGCGCCGTTCATCGTGCCATGGACGAGGACAAACTCATCTTCTTGTGCTATCAGAACGACATCACGGTAGACGACCCATCCTTTGAAGACTTGGCGGACATTGGTACCGTAGCAGAAATCAAGCAAATCCTGAACCTTCCCGACGGAAACATCCGTATCTTGGTGGAAGGTTTGTATCGGGGATATATTACCCGTTTTACCGAGAAGGATAATCACGTGGAAGTAGACATGGTACGGGCCGAGGAAATCATCTGTGACGACGATGTGCAGGTGCAGGTTCTCATGCGTCGGGTGTTCCATTTGGTGGAACGTTTCTTAGACCTTTACGACCGCCTCTCTCCCGAAGCCGTTACCTCCCTCCTCTCCATTGAGGATCCGGGAGAACTCTGTGACGTGGTTGCATCCAACTTCCCCTTAAAGCCGCAACTGAAACAACGGATCCTCAACGAACTTCAGGTGGACATCCGTTTGGAAAAACTGATTCACATTCTTGCCCACGAAACCGACATCTTAGAAATTGAACATGAGATTATGGACAAGGTACAGGATTCTATGGATCAGAATCAGCGGGACTATGTTCTGCGTGAAAAGATGAAGGTGATTCAGGAAGAACTGGGCGAAGGCGAAGCGGCCGATGCAGATATCAAAAAATATCGTGCCCAGATGGAAGATCGCAACTTCCCTGAAGAAGTTTGTGAAAAGTTAGAGGAAGAATTCAACCGCCTGCGAAAGGGTCACCCTTACTCTCAGGAATATGGTGTCATTCAAAACTATATCGAAACCGTCCTATCTCTGCCTTGGGGTGTGGAAACTGAGGAAACTTTAGATATTCCTCTTGCCAAAAAGATTTTGGATCGGGATCACTACGGTCTTGACAAGGTAAAGGAACGGATTTTGGAATACATTGCCGTTCGCAAACTCTCTGGCAAACCCAAGAGTAATGTACTCTGTCTGGTGGGACCTCCCGGAACAGGTAAAACTTCCATTGCCAAATCTTTGGCAGAATCCTTGGGACGGAACTATCATCGCATCAGTTTGGGCGGTGTCCAGAACGAAGCAGAAATCCGCGGTCACAGAAAGACCTATATCGGCGCTATGCCCGGTCGGATTATTGACGCCATCAAGCGCGCCGGAAGTTCCAACCCCCTTCTTCTGATTGACGAAATCGACAAGATGTCTCAGGACTATCACGGAGATCCTGCCTCTGCCATGTTAGAGGTATTTGACCCGGAACAGAACAAGAACTTCCGTGACCATTTTCTGGAACTCCCCTATGATTTGTCCGATGTTTTATTCATTGCAACGGCAAATTCCTTAGACACGGTTCCCCGTCCTCTCCTTGATCGTATGGACGTGATTGAAATCAGTGGCTACAGCATGGAAGAAAAACTTCATATTGCAAGCAAATACCTTTTGCCCAAGCAACGGAAACTCCACGGATTAAAGTCAAGTCAACTCAAGTGCAACAGTACGGCCATGACCGCCATCATCGAAGGTTATACCAGAGAATCCGGTGTCCGTACCTTGGAACGAAGAATCTCTGCTCTTTGTCGAAAGGCGGCTGTCCGCTTTGCCGAAGACGAGACACTAACCTCCGTTTCGGTAACTGCCAAGAACCTGACCGACTTTTTGGGCAAGCAAAGATACCATTATGAGAAGACAGGCACCCAAAACCAGATTGGTTTGGTAACCGGCCTTGCATGGACCGAGGTAGGCGGTGACACCCTCTGCATTGAGGTAAACACCATGCCCGGAACCGGCAAACTGGAACTGACCGGTAGTCTTGGAGATGTGATGCAGGAATCCGCGAAAGCGGCACTCAGTTACCTGAGAAGCAACACCGAAACTTTGGGTATTGCCACCGACTTTTATAAGCAGACCGACATCCACATTCATGTACCGGAAGGTGCTGTTCCAAAGGATGGTCCCTCTGCCGGCATTACCATGGCAACCGCTTTGGTTTCTGCCCTGACCGGACAACCTGTCAGCCGCTTTGTTGCCATGACCGGTGAGATTACCCTTCGGGGACGTGTTCTGCCCATTGGCGGCTTAAAGGAAAAGGCTCTTGCCGCATTCCGCATGGGGATTAAGACGGTTGTAATCCCCTATGACAACAAGCCGGATTATGAAGAACTTCCCAAAAAGCTCAAGGACAGCATCAACTTTATCTTTGCCAAGGACATGAGCACCGTATTGGAAACTGCACTCCTTCCCCTTCCCAAATCCCATCAAAAAGAGGGCAAAAAGGAGATTCGATATATTGAATCTTTGATTGCAGGTGCAGGAATCGAGGAACGGATTCGCGCCAAAGAATCCTCCGGACGATAGGAGGTCATCCAAAATGGAATATATTGATGCAAAACTTTTGGCAACGGCAGTGAAGCCTGCCCAATACCCGGACACATTGGTACCAGAGATTGCCTTTGCAGGTCGATCCAATGTGGGAAAATCCTCCCTCATCAACTGCTTGACCAATCGTACCAAACTTGCCAGAACCAGTAGCACCCCCGGAAAGACGGCTACCATCAACTTTTACGATATTGCAGGACAGTATCGATTGGTGGATTTGCCCGGTTATGGTTATGCCAAGGTTTCCAAAGAGGAACAACAGCGTTGGGCAAAGATGATTGAGACCTATCTCTCTGACCGATTCAATCTGGTACAGATTATTCAGTTGGTGGATGCCAGACACAAACCCACCAAGGATGATTTGATGATGCTTGAATGGATTCGTCACTTCGGCTACACTCCTGTAGTGGTTGCCACCAAACTGGACAAGTTAAAGAAGTCCGAGATTGAGAAAAACCTTACCGTCATCTACGAAATGATGGAACTGGATGACGACAGTATCCTCCTTCCCTTTTCTTCCGAGAAAAAGACAGGTCGAGAGGATTTGGCAGAATTGATTGATTTGTTAACCAGCAGATACAACCCTGAGCAGGGTCGGTGTCTGTAATCATACCTAAGAAAACCCGAAAGGAGTCACAAACATGATTAACAAACCCCGTGGGACCGAGGATATCCTTCCCGTGGATAGTCCCCTCTGGCAGAAGATCGAACAAGCCGCCAGAGAGGTCTGTGCCGCTTATGGCTATAAGGAAATCCGAACCCCAGTTTTTGAGGATACCTCCCTCTTCCAAAGAGGTGTGGGAGACACCACCGATGTGGTTCAAAAAGAAATGTATACCTTTGAGGATAAGGGTGGCAGAAGCATCACACTTCGTCCGGAAGGAACCGCATCCTTGGTGCGGAGTTTTATTGAAAACTCCCTCTATGCCGACCCTCAACCCACCAAACTGTTCTACCTGATTTCTTGCTATCGTTACGAAAAGCCCCAATCAGGTCGATTAAGAGAATTTCACCAGTTTGGTATTGAGTGTTTTGGCGGCACCTCCGACGCCACCGATGCAGAGGTTATTGCATTAGCACTTTCCTTCTTCGAGAAGTTAGGCGTAAAGGGTCTTAAATTAAACCTGAACAGCATCGGTTGTCCGGTCTGCAAAAAGGATTATAACGACAAGTTAAGGGAATACTTCTCACAACACACTGACAAACTTTGTGAAACCTGTAAAACTCGTCTGGAAAAGAACCCCATGCGGATTATCGACTGTAAGTCGGAAATTTGTTCCGCCATTGCCAAGGATGCTCCTAAGATGATTGACCACCTCTGTGAAGATTGTCAGGGACACCTTGACAAGACCGTAAAATACTTGGATGCTATGGGCATTGAGTATATCGTTGATCCCACCATTGTCCGTGGCCTCGATTACTATACCAGAACCGTCTTCGAGATTACCTCGGATGCACTGGGAGCTCAATCCACCGTCTGCGGTGGCGGTCGGTACAACGGCTTGGTTGAGGAACTGGGTGGCAAACCCACCGAGGGCATCGGCTTTGCGGCAGGTTTGGAACGGCTTGTGATGATTATGAAGAGTCAGGGACTTGATAAGGACCTGACTGCAGACACACCTTCACTCTTTGTTGCCGCCATTGGCGATACCGCCGACGTTGCGGCACAGAAATTAGTCTTTGACCTGCGGAAAGTTGGCATTCATGCTCAGCGTGATTTATGTGAACGCAGTGTCAAGGCACAGATGAAATACGCCAACAAATTAGGTGCCAAGTTCAGCATGGTTCTTGGCGAAGATGAAATCAATGCAGGTCAAGCAGACCTTAAGAATATGGAAACCGGTGAAACTGTTTCTGTGGCATTAACCGCAGAAGCAATCAAGCCGATTCTGGAAGGATAAAGAAGGAGGAAATTTTATGCAATTTGAAACTATGGCAGGATTGAAGCGTACTCACATGTGCGGTCATCTCTCTGCAAAGAACGAAAATGAAACCGTTACCCTGACCGGTTGGGTTGCGAGAAACCGTCGTTTGGGTGGCGTTAACTTTGTTACCCTTCGGGATCGAACCGGTATTATTCAGTTGTCCTTTAACGACGAAACCGATCGCGCCGTCTTTGAAAAAGCAGAACAACTCAAAAGCGAGTATGTTATCGCAGTGGTGGGTCAGGTTTCTCTTCGTACCCCCGAAAACATTAACCCTGACATGGCAACCGGTGAGATTGAGGTTTTTGTCAGCGAACTTCGTATTTTGAACGGTGCAGAAACCACACCTTTCTATATTGAAGAAAATATTGATACCAAAGATGCTCTTCGTCTTAAGTATCGGTATCTGGACCTCCGCCGTCCCGATATGCAACGGAATATGATTCTGCGCCATCGGGTAGCAAAACTTGCCAGAGACTACTTTGATCAGAACGGATTCTTGGAACTGGAAACTCCTATCCTCACCAAGAGTACCCCCGAGGGTGCAAGAGACTATCTGGTTCCCAGCCGTGTTCATCCCGGCAGTTTCTATGCTCTGCCTCAGTCTCCTCAGCTTTACAAACAGCTTTTGATGTTGGGCGGCTACGACAGATACTTCCAGGTAACCCGTTGTTTCCGTGACGAGGACCTTCGGGCAGACCGTCAGCCTGAATTTACTCAGCTGGATATGGAGCTCTCTTTCTGTGACATTGACACCATCATTGAGGTAAACGAAGGTTTCTTGAAGAAACTCTTCGAAGAGGTGCTGGGTCTTGAAGTACAGACTCCCTTCCTCCGTCTCCCCTACAGCGAGGCAATGGATCGATTTGGTTCCGATAAGCCCGATACCCGTTTCGGCATGGAGTTCATCAACATTTCCGATGAGGTAAAGGATTGTGGATTCCAGGTATTCTCCGGTGCGGTTGCAAACGGCGGTAGCGTTCGTTGTATCGTGGCAGAAGGCTTGGGCGAAAAAATGACCAGAAAAACCTTAGACAGTCTTTCCGAGTATGTAAAGACCTATCGTGCGAAAGGTATGGCATGGATTGTGGTAGAAGAGGGCAACCTCCGCTCCCAGATTACAAAATTCTTCTCCGAAGAAGAAATTGATGCCATCCTGAAAAAGACCGGTGCCAAGGTTGGCGACGCTATCCTGATTATTGCCGACAAGGATCAGGTAGTATACGATGCACTGGGCAACCTCCGTTTAGAGGTGGCTCGTCGCTTCGACCTGATTGATAAGTCCAAGTTCAACTTCCTCTGGGTAACCGACTTCCCCCTCTTCGAATACAGCGAAGAAGATGATCGTTATGTGGCAAAGCACCACCCCTTCACCCATCCGGTAGACGAAGATATCCCCATGTTGGAAACCAACCCCGAAGCAGTTCGTGCTAAGGCTTACGACATCATCTTAAACGGTACCGAGATTGGTGGCGGTAGCCTCCGTATCTTCCAGACCGACCTGCAGGAGCGGATGTTCAAGGCTCTGGGCTTTACCACCGAGGAGGCTTGGGAGCGGTTCGGCTTCCTGATGGAGGCATTCAAGTATGGTACTCCTCCCCACGGCGGACTTGCTTATGGTCTTGACAGACTGGTTATGATTATGGCAGGCTGTGACTCCATCCGCGACGTTATCCCCTTCCCCAAGGTACAAACCGCGGCAGAGTTGATGAGTGGTTCTCCCTCCAATGTAGACCCCAAACAGCTTGAAGAACTTGCCATTGCTATTACAGCAGAAATTACCACTCCCACCGAGGAGATTGAATAGAAAGGAAATTCCACAGATGAGAAACGTATTTGATGTATTACAAGAACGTGGTCTGATTGCACAGACCACCCACGAAGCGGAAATCCGCAAAATCCTCGGCGAGGAAAAAATCACCTTCTATATCGGCTTTGACCCCACCGCAGACAGTCTGCATATCGGTCATTTCATGCAGTTAATCGTTATGAAGCACATGCAGAATGCAGGACACCGTCCCATCATTCTGTTAGGTGGCGGTACCACCATGGTAGGTGATCCCACAGGCAAGGCAGATATGCGTCCCATGATTACCCAGGAAGAGATTCAGCACAATGCAGACAACTTCAAGGTACAGATGTCCAAATTCATCGACTTTGAGGATGGCAAGGCTATCATGGTAAATAACGCAGACTGGCTCCTGAAGCAGAACTACGTTGACTTCCTCCGCGAGGTTGGTGTTCACTTCACCGTAAACAAGATGCTCACCGCAGAATGTTATAAGTCCCGTATGGAAAAGGGCTTGACCTTCCTGGAATTCAACTACATGCTGATGCAGAGTTTTGACTTCTACAAACTCAATAAGGATTATGGCTGTATCATGGAATTTGGTGGCGATGACCAATGGTCCAACATCATCGGCGGCATCGAACTGATTCGTCGTAAGGAAAGCAAGCAGGCTTATGGTATGACCTTTACCCTGCTCACCACCTCCGAGGGCAAGAAGATGGGTAAGACCGAAAAGGGTGCCCTCTGGCTGGATCCTGAAAAGGTTTCTCCCTACGATTTCTATCAGTACTGGAGAAATGTGGATGACAAGGATGTTATCCGTCTTTTGAAACTGGTTACCTTCCTGCCCATGGAACAGATTGCAGAGTATGAGAAGTTAGAGGGTCAGGAACTCAATAAGGTAAAGTGTGTACTGGCTTACGAAGTAACCCGTATGGTTCACGGCGAAGAGGCTGCAAAAGCAGCAAACGATGCGGCAATGGCAATCTTCTCCGGCGGTAGTGACACCTCCAACATGCCCTCCGAAACCGTTGCGGCAAGCGACTTAGGCGATGGCATGAACGTTCTGGATCTGCTTCTTCAGGTAAACCTGATTCCCTCTAAGGGCGAGGGCAGACGTCTGATTCAGCAGAACGGTCTTTCCATCAATGGCGAAAAGGTTACCGCAGTTGATATGATGGTAACGCCCGACCTGTTCGAGGATGGCGAACTGGTGATCAAGAAGGGTAAGAAAACTTTCCTGAAACTGATTTTGGGATAAACATTGCAAACAAAAAAGTAGGTGTAAAAATTACACCTACTTTTTTTATACGTTCTTCAAATTTCCGTCAAGGTCTTTCCAAATAAATTCACCCTGTTCCAATATCATATATCCGTGCCATGAACCCTCTTTGGGAATGGAAACTGATCCGGGATTCAGGTACCGGACCCCATCCTCCTCTTTATCTTTTGGAACATGGGTGTGCCCCGAAAGAACAGTGATTCCCTTACGCAAGGTTGGGAGTTCATGGTGTCCATGGGTTGCATAAATATCTTTTCCCTCCCAATAGATCACGAGCGTCTCGTCCAAAACCGGAAATTCCAGCATCATCTGATCCACCTCGGAATCACAGTTTCCCCGGACTGACAGAATTTTCTCTTTGATACTATTGAGCATTTCTGCTACCGCTTTGGGGTCATATCCCTCCGGTAGGGCGTTTCGCGGTCCGTGATAGAGCAAATCACCCAAAAGAATAACCTTGCCAGGCTTCTCCCGCTCCACTGCCTGTAATAATTGCCGACAGTAAAATGCCGACCCGTGAATATCCGATGCGATTAAAAGTTTCATATGTTTTCCTCCACTGAATATCTATGCTTTCATTTTACCATATTCCTACACACATTTCAAGAAAAACCCTGTACCAATTCGACATCTTTTTCATATATTGGTTGTGGGAGGTGAATTTGATATGATGAACAACTGTAGTTGCTCTTGCAGATGCGATTGTACAGCGATTTCTGTTGTGGCAAGTATCATCATCGGTATCATTACCGGTTTCTTGACCATTACCGGAATTATCACCCTGACCCCCGCCTTTTTGTGGGTTGTCTTCGGGATTGCCGTAGTTTATCTTGGTTTGACCGCCTTGGCGGCTTCCGCCAACAACGGCTTTAGCTTGAGAACCTGCGTTTGCTCTGCACTTTCCACCTTGGTAATCGGAATTTTGGGGACGATTCTGCTCTCCCTGATTCTCCTGGCGGTTACTTTTGCTGCAACCTCTGTGGTTGGTGCTATCTTTGCAGGTCTCCTGCTGGCATTCTTCTCACTTTTGATAACCTCGGTAGCATGTCTGGTAAAGTTACTCTCCGGTTGCGAGAGTTAAGGAAAAGAAAAAGAGGCTTCGTATGAAGCCTCTTTTTTAAAATTTCTTCCAAGTTTCTCGTTTAAAGAGAAGGAGCATCGGGAAAATCTCCAGTCTTCCTGCCAACATATCAAAGATAAGAACCAGTTTACTAAACCAAGAGAAGCACCCAAAATTCCCGGTTGGGCCCACCAATTCAAGACCGGGACCGATGTTATTAAACGCAGATGTCACCGCAGTAAAACTTGTAACCAAGTCCAGGTTATCCAAGGAAATAAGCAACACCGACCCTGCAAAAATCAGCATATAGGTGGCAAAAAACACGTTAATAGAACGAACCACCTCGTGAGGGACCGTCTTTCCGCCCACCTTTACCTTAGAAACGCCGTTGGGGTGGATGAAGTGATGAATTTCCTTTTTCACCGTCTTACAGAGAACCACCAAACGTGACACCTTGGTACCGCCTCCGGTACTACCGGCACAGGCGCCCACAAACATCAGAATCACCAAAATAGTTTTGGAAAACTGCGGCCAAAGATTGAAATCCGTGGTGGCGTAGCCTGTGGTAGTGATGATAGATCCCACCTGGAATGCCGCATGACGGATGGTATCTCCAACACTTTCAAACATATTCCAGGTATTGATAGAAATCAGGACAACGGCAACCAAAATCAAAGAGAAATACCAACGAATTTCTTCAATATCAAAGATACGCTTTAACTTTCCTTGGAATAAAAGGAAGTATCCGCCAAAATTCACACCAAAGAGTATCATAAAGATGGTAACCACCCATTGAATATACGGGGAATACCCTGCTATACTGTCATTTTTAATACCAAAGCCACCGGTACCTGCCGTACCGAATGCGGTGGTTATGGCATCAAACACCGACATGCCACCTAACAAAAGCAATACAATTTGCAAAACGGTAAACGCCAGATAAATTCCGTAGAGAATTTTTGCCGTAACCTGAAGTTTCGGCACCAGTTTTTCCACCTGAGGACCGGGGGATTCCGCCTTCATTAAGTTGGCATCCGACCCTCCTGCCGGGGATTGAAGCATCAGCACAAACACAAGCACACCCATACCGCCAATCCAGTGGGTAAAACTACGCCAAAACAAAAGTCCCTTGGAAAGGATTTCCACATCGGTCAAAACGCTTGCACCGGTGGTGGTAAATCCCGAAACTGTTTCAAACAAAGCGCTGATGGGATCTTCAATAAATCCGGTAAGAAGAAAAGGCAAGCATCCAAAAACACTGATGACAATCCAGGAAAGTGCCGTAATCACAAAACCTTCCCGAAGATAAAACACCTTATTCTTGGGTTTGCGAGAAGAACAAAGCCAGCCGAGTCCTAAACAAATCACCATGGCAATTAGAAAGGAAACAACACTTTGATTCTCCCGATATAATGCAGAAACAATCAGGGGAAGTCCCATCAAAACGCCTTCCAGCAACAGAACTCGCCCTAACATATAAACAACCATTGAAAGATTCATTTGCTACCTCCGTTAGTCTGCAAGAATATCACTGAGATCCTGCAAACCCTGTGCCAAGGTTACCACAATCACCGTATCTCCCACCTGGATGGTATCAGAACCTCGGGGGATAATAATCTGTTCACCTCGAATGATACAACAGATCAACTGATTGGGTTTGAGTGGAAGTTCGTAAAGAGGAGTGTTGGTTGCCCCTGATTCCTGATGAACGGTGAATTCAAGTGCTTCCACTCTATCATCCAGTATCTGATAAAGGGTCTTTACATTACTTCCTGATTCATTCTGCAGCGCACGGATGTGCTGAACAATGAAATCACATATAATATATTTGGGGTAAACTACGCTACCGATGTCCAAACCTTCAATAATATCATCAAACTCCAGTCTGTTAATCTTGGTAGCCGTAGTGGGAACACCCTGCTTCTTTGCAAACATGGCAAGCATGATATTCTCTTCATCCAAGTCAGTTACCGCCACAAAGGCTTCTGCCATCTGCAGACCTTCTGTCAAAAGGAGATTTCGATCGGTACCGTCTCCATGGAGGATGGTCGCCTCGGGAATCAATTCAGCAAGTTCCTCGCACCGCTTAATATCCTTTTCGATAATCCGAACCCGAATATTATGATGCAAAAGTTCCTTGGCAAGATAGAAACCAATGTCGCCTCCGCCTACAATCATGGCAGTCTTTACCGGTTCAATGGGAAGTCCCAATTTACGGAAGAAGTCATTTGCTTTTTCCTGAGTTGCCAGAACAGTAACCAAGTCACCTTCCTGCAATGTAAAGTCACCGCCGGGAATCATTACCTCATGGCCACGTTCTACGGCACAAATCAAGACATCGCAACCCATTCTGCCACGAACGTCCTTCAAGGTAACCTTTTCCATCCCCGGCACCTGTCCATAGGCAAACTTAATCAAGCGAACCTTACCTTCTGCAAAGGTGTCAATCTTACTTGCAGCCGGAAACCGCAAAAGCCTGGAAATCTCACGGGCAGTTGCCAGTTCCGGATTGATAATCGTAGAGATGCCCAATTGTTGACGGATGAACTCCAGTTCCTTACTGTAGAGCGGATTCCGCACCCGTGCCACCGCACGGCACTGACCTGCCTTTTTCGCAAACATACAACAAAGCAGATTCAACTCATCAGAGCCGGTAACCGCAATGAATACATCCGCACTCTCTAACCCTGCCTCTTCCAGAACAGAAATCGAGGAGCCGTTACCGAGCACACCCATAATATCTAACTTTTCAGTAATATATTGAATTTTTTCGGCATTGGTGTCAATCACGGTGATGTTATGACCTTCCCGTGTTAACTTATGGGTCAATGCATCACCCACCTTACCACAACCAACCAAAATAATATTCATAGAATCCCTTCCATTTCTCCGTAGGAATAATTATAGACACATTTTACCACCTTTTTTCAAAATTGTAAAGTATCTAAGGGAAAATCTCGGTTTTCACTATATTCCCATGGTTCCTTCGTTGACATTTTTCCTATTTTATGCTATATTGAGCCAAGAAATACCGAAAGAAACATGGTGAAAAAATGAAACAGGTAATTGTAATCGGCGGTGGTCCTGCCGGTATGATGGCGGCAGGAACAGCCGCAAAGCGTGGACTTCATGTAAAACTGATTGAACAGAACAAACAACTGGGAAAGAAACTTTTGATTACCGGCAAGGGACGGTGTAATGTCACCAACGCTTGCGGTGATACCGAGGAACTGATTCGCAACGTACCAACCAACGGTTCCTTCTTATACAGTGCTTTTTACGGCTTTACCAACCAACAAACCATGGCTTTTTTTGAGGACTTAGGGGTTCCTCTTAAAGTAGAACGGGGTAATCGTGTTTTCCCTGTTTCGGATAGAAGCCAGGATATTGCCGATGCTCTGCGAAAATTTTTGGTGGAACAGAATGTGGAAATCATCCACGACCGAGTGGATGATATTCTTACCGAAGACAATGCAATCTGCGGAGTTGTAACAGAACATCGGGGAGAAATCTTCGCAGATGCTGTTATTTTGGCAACCGGCGGACTATCCTATCAAAAAACGGGTTCCACCGGAGACGGCTACACCTGGGCAGAAGATTTAGGCCACGAAATCACCGATATTCGTCCTTCTCTTGTACCCCTTCGGATAGCAGAAACATGGATTTCCGATGTACAGGGATTGACCCTAAAAAACATCGGTATTACCGTTTTGAATCAAAAGGGCAAAAAAATCTATACCGATCAGGGGGAGATGATGTTTGCGCACTTTGGTTTAACCGGACCTGTTATTTTAAGCGCCAGCGCCCATATGAGAAAGATGGGCACCGAGTCCTATCGCCTTTTACTGGACTTAAAACCGGCACTTACTTTGGAGCAATTGGACAAACGAATCCTGCGAGATTTTGAGCAAAATTTGAACCGGGATTTCTGTAACGCCTTGGGAGACTTGCTCCCCTCCTCCTTGATTCCTTCCATCATTGCTCTTTCCCAAATCGACCCAAGAAAAAAAGTCAACTCCGTTACCAAAGAGGAACGGAGCCGACTGGTTTCCTTATTGAAAAACTTAGATTTTCACATTGATGGGTTCTGTCCCATCGAACAGGCAATTATCACATCCGGCGGAATTCATGTAAAGGAGGTCAACCCCTCCACCATGGAATCTAAACTGGTATCCGGCCTCTTCTTTGCCGGAGAAATTCTGGACGTAGACGCCTACACCGGCGGGTTTAATCTACAGATAGCGTTTTCTACGGGCCATCTTGCGGGCTCGAGTTGCTGATGCACGAAGATATCTTGCCCGAACATTGGTGTAAATAGTAGATTCCAACACACAGAAAATGATAGACACCAAATATGTCACTGCGAAATTGATAAAAAACCGTCTCAATGGTTCGTCAATTTCCATCTTAGTCATCATCCAGTTCATGAAGATGATAATCAAACAATGTAATAAATAAATCTCATAGGAGGCCTGCGAAATACTGGTAAGCAGGCCTTTTCCGTTTCTTTCCAGAGATTCTGTCAATTCTCTCACGTAGGTATAAAATCCAAGGATGGCAAACAAACAGAAGAACACCATAATCAACGGAGAGAATTCATAAAAAATCAATCCGGCATGTGCCATGTAGGAAAGGGCGCAATGGGTTATGGCAAGCACCAACCAACCAATATAAAGGATGATTTTATTCTGTTTTAAGAATGCCTCAAAAGATTCATAGTTAAGACCTGCATACATACCTAAAATCCAGAAAATCAGGTAAGAGGGGAACACCTTGTGGATTCCTGCGGTATAGGGGAAGTAAACACGCCACAGAACGGTTATCGCAAAGGAAAGACCCAAGAGGATTCCGCCGAACACCTTGTTTCTTGTTCTGCTGAAACAAATCCAGACGGGCATGAAAAGATAAAACTGGATAATCAGAATAACAAAGTAAAACTGTGCAGAAACATCTCCCGTAATCAAGAAATGCCACATTTGATCCCAACTGAATTCATAAAGATTCAGCCCAAACGAAAGAATCAGATAGTAAATCACAACCGCAAAGCAATAAGGAATCACTATCTTAATAAGACGATCCCACAAAAACTTCGGGTATGGGAAATGCTTTCTCTCTCCATACTTGTAAAAGAGTTTCAATCCGCTGGTAAAAACAAAGCCGGGAACCGCAAAACTGGCAAGCCGTGTCAGGGACGAAAAAGCAATGGAGGAAAAACTCCATTTCGGGAAAACGTCCACTCCTTCGGACAAAAGGTGGATTAAAATAACAAACATACACAAGAAAAATTCATAAACAGATACTTCTGTAATTTTACGTTTCATCTAACTTCTCCCCAATTTATGAGATATCTTTATTTTACAACAGAATTTCCATTCTGTCAACGAAAACCGCCCATACAAAAGAAAAAGCTGAACGAAATTATTCGTTCAGCTTTCTTATTACGAAATGTTATTTGGTGCCAAAGATTCTGTCACCTGCATCGCCCAGACCCGGAACAATATAGCAATTCTCGTTCAGGCATTCATCCACATTCGCACAGTAAATCTGTACATCGGGATGCGCCTTGGTCAATGCCTCAATACCCTCCGGTGCCGCAATCAAGCAAAGGAACTTGATGTTGGTTGCGCCATAGGATTTAATCTGAGAGATAGCATCAATGGCGGAACCACCGGTTGCCAGCATGGGGTCAACAACAACCACCAAACGCTTGTCAATATCTTCGGGCAACTTGCAGTAGTATTCCTGCGGTTGCATGGTAACCTCGTCACGATACATGCCGATGTGTCCAACCTTAGCGGTAGGAACCAAGGACAACATGCCGTTTACCATACCCAAACCTGCACGAAGGATGGGAACAACGGCAATCTTCTTGCCCTTGAGCATCTTCTTGGTGGTCTTTTGAATAGGGGTTTCAATTTCCACATCCTCAAGAGGAAGGTCTCTGAGTGCCTCGTAGCACATCAGCATGGTGATTTCCTCAACGGATTCCCGAAACTCCTTATTGGTAGTAGAAGCCTGACGAAGAATGGTAGTCTTATGCTGAATCAAAGGATGATCAAATACTGTCACATTTTTCATAGTCACTTCTCCTTATTCCTGATCAGGTGCGTTCTTAACAAACAGGTTTACAATGATACCCAGAATCAATGCGCAAGCAATGGAGGTCAGTGTAACCTTACCGAAGGTCAGGGTCAGTCCGCCGATACCTGCAATCAAAATGGTAGAAACTACAAAGAGGTTCTTGTTGAGGTTCAGGTTTACCTGCTGAATCATCTTCAGTCCGGATACCGCAATAAAGCCGTAAAGTGCCATACAAACGCCACCCATAACACAAGAGGGAATGGAGTTTACAAATGCGATAAAGGGAGAGATGAAGGAAATAACGATTGCCAGAACGGCTGCAGTAATGATGGTAGAAACAGATGCGTTTCTGGTGATAGCCACACAACCAACAGACTCACCATAAGTAGTATTGGGACAACCGCCAAAGAATGCACCTACCATAGAACCAATACCGTCACCGAGCAAGGTTCTGTGAAGACCGGGTTCTTCCAGAAGATCGGTTTCGATAATAGAAGAAATGTTCTTGTGGTCAGCAATATGTTCTGCCAATACAACGAAGGCAACGGGAACGTATGCAACGGCAATGGTTCCAATGTATGCACCATTGAGTTCGCCCACACCCTTCAGTGCAGTCATGAAGGTAAAATCAGGAACTGCCAGGAAGGTCTTAAGAGAAACACCGCCCTCTGCCAATGCCAGGAAGGGTGCCACGTTCAAAATCTTCAATGCGTCCAGGTTTGCTGCATAACCGATGATGGTGAAGATACCACAGAGTGCATAACCACCCAAGATACCAATGATGAAAGGAATCAACTTGGCAGTTTTCTTACCATAGGTGGAGCAGAGAATGGTGATGATCAGGGTTACGATACCACACAGAGCAGTAATCAGAGGAGATGCGGTTACATCAGGAACACTACCCTTTAAGATATCACCGATTGCATTACCTGCAAGGCTCAGACCGATGATTGCAACGGTAGGGCCGATAACTGCAACGGGCATTACCTTATCAATCCACTTAACACCTGCAAGCTTTACGATAATAGCAATTACCACATAAACGAGGCCTGCAAAGATAGCACCGAGAATCATGCCCACAAAGCCTAAGGAAATGGAAACGCCACCGGCAAACGCCGCACACATGGAACCGATAAACGCAAAGGATGAACCTAAGAATACCGGACTCTTCTTCTTGGTAAATGCAACATATACCAAGGTACCCAGACCTGCACCCAAGAGTGCCGCCGCACTACTCATGTTGGTTCCACAGGAACTGTTGATGATAACCGGAACAACCAAAGTTGCGGTCATGATGGCAAGCAACTGCTGAATCGCAAAGATGATCAACTGACCAAATTTGGGCTTGTCATTAACACCATAAACTAACTTCATAACTTTTCCTCCTTGTTCTTTCGAACCCTAAAATAAATATGTAATTTTATTTTTTACTGTTTTTGAAGTTGGCATCGCTGCCAAAATTTGCTTTTGTCTATTCTAACATACCATATTTTCTTTTTCAACTTATTTCGATATTTTTCCAAACAAATTTTAAAAAAATCTCGTGTATCAAATTATGATACACGAGACAATAAGACTAATTGGTGTAATTATCAAAATATCCTTGAACCAAAACAACAGGGGTTCCCTTATCGCCGGAACCACTGGTCAAATCACAAAGAGAACCAATCAGGTCAGTCAACTGACGAGGGGTGGTACCCTGAGACGCCATGTTGCCCACCAAATTACCATCTTTTGATTTAATGCTGTTGGAAATGGCTTCCTTTAACGCCTCACCGGACAAATCCTTGTAGTCGTTATCAGCCAGATACTTTAACTTCAGTTCGTTAGGAGTACCAATCAAACCATCGGTGAAAGCAGGAGAAACAACCGGATCCGCCAGTTCCCAAATCTTACCCTGAGGATCTTTGAAGGCACCGTCGCCATAAACCATAACTTCCACATGAACACCGGTAGCATCCAAAACTCTCTTTTGAATATCCAAAACCAGATCCTTACATTCCTGAGGGAAGAGTTTAATGGTATCCTCGGTGGATTTATTAGAGCCAAGGAGGCCATACTTCTCATTGCATCCGCTACCATTGATGGATGTGGTCATGATATCATCCAGACTGCAAACAACCTTTGCACCTGCATCTTTTAAAATTCTCTTGGTCCGTGCACGAGTATGGATATCACAGTTGATAATACAATCGGTGTAATCCAAAATCGCTTTGGGTTGATTTGCAAAGATAATCTCTGCTTCTGCACCACATTCACGAATCAGGTTTCCGTAGTATTCCACATAGTCAACACCGGTGAACTCATGCTTATTTTCGCCAAAGAGTTCCCGATAGCGTTCCAGAGACAATACATCGGAGAAAGGATTCACGCCGGATGCATCGATCATATCCATGCTGATGAGCTGGTTACCCACTTCATCAGAGGGATAACTGAGCATCAAAACTACCTTCTTTACTGCTTTTGCAATACCACGAAGACAGATTGCAAAACGATTCCGAGAAAGAATCGGGAAGATAACACCCACGGTGTCACCGCCCAGCTTTGCCTTCACATCCTCTGCAATATCATCAATGGACGCATAGTTTCCCTGTGCTCGTGCCACAATGGACTCGGTGATCGAGATAACATCTCTGTCACGGAGAGAAAAACCTTCGTATTCTGCCGCCTCCAACACGCTATTGGTTACGATTTCTGCCAGGTTATCTCCCTCACGGATGATAGGACAACGAATACCTCTGGAAACCGTACCTACTCTTCTTTCATTATTTGCCATTTTTATCCCCTCAATCTATAGATAAAGTACAAAAAAATTCACATTAATGTTATACCACTTTTTTCGAAAATATTCAACACTTTTTTTTGCAAATCCTGAATTTTATCATATTTGATGAAAAATGTCGATCCCATGCTTTTATTTTTGTCATCACCGAAAAGATTTATTCCTATGTTTTAATTTGCCAAAGAATTCTCTCCTGTTGCATAATTCAAACAGATGCCCGGTTGCACATTATAGCAATAAACACAGAAGGAAATACCCTTTCCTCGATCCTCCACCGAGTAAGCCTCCATCAGGACACCCTCTGCCAACAGTTGTGATCCCCGAAAAACAGGTGTAATCCGATATGCCACATGGTTCCCTGTCCGCTTCACGTAGTCTGCAACCTTGTTCTCATAAGGAAGCATACCCTCCACGTTCAGATATCTGGTTCCGGTAATCAGATTCTGTTTGTTTGCATTTTCACCCGTTAACTGAAATCCAATCAAGTGACAGCGATTATACAGATACTTTCCCGGCACAACATCATATTTGTTATTAACCCAACCTGTTGGTTTTACCGAACTGATACTCTCCCGCTCCGCCGTCGGCATCAAATCCTTTGCTACCGAAGAAAATGCAACATCACATCTTCCCAGTTCGTCCAAGGAACTGTAATATTCAAAAGATGCCGGTATGATTTCGTAGTCCTCAAAAAGAGGACGGTTGCCATTGATGGCCGCACAAGGTTGACCGCCATAAGCAGGAACAACCCGATTCAGATACGCTTCCTCCTCTGCATCAAAACCATTACGAATCAGATAAACCGTCTTGGTTTTATCATCCCACGCAACGCCCAGATTAAACCCTTCAGCAACAAAACGAATGGGAAGCATGGTTCTTTCATTGTAGATAGCAGGTGCCACATCCAGGGTTTCTGCCCTCTGATTCAGGTAGGCGGTTCTTTGGTCAATCCCAAGTCGAATGGTATTCTTATCCATCCGAAGTTGTACCGTTTTGGAACTCTCATCCCATCCCACCGTTCCGCCAAAAGTCTCAATGATGGCACGAATGGGGACTAAGGTTCTACCATTTACAATCATGGGTTTGGTTCCACGACCCGGATCAATCTCCAACTCCTGACCATTGACCTCCATGATGGGATTGTCAATGGTGAGACTGACTACTACATCCTCCGGCGCATTCGCCAGAACAATCCCACTTGACACCACCATAAAAACAAGAAAAAGACATAATGCACTCCTTAAATTTTTCTTCATATGGGTCACCTCTTCTTTATTATACCGCTTACAGGTTCTTCCGTCAACGAAATGATAAAAGCAAACTTTTTAACCACATCTTCACACATTACATATCATTTGGAGAAAATTCATGTCAAATCAAGATAAAAATTTATGTTTCCATCGGCAAAATCAAACATGATTGTTCTAAAAGCACCTTGTTTTCCGCTACTTTTTTGGTTTTTATTTGGCTATAGTCACCTTTTATATTGGTGTGACAAACATATGTGTTTTTATCCGTTGGGGCAATGTCAACTCTCAAACGTTGTCCTTTTTTTATAGCAAACGCGTACTCATCGAATTCGAATTCCAAAACAACTTCACGATTTATTTCATAGTTCTTTTTTTGATAAATCATCGAAGTAATATCATGCCTCAGGGCATAATCTCCATTTTTTGTTTGTATGCCCACCATTACATAAAAAGACGTATCTTCACAGTCAGATGCCACCGCAAGCTTTGCTTTCATTTTTCCTCTGACAAACACATCCCTATCCATAGGCTCTGTATAAACTGTTATGATATCTTTTCTTTTATATGGTATATCCATAAAACAGCCTTCCGCCTGAAATGCCGTTGGATTTTCGGGATTATAGCGAATGGTTTTAACACCACCGCTTAACGGGACCGTCATTTCTTCTGTTGTATCAGCATAAAAATCCGTTTTCCATATATTTTCAAAGGTTCGATAATAGGTAATCTTCCCCGTTTCCACAAATGGCTTTTCCCCGTTCTCAATATGGGAAAGCCAGCGAATGGCAAAATCCTTTCCGAATTGTTCTGTCACCGATCCGTTGGGGAACTCGATACCACGTTCTTTGTCATAGGTATCCCCATGATGATAAGGAGACACAAGAAAGGCGCTCTGTTGCTTGGTTTCCTCATCCATCTCCTCCCACATTCGAAACATTCCGCCTAAATAAAAATCGTTGTATCCTGTGGTAAACAAAATGGGAATCCTTGCATGATTCACCGCACCTCTTGCCTCGTTACCTCCGTAACGGGTCTCCCAAAAGGGGTGTTCTCTTTCAGGTGCTAAAAGCATCTGCTCAAAATCCTCTGCTCGCTCCCCCAAAACCCGTTCGGACAAATTGCAAAGGGGCAACTGAGAAAAAGAGTCTATGGAGTGCGTTTTTTTCAAACCGGCCTTTGCCTTGTACAGATTGAAATGCCAATTGGCGTGTCCCCGTCTCATAGCACCATTGCGGTACCAAAGACGATAGCGTTCACTGTCCTGAACACGAAACACAGCCCCCTTAATATCATCCTCAAAGGGCACCGTGCTATAGTGCAAAGATGCGGTGTAACTTCCGCCCAACAAGAAAAGGCGTCCGTTATAAAAATCCTGCTGACGAATCCATTCTCTCAGCGCAAGACCATCCTCCCGCTCGTGGATATAGGGCACAAACTCCCCCGAACTCTTGCCCTGACCTCTGCAATGTTGAAATACCAGAACAAAGTTGTTTTCCGCCCACGAAAGATTCTCCTTCAGGAAATCTTGGCAGAGTTCTTCCTCCGACTTCCCCTCGGCATTTCCCACATAGGGGGAACGGGTAATCACCACCGGAAATTTCCCCACCTTGTCCGGTTTTAGAACCATAGTGAAGAACTCTGCACCATGGGCCTTATTATATTCGTAATACACCTGCGGATTCATAAAACCACCCTCTAAATCGTCTCTCTGTTCTATTGTGGGTTTGATATGTAAGTAATTGTTAGCGGTCTAATAGGTTGCTGTATAGGCTTGATCTGAGTAATTCTACACCAAGACAATAGAACCGTCCCCTTGTCTTTTTTCTGAACAAAACCCCTTAGAACCCGCGAGAATACTGGATTTTCTCACTCCCGATAGTATATGTAAATATCAAAATCGGCAAACTATTCTTTTAAATTTTATAGACCTGACACGAGTAATTCTATACCAAGACAATAGAACCATCCCCTTGCCTTTCTCACAGAGCAATTTCCTTATATTTTTCGAAATATCTTTTTCCTAATTCTCTGCAAGATTTCGAGTTGAAATGGAGTCCATCATCTTTTAACTCTAATCCCTCAACAGAAACAATTTCACATAACGGAATCTCTTTTTGTAATTTATGAAGAAGGATGTTCATTTTATCTATACTATCCACTTCCCATTTATCAGTAATTTTATCTGAGATTTCGCCAATGATTATAGGTAAGTTTATACCAATATCCTTACGCAAAGAGTTCATGACATTCAAAAAATCCTGTCTGTATTCATTCTCATTAAGCTGTCTGCAATCGCTTTCTCCCTGATGCCATATTATCCCACACAACTCAGATGTACGCATAGCAAGTTTTGTCATAGCAACTGCATGGTCATATAATAACTCCCCCGGTTGCCATTGCTTAATCTTTGTTCCTCCGTCGGCACAGGGAATCAAACCAACTTCAAAATTTGCATATTTTGATAACTCATCCGCAAAACTCGCAGCAAGTCCTATACCACTGTGAAATTTAATATTCAGAATATCTCTATCCGGATTTATAGGTTCGCTCATTGGTTGCCATCTTCCCATGCGGAACATAAAGCACATATCGTTTTTTATTGGAGGAACTTCTCCAAAATCACCTCTGCCCGCCATATTAGATTGTCCTATCATCAAAAATGAACATATTTTCTCCTTTTTTGTGATACCATCCTTTATCATTTAAAACACATCCTTCCAACATCATTAGATACAATTCGACTTTTGTCAAGTCTGGATTAAAAATTATCCAAAACGTTCTTTTCCCCTTTATTTTATCACAATGATTTTTTCATTGCAAGATGAGGGCACCAAAAAAGTCTGTGCGAATCATCACACAGACTTTTTATGCTTATTCTTCCCATCGGAAGCTTCCGGAGAGCAGGGTTGCTCCCTCTTTATCAACGGTCAAAAGACCGCCTTCCACTTTGGCGATACGTTCATCTCCACCCTCGGTGATAATCTTACAACTTCCCGGCTTGACCGAGGTCATAAAGGGGATATGCCCTGCCAGAATTGCCAGATCACCGCTTGCACCACGGAGAGAAAGTTCGATAACCTCCTCCTGAAACAGGGTGCCGTCGGGAGAGGACACGGTCAGCTTATAGGTGTTCATTATTCTGCCACCTTCTTTGCTTTTGCCACTGCCTCGTCGATGGTTCCTACGAAGAGGAATGCGGACTCGGGCAGATCATCGTGCTTACCCTCGATGATTTCCTTAAAGCCACGGATGGTCTCGGACAGGGGGACGTAGGTTCCCTCGATGCCGGTGAACTTCTCGGATACGAAGAAGGGCTGGGACAGGAATCTTTGAATCTTTCTTGCACGGGAAACCAGAAGTTTATCCTCGTCGGAAAGTTCGTCCATACCCATAATTGCGATAATATCCATCAGTTCCTGATAACGTTGGAGGATTCTCTGTACCTCACGGGCAACGGAATAGTGTTCCTCACCCAGAATCTCAGGAGACAAGATACGGCTGGTGGATTCCAGCGGATCTACCGCCGGATAGATACCCTGAGATGCAATGTTACGGGAAAGAACCGTGGTTGCATCCAGATGGGCAAAGGTGGTTGCAGGTGCCGGGTCGGTCAAGTCATCCGCTGGTACGTAAACCGCCTGAATGGATGTAATAGATCCCTTTTTGGTGGAGGTAATTCTCTCCTGCAGGGTCCCCATCTCGTTGGCCAGAGTAGGCTGATAACCTACCGCAGAGGGCATACGACCAAGCAGAGCCGAAACCTCGGAACCTGCCTGAGTGAAACGGAAGATGTTATCAATAAACAACAACACGTCCTGACCCTCTTGATCACGGAAGTATTCTGCCATGGTAAGTCCCGAAAGACCAACACGCATTCTGGCACCGGGAGGCTCGTTCATCTGACCATACACCAAGGT
>JAZRQC010000031.1:0-80175 GCA_045649565.1 Ructibacterium sp.
TATCAGATGACTTTAACATTCTGCTGGAAAAATCAAAGTTATCCAGTATAGAAAAGAGAATTACGCTTCCCGACAGTATAAACGCTCCCGTGCGACTTCATGACAAAATTGGCGAGGTAGAATTTACGATTGACGGCGAAACCATCGGAAAAGCAGATATTATTGCAAAAACGGAAGCAGAAAGTCTGGGCGTATTTGGTATGATAAAAAAACTATCCAGCTATTTGTTTTTTGGGGAATAACAAAAAGAACTGCAGTTTCATTCTGCAGTTCTTTTTTTAATTAATTTTGTTTTCTGACAAGCGCATATTCATCGCCATTTTGATAATACGGGCATTTTTTATACCGACTGCTCAGGAGCGTTACCATATCATCCTCGTCTAAATTGACATCGCAAACATACTGTTCTTCCGTTTCATCAAACACATAATTTGCACATTGCTGGCATAAAATGTCGGTCATACCGTCTCCCCCTTTCGGCTTTGGAGCGGATGATGGGAATCGAACCCACAACCTCAGCTTGGGAAGCTGATGTTTTACCACTAAACTACACCTGCAAAGTGGAATCATTGTAACATTTTGGGTTAGAAATGTCAAGATGATTCCGTAGGTAAGATTCGACAAGCTTATAAGGTGGTTACTGCCATAGCGGCGCCGATGATGCCCGCATCGTTTCCAAGAGAGGCAATTTCCAGCCTTGTCTGGGGCAGACCCTTGCTATAGGCAAATTCAGCGGCGTGATTCCGGATGGGTGCCATCAGGTATTCGCCCTCAGCACTGATGCCACCGCCAATAACCAGAATTTCAGGTTCAAAAATATTAATCACACTAACCACGCCGTCCGCCACATAGGCAATGTATTGGTCGACAACCTTTTGTGCGGCAGGATCTCCTGCTTTGGCGGCATCAAAAGCGGTTCTGCCATTGACTTTTCCAAGTTCCTTTGCACTTTTTGCCATCAGGCTGTCAGGGTTTTCCTCAATTGCCCGTTTGGTTTGTTGAATCAAAGCGGTAACCGAGGCATAGGATTCCCAACATCCTTTCTTGCCGCAGGTGCAGGGTTCGCCATTGTGAACCAGAGTGTAGTGTCCCAATTCTCCGGCAGCACCATTGAAACCACGGAAGATTTTCTTATTCAGAACAATTCCTCCACCTACACCGGTGCCCAGGGTAACTGCCACAAAGCTATCCACATTCCCTCCGGTTGCCATATATTCACCAAAAGCCGCCGCATTGGCGTCGTTCTCTACGGCAATGGGAAGTTCGGGGAAGTAGCGGTTTAGTTCTTCGGCAAGAGGTACATTGTGCCAATCTAAGTTGTTGCCATAGACCACAACGCCCTTGTTGCTGTCGATGGAGCCGGGGGTTCCAATGCCGATGCCTTTGATGTCTGCCATGGTATAGCCGGCAGATTCGGTAATCTCCTGACACAGTTCCGCCATATCCCGAACAATCTCCTGATAGGGACGGGGATGGGCGGTGGGACGTGAGTCTTTGGCTATGATTTTACATTGAGCGTCAACCAATCCTACTGCAATATTGGTGCCGCCCAAATCAATTCCGAGATACATACGAATTCCTCCAAAATAATGATAGTGCCATTATACAGGAAAGTTCAGGATTTGTAAACCTTTATTTGGTATATTCCCGCAAAGTTGTCCCATACTAAATAACGAGGTGAAGCCTTTGATTACAACGGTGTTGAGAACAACGATGATTTACTTTTTTGTGGTGTTGGTGTTGCGACTGATGGGAAAGCGGCAGATCGGGGAACTGGAACCCTCGGAGTTGGTGGTGACCATTATGGTTTCCGACCTGGCGGCAATGCCCATCACCGACGTTGGGACGCCTCTTTTGGTGAGTCTTTTGGCGATTCTGATTCTGGTAATCTTAGAGATTTTTATTTCTTATTTTGCCTATCGAAGTACCAAAGTCCGTACCTTATTTTACGGCCGTCCCAGTATGTTTTATGAGCACGGAAAACTTCATCAAAAGGAGATGCGACGGCAACGATTCAATGTGGCGGATTTAATGGAGGAACTTCGGAACAATGGTGCAGTCAGTCTTAATGAGGTGGAGTATGTCTTGATGGAAACCAATGGAAAAGTTAGCGTAATTTTGAAAGGCGAAAACAGTCCGTTGACACCGGCAGATCTTGATATGAGGGTGGAGCCGGTACGGATGAGTTATGTTCTCATCGATAACGGCAATCTGATTTCAGGAAACCTGAAGCGATTGGGCCTCAATGATATTTGGCTCAAAAAGACCCTCAGGGAAAATAAGATGAACAAGGTAAAAGATGTGTTCTACATGAGTGTGGAAAAGGGAACCGGAAACACGGTGCTGATTCCAAAGGAAAAGGGGGAGGAAAGATGAATCGGGTGATTGTGGCAGTTTGTATTCTGGTATTGTGCGGAACTTTTGTGGGGGTGCATACTTATAAGATTCTGAAACTGAACGAGGAAACCACCGTGCTCTGTGATCGGACGGAGCGGGAGTTCTACAGAAGAGATTGGCAGGAGGTGGAAAAATCCCTCCAAGATATTCAAAAACGCTGGGAAAAAAGTCGCTTTTGGGCATGTATGACCATAGACACCAAGGAGATTGAGGAAATCGAGATTTCCTTGAAGCAGTCTATGGAATATGCCAAGGAAGAGGCGGAACCTGATTTTATCGGGGAGTTTACCATGTTTCGGATGCGCCTTTCCCATCTTCCCCATCAGGAGGGGTTCAGCTTCGAGGAACTTCTTTAGTTGACAGAGATTCCCTCTTGTGCTAAGGTAAAAGAAGAGGAGGGATGGAAATGAAACTACTCATCAGCGGATGTTTGTTGGGTCTTGCTTGCCGGTACGATGGTGAATGCCGACCCTTGCCGGAAGAAACCTTGTCTGCATTGGGGGAGAAGTTTCAGCTGATCCCCGTTTGCCCGGAACAGTTGGGCGGTCTCTCCACACCCCGGAATCCTGCAGAACGTGTTGGGGACAAAGTGATTTCCAACGTGGGAAAAGACGTGACGAAGGAATACCAAAAAGGTGCCGGAGAGGTCCTGAAACTGGCAAAACTTTTTGGATGTACTGTGGCACTCCTGAAAGAGAAAAGTCCTGCTTGTGGAAATGGACTGATTTATGACGGGTCATTCCGGAAAAATCTTGTGCCGGGAGATGGTGTTGCGGCAGAACTTTTAAAAGGAAACGGCATTGACGTTTTCGGGGAAAGTGAGATAGAAAAATTGCTGAAAAAACAGATGGGTTGACGGTTTTGTCAACCCATTCTATTTCAGGATAAGAAATCAGAAAAAATTTGGTAAAAAAGATGTAGATTTTTTTGAGATATTGTGGTATGATATTATGATGTAAAGTTATATCAAAAAGGGGGATGACCATGGCAGAGAGAAAGATGGTGGAAATCTTTACCGACGGTGCCTGCAGCGGAAACCCGGGCCCGGGTGGCTACGGTGTGATTCTGCGGTATAAGGGACATCAAAAAGAACTGTCCGGCGGTGCACCGGAGACCACCAACAATCGGATGGAACTTTCTGCGGTGATTGCAGGACTCTCGGCCTTAACAGAGCCTTGCGATGTAACCCTCTATAGCGATTCCAAATACTTTATTGACGCCATCGACCAGGGTTGGGCAGAGAAGTGGAAAGCCAAGGGCTGGATGCGAACCAACAAGGATAAAGCCCTGAACCCGGATCTGTGGGAACAGATTTTGAATCTTCTCAAGATTCATCAGGTCAAGCTTGTCTGGGTGAAAGGCCACGCCGGACACCCCGAAAACGAGCGATGCGATCAGCTTGCTGTGGAACAATCTAAAAAATACGCCGAAAAGGCAGAATAGCTTTATATCATATTACTTACAGAATATCTACTTTTCATAGATTCACTCTGTAACAGAAAGGTAGCGAGAAAGATGGAAAAAAGAATTTATGTTGACAATGCCGCCACCACCCAGGTGGCACCGGAGGTCTTTGCGGCAATGATTCCTCATTTCTGCGAGAACTACGGAAACCCCTCCAGTATCTATCAGGAGGGACAGACCGCCAAAGCGGTCATTGAGAAAGCCAGAGAACAGGTGGCAACCGCCATCGGCGCCGAGGCAAAAGAAATTTACTTCACCGGTTCGGGAAGTGAAGCAGATAACTGGGCGCTCCGCTCGGCGGCAAAGACCTTGAAAGACAAGGGTAATCATATTATCACAACCGCAGTAGAGCATCATGCGATTCTTCATACCTGTCAGGACTTGGAAAAGCAGGGGTATGAGGTGACCTACCTGCCGGTAGATGAGTATGGTCGGGTTTCTGCTGAAGATGTGAAAAATGCCATCAAGGATACCACCATTCTGATTTCGGTGATGTTTGCCAACAACGAAATTGGTACCATTATGCCCATTAAGGAAATCGGCGCTGTTGCCAAAGAGGCAGGGGTGCTCTTCCATACCGATGCGGTTCAGGCGGTGGGTATGGTTCCCATTGATGTGAAAGAATATAATATCGATATGCTCTCCCTGACGGGTCACAAATTCCATGGCCCCAAGGGTAGTGGCGCTCTGTATGTGAGAAAAGGCGTGAAACTGGCGTCCTTCATCACCGGCGGTGGTCAGGAACGGAGCCGTCGTGCCGGCACCGAGAATGTTCCCGGTATTGTGGGATTGGGTAAGGCCATCGAGCTGGCAACTGCCGACATTCCCAGAAAAGCGGCATATCTGAAGATTTTAAGAGATCGATACATTGAGCGGATTCTGGAACTGGTTCCCCATTGCCGGCTGAATGGTCATCCTGAGGAGCGTCTTCCGGGCAATGCCAACTTCTCATTCTCATTCATTGAGGGTGAGGGATTGCTCTTGTTCCTGAATATGAAAGGCATCTCCGCATCCAGCGGCAGTGCTTGTACCTCCGGATCTTTGGATCCTTCTCACGTGCTCCTTGCCATCGGCTTAAAGCACGAGGAGGCACACGGATCCCTGCGGGTAAGCTTTGATACTTCCAACACCCCGGAAGATGCCGAGACCATTGCCAAGGCGGTGGCAGAGATTGTAGATAGATTAAGACAGATGTCCCCCCTTTATGAGGACTATCTGAAAAACCAGAAACAGTAGGAAGGAGATTTGGTTATGTATAGCGAAAAAGTAATGGATCATTTCAGCAACCCCCGGAATGTGGGTGAGATTGCAGATGCGAACGCGGTTGGTGAGGTAGGAAACCCCCAATGCGGCGATATTATGAAAATCTATATGAAGATTGACGAGGCCACCGGCATCATCGAAGATGTTAAGTTTAAGACCTTCGGATGCGGTGCGGCCATTGCAACTTCTTCTATGGCGACCGAACTGGTCAAGGGCAAGACGGTAGATGAGGCGCTCCAGATGACCAATCAGGCGGTGGTAGAGGCTCTGGACGGACTTCCCCCTGTGAAGCTTCATTGTTCCGTACTGGCTGAGGAAGCGGTACAGTCTGCCATTGCGAACTATTACGAGAGAAAAGGTCAGGAGCCTCCTCAGGGACTCAAATGCTCCGGTTGTTGTGAAGCTTGCCATCATCACCATGGCATGGAAGAGGACTAAGCCGTGAAGGTAGTCATTGGAATGTCGGGCGGTGTGGACAGTAGCGTCGCTGCGGCAGTCCTGAAAGAACAGGGACATCAGGTGATTGGTGTCACTATGGAATTATGGGAATCGGGGAGCGGAGACGTTTCTGATGCCAAGCGTGTGGCAGAGTATTTAGGGATAGAACATCATACCGTGGATTTCCGTAAGGAATTTTCGGAGATGGTGGTGGACTACTTCGCCCGGGAATATCTGGCAGGAAGAACTCCCAATCCCTGCATTGCCTGCAACCGCTATTTAAAGTTTGAGGCCATGCGGAAGTATGCTTTGTCCATCGGTGCCGATAAAATGGCAACGGGACACTATGCCCGGATTTCCTATGATGAGAAAACGGGACGGTATGCACTAAGGCGTGGAATGGCAGATGCCAAGGACCAGACCTATGTGCTTTACTCCCTGACCCAGGAGCAACTTGCTATGACAGTAATGCCCTTGGGTGAGTTTGCGGACAAAGATGCGGTTCGGGAAAAAGCGGTAGAACTGGGAATCCCAACTGCACAGAAAAAAGACAGTATGGAAATCTGTTTCGTGCCGGATCAGGACTATGCAGGATTCATTCAAAAAAGAATTGGCAGTCTGCCTCCGGCGGGAGACTTTGTGGATACAGAGGGCAATGTTTTGGGCAAGCACCGAGGCATTGTTCACTATACGGTGGGGCAACGAAAAGGTTTGGGGATTGCCTTTGGTAAGCCTATGTTTGTTTTGAAGATTGACCCCGTGAAAAATCAGGTGGTATTGGGCGAGAGCGGAACCGAGTTTTCAAAGACTCTCCTTGCCACAGACTCCAATTTTATCCCCTTTGAACAGTTGACAGAGCCTATGGAGGTTCTTGCCAAGGTTCGGTACAGCGCCAAGGCGGCACCTGCCACCATTACCCCGGAGGGAGAACTGGTACGGGTGGAGTTTCAGGAACCGCAACGGGCAGTAACCCCGGGTCAGGCGGTGGTCTTCTACGGAGAAGAGGGTGACCTGGTTATTGGCGGTGCCACAATTTTATAACGAAGGAGTGGATGGAAATGACCTTTCAGGAAATTCGGAATAAAATTCTGAGAAAGGAATATTCCAATCTCAATCCAATGCAACAAGAGGCGGTACTTCATACTGAAGGACCGCTTTTGGTATTGGCGGGTGCCGGGTCCGGAAAGACCACGGTGATTATACATAAAATTCAACATTTGATTCAATTCGGCAAGAGTGTGGAAAGAACACCTGTCGGCCTTACCGAGCAGGATTTGGAGATTATGGAATGGTATGCAGATGGAGAATTGGACGAGCTCCCCGAACATCTGATGGCGTATTTGGCGGGTGAACCCATTCAACCTTGGCAGATTCTAGCCATCACCTTTACCAACAAGGCGGCAGGAGAATTAAAAGAGCGTCTGATTCGGAAGTTAGGGGATGCCGGTGGCGACATCTTTGCCAGCACCTTCCACTCGGCTTGTGTTCGGTTCCTTCGTCGGGATGCAGAAAAGATAGGCTATGAGAGTAGCTTTACCGTCTACGATACTGCCGACCAACAGACCTTGATGAAGAGCTGTATCAAGGAACTGGAACTGGACGATAAGAAATATCCGCCCAGAACGGTGCTTTCTCATATCAGTACTGCCAAGGATAAATTGATTGACTATGTGGAATACGCGAAACTGAATCAGGGGGATTTCTATCTCTCCTCGGTGGCGGATTTGTATGAATGCTACCAGAAGAAGTTAAAGGCCAACAACGCCATGGACTTTGATGATTTGATAGTGAACACGGTACGGCTTTTGGAAGAGTGTCCGGATGTTCTGGAGTATTACCAAAATCGGTTCCGGTATATTTTGGTGGACGAGTATCAGGACACCAACCATGCCCAGTATCGACTGGTGAGCCTCTTGGCGAAAGCCCATCAGAACCTTTGTGTGGTGGGAGACGACGACCAGAGTATCTATAAATTCCGTGGTGCGGACATTGGGAACATCCTTGGATTTGAACAGGAATTTTCCCGTTGTCGGGTGATTAAGTTAGAAGAAAACTACCGCTCTACCCAGAATATTTTGGATGCGGCCAATGCGGTGATTAAGAATAATAGCGGCAGAAAGGGAAAGAACCTCTGGACCGCATCGGGAAGCGGTGAGAAAATTGAACTCTATGCCGCCCTCAATGAACATGCCGAGGCGTATCATATTGCCGATTCCATTCGGGAACTGGGTGGAAGTTTTAATAACTCCGTGGTTCTCTACCGGATGAATGCCATGTCCCGTGTGGTGGAAGATGCGCTCCTGCGTTCTGCTATTCCCTATAAGGTAGTAGGGGGCCTGCGATTCTATGATCGGAAAGAGATTAAGGATCTGACATCCTATCTTCGGTTGATTCAGAACCACGGTGACAATGTGGCCCTCCGCCGGGTGATTAACGAACCCAAACGTGGCATTGGTGCAACCACCGTGGACAAGGTGGAGGCGGTTTCGGTGGGTGAGGGACTGACCATGTTCGGGGTTTGCCAGCGTGCCGAAACTTTAGAAGAATTCAAGGGAAAAACAGCTGAAAAGTTGATGGGATTTGCCAAAATGATTCAGGACTTAAGAAAAGAACTGGATGAGGGGATGGGACTGGAACTTTTCACCAAACTGGTCATGGAGAGAACCGGAATGTTAGATGCCCTGAAACAAGAAAAAACCGTGGAGAATCAGACAAGACTTGAGAACTTGGACGAATTTATTTCTATGGTACAGGAGTCGGTGAACAAGGATGCCGCCCTGACTTTGGAACAGTTGTTGGAGGATATCTCCCTGATTTCGGATATTGATAACTATGACGAAGCCCAGGAAACTGTGACCTTGATGACCTTGCATAGTGCCAAGGGTCTGGAATTCCCCAATGTATTTTTGATGGGAATGGAAGAGGGAGTCTTTCCCGGCATGCGATCCTTTGGTGATGCAGAGGAGATCGAGGAAGAACGGCGTCTTTGCTATGTGGGAATCACCCGTGCCAAGGAAAGATTATATCTGTCCCGTGCCCAAAGCCGGACTTTGTTCGGGTCCACCAAGTATAACCCACCCTCCAGATTTTTGGATGAGATTCCGTCCGAATTGCTGGAGCGGAAGGAAGAGCGTATCAAAACGCCCGAAGTGGTGGACTTCCAGATTACTCCAGCGGCAGGATTCGGCAAGAGCGGGTATCTTGACAAGAAAGAAGAACCAAAGGCTACATCGAGTAATATTGCCTATGCGGTGGGTGATAAAGTCAAGCATCGGAAGTTTGGTATCGGTACCGTAGTCGGTGCCCAGAGTATGGGTGCGGATATGCTTTTGCGAATTGCATTCCCCGAGGGCGAGAAGAAGTTGTTGGCGGCTTATGCCCCCATCGAGAAAGTATAACAGTCGTGCTTGAAATTTCAGCAATCTGCGCCCGAATCGGCGGCAGGGATGGACAGTTATGTACTACATACGTACACGCCTGCCCATCCCCACCTTGATTCGAACACATCTCACTAGAATTTCTGCGCACTCATATGGTGAAAAATTATCCGTCAACCACGGGGTTTCCAAAGGGGCGGTAGCCCCTTTTGGTCCGGTGTGCCCGAAGGACACGAGGAAGCGCTCGGGTGGGCGAGCGCAATTGGGCAAGGCAAAAAGAAATGATAAATATTTCGTGAACCTTTGCGGGTCGTCATAAATGTCGACCTCTAAAAAAACGCTCTTAATGTGGTAGAGGCGATTTGCATATCGCCCCCCCAAAAAAAAACAGGAGGTGCCAAAATGTATCATATCCTATCTAGGGTCTACGACCAGATGCAGGAAATAGACTATAAGGCCTTTGCCGACTACTATCAGGAAGTGTTCAAAAAGTTCGGGATATCCCCTGAACTGGTACTGGATTTAGGTTGCGGAACCGGAAACATCACCATGGAACTGGCAGAACGTGGCTATGATATGATTGGGCTGGATGCCTCAGGGGAAATGTTGGAAATCGCCATGGAAAAGGCGAGAGAACAGGAGAAAGAGATTCTCTATCTCCAGCAGGATATGACCGAGTTTGAACTCTACGGCACGGTGGGTGCTATGGTCTGTGCCTTGGATGGTGTGAATTACTTAACCGAGGACGGACAATTAGAGAGCATGCTCAAACTTCTCCACTACTACCTCGACCCGGGCGGCATTCTGATTTTCGATTTGAATACGGAATATAAATTCAAGAATGTACTGGACGGCAGAACCTTTGTCTATGATACCGAGGATGCCTATTGTACCTGGAGTAACGAATACGATGAGAATGAAAAAATCTGCTACTTTGACCTGAACTTCTTTTTGAAGAACGAGGACGAAACCTACACCCGTCAGGACGAGTATCAGGAGGAACGTGCCTATTCGGTAGAGGAAGTCAAACAGACTATCGCAGATTGCGGACTAACCTGTCTGGGTGTTTTTGACAACCTTTCCTTTGAACCCGCTCGCAAAGAGTCCGAACGAATCTTTGTGGTAGTTCGGCGGGAGGGGTAAAACCTATTGAAAACGAATATGCTAAAATATAGAAAATACTGATAACAAGTGCAGGAGGGTATCCTTATGAACTTCGATAAACTGAAAAACCTGATGGATCATTTTGTGGAAGAGGGGTATGCACCGGGAAATGGGATTCTTGTTTACTTAGACGGAAAGCCGGTGTATGAATATGCTTGCGGTTATTCCGATATGGAGAGCAAAACTCCTATGACCGGAGAGGAATACTTCAATCTCTATTCCTGCTCCAAGGTTGCCACTGTCACAGCGGCTTTGCAACTGGTGGAACAAGGAAAGATTCTGCTGACCGACCCTCTTTCTGACTATATTCCCGAATATAAAGAGATGTTTATCAAGCAAGCAGATGGGGAACTGGTAAAAGCAGAAAAGTCCATCCTGATTCAGCATCTTTTCAATATGACAGCGGGCTTTGACTACGACCGCACCTCCGAGCCTTTTAAGAAGGCGAAAGAGGATACCAACGGATTGATGAACACCGAAACGGTAGTTCGGTATATGGCGCAAAAGCCCTTGTATTTTGAACCGGGAACCCGGTTCCAGTATAGTGTCTGTCATGAGATTTTAGGGGGACTCATTGAGATTGTCAGCGGTATGAAGTTCCGTGACTATATGCAAAAGAATGTCTTTGATCCTTTGGGTATGGACAAAGCGGTCTATCATCATACCCCTGAGGTGATTTCCCAAATGGCAACCCAGTATCGGTTTGTCCCCACCAACGGGGAGAAGGATATGGACTATGTGGAGGCGCAGAAGTTCGGAAGTGCCAAGGATGGATATTTTGAAAAGCGGGGTCCGGAAGTCTATGATATCTTAGGCCCCGAATATGACAGCGGCGGAGCGGGAATTATTACCACGGCGAAGGACTATATCAAACTTATGGCGGCACTTGCCAACTGGGGTATGGGACTTACCGGAAATCGGATTCTTTCTCCCGGTACTGTGGAACTGCTCAGAACCAACACCTTAAATGCGGAGCAACGGAAAACCTTTGATTGGGGACAGCTTTCCGGTTATGGCTATGGTTTGGGTGTTCGCACCCTGATTGACAAGGCGGCATCCGGCTCTACCGGAAACCTTGGTGAATTCGGTTGGGGCGGTGCGGCAGGCACCTCGGTGTATATCGACCCGGAAATTAATATGGCGGCGATTTATACCAAGCACAGTCTTTCTCCCAGAGAGGAATACTATCAGCCCAGAGTCCGGAATGTGATTTATGCTTGTTTAGAAAAATAAATAAAATTTAAATACATAAGAAATGAGGAAAGAAAATGAAGAAATTCTTTGGAGAATTCAAAACGTTTATCTCTCGTGGTAACGTAATGGATCTGGCAGTCGGCGTTATCATCGGCGGTGCATTCCAGAAGATTGTTACCTCTTTGGTGGGAGATATCATCACCCCCCTGCTTGGAATCTTTGGCAGCAAAGACTTCTCTGACATGGTATGGGTGATTAAGGAAGCGGTTGGTGACGATCCCGGTTTGGTGGTGAAGTATGGTGCATTCATTACCGCCATCATCGATTTTGTGATTATGGCATTCATTATCTTCCTGCTGATTAAGGGAATCAATCGCCTGACTGCGTTTACCAAGAAACCGGAACCTGAAGAGGCACCTACCACCAAGGAATGTCCCCATTGTTGCAGTGTAATTCCCATCCAGGCAACCCGTTGCCCCAACTGTACTTCCGAACTGGACTAATCGGACATTTTGAGAGCAAAATGATGAGATGAAAAAAGCGGTGCACCCAAAAGGGATGTGCCGCTTTTTTTAGGCTATAGAAAATGATGAAAGACCATAAAGTTTGATTCTGAACAGATGGAAAAAGAGGACAAAAAAGAGGAGAAGGAGGAGGAACGAGATACAAAAAAGATATTCTTGCCACAGAAAAGGATTTTTCTGCAAAAAAAAGATGAAAAACCTTGAAAAATCAAAAAATCTATGATAAAATTTAAGCGGGGAATTATACCCTTTTGAAGATAGAACAAAACAAAGAAGGTGTAAGCATGGCGATTACGTATGGAATCAAAAAACAAAAGCAGAGTAATATGTTCTATACATTGATTACTTCTCTTTTGTTATGCGCAATTTTTTTAACAACGTTAGGGTTCTTGTATACAAAAACCAAGGACAATGCTTATGAGGATTTACATGTACAGACCAAGCAGATTAAAGATAATCTGGTTCTTCAGATTCAGTCGGATAATGAGAACTTGGTTACCATGGCAAACTTTGCGGGCAAACTCCACGCCTCCGGGGCAGACTATTCCATGATGTTCGACTCGTTCAAGCCCATCGGGTTGTTTTCCAGAATTGGTATTTTAACGCCGGACTGTGTGTTTATTACAAAGGACGAAAGGGTTGACTTGAGTGATTCCATGTCCTTTGAGGAGGAAGCCGGATTAGGGAAACATATTACAGGAAGAACTTATAGTTATTCAAGACCTGATGAAGAGGTTATCCGCAGTGCGGTTCCCATTGTGGTGGATGGTGAAACTGTGGCCATCATCTATGGCGTCATCAAGGTGGAGAATCTTGCAGAACGCTATGGTCAAATCGTAAAGGAACTGGATGCACAGCTTTTCGTTTATGATAAGGTTTCAGGTGATATGATTGTCGATACCATTCATGACGAGCTGGGAAACATTTCCTTCTTAAAAGATCGGAAGTACAGAGACGGTTCCTCCTATGAGCAATTGGCTTCAACGGATAAAGGTTTTGTGGCATTCCGCTCGGCTTATAAAAACGAAGACCTCTATCTGCACTATTCCGTTATCGAGGAGTTCGGATGGGTCATTGCCATGGGCAGATATCAGAATCAGGTGTTTGCAGAGGCACGGTGGCTGTTACAGATTTTAATGCCGATTTCACTGCTTGAGCTGGGTATCATTGCCTTGTATATTTTGCAAATGATGACAAGAGAACGAAGAACAAATGCGGTCATTGAGTGCGCATCCAACGTAAGAAAGGAACTGCTGGAGACCACCGACGGACAAAATAATATCTTAGATGCCTTGGTGGAGGTTTGTGAATTCGCAAAGGCAAGGTTGGCTATTTTCTTTGATACCCATGGTGCATTTTATCATTACAAGGGCGCTCAATATGAAGAACTTATGCTCTCTGATAAGGAGAGGAACTATTTCCGCTCCGAGTTGATTCGTTATGCCTCCGACTTTTATCATAAAAACAACAATGCGGTTAATGTATTGTTGATAAAGCCCAACGGACACATGCAAAAAACCAATCCTGCCTTCTATAGCTTCCTGAAGGAACATCAGTTGGAGGAAATCTCCCTTTCTGCCACCATCAACCATGCCAACCACATTGCGATTCTGGCAACGATTAACTCCAAACGAGGTGCGCAGGCAAGACGACTTGCGGAAAAGATTTCAGCATGTTTCTCCATGGCGTTATATAATAAAAATCATTTGGATGATACCAAAAAGATTGCCATTACCGACTCCTTGACAGGTGCCCTCAATCGAGTTGCCTTCAAGAGCGATGTGGGGGCTATTGATCGGGAAAAGGTAACAGATTTTTCCTGTATTTATATTGATGTGAACGAGTTGCACCTTTGCAACAACAAGTATGGGCATGGGGCAGGAGACGAAATGCTTTTGTTTATTGCCAATACCTTAAAAGAAGTATTCTATGGTCATAAGGTTTACCGCATGGGCGGTGATGAGTTCCTGGTATTTTGCCACAATGTGAAACACGATGAGGTAAAGAAGGGAATCGAGCGTTTTATGGAACTGTTAAAGCCTCGGAACTATCATGTGGCGGTGGGAATGTCCTACAGAAGCCAGAACACCAACACCGAGGAAATGGTAAGAGAAGCGGAAGTCAGAATGTATGAAGCAAAGGCCGAATACTATCAGAACAAGGCCCAGGACAGCGCCTTGGATGAGGCGGACAAGGAATACGTTCAGGTAGAGACAGGAATACTGGAAATTGATACCATGTTGTCTGTTTTAAAAGAAAACTATAATGGTATATATCGTGTTTCCCTTTCTACGGACAAGGCAAGACGGATTTTGATGCCTGCGTATCTGAAGTATAACGAAAACGAAGAGCATTATTCCGAACTGTTTTCAAAATATGTTGCAGAATCAGTAGAGTCTGATTATCACAGAGGCGTTTTGAGCTTTTTGAATTATGATGCCTTGAAACGTCAGTTGATGGAGGGAAAGATTCCCAAAATCAAATACATGAAATCAGACGGGAAAATGGTTGTCTTAAGTGTGTACAGACTCGGTAACGGAGACGGAGTGGTTTCCGATACGCTCTGGGTCTTTGCAAAAGAGTAAAAGTACTTGACAAAAGCGGATCATTGTAATATACTGTTTCCAGTGAATATTTAGCAAAATCGGCGAAAGTCGGTGACGCAAAGCAAAGAGGCTAAGGTTTTTATACTATGCCAGTCCAGCTGCAATGATACGAGGTCTTTTACAGAGGCTTTCTATTGTTGCAGTTTTTTGTTTTTTGAACATAAAATGATAATCATACATAAAATATAAGAGAAATATTTTAGTGATGGAGAAATGGATTATGGGTACTAAATTCTTTAAAAAAGCAAAGGGTTTCTTTTCTAACCTGAAGGATCGGGCAGGGGAGAAGCGACTGATGAGGAAAATCGAGGAGGCTTTCCGAAATCAGGAGTTTAAGATGCATCTTCAGTTTATTGTGGACAATCAAACCAAGAAGATTGCATCGGCAGAGGCGTTGTCCCGATGGGAGACGGGGGATGGCGGCATTATCATGCCTGGAAAGTACATTGGGGTTATGGAGAAATCCGGACTGATCAGCAAGTTTGATTATTACATGTTCGAAATGGTTTGTGACAAACTCTGTCAATGGAACCACACGGAGTTCGGTGAGATTGCCATATCCTGTAACTTTACACGCCTTACCATATCCGAAAAGGATTTTGTCAATAAGATTCAAAGTATTTCCGAAAAGTATGACTTTGACAGAAGTAAGTTGTTGATTGAAATCACCGAGGACTCCATCGAAAAGAATCTGGATGATGCCATGCAGAATATCCGAAAGGTAAAGGAACTTGGCTTCCATATTGCCTTAGATGATATGGGGAGTGGACATACATCCTTGGTCAGCCTGTGTGAATACCCCATTGATGTGGTAAAACTGGATCGTGAGATTCTCCTTTTATCCGATCGTGAAAGAGGAAAGGAACTGTTTTTCGGCATTGTTTCTCTGGCACATTACCTGAACCTGAAAGTGATATGCGAGGGTGTTGAAACAGAAACACAAAACACCTTGGTATCGGAAAGCGACTGTGATTATATTCAGGGTTGGTACTATTCCACGGCTCTTCCTGATGAGCAGGCAGAGGCCTTTGCCAAAGAATACGGAATGGTATAAAGGTGAAATAAAGTGAAAAAGCTTATTCTGCAAGTGATGAAATTCGCTGTTGTAGGTGTGGTGGCAACGGTGATTGACTTTGGTGTTTTGATGTTTCTGAGAGAAATCATGCACCTTGACGTTTTGCTGGCGTCGGCAATCTCCTTTTCTGTCTCGGTTGTCGTGAACTATATCTTAAGTGTGTGGTTTGTTTTTGAGAGCCGAGGGGGAAACAAGGGAAAGGAATTTCTCGTTTTTGTCCTACTGAGTATTGGCGGATTGCTTATCAATCAATTGATTATGTGGGTCGGAACCCATGTGGTATCGGCATACTATCTGTGGGCGAAGGTTTTTGCCTTGGTTCTTGTCCCTGTTTACAACTTTATCACAAGAAAAATATTTTTGGAGAAAAAGACTCCGTAAGGAAGATGACCATGAATCAAAAATTCGCAAAAGATTTATATCGATACTATGGTGAAAAGGGTGAAACCTTGGTAAAAAGGTTGCTTCGTCCCACCGAACTGAAGTACATTGCGCTTTTTCGTAAGACGGAAAACTGCAGATGGAAACCCCTCAAGGCTTTATATACCTTAAGGCTCAAACTGATGTCCTATAAGACTCACATCCAGATTCCTGCACATACCAAAATCGGAGAAGGATTTTATATCGGGCATAACGGCAGAGTGGTGATCAATCCGGCTGCGGAACTTGGTAAAAACATGAACGTGGCAACGGGGGTAACCATTGGCTATGAAAACAGAGGGAAGCGAAAAGGCGCTCCCGTCTTTGAAGGAAATTGCTGGATAGGAACCAATGCAGTTGTGGTCGGAAAGGTGAGGATTGGGGAAGATGTTTTGATTGCGCCTTTGTCCTTTGTGAACTTTGATGTTCCACCCCACAGTATTGTCATAGGAAATCCCGCAAAAATTATTCAAAAAGAAAACGCAACAGAACACTATATTTGCAACCGCGTATAAGGAAAGAAGACAGGAGGTGCACGCCGGATGGAAACGAAAGATAACAGAATCAAATACAATATGATATCAGGCGTTTTGTACCAGGTTGTTCTGATTGTTTTGAGTTTTCTCCTTCCGAGACTGTATCTTGAGAATTTCGGCTCGGAGGTAAATGGCGTTTTATCCACCATCAAGCAGATTTTTGTCTATATGTTTTTGTTGGAGGCAGGAGTCGGACTGGCTACCACTCAGGCTCTTTACAAGCCGGTGGCAGAGAAGAACCACGGTAAGGTAAGCTCCATTCTTTCCGCAACCCATACATATTATTGCAAAATCGGGTTTATCTACGGAGCAATCGTTCTTTTGATTGCGGTAGTATATGCCTACATCATACCCACAAGCATAGAACCTGCCGTGGTTTTCTGGATTATTATCCTGACCGCGTTGCCGGCAATTTTCAGTTACTTTGTACAAGCCAAGTACAGAATTCTTCTGGAGGTTGATGGAAGAAAGTATGTGATTACAAATTCTGAGACCATCCTGCAATTGCTTGCCAATGTGGGAAAGATTTTGGTTTTATTGCTCACAGACAGTTTGTTGCTGATTCAGTTGGTGTACTGTATCTTATCTTTGGTACAGTTATTCTATATCTATATCCATGCAAAGCGTCGGTATCAGTGGCTCAGTACCAAAGCAGAGCCTGATTACCAAGCCATAGCCCAAAGGAACTCAGTACTGGTACATCAGGTGTCCAGTATGGTTTTCAACAACACCGATGTTTTGCTTTTGTCCTTTCTGTGTGACTTTAAGGTGGTAAGTGTTTACACCATATACAACATCTTTTTTTCTCAGGTGCAGACCTTTGTAACCGGAATTATTTCGGGATTCAGTTTTGCTTTGGGACAGATGTTTCACACCGATCGCGAAAAGTTTTTGAAGACATATCAGGTATACGAAACCATGTATATTATGGCGACCTTCATCATTTATACTCTGATGGCAGTGTTCTTGTTGCCTTTGATTCAGATTTATACCAAGGGAATCAACGATGCCAACTACAGCAATGGATATTTATTGATTCTTTTTGTGGTTATGAATCTTCTGGCAAACGGAAAACTTCCCTCCAATCATGTGTTGGAATATTCAGGGAAGTTCCAGGAAACACGCTCTCATGCAATCTGGGAAATGGTCATTAATATTGTGGTTTCGGTGGTTTCCATCCTGCGGTGGGGTATCTGCGGTGCGATTTTCGGCACCATTGTGGCGCTTTTGTACCGAGGCGGTATGATGATTTATTATTCCAACAAAAAGGTGTTGGAGCGCAGTGTCTTCCATACATACAAACTCTGGCTGGCAAACGGAATTGTCTTTGCGGTGATTATGGCAGTATTCTTTGTGGATAGTTTCAGTGGCCTTTCCTTTGTGAATCTTCTGGTTAAGGGCGTGATACACACCCTTTGGATGATTCCTTTCTATCTTGTTGTGAACGCAATCTTTTTCCGAGACGCGTTTAAAAACTTATTGGAACTGCGGAGGAATCGAGCATGAGTATTCCCAAGGTGATTCATTATTGTTGGTTTGGAAAGGGCGACATGCCCAAGATTGCAAAAAAATGCATCAAAAGTTGGAAGAAGTATTGCCCTGATTACGAAATCATCTGTCATACAGAAGATAACTTTGACTTGTCCCAAAACCAATACGCCAAAGAAGCCCTTGAGGCAAAAAAGTGGGCATTTGTCAGCGACTATGCCAGATTGAAAATCATTTATGATCAGGGTGGTATTTACTTAGATACCGATGTGGAATTGATCAAACCCATAGACGATTTGATGGAAACAAAGGGGTTTATGGGCTTTGATGAAAAAGGGATTGTTGCAACGGGTTTGGGTTTTGGCGCAGAGGCCGGGAACAAAATCGTAGGCGCTTTGTTAGAAGATTACCAAGGAATTCCCTTTGTTCTGGCAGACGGGAGTTACGATATTACCCCCTGTCCTGACAGAAATACCGAGACCTTGAAAAAACTGGGTATGGATTTGACAAATACCCATCAGACCTTTATGGATATGCTGTTTCTTCCTGAGGAATATCTTTGTCCCATGGATTATTATACGGGGGCAAAGACCATAACGGAAAATACCTATTCCATACATCATTATTCAGCAACATGGACATCGGCTGTTACAAAGCGTACAACACGAATCAAACGATTGATTGGTGTTAAAATGTATAACAAACTATATGGAAAGTTTTTGCATAAATGCAAATGGTTGGAGTGGTAATATGCCTGAACAAATCATGGAAAAAATCAAAAAGAATATTTCCCCCGTGTGGAGGGTATGTTTTCTCTCTGCATTGGTCATGGGCTTGGTTGCGCATCTGTATAAGGTAACCAACTGGATTCCCAACTGGGATTCTTTGGTTTTTCGATACGATGCACAGAACATGCTGGCTCTGGGTCGGTGGTTTTTGCCCATAGCCTGCGGTATGAGTTCTTTTTATGATTTGCCGTGGATTTCGGGATTGATGGCAATCCTGTTCTATGGTTTGGGTGCGGTATGCATCTGTAAGATATTTGATGTAAAGAAAAAGATTACGGCGGCGCTGGTGGGCGCGGTAATAGTTACCTTTCCCACAGTGACCTCGGTAATGCTTTATAACTATGTGGCAGATGGATATGCCCTTGCGTTCTTGCTTTCCTGCATGGCGGCAATGATTCTTGTGAAAGAGAAGCCTTGCTATTGGGGAGCGGTGGTGTTGATTGCTTTGTCAGCAGGCATTTATCAGGCATACATAACCACCACCATCGTGCTTTTGTTACTCTACCTGATATTTGAACTGCTTTACCAAAACACTACCTTAAAGAAGGTATTTCTCCTTTGTGGAAAATTCCTGCTGGTGGGTATTTTGGGAATGGGCATATATTATCTGGTGCTGACCATTCTTTTGAAGGTAACGGGAACGGCTCTTTTGGAGTATCAAGGCGTGGATGCGGCAATCTCTTTCCAAAAGATGGATATAATCGGGGCTCTTTTTGTTGTGAAGGAGGCGTTTGTAGGACAATTTTTTGATGTGTCCAACGGTCTTAGTCTGTATGTGGTAATACATGGATTGATGGTTACTTTGTCCTGCTTGTTATACCTGAACCATGTGATTTGTCAGAGGTTGGGAGCTGTAAAGACTTTGGTTCTGTGTGTCTTTGTCGCTTTGTTGCCTGTGGGAGCAAGCGCCCTTTGTCTGGTAAATCAGAACATTGATTACCACAACCTGATGAGAATGGGATTTTTGGTGTTTTATCTACTCTTTATATTGCAGTACGAAAAGGCGAATCTGAAATGCCCCAAACTGAACAATATAAAATTCTGGGTGGTTCTCGGTATCTCTGCGGTGCTTATTTTCCAACAGGTGATTCTTGCCAATGTATGTTATCACAAGTTGAATATGGCCTATGAGAAATCCTACGGAACCTTGATTCGCATTACGGATCGGATAGAACAAACCGAAGGCGCAGAGGACTGTGACAAGATTTTGGTTGTGGGACATCTCCCCGAAAGTGAAGCATACAGCGCAAACTTACCGCCTGATATGACAGGAACCACAGACGGCTACATCATAAGAGCCGACGATGAAGTGGTTGGACAAAGTGTTTTCTGCAGTGCCATCAATGATTATTGCGGAAAGGATTATCAGTTTGTGGCGGGAAAGGAAAAGAAGGCATTGCTTCAGAAAATAGAAGGCAAAAAGTTAGGGAACTGGCCTGAGAAAGATGCAATCTCTGTTGTGGATCATGTGATTGTGATTAAACTTGGAGACGAGGAGTAAGAAGCATGATATATTTTTGTGCAGATGACTATGGCATATCCGAAAAGAGCAACCAGCGAATCGAAACCTGCTTGGAACATGGGGTTTTGAACAAAGTCAGCGTTCTGCCCAATGGCGAAATCCCGGATTTCAAAGAGCGGATGGAAAAGCACAACACCACCATGTCCTTGCATATCAACTTGGTGGAAGGGTATCCGCTGTCCCAATCGGAACAGGTGGAAATGCTTCTGTCAGAGGACGGACGTTTTCGGGATTCCTTTGTGAAACTCTTTTTCCGCTCCCTTTTATGGAGGCGGAAGGAACTCAAGGCACAACTTCGTCAGGAGTTGCGGGCGCAGGTTCGGTTCTGGAAATCCATCATGGGAGAAGAAACCCCTGTGTATATTGACAGCCATCAGCACATTCATATGATTCCGCTTGTTTTTCAAACCCTGATGGAGGTTGTGGAGGAGGAGCGGTTGCATGTGGCATGTATGCGCATTCCTGCAGAACCTGCCATGCCATATCTTATGACGCCATCTTTGTATCTTACATATACGCCCCAAGGACTGATGAAGCATTGTCTTTTGAGAGTGCTTGCTCTTGTAAATCGCAAGGAAATAAAAAAGTCAAAGATACCCACCACCTATTTTATGGGGGTTATGTTCTCAGGAAGAATGACCGAAACAAATATAAAAAAATTACTCCCTTGGTATTTGAAAATTGCCGAGAAAAAAGGAAAAAATATTGAAATCGGATTGCATCCGGGATATGTGAAACAGGGAGAAGAAATCCTTAAGGGAATCAGAGAGGACTTTCGAGCGTTCTACCTGTCCCACCGACGAAATATCGAATATGATCTTTTAACAAACGGAAAGTTCTGAATCAACCATATGAAAGAAGGATATAAAAATGCCCTACATTGAAAGCGAAAAAGTGGATGAAAAAACCAAAACAAGGTTGGAGGCTCTTATTGAAAAGTCGTATTTATCCTATTGGAGAAAGAAACGGCTCTTTGATATCTTTTTTGCCACCATTATCTTGTTGGGTTTTCTGCCGCTGATGATTATCATAGCCATTGTGATTTGTATTGATGATCCCAGCGCAGGTCCGTTCTTTAAGCAAACAAGAGTCGGCCGTCACGGAAAAGAATTTTACATGTATAAGTTCCGTACCATGCGACCGGATGCGGAAAAAATCATTGATGATTTGCAGGACCAGAACGAGATGGAAGGTCCCGTATTCAAGATGAAAGAGGACCCGAGAATTACACGGGTAGGAAAAATCCTGAGAAAACTGTCTTTGGATGAACTGATGCAGTTCTTCAATGTGTTCAAGGGTGATATGACCTTGGTAGGACCCAGACCGCCCCTTCCCAGAGAGGTAATGTACTATACGGATTACCAGAAACTGCGGTTGCTGGTTACACCGGGTATTACCTGCACATGGCAGATTCACAAGAATCGAAACGATGTTCCCTTTGAAGAATGGGTGGAGATGGATTTGGATTACATACAAAACAGAACCTTCCCCGGGGATTTACTGATCATGCTGAAAACACCCATTGTTATGTTAAGCGGAACAGGAAGATAATGTTGTAAGATTGGAGATAGAACTATGAAAGTCGCAATGGTCGGACATAAAGTGATTCCGTCAAGACGAGGCGGTATCGAAAATGTTCTTACCACCTTATGTCCTTTGTTGGTGGAGTATGGAGCAGATGTTACCTGCTACAATCGTTCTTCCGATAAGGTGGAAAACGAATATGTAGGGACGGTAAAGGCCAATCAATATCAAGGCGTGACCTTAAAAAAAGCATGGACCATCAAAGGTCGGGGGTTGTCTGCCATGGTTGCTTCCTTTACGGCGGCAATTGCTGCGGCTTTTGGAAGATATGATATCGTTCATTTTCATGCAGAAGGTCCTTGTGCGGCGCTCTGGATTCCAAAACTGTTCGGGAAACGTTGTATTGCCACGGTACATGGACTGGATTGGCAAAGAGAGAAATGGGGCAAAGGTTTTGCCTCCAAGTATATTCGGTTTGGAGAACGGATTCTGGCAAAATATGCGGATGAAGTGATTGTGTTAAGCGAAAGTGCACGGGAATATTTCCAAACGACCTATCAACGGGAAACGGTGTTGATTCATAACGGCATTGAAAAGCCCATCAAGAAAGAAGCGGATGAAATCACCAAGCAATACGGTCTTTCCAAAGGGGAGTATATCTGTATCGTTTCTCGATTGACGGCAGAGAAGGGCGTACATTATCTCATCGACGCCTATCAGAGTATTCAAACGGACAAAAAGTTGGTTATCGCAGGAGACACCAGCGATACGGATGAGTATGTGGAGATGCTGAAGGAAAAGGCAGCAGGCAATCCCAATATTATCTTTACGGGATTTATCTCAGGGGATATTCTTAAGGAAATATACAGCAATGCCTATCTGGTGGCACTTCCTTCCGATATTGAAGGCATGTCCCTCAGTTTATTGGAGGCTTTGGCATACGGCAATTGCGTTTTGTGTTCGGATATTCCGGAAAACACCGCAGTAACCGAAGACAAGGCGATGCTCTTTCAGAAGAGTGATGTAAAAGACTTAGCAGAGAAGTTACAAGCCTTGTGCGATGACCAAGAACTTGTTGCGCATCTCAGAAACGGCGTGGATGAATTTATTTTAAAGAAATACAACTGGAACGATGTTGCAAAGGCCACATACGACCTGTATGAAAAAGTATTGAAACGATAAAGGAAAGGGTGCTTATGGTATGAAAGGATATACACTTAGTTCAAAATCCAAAAAGAAGATAAGAGTGTTAAAACTCTTCTTGATAAGCCTTATCTGTGTGGGCGTTGCGTTGTCCCTTGCAATCATTGGTTGTAACTACATTGGCAACCGAAGTTTTACCGAGACCTTTTATAGCGTAAGCAGTCTGAAGGTAAACAATAAAATTCGCGTGATACAGATTTCGGATCTCCACCATTGCTCCTACGGACGAGACAATGCCAAACTTATCGACAGAGTGGAAAAGTTGAATCCCGATTTGATTCTCTATACCGGTGATATTGTGGATGCAGGATCAAAAAACAATGACAGAGTCATCAGTCTGTGCAAGAATCTCTCCAAGGTTGCGCCCTCTTATTACATCTATGGTAACAACGAAGTGGAAAAATATTTTGATATTCCTCTGACCCAGGATGCTCTGGATGGGAAGTTCGGATTTGATAACAAGAACCGTGACCCTGAGAAATTGAGAAAGATAACCGACGAACTTACCAAGGAGCTGGAAAAATCCGGTGTAAAGGTATTGAAGAATCAGTCCGATACCATTATGATTGGCACAACACCGGTGGAAGTGTATGGTGTACTTACGTCTAACCCATCATCCTTCTGGTCTTATGCAGGGGACACCTTCAACGACTATCTTTATACCAACGAAAACAATCTGAAAATTACCGCCATTCATGAGCCTGTGGTGTTTGAAGAATATCAGCCCGATTTCTGGGGTGATTTGATGCTGGCGGGACATAGCCACGGCGGTATGATAAAAATTCCTATGATAGGTCCTCTTTATGCTCCTGATGCAGGGTTCCTGCCGGAGCGGGGCGGACATTATGTGCATGGCAGATACGAGGTGCAAGGCAGACCCTTGATTGTCAGTGCAGGTCTTGAAAACAAAAATATGCTCAGAATCAACAATCAACCGGAACTTGTGGTTGTTGATATCAATAAATTTTAGAGTCGGAAAGGAGTGTTTGATCAATGATATCCTCAATATTGCAAAAACTTCCCGTTGCATTGGTTGGAATCATGCTGATTGTGGCGACTTTGACGATTTATATTCGTTCAAAAAATGTTACAAGAAGCGAGTTTTTCAAGATATTTAAAAGTGTACGGCCGATAAGTATATGGATTTTGGTTTTTGTGGTTGTGATTTCGGGCTTTTTTGGAATCTTTAATCACATGAAGGCAAAGCACTCTGTAACGGCGGTGGTGGCGCTGAACTATTCCGAAGCGTCACAGGCTCAGAATTCCAACGGTACCAGATACAATATGGCAGAAATCATTTGCGATGAAGTAGTGGAAAAAGCCATTGAATTGGGTGCGTTTGAAGATGTAACAGTTAAGCAGCTGAAAAAGTGTCTGTCGGTTTACCCCTATGTTCAGGGAGATGTGGATGACAAAGCCAATTATCATATCTCCACCGAATTTTTCGTGGAGTATCATGCGTCAAAGGATACCGACCATCTGGATGCGGAAAACGTTATTGCATTGATTGCAAGTGCATATAAAGATTATTACATCGAAAAATACACGGATAAATTCAGCCCTATCCAGCAGAAGGATAAGCCCGACTATTCCAAGATGGAATATATGGATATTGTTTCTTATTTTGAAAAGGAGACCACATCGGTGCTGAATTACCTTTATGGCATGGGAGAGAAGGGCCCCAGTTTTGTTACCAGCAACAATACCACATTTAACGCCATTGCAGAAAAGGTGTATCAATTCCAGGCGTCACAGATCAACCAAAACCTCAGATCTTTGATTCTGCAACATGGTGTGGTAAAAAATAACGATGGGTATGTGGACAGGCTGACCTATCAGAATCAAAAAACCGACTTTAACAGGCAGAAGAGCAGTGCCTCCTTTGATCTTTGCAATCAGGCAATTGACATGTACGCCGAAGAAATGACCAGAGTGGTTCTGGTTCCCACATGGGATGAAAGCGGAAAATATTACATGGGTAGAACCAAGGTAGGCGTTGACGAACTTTCCGTTATGGCTACAGAACTCAGTGATAAGGTCGCAGAGGACGAAAAGCAGATAATGGACAACAACCTTGTGATGGAAAAGATGCAAACAGCTATCCCCGATGCTTCGGCAAAGAAACAGGTAGAGGAGTTGATTGTATCCATCGACCAAAGCATTGATAACTTCACAACCGAGGCAATCAGCGCAGGAAGAGAATACTCCAACTACAGAATGAATCAATGTATTGCGGTGAGCATTTCGGGAAGTTCCTTGATTACCGAATTGGAGACGGTGATTCTCTTTGCGGTGCTGGCCTATTTGGCGGCTATGCTGTATGCTGTTTCCAAGAAGTTTCCAAAAGCATAAACACAAAATGATACAGGAGGGTAAGAAATGAAGAATATTCAGATGATGAGATACTTGAAAAAGCTTTTGCCAATCATTGTAATCTTTTGTGTTTTAGCTACTTATGCCATTAATTTTAAATTGAAAAACTCCAATACCTTTGTTGCATCGGAAGTGATTCATTACAATGATCCCATGGCAGAACAAGGACAGACTCCTACGGGCGAGAAACTTGATGTGAATGAAATCAAATCCTCTGCGGTTATGTCCAAGGTTGTGGAAAGAATGGGATTGACGGGGATTTATTCGGTGGATAGTCTGATTTCCAGATTGTCCGTTACGCCCCTTCCTGATGAGGATAAGATGGCGCAAAAGACTGCAAAGTTGGAAGAAGGCGAAGAGTACATTTACGAGCCGAGCACCTATGTGGTTTCTTTTACCGCAGCAAACTACGAGGGCGAAGAGTTTGCAAGAACCATTCTGGACGAAACGTTGGATGTGTACTTTGCAGAATATAGCCAGAAGTATGTTAATGTTGCGCCGGCAAAAAATATCATAGAGAATATTGAAAACGAAAATTATGACTATCTGGAAATGGTGGAACTGATTGACACAGGAATGGACGAAACCCTGAACACCCTTTACCAAAGAGTGGATCAGAATCCCTATTATCGCTCCACAAAAACCGGAGAATCTTTCAGTGATCTGGCAGATGAGTTTAACTATTTAAGACATATCAAACTTTCTGCACTTTTCTCTAAGATTTATAAATACCAGATTACCAAGAATAAAACCGTATTAATTTCTGACTATACCACAAGAATTGACAATAATAATATCTTGAATGCAAAAGAAGAAAGTATTGTAAGCGATACGGTTGCGGTTATTGATGCCTATGTGGAAAAAATGAGAGCGTCGGGAAATACCGATATAACCCATGAGTATATTTTGGACAATATTCATGAGCGTAATCTGGTGGATGCAGATGGAAATCCCGTTGAGGCAGGAGACCAAACCGTTACATACGACGAACTGATTTATAGTTGGAGAGACCACAACGAAAAACGGGAGCATGCCATTATTGATTCGGCATATTGTCAATATGTGCTGAACACCTTTAATCGTTGTACCGGTGCTTGTGCAGGTGGCGCATGCCTCTCTTCCGGGCAGACCTGTACCCAGTTGTATCATGAGGACTATGATACACTCCAAAAGGAAGTGGACGAGGAAATAGCATCCTTGGTTTCCGATCTGTCAAGTCTTTATGAGACTACCATGAAAACCAACGACGAATATAACGAATATCTTGGTGCAAGTTATATTTCGGTACTGTCCTCTGCATCGGTAAAAGCCAGCGTTAATGTAGGTCTTTATACCTTGATTGCATTCTTCTTCCTGATTATTCTTTGTTGCGGCGGTGCCATTGTGGTGGGAAGAATCGGAGATATTATTAATTATATCTTCTATACCGATCATTTGACAGAACTGAGCAATCGTGCATATTTCGACAAGTATCTGAAGTCCATGAGCAAGAAACTGCTGGACGACGGAACGGTGTATTGCATGGTGGATATTACCAACCTTGCCACAATCAACGCCGAACATTCCCGTCAGGCAGGTGATGAAATCATCAAGATGTTTGCCCAGTATATCAAGGATGCTTTCGGAAAAACGACAGCAGAGTTTGTTTACAACGGAAACGGAAGTTTTGTAATCATGGCGCAGGATACAGACTATATTACAGTAGAAGATATTATGCGACTGTTTGGATTAAGACTGGATGACCGTGACGAGTTCCGTGAGACAGCAATTGCGTATAACGTGGGTATCGCAGAAACCTTCAAGGAAAATCAGACATCCAGAAGATTGCTTTCGGAGGCAATCAAGAATAAGAAAGCTTACACTTCCGACCCTGATAAAAAGGAAGGAGCAACAGAGTAAAAATGCGAAAGGAGGGCAAGCCATGGGGAGCAAAGTGATGCAAACCACCTTTAAGGTCTATTTTATGGCCGTGGCGGTGTTGATGTATTATTTCTTAACAGAAGTCATCAAATTAGGTATCTTTGTGAGCTTTCGTCATGCGTTTGCCCTGGTTTTATTTGCATCGGCATTTTTGTCCTTTTTGTATCGGCCCAACATCGCAAGAGGTTTGTCAGGCCTGAAATCGACCTTGATATATTGTCTACCCTTGATTATAACCATTGTGGTATCCTTGTTTATATGGTTTATGGGTCAGGTGGACACCCAGGTGATAGCAAGAGGTTTGTCAGGTTCCTTTGTGTACAACAATATGCTATCCTTTACCCTTGCGGCGGTTGCATTTTTGTATGTCTTTGGGGAAAAGGGAATCTGGTACAACCTGATTGCCATTCTTATTTCGAACCTGCTGATGATCCTTACTATCATCTTGCAGAATGGAATCGGGAGTTTCTTTTCGGAATTTGTCACCCTGATTATCACATTTGCTGCGAAAACAGGTGATGTCATTGTGCAGGCAGAGATTCACGAACTTGCCTTTTGTCTTGGTGCATATCTCATTTATATGTTTTTAAAGCCCAAGAAGGACCTGATGTTTTTCATTCTGTTGGGACTGACTTCTTTCTGTTTTCTTGCGGCATTTAAGCGAATCGGTATCATTGCCATTGCAGTTTCGTTGGCTTTTGGATGGTTTTTGCAATTTGTTGCCAAGTTCAAAAAAGATACGGCAATGCGGATTGTTGTAATCCTTTCTGGTATCTTGGTTGTTTTGTTGATTGGTTATGTCTGGATCATCAAGTTGGACGTTTTCTCCTTGCTGGAAAAAGCGGGCATTGATACAAGCGGACGTGTGGTTATTTATAACGCGGTAAACGAATTTTACGAATTCTCACCTGAATTTTTAGGAAACGGAATCGGGTATTTGACTTATCAGTTAACCACCAACATGCGAGTTGGTGTTTCTGCGGTACACAACGACTTTTTGCAGTATTTTATTGACCTTGGGTTCTGGGGATACATCTTATGGGTGGTTTCTATGACCTTGATCAGAGTGTGTTATTTCGGTGCGGGCGGAAAGATTGATAACGCCATTATCACATTTGCGCTGAGCATCTACCTTGTGGTGGTTTCCTCAACGGATAATACCATCAATTATCCTCTTTTGACTACGGTGCTTGCCATCATTATGATTGGTCATGGATTCGATGAAAATGTTCGCAAAACAGAGACGAAAATGTTTGGAGTTGTTTCCGACCCCAACAAAGAACCGGAGAGTGAGTCGATACTATGAAAATATTAATGGTCAACAAGTTTCTCTATCCCAGAGGCGGTTGTGAAACCTATATGCTGAATCTGGCAGAAGAATTGAAGAAGCAAGGTCATGAAGTAGAATATTTCGGCATGTACGATGAAAAAAATACGGTGGGAAACTCCTTGGGGTTGTACACCACCAACATGGATTTTCATGCAAACAAGGCAGAGCGGTTCCTCTATCCCTTTAAGATTATTTATTCGCGGGAAACGGCAAAGAAGCTGGGCAAGGTTCTTGACCACTTTAAGCCTGATATTGTTCACATGAACAATATCAACTTTCAGTTGACGCCCTCTGTGATTTATGCCGTGAAAAAAAGAGGCATTCCTCTTGTACAGACTGTTCATGATTATCAAATGATTTGTCCCAATCATCTTTTGTACAGTTTCAAAGAGGCACAGCCCTGTGAACGCTGTGTCAATGGCTCCAAGTTTCATTGTTTCAAGCACAGTTGTATCCATGGCTCCAAGGCAAAAAGTTTCTTGGGTGCGGTGGAGGCAACCTTGTACTCTTGTCTGAAAACCTACAAGAAGGTGGATTTATACATATGCCCCAGTAGATTTTTGGAAGACAAGCTCTTGAGTGTGTCGGATGTTTATGAAGGCAAGACCTATACCATTCACAACTTTATCGAGAAAAAGCCTCTGCCTGAAAAGGTGGCATCAGAAAAGCCCTATGTGGCATTTGCCAGCCGACTATCCAAAGAAAAAGGGGTTATGCTTCTGGCAGAAACCGCAAAACTTCTTCCTGAATATACCTTTGTTGTTGCAGGAAGCGGACCGGATGATGCATGTTTACAGAATATCCCCAATGTTATCAGAAAAGGATTCCTTACAGGGGATGAACTTATCTCCATGGTGGCAAATGCAGGAGTGATGCTGTTACCCTCTGTCTGGTACGAGAATTGTCCTTTAAATATCCTGGAGACTCACGCCTTTGGCGTTCCGGTTATCACCATGAACAGTGGCGGTATGGCGGAGCTTGTGGAGGATGGCGAAACAGGGGTATTGGTTCAGGAACCCAAACCTGAGGCCATTGCGGATGCCATTAAGCAATGCTTTGAGAATAAGGAGTTCTATCACTCCCTACGGCAGAATTGTCAGGTCAGGGGTGAACAGATTATGGAGGTCAGTGAATACTGCCATGTTCTGTTGGGTAAGTATCAAGAGATTCTAATGGAGAGGTGAATGGAATGGCGGCACCCAAAGTAAGCATTGTGGTACCGGTTTATAATACGGAAACATATCTTCGGCAATGCGTGGATTCCTTAAGAGGGCAGACCCTTGAAGAAATCGAGATCATTCTTGTTGATGACGGTTCAAAGGAAGCCTGTGCCGTCCTTTGTGACGAACTGGCCGATGCCGACCCTCGTATTCAGGTAATCCATAAGAAAAATGAAGGTCAGGGCCTTGCCAGAAACACCGGTATGCAGGTGGCAAAAGGGACGTACATAGGCTTTGTGGACTCTGACGATTATGTGGATGAGAAGATGTATGAAACCCTCTACCATGCGGCTGAAAAAAACCATGCAGACCTTGTTATATCAGGAATTGGTTTTGTGGGTGGAAACACCTTCGGAAAAGACGGAGAATATACAGAAAAAAATTATTTCGACCAAGAGACTGTTTTTGAAAAAGAGGACATGAAAGAACTTGTTCTCGGTGTGGTGGGAGCCCTTCCATCCGAACCGGATGACAGTCGATACGGGGTAAGCGTTTGTAAGAATATTTTCAGACGTACCCTGTTGGAGGAAAAAAACATCTCGTTTCTATCGGAACGGAAGGTCATGAGCGAGGATGCGCTTTTTATGGTGGACTTTGCCAAGTGTGCAAAGAAAGCGGTGGGAATCCGCGGTGCATTTTATCGTTACCGCAGAAATGATGAATCCTTCTCCAAATCATACCGAAATGACCGCTTGGAAAAGGTTCTGATTTTCTTGTCCGAACTGGAAGAACATATGAAGGATATGGTTTCCAAAGACGAGTATTTGATTTATTTCAATAGACTGATTCAAGGGTACGGAAGAATTCTGTGTTCGCAGGAAATTATCTATGCACGGGATAAAAAGATAAAATTCCGTAACCTTCGAAAGCGGTTGAAAATGATTTGTACCAACGAAGTAATGGCAGAAGCGCTAAGAACATACCCATGGTATCAGTTGCCTAAAAAGCAGGCGGCATTTGCATTTGCCATGAAGTATAAGTTATATTTTTTACAGAAGCTTATGGTGTTATTCAGAGCAGGATAGGAGTTTGAAAGATGGTTTTTTCGGTAATCGTTCCCATATACAATATTGAAAAATATCTGAAACGATGCATTGACAGTGTGCTTGCACAAACCTTTGCTGATTATGAACTTATCCTGGTGGATGATGGTTCTCCGGACGGTTGCCCTGCCATTTGCGATGAATACGCCAAGAGGGATGAGCGAATCACGGTAATTCACAAGGAAAACGGCGGTCTTGTCAGCGCAAGGCAGGCAGGAATCAAAGTTGCAAAGGGAGATTACATTTTTCATCTTGATGGGGATGATGCCATCCTTCCTCATGCTTTGGAGAGTGCCTATCAAATCATCTGTGATACCCAAGCGGATATGGTTTCCTTTTCCTATCAAATCTGTGTGGATGGTGAACCGGGTCAGGTGGTTTATGACCTTGTGGAAGAGGGCTTGTACCATAAGGATGAAATCGAGAAAAAGATTTCTCCCAACCTTTTGTCCAATAAGAATATGAAAAATCTTTTCTACTTTTTGTGGGGGAAAGCAATCAAACGGGAACTTGCCGCAAAGTATCAGGTTTTGGTCAATCCCGCCATTTCTCAGGGTGAGGATGTGAGCTGCAGTACACCTTGTTATCTGGAGGCAAATACTGTCTATATGAGCAGAAAGTCCATCTACTTGTACACCGTGCGAAGCGATTCTCTGACGACCAACTTCAAGACGGCTCAAATCACCCAGATTGCCGATACCATCATCGGTCTACGTAAGTTGGATATGAAGAAGCCTGCGGATTTTGATGAGCAGATTGCTCGGTATTCCTGTTTTATGTGTTTTGCCATTCTGGCAGCAGCGGCGGAGGGAAATCATTTTGAATCCATCAGTGAATTAGAAGAATTGATACAGAATTCTCTGCACAAGGAAGAAATTCGGAAGGCGTATTTTGAAGGAATTACCATCAAGAGCCGTATTACCATATGGCTGATGAAAAAAGGACAGATTAGATTGGCCTTTTACTTTTTGTATTTCTGTAAAGAACTAAAGCGGATAAAAAGAGGTGACAGGAAATGAGCGCAGTGCCGAAAATATCAATCATCATGAGTGTTTACAATGGGGAGGATTATCTGGCAGAAGCGGTGGAAAGTGTTCTGCAACAAACCATGAAGGAGTTTGAACTCATTGTCATCAACGATTGCTCTACCGATGGCACCGGTGAGATATTAGACCGATATGCCAAGAAGGATGAGCGTGTAAAAGTGTATACCAACGAGGAGAATCTTCGGCTTCCTTCGTCCCTGAATAAAGGGATGGAATATGCCACGGGGAAATATATTGCAAGAATGGACGCAGATGATATCTGTCTCCCAAAGAGACTGGAAAGACAGTATCGGTTTATGGAAGAAAATCCGGATGTTGCATTGTCCTCTTGCAGATTCATGACCCTGAAAAATGGTGTGGTTGCATCCGGCGGATGCGGCGGCAAAACCGACGGAGAATCTGTCAAGGCCTTGCTTTTTGTTACCAATCCCATTCTCCATCCGGGAATCATTGCCAAGGCGGAAGTTATCAAGAGACTGGGCTATGACAAGAACTTTACTTGCTCTGAGGATATGGAGTTGTGGACCAGATTCATCATGAATGGCTATAAGGTAGAAATCATGTCGGAATATCTTATGATATACCGACTTCACGAGAAGCAGATTACCGAAACGACGTTGGAAAAGCAACGGGGAGAAGTGGCAGAGATTCAAAAGAGATATTACGGGAAGTTTTTGGAGCCCATGCAGAGCGAGAAAGAGGCGTTTTATATCAATGGCGTCTATTTCAGGGATCGGATGGACATAGGAAAATTCAGCGCGTTCTATCGTTGGATGAAAAGGGTCAATGGCAAAACCAAAGCAGTTTCAAAACAGGCTTTGAATTATGCTATGTTTGAAATACTGGCAGAATATAAACGAAAAGGTCTTGGGAAAAAGGAGCTTGTTAAGGCAATGCTTTCCTTTGGAATCCCCTTTTTGATAAAGGAAATTCCGAATCGGAAAAAAAGAGCGCGGACAGACGGGCGTTCCTGCGTTGAGAGTGCCGCAGGGTTAGGACTTAAACATACCGGAGGCACATTGGAGTTTCCGATTTTTTCAAAATAAGAAACATAGGAGGTTGAAGTATGCAAATCTTTGAATATCCATACATCATCATAACCATTTTGGTATTATGCTTTATCCTTCTTTCCGTTGTTGGAATCTATTTTGCGGTAAGAGGAGTTAAGACAGCAAAGGGAAAGAGTGAAAGGGACTTTGTCAGTCTTAACAAGTTAGAAAGCGGCTATGAAAGGGCGGGAAAGCTCCACGAGGACAGATGTGTCATCTATATCAGTGCATCCACGGATCGTTTTCACGGATATTATCCTGAGGAGCGGTCGCAACAAATTCTTTTGGATTTAAATCATATTTTGTTGGAAACCTTTTCCGAGGGGGAAAGTAGTGTAGTTTCCAGAGCCGGTGAAAATAGTTTTGTGGCATTTACCAACTGGAATTCAGAAAACACCCGTGCCAATGCAGAGAATTGTCTGGGTGAGCTGAATAAGTGTCTGCTACGTTACAGTGCTTTGAATTTGATTGATATTCGAATTGGGTCCTACATTGCAATGGGAAGTCAGGTTTCCTTTGATGAGGCAATTAGTCGTGCCAAAAAGGCGTATATGCTTGCAAAGGATGAGGAAATTCCCTATGCGGAATGGAATATCAGCAGCGGAAAGGCCCTTGAGAAAAAGATAAAGATTGAGAACAACATCGAAAAAGAAATTGATAACAATCGGTTCTTTCTGGAATACCAACCCGTTCTGGAGGCAAAAACCAAGAAGATTATCGGCGCAGAAGTGCTTGCCAGATTAAATTCCGAAAATGATGGGGTTCTTGCGCCGGGAAGTTTTTTGTCTGCGGTGGATTCGGTTGGGTTGAACGAGAAATTCGATTATTATATCTTTGAGAAAAACTGTAAGTGGATTTCCAATGATAAAAAACAGAGGGAATCTTATAAGTATACCATTAACTTCTCAAGATCCACTCTGTGTGAGCCACAGTTTGCAGAAAAGATTATCAGTATTGCAGAAAAATACGATTTGCGATTTTCTTGCTTGGCGGTGGAGATTCTGGAGGATAAGAACATTACGGGAGATGCAAAAAACCAGATGATAGAGAATCTTTCCAGATTGAAGGAAAAGGGTATTTCGATTCTGTTGGATGACTTTGGTAGCGGCTACACAACCTTTGGTGATTTACAGAATCTTGATGTTTCTATTGTAAAGATTGATAAGGAAATCACCCGTCAGTCGGTGACAGATACAGGGTTTATCATCCTAAGTAATATCATTCGTACCGCCCGTGATATTGGGTTTAAGACTCTGTGCGAGGGTGTTGAAACCAAGGAACAAGAAGATGCTGCCATCAAGGCAGGGGCGGATTTGCTTCAGGGATTTTATTACTACAAGCCCATGTCTGTTGCCATGCTGGAGAGAGTGTTTGATGAAAATTAGGGAGGTGTTGGAATGCTGTCCGTAATCATTCCTGCATACAATGAAGAATTGTCTGTGGAACGAGCCTATCATACCATAGACAAAATTTTGAAGGATGCGGATATTGACCACGAAATCATCTTTGTTGATGATGGTTCTACAGATAAAACCTATGAAAAAATACGGGGATTGGCTGAGAGAGAAAGTCATGTGATGGGTCTGCATTTTTCAAGAAACTTCGGAAAAGAAGCCGCCATCTCGGCAGGTCTTGCAAGTGCTGCGGGCGATTGTGTGGTGGTTCTTGATTGTGACCTTCAGCATCCGCCGGAAAAGATTGTGGAAATGTACCGTTTGTGGCAAGAGGGGTATGAAATTGTTGAGGGAATCAAAAAAACCAGAGGCAAGGAGAGTATGGTGCGAGGATTTGCCGCAAAAAAATTCTACTCATTGATCAGTTCCATGGTGGGATTTGATATGTCCAATGCCTCTGACTTCAAATTGCTGGATCGGAAGGTTGTGGATATCCTGAATCGAATTCCTGAACGAAAGGGCTTTTTCAGAGCCATTTCCTTTTGGGTGGGGTTCCATAAAACAACGGTTGAGTTTGAAGTGAATGAACGTCTTGACGGAGAATCAAAGTGGTCAACTGTGGGGCTTATGAAGTATGCCATCTCAAATATATCAGCATATTCTACGGCACCCATGCAGATTGTTACAGGGCTTGGTCTTGTGATGTTGATGATTACCGCCATTTTCAGTGTGTGGGCATTGATTGATAAGATTTGCGGCCGAGCACTGGAAGGTATTACTACGGTTATCATTATCCTGATTTTCGTAGGAAGTGTTATGATGATCAGTCTCGGGATCATTGGATATTATGTTGCCCGTATCTATGACGAAATCAAAGGGAGACCCAAATATATTGTTTCTTCCTCCTGTCGGAGTAAGGAGCGGATATAAGATAAGACATACGGAGGTGTCGTATGGAAAGAAATGTACTTGTTGACAGACTCAAAGGTTATGCATGTTTCTTGGTTCTGTTCGGCCATGTAATTATGGGAATCCGCCTTGCAGGTGTGGATATCCCCTCCTTCTTTTGGGGAATGGAGAAGTTTATATGGTCTTTTCATGTTGCGCTCTTTTTGTTTTTAAGCGGTGTGGTATATCAGGTTACGGGAGAATGGAAAGGGAAAAAGACCAAGGGGAGATTTATCCTTCATAAGTTGTTAAATCTTGGTGTTCCCTATGTGGCATTTTCGGTTGTTTATGTACTCATTAACAGCGTGGTTGGTGGGGTAAATACAGGATTTGCTCTCTCGGATCTTTTGTATATATGGCAAACACCCATCGCACAGTATTGGTTCTTATATGCACTATTCTTTTTGTTTTGTATCTGGACCATTTTTTCGGGTCTTTTGAAGAATTGGATTATAACACTCCTGGTTGTTTTGGTGGGATATTTGGCGCCCCTTATGGGTGTTTCCTTTGGCGGGTTGGATGTGGTGTTCTATTCGGCACTTGCTTTTGGTTTCGGAACTTTTGTGAACTTTTCCATTCTTCCCAAGGTTCCTGCATGGGCAAAATGGATTGTTGTGACGATGCATATTGTCGCAGGGGTGGCATTTATCCTGACGGACATGATAGAGGGCCCTTGGGTGAAGGAATTCATGATTCTGTTTGGCATCTATGCATCCATTCTGTTTATTTCCATGCTTCAGAACCTGAAGCCGGGGGCAAGATTTTTGGATTTTGTCAATCGGTATTCCTTCCAGATTTATTTACTACATACCATATTTACGGCGGGCATAAGAATCCTCTTGATTCGTGCGAATGTAACGCAATGGTGGATTCACGTGTTGGTGGGAACGATATTCGGATTGGCATGTTCGGTCTTGGCGGCAAAGATTGCGGAAAAAGTAAAGTTCTTGAATTTTTTCTTTTTCCCTGCCAAAATCATTGCACCAAAGAGAGGAGAAACCGGTAATGTTGGGTAAAAAAATATTGGCAATGTTCAATTATCCAAGAACTCTCCCCGTGTATCTGTGCATATTATGTTCTCCCCATAAGCGTTTGATTAAGATGGATGTTGCCAGATGGAAGGAAATTGATCAAAGTAAGATGGGATTTTTCCAAACCATCAACTGGTATCTGACATACAGAAAAGAATTTCGGAATTTGATTCAGCATCGGTTGAGACATCCCAATCATTCCTTAAGGACAATGGTGCATTTTTTGATTGCACGGGTGTTATGGAAACCCATGGAGACATTATATCTGTATACCGAGGATATTGGTGGCGGATTGTATATCCAGCATGGCTTTTCTACCATTGTGACGGCTAAAAAGATTGGAGAAAACTGCAGAATTTATCAGCAGGTAACCATCGGCTACAAGGGAGAGGATTCTCCCGTTTTGGAAGATAACGTGTCGGTTGCCTGTGGCGCAAAGGTATTGGGAAATGTGACCATGCATGCCAATAGTCTGGCAGGAGCGGGAGCGGTTGTCTTGAAGAATGTTCCCATGAATGCCATTGTGGGCGGTGTTCCGGCAAAGATTATCGGCTACAAGGATGAAAACAACCTTGATTTTCAAGGATAAATAAAAACCATCTGTAGGTTGTCCTACAGATGGTTTTTATTTTTAGATTTATTTTCCAACACCAAAGACAGTGTGCAGAATTTTTACCGCTTCCGCACGGGTGACGCTTTGGGAAGGCTTTAAGGTGCCGTCGGGATAGCCGGATAAAATGCCATGTGCGGTGGCAACCTTCATACTTTCCTTTGCCCAGAATGGTATGTCGTCTGCATCCACAGCGGTGATGGGCGCTCCTGCAAGGCCGATGGGGAGAAGACGCTGAATGGAAATGGCGTATTCCATTCGCTTGATGTTATCGTTGGGCTTGAATTCTACGCCGTAGTCGGTTAACTGTCCTTTCATCAAGCCTTTTGCATAAACGGCCTTGACACGATTCATTGCCCACCATGGGATGTCGGCAACATCGGTAAAGGGTAACTCCACTTCCTGATATTGGGAAGGATCTAATTTCAGATAGTTGCAAAGCATGATGGCAAATTCCGTACGGGTCATGTTGTTGTTGGGGTAAAATACCACATCATCCAGACTACCGTCCTCACTACTTCCGGTTACCACCTTGTGTTCAGCCATGTAACTGATGATATCCCGTGCCCAATGCTCGTTGGTGTCAGGGAAAGGATTGTTGCAAAGAGCGGGGCTGTTCCAGTCATAACCGGCAACAGATGCCGCATTGTTATCTGCTGTTACAACCAAAACCAATCGGTGATAGGTGTTGACGATTTCGGCAGGAATAAGGTAGTTGAGGAATCCATCCTGATATTGGAAATCAACAGGTTCTCCGTCCAGATACAGTTGAATATTATCCTTGGAAACCTGACTGTCCTGACAGGAGATGTATGCAGAATAACCCTGACTGGTAATCTGTCCTTGGATGGTAGGTCGTGGTACGTCTGCCGGGACTTCACCATTGTTTCGGATACGAACGGGGATTTCCCGGGTACAGAGTCCGGCGTTTACCGCCAGAATCCCTTTTGCGCCACTATACTTGCTGGCGGTGTAAACACCGTCTTTGGTAATGGTACCAATGGATTTGTCGTCACTGACCAGACGCCACGTGAAACTGTCGCTTTTCACAATCATTTTTTCTTGACCCCAGTATGCAACCGCAGAAAGGGTTATCTTCTGTTCGGGTTCTACAAGAAGTTCGGTTACGGGATTACCGGTATCTGCATCATAAATCCTGATTTCTTCCGGTGTAGCAACCACACGAAGCATGGTGCTTCCCGAAATATCTCCGCTTTCTGCCTTGATGTATACATCGCCATTACCTCGGGTGGTAACATAACCACTTTCGGTTACCTGCGTTTTTCGACCATCGGGGGCGGCAGTATCCGCATCGTCAATCAGGGTGTATACAACATCCGATGGAGTTTGAGCAGGTCCGTAGGAACTGTCAATGGCGGTTACCGATAACTGAACCGATGCACCGGAGAGGAGCGGCTGACCCCAATGAGAAACGTTGAGCTTGTAGGGAACACCGCTGGGGGCGTTGTTCTTCTTCAGGAAGAAGAAGTTGGCACAACTTCTCTGGACGCCGTCGGAGGGAGCATTTAAAATTTTAAAATCTGTGGTTCCGGGCAAAACTCCGCCCAAAGTGGTGGAGCCGCCTCCGTCCAAGTTGAGGGCTTCCACACAGCCCAATTCCTGCAGACGCTTGGCAATGGTGCTTTTCCGTGCGCCGTAACTGTAGCCGGTGTTTCTGCCGTCTAAGGTGTAGAAGATAACAGAGCCGTCTTCCTTGATACCAATGGCGGTTCGGGGCGCGGCAGATTCGTCCTGATAGTCAAGTTGACCGTTGGTTAAGAGTTTTCCACCGGTATTACCCATGGCATAAACGGCGGTTTCCCACCGAGGGTCATGACTTGCATCGTTGGTGCTGACAGAAACTTTGGTTCCGGGGGTCAGAGTTGCAATTCGGTCTCGGATTTCCTGACTTGCCTGAGAAGAAACACTTAACACCCATTTCCCCTTCGGGATGGTCACGGAACCATAATCCTCTGTGACGGATTCTACCACTGCGGAGATGGAACTGTTCAGGGTGATTTCCGGCATCTCAGGGTTCAGAATCAGGTTTATGCCGGAACCTTCCGTATGGGTAGCAGAACCGAAATCCTCGGTATAAAGATAAAGGGCATAGGGTTGACGATACTTGTTGATACATTCCACCGGAATACTGCCAAGGTCGGTGTTGATGTTGGTGGAAATGGGAAGGGTTGCAATAAAGGCGGTGCCGTCCTCACGGAAACCGATGGCAGGAAGCCAACCGGAGTCTTTGGATGCCACACGGCCTTCCATAATGAGGTTACTCATGGGTACGCCGGTCTGGAGGGAGAAGAAGTCTCCGTTCATACCGATGGCACTATAGACCCCTTGGTTGTTCAAGGTTTGATTGGCTTGGGAAAGGGTTCTCTTGCCGTAAAGGGATGTTCCGTTGGAAATGACGGGAGTAATGTCGAGGTTGGGTGTATAGAGTACATATTGTTCCACCTGCTGTCCTACGGAACTGTCCGAAAAGGTGTTGCGATACAGATAGGTTCCCTGAGAATATTCGGTAATTCGGGCAGAGGTTTGTTTTCCCAAAACAGCACCGAATGCGGTAATTTGAGCAAACAAAACAAAAAGCGCCAGAAGCGCTGCAAGAAAGCTTTTGAGTCTGCTTTTTAAGGGTAAGATGTTGTGTTTCATCACTGAACAAGTCCTTTCGTAGAGGGGGCAAAAAGCGCAAATTTTGCACATATTGCCGAAAATATCGTGATATATCTTGGTTTTTCGTGCTATTTTAAGGAGAAATAGCACTTGACAACCTTTGAGATGCGTGATATAATAACTATCTATTTATAATGAGAAATTATGCGTCTTTATAGGTTTTTGTGGACAAAAAACAAAAAATTTAACTGTAGTATAGCACAGATTTTTTGACTTGGCAAGACTTTTTTGGACGGGAAATTTTTCAAGAAAAATCAGGATAAGATAATCTGCTTTTTCTACGGTGCACAAAAGCAGAGTTTTAATAAATTCTTAGATGAGGTGATCGGTTTTATGGTACATCCTGTGAAACTAGGAAAAAACACACGTATGAGTTACGGCAAGATCCAGGAGATTCTGGAGATGCCCAATCTGATCGAGATTCAGAAGAACTCTTATGATTGGTTTCTGGCGGAAGGATTGAAAGATGTCTTTCATGACGTGTCCCCTATTATGGACTACGCCGGCAATTTGATTCTGGAGTTTATCGACTATCGGTTAGAGGATACTCCCAAGTATGACATCGAGGAATGTAAGGAGCGTGATGCAACTTATGCGGCGCCCCTGCGTGTGAAGGTTCGTCTGATCAACAAAGAGACCGGTGAGGTCAAGGATCAGGAAATCTTCATGGGCGACTTCCCGCTGATGACACCTGCCGGTACATTCATCATCAATGGTGCGGAACGTGTTATCGTGTCCCAGCTGGTTCGTGCGCCAAGCGTATATTATTCGGAAGAATTTGACAAGACCGGTAAGAAACTGTTCTCATCTCAGGTTATCCCCAACCGTGGTGCATGGCTGGAGTATGAGACAGACAGCAATGATATCTTTTATGTAAGAATCGACCGGAACCGTAAGATTCCGGTAACCGTTTTGATCCGTGCGCTGGGCTTTGGCACCGATGCTCAGATTACCGAACTGTTCGGTGAGGATGCAAGACTTTTGGCTACCATGGAAAAAGACACCACTTCCACTTTAGAAGAAGGTCTTCTGGAAGTTTACAGAAAACTTCGTCCGGGTGAGCCTCCTACAGTAGAATCTGCACAGACTCTGATTCAGAATCTGTTCTTTGATCCCAAGCGATATGATTTGGCAAAGGTTGGCCGTTATAAGTTCAACAAGAAACTGCAACTTGCCAACAGAATTGTGGGCTTTGTGTCCGGTCAGACCATTGCAGACCCCGAAACCGGTGAGATTTTGGTAACCGAAGGTGATGTAATCACCAAGGAAATCGCTGCAGCGCTGGAAAAAGCAGAGGTAAATGACATTGTTCTGGATGTGGACGGAAACCGTACCAAGGTTATCTCCAATCACATGGTTGATCTTAAGAACTATGTTTCTTACAATCCCAGAGAATACGGCATCACCGAGACCGTTTGTCTCAGTGTTCTTAAGGAAATTATGGAACAGTATCCTGATGTGGATTCTGAAGAATTCAAGGCACAGTTGGTTGCTCGTAAGGATGAACTGATTCCTCGTCAGATTATGATTGACGATATTCTGGCATCCATTTCTTACATTTGTAACTTAGCAACCGGCGTAGGTCAGGTAGACGATATTGACCATTTGGGTAACCGTCGTCTCCGTAGCGTAGGTGAACTTCTGCAGAACCAGTTCCGTATCGGTCTTTCCCGTATGGAGCGTGTGGTTCGTGAGCGGATGACCATTCAGGATCTGGATGTAATCACACCCCAGACCTTGATTAACATTCGCCCCGTAACCTCTGCGATCAAGGAGTTCTTCTGCTCCTCCCAGTTGTCTCAGTTTATGGATCAGATTAACCCCTTGGGTGAGTTGACTCATAAGAGAAGACTTTCTGCCCTGGGTCCCGGCGGTCTCTCTCGTGAGCGTGCCGGCTTCGAGGTCCGTGACGTACACCATTCTCACTATGGTCGTATGTGTCCCATTGAGACCCCGGAAGGTCCTAACATCGGTTTGATTAACTCCCTGAGCGGTTTTGCAAAGGTAAACGAGTATGGTTTCATTGAAACTCCCTATCGGAAGATTGATAAGGAAACCGGTATTGTTACCCAGGAAGTTGAATACATGACTGCGGATACCGAAGAAGGTTTCTATGTAGCACAGGCAACCGAGCCTCTGGATGAAGAAGGACGGTTCCTGAACAAGAAGATCGTAACCCGTTATAAGGATGAGTTCCTTGAAGTTTCTCCCAAGACGGTTGACTACATGGACGTATCTCCCAGACAGGTTATGTCTATCGCAACTGCGATGATTCCCTTCTTGGAGAACGATGACGCGAACCGTGCGCTGATGGGTTCTAACATGCAGCGTCAGGCGGTTCCCCTCTTGGTTCCTGAGTCTCCCATCGTTGGTACCGGTATGGAATACAAGGCAGCTCGTGACTCCGGTGTCTGTGTTCTGGCAACCAAGGGTGGTACGGTAGAAAAGGTTTCTGCAGATGAAATTGTAATTCTGAACGACGATAAAGAAATCGATCGTTACAAACTGATCAAGTTCACCCGTTCCAATCAGGGTACTTGTATCAACCAGCGTCCCATTGTAGTATCCGGTGAAAGAGTAGAGGCCGGTGACATTATTGCAGACGGTCCCTCCACCCAGAATGGTGAAATCGGTTTGGGTAGAAATATCCTCATCGGCTTCATGACCTGGGAAGGTTACAACTACGAGGATGCTATCTTGATCAACGAGAAGTTGGTAAAGGAAGATATCTTTACTTCCATTCATATTGAAGAATACGAAGTAGAAGCAAGAGATACCAAATTGGGTCCGGAAGAAATTACCCGGGATATTCCCAACGTGGGTGAAGATGCACTCCGCAATCTGGATGAGCGTGGTATTATTCGCATCGGTGCCGAGGTAGAGAGTGGCGACATTCTGGTTGGTAAGGTTACTCCTAAGGGTGAAACCGAACTGACTGCAGAAGAACGTCTCCTCCGTGCAATCTTCGGTGAGAAGGCAAGAGAGGTAAGAGATACCTCCTTGAGAGTTCCCCATGGTGAGTATGGTATTATTGTAGATGTTCAGGTATTTACCCGTGCAAACGGAGATGAACTCTCCCCCGGTGTAAATCAGGTGGTTCGTTGTTATATTGCCCAGAAGAGAAAGATCTCTGTGGGTGATAAGATGGCGGGTCGTCACGGTAACAAGGGTGTTATTTCCCGTATCCTTCCTGAAGAGGATATGCCCTTCCTGGAAGATGGTACACCCCTGCAGATCGTACTGAACCCCCTGGGCGTACCTTCCCGTATGAATATCGGTCAGGTATTGGAAGTTCACTTGGGCTATGCGGCGAAGGCGCTTGGTTGGAAGATTGCAACTCCCGTATTTGACGGCGCAAACGAGGAAGACATTATGGACGCCTTAGAGCAGGCAGGCTACAACAGAAACGGTAAGTCCGTTCTTTATGACGGACGTACCGGTGAGCCTTTTGATAACCCCGTAACCGTTGGTTACATGCACTACCTGAAACTCCATCACTTGGTTGATGATAAGATTCACGCACGTTCTACCGGTCCTTACTCCTTAGTAACCCAGCAGCCTTTGGGTGGTAAGGCACAGTTCGGTGGTCAGCGTTTCGGTGAGATGGAAGTTTGGGCGCTGGAAGCATACGGCGCAGCTTACACTCTGCAGGAAATCCTGACTGTCAAGTCCGATGATGTTGTTGGTCGTGTGAAGACTTACGAATCTATCGTTAAGGGTGAAAATGTTCCCGAACCCGGTGTTCCTGAATCCTTTAAGGTATTGGTAAAGGAACTGCAGAGTCTTGCCCTTGACATCAAGGTTCTGGATAAGGATGACAACGAGATCGTTCTTCGTGAGTCCATGGATGATGATCCTGATGATTTGCCGGTAAACATTGCAGGCATTGAAGATGATGACATGCTTCCTGCAGACGACGATCTGGATCTGGACCTGGACGGCGATGATGACGATCTGATGGACGACATCCTTGGCGACGATGATGAAGAAGATGGTGACAGTGTGCTGGCAAGCGGACTGGCAGATCTTCTGACAGGCGGTGCCGATGACGGTTTTGATGGCGACTATCTGGATTCTGAAGAAGTTGATTCTCTGGAACAGTTGGTCGAAGAGGAAGATGATGATTTTGATGATGACGACGTTTTGTTCTAATTAATCGAGTAAAGAATTGGAACAGGCTTGGGCTGTCTGCCAAACTCACGGCAGACAGCGACGAAAATTGTGAGTTGGAAAGGCATGGTCGTTATGAGCGAATATCAAAATTTTGATGCAATACAAATTGGGTTGGCATCTCCCGAAAAGATCAGAGAGTGGTCTCATGGTGAGGTAAAGAAGCCCGAAACCATCAACTACAGAACCTTAAAGCCGGAAAAAGACGGCTTGTTCTGCGAGCGGATTTTTGGACCGCAGAAGGACTGGGAGTGTCACTGCGGTAAGTATAAAAGAGTACGTTATAAGGGTGTTGTCTGTGACCGATGCGGCGTTGAGGTAACCCGTTCTAAGGTTCGTCGTGAGCGTATGGGTCATATTGAATTGGCAGTTCCCGTTTCTCACATCTGGTATTTCAAGGGTATCCCCAGCCGGATGGGTCTGATTCTGGATATGTCCCCCAGAGCGCTTGAGAAGGTTCTTTACTTCGCAGCGTATGTGGTTATTGATCCGGGCAGAACCTCCCTGATGAAGAATCAGATTCTCAGTGAGAAAGAGTATCGCGAGAACTATGAGAAGTACGGAGATATGTTCCGTGCAGGTATGGGTGCAGAGGCTGTTCTGGAAATGCTCCGGGATATTGACTTAGAAGCTCTGTACGAAGAATTGAAGAACGATTTAGAGGGCGCGAAGGGTCAGAAGAAGATTCGGACTGTTCGTCGTCTGGAAGTTGTGGAAGCATTCCGCAAGTCCGGCAACAAACCTGAATGGATGATTATGTCCGTTATTCCGGTTATCCCTCCTGAAATTCGTCCTATGGTACAGTTGGACGGCGGTCGTTTTGCAACCTCCGACCTGAATGATTTGTACCGTCGTGTTATCAACCGTAACAACCGGTTGAAGAGACTCCTTGATTTGGGTGCGCCCGAAATCATTGTAAGAAACGAGAAGAGAATGCTTCAGGAAGCGGTGGATGCCCTGATCGACAACGGTCGTCGTGGTCGTCCCGTTACCGGACCCGGTAACCGTCCTTTGAAGTCTCTTTCCGATATGTTAAAGGGTAAGCAGGGTCGTTTCCGTCAGAACCTTCTGGGTAAGCGTGTTGACTACTCCGGACGTTCTGTTATCGTTGTTGGTCCTGAACTGAAGATTTATCAGTGTGGTCTTCCTAAGAAGATGGCGTTGGAACTCTTTAAGCCCTTCGTTATGAAGAAGTTGGTTGCCGATGGTATGGCACACAACATCAAGTCCGCAAAGCGGATGGTTGAGAGAATCCGTCCCGAGGTTTGGGATGTTTTAGAGGATGTTATTTCCGAACATCCGGTTCTTTTGAACCGTGCACCAACCCTGCACAGACTGGGTATTCAGGCATTCGAACCGGTACTGGTTGAAGGTAAGGCATTAAAGCTCCATCCTCTGGTATGTACCGCGTTTAACGCCGACTTCGATGGTGACCAGATGGCAGTCCATCTGCCTCTGTCCGCAGAAGCACAGGCCGAGGCTCGGTTCCTGATGCTCTCCGCAAACAACCTGATTAAGCCTCAGGATGGTAAGCCTGTAACCGTTCCTACACAGGATATGGTTTTGGGTAGTTACTACCTGACCTTAAAAGACGATACTGAACTTGGTACCGGCAAGCAGTTTGCTTCCTATGACGAGGCAGTATTGGCATACAACAATGGTGCGGTTGGCCTTCACGCTCCCATTAAGGTTCGTGTAACCGGTATGGTAAATGGTGAAGAAAAGACCGGCATGATTGATGCAACCGTTGGTCGTCTGATCTTCAACTCCAAGATTCCTCAGGATCTGGGATTTGTGGACAGAACCGATCCCGAACATGCGTTGGATCTGGAAATCGGTGACAATGTCCTGAAAAAGCCGGCTGTCAAAGAGGAAATCAATGACAATGTAGAACCCGGTGTGGACAAGAAGTTGCTTGGTAAGATTATCAATGCAAGCATTAAGATCCATGGCATTACCGAAACTGCAACTCTGCTGGATGACGTAAAGGCAATGGGTTACAAGTACTCCACCATCGGTGCAATCACCGTTTGTGTGGATGATATGCAGGTGCCTGAAGCAAAGAAGCAGTTCCTGGCAGAGGCAGAAGAAAAGATTGATCAGGTTGTACGGAAGTACCGTCGTGGTCTCCTTACCGATGAGGAGCGTTATCGCCATGTTATCAGCATCTGGTCCGAGACTTCCAACAAGGTAACCGATGCCCTGATGGCAAACCTGAAACAGCTCAATCCTATCTACATGATGGCTAACTCCGGAGCCCGTGGTAGCGTAAACCAGATTCGTCAGCTGGCTGCAATGCGTGGTTTGATGGCGGATACCTCCGGTCGTACTATTGAGATTCCCATTCGTTCCAACTTCCGTGAGGGCCTGACCGTCCTCGAGTACTTCATTTCCACCCACGGTGCCAGAAAGGGTCTTACCGATACCGCGCTTCGTACGGCGGACTCCGGTTACTTGACTCGTCGTCTGGTAGACGTATCTCAGGAAGTGATTGTAAGAGAAGAAGACTGTGGAACTCGTGACGGTATTATTGTTTGTGATATCCGTGACGGCAACGAGATTATCGAGCCTTTGATCGACCGTCTGGAGGGCAGAACGGTAACAGAAGATATCGTGAATCCCAAGACCGGCGAATTGATCGTAGCCGAGAACGAAATGATTACCATGGATCAGGCAAAGCGTATTGTGGATGCCGGTATCCAGGAAGTGAAGATTCGTTCCGTTGTGAAGTGTCGTAGTAAGGTGGGTGTCTGTGCAAAATGTTACGGACACAACCTGGCAGCCGGCAGACCTGTTGATGTGGGTGAGACCGTTGGTATCATCGCAGCACAGTCCATCGGTGAGCCCGGTACCCAGTTGACCATGAGAACCTTCCACGCCGGCGGTGTCGCAGGTGATGATATTACTCAGGGTCTCCCCCGTGTTGAGGAATTGTTTGAAGCAAGAAGACCTAAAGGTGTTGCGATTATCTCCGAACTTGCAGGTGTGGTACGAATTGTCGAGACCAACAACAAGCGTGAGGTTACAGTAACCAACCCCGAAAACGGTGAGGCAGCAACCTACCTGATTCCCTTCGGTTCCAGAATTAAGGTTCGGGACGAGCAGGTAATCGAGAAGGGTGAGCCTTTGACCGAAGGTTCCATCAATCCTCACGATATTCTGGATGTTCTTGGTTCTACCGCAGTACAGAACTACTTCATTCAGGAAGTACAGCGTGTATATCGTCTCCAGGGTGTTGATATCAACGATAAGCACATTGAGGTTATCGTTCGTCAGATGATGCACAAGGTAAAGATTGAGGAAGCCGGTGATACCGGATTGCTCACCGGTTCCTTGGTAAGCGTATTTGAGGTTGAGGATATCAACAAGCAGATGATCGAAGAGGGTAAGCGTCCCGCAGAATACTCTGATGTATTGATGGGTATTACCAAGGCAGCGCTTGCAACCGATTCCTTCCTGTCTGCCGCATCCTTCCAGGAGACCACCAGAGTTCTTACCGATGCAGCAATCAAGGGTAAGAAGGATCCGTTGGTCGGCCTGAAAGAAAACGTTATTATCGGTAAACTGGTTCCCGCCGGAACCGGTATGGCACGGTATAACAATATCGAGGTTTATCCCTCCTACAACGCAGTAGCCGGGGAAGAAACCGAAGCAGCCGAATAATGTAAATAAGAAAACCCCGCCATTGGCGGGGTTTTTGTGTGGATAGAATAGAAGAGTGCTTGGAGCCTTTGGCTCCGGCTTCACCGAAGCAAGGCTCTTCCCTTAATCTAATACTTGTTTTTATTGAGTTGCAAGTCTAACATATCGCTTACTAAATCAACGGTATTGGTATAATTACCATTTATGATGAGATCATTTGTCATATTACTCATGTTTTGCTGACTTTCGTTTTGCTTCATTGCATCCTGAAATCCCAAAAATTCGAATAAATCATCCATGGGTTCATCCTCCTTAACTAATTATTCTCCATTTATGGCACGTGTCATTGCATCAATTTTTTTGTCTACTTCTTTGTGTGAGTCGCCTGTCATACCTGAGATATCATCTACCGTTTTTCTATAACCAGCATCTGTGTGATATGTATCTGAATAACCATCGCTGCCATATCCACTTGTGGTGGAACTTCCCGAACATCCCGTAAAACAAAGTAGAAAAATACTGATAAGCAATACTACGTACAAGGTTCTTTTCACATTTCTCACCTCTCTTTAATTATTAAAAGTTTTATTGTATAATTTATACTAACTAAATATTGTTAGTCAGCATCAAATAAGTCGACTTTAGAAACGTTACAAGTCATACCTGTAGTGCTTGGGGCAACACTAAACTTATTTTTTGTATGAGCTTTACATGGCAACTCTTTAGGTCCCACAAAAGCTCCTCTAAGTTTAATTCCATACACTACATCCTTGTCAGGCAATTTTTTTGAGAAACTTTCACCAGGTTTAATTTTTCCAATTTCTATGCCATTTTCGTCATAAACGATATAAGCACATGCCCATCCAGTTGATTGCAATGAAGCTTTTATTGATATTGATGTTTCTTCCATTTTGATAGGACAACCACAATTGGGACACATTTTTGCTTGATCTGATACTTCTTTGCCGCATTCTCTACATTGAATAAGAGCCATAATTAAATCTCTCCTTTAAACATTTTCTTTATTCTACACCTAATTCCACTATTTGTCAACACCATTCCACATAAAACGTTGCAATTTGTTATAAAATATATACAAGAAGTGGAAAGAGGTGTGAGGTATGACATATAAATTTGCCGAGAATTTGAAGAATTTAAGGATAAGTAAGGGATTAACTCAAACACAGCTTGCTCAAAGATTATGGCTTAATAAATCAATCATCAGTGCTTATGAGAATGAAACCAGAATCCCAAGTCTGGAAGTATTGATCAAACTTTCCAACGAATTTAATGTAAGCATGGAATATTTGCTTGGAATAGAAAGAGAAAAGACCATTGATATATCAGGGTTAAACGAAGAACAAATTACCGTAATCAATTCCCTGATAGAATTGCTGAAAAAAGAAAAAACAAAAAATCCTATCGAATGATAGGATTTTTGTTTTAGGAAAATAACCCCAACTGTTTATCAAAGTTGGGGTTTAATGAAGCATCGCCTATGGCGATATGAAGCAGTGGCAAAGCCACTATTAAGCAAATTCGCTTTGCAAATTTATGAAGTGAAGCGTTCCATAATGTTGCGAAGCAACGCTTCATAAGCTGTGCGACTTTATAGGCGAAGCCTGCTTAATGTTCCAACAGGAACGCTTCATTGAAAAAGACCTTAACTTATATCAAAGTTAAGGTCTTTTTCTGGTGGAGGGAGGTGGATTCGAACCACCGAAGCGAGACGCAACAGATTTACAGTCTGCCCCCTTTGGCCACTCGGGAACCCCTCCATATTCAATTTAAGTTGTCCATCTTGCGACGACTTGAATAGTATACCATCCTTTTTCGGATTTGTCAACAGCTTTTTTGAAAATTTTTAAATAAAATTATTTTTCTTCTGAACATCTTGGATATGCCTTTTTTTCATCCGTTAATCCCGCAAGGTAATCCATGCTGGTATCCAGTGCAATGGTCAATCTTCTGCCCTGTTCAAAAGTATAAAACCGCTTTCCATTTTCTATCTTAGAATAATCGCTTTGATCAATTCCGGTTAGTATTTGCATTTTAACTTGGGTATAACCTTTTTCGATACGAAGCTCTTTTAATCTACTCATGTCCATCACCAATTTATATTATGGCAAATTCCCCTATTGGAATTAGGGTGAAATTGACCTATAATAGTGGAGAGGTGATAATATGACAAAGTTTTGCCGGTATTAGTTTAATTTTGTCCACCTGTGACACGGGAAACTGAAACAGACTGAAAACGGATTTGAGGTTGTATAAACAGAGAAAAATCCCCTGAATCTCCAAGATTCGGCGGGTTTTTTCCTTCCTTTGTGTAAATTGTCTATGGAACGCCTTGTTGGAGCCAAGTTTTTTTACAGTTTTTTTGCAATTCTGTAAAAAAAAAGAATTGACAACCCTTATGATTCGTGGTAAGATATAATAGTTCGCTTAATGGGTAAAAGTGCCTTTTAGCGGCAAGTACAAATTTAGGAGGTGAAGGAAATGAAAGTACAACCTTCCGTAAAACCTATTTGTGAAAAGTGCAAAATTATTAAGAGAAAAGGCAGAGTCATGGTTATTTGTGAGAACCCCCGCCACAAGCAGAAGCAGGGCTAATTACAAAACCGGAGCAGGGTCAGGCTTATAACCCACACTTTTCTATGAGCTGACGCCGTTTATACGGGTGAAATTCTGCTCCACTGTTTTTTTCAAAAATCAATGGAGGTGAAAATTTTATGGCACGTATCGCAGGCGTAGATTTACCGAACGACAAGAGAGTTGAGATTGGTCTTACCTATATCTTTGGTATCGGTCTTTCTACTTCCAAAAAGATTCTGGCAGCTACCGGTGTAAATCCGGACACCAGAGTTCGTGACCTGTCTGAGGACGAGGTTTCCAAACTGAGAGCTGAAATCGACAATTACAACGTAGAGGGTGATCTGCGTAGAGATATCGCTCTTGACATCAAGCGTTTGATGGAAATCAACTGCTACAGAGGTCTTCGTCACAGAAAGGGTCTTCCTGTTCGTGGTCAGCGGTCCAAGACCAACGCCAGAACCAGAAAGGGTCCCAAAAAGACCATCGCAAACAAGAAAAAGTAATTCTGTTTGCAACTTCTTTTATGTCGCAACTGCTTGTGCGGCATAACTTAAAAAATTGAATTTTCTCTGCGGGAAGATCCGCACGGGATATCCGTAATTTCAGGAGGTGAAAGATACAATGGCAAAGGCAGTTAAGAGAACCCGCCGCCGTAAGGAAAGAAAGAACATCGAGCGGGGTGCAGCGCATATTAAATCTACATTTAATAATACCATTGTTACGATTACAGACGTAGCCGGAAATGCAATTTCTTGGGCATCCGCCGGCGGCCTCGGATTTAGAGGTTCTAAGAAGAGCACTCCCTTTGCAGCCCAGATGGCAGCAGAGACTGCAGCAAAGGCAGCAATGGAGCATGGCTTGAAGTATGTCGAGGTTTATGTTAAGGGACCGGGTTCCGGTCGTGAAGCAGCAATCCGTGCATTGCAGGTTGCAGGCCTCGAAGTGAATATGATTAAGGACGTTACACCGATTCCTCACAACGGTTGTAGACCGCCTAAGAGAAGACGCGTGTAATGACGGAGGTGAAAGAGTAAATGGCAAGATATACAGAATCTGTTTGCAGACTTTGCAGACGTGAAGGTCAGAAGTTGTTCTTAAAGGGCGACAGATGCTACACCGATAAGTGTGCAGTAACCAGACGTGCCTATGCCCCCGGTCAACACGGTCAGGGCAGACGGAAGCTCTCCGAGTACGGCACTCAGCTTCGTGAGAAGCAGAAGGTTAGAAGAGCATATGGTATCTTAGAAGGCCAGTTCGCACATTACTTTGAAATGGCGAACAAGAAGGAAGGCGTAACCGGTGAAAACCTGCTCCGCATCCTGGAGAGCCGTCTGGATAACGTTGTTTACAAGCTCGGTTTGGCAGTATCCAGACCCGAAGCAAGACAGTTGGTATCCCATGCTCACTTTACCGTAAACGGCAAGAAGGTTAACATTCCTTCCTACCTGGTAAAGGCAGGCGATGTTATCGCTGTTCGTGAGAAGAGCAGATCCAGCGCTAAGTTTGAGGCTATTCTCGGTTCCACCGAGGGCAGAATCGTTCCCAAGTGGCTTGACATGAACCGTGACACCTTAGAGGGTCGCGTAGTTGCTCTGGCAGAGCGGGAAGACATCGATATGCCCATCGAGGAGCATCTGATTGTCGAGTTGTACAGCAAATAATAAATTGCTGTAACCATCCGACGATTGTATGAATCGTTGAAAATAGTCAAGGAGGGCTGACAATGATTGAAATCGAAAAGCCAAGAATCGAATGCGTAGAAGTATCCGAAGATAACAGATATGGCAAATTTGTTGTTGAGCCTCTGGAAAGAGGCTACGGCACAACGTTTGGCAACTCTCTCAGAAGAATGTTGCTGTCCTCCCTTCCCGGTGTGGCTGCAACTTCAGTAAAGATTGACGGTGTTCTTCATGAGTTTTCCACCATCCCCGGTGTAAAAGAGGACGTTGCGGAAATCATCCTCAACATCAAGCAGCTTGCAATCAAACTGCACTCTGATGCACCCAAGACAGTTTACATCAATCACGAAGGTGCCGGAGAAATCTGTGCGGCAGATATCAAGCATGATTCCGACGTGGAAATCATCAATGGAGATCTGCACATTGCTACCCTGAGCGAAGATGCCAGACTGTTCATGGAGATTACCCTGGACAAGGGTCGTGGTTATGTTTCTTCCGATCGGAATAAGCAGTTGCTTCAGCCGATCATCGGTGTAATCGCTACCGACTCTATCTATACTCCGGTAGAGAAGGTAAACTACACTGTTGACAACACTCGTGTTGGTAACGTAACCGACTATGACAAACTTTCTTTAGAAGTATGGACCAATGGTACCATTACTCCCGCAGAGGCAGTGTCTCTGGCGGCTAAGATTGTCAGTGAACATATGAACCTGTTCATCGACCTGTCCGACGAAGCCAAGAACACAGAGATTATGGTTGAGAAGGAAGAAAGCAAGAAGGAGAAGGTTCTGGAGACTACCATCGAAGAACTGGATCTGTCTGTTCGTTCTTACAACTGTCTCAAGCGTGCCGGCATTAACACCGTACAGGATCTGACAACACGTTCCGAGAACGATATGATGAAGGTTAGAAACCTTGGTCGTAAATCCTTGGAAGAAGTCATTGCAAAGCTGGAAGGCATGGAATTGTCTTTGGCAAGTGACGACTAATTCCCCAAATAGAATTAAAATTGAGGTGAGATAAAATGGCAATCCAGAGAAAACTTGGCAGACCTACTGACCAGAGACGTGCTATGCTCCGGTCTATGACCACTTCCTTCCTGGAGAACGGCAGAATTGAAACAACTCTGACCCGTGCAAAGGAAGTTCGCAAGATTGCAGAGAAGATGGTTACCTTAGGTAAGGCCAACACTCTTCATACCAAGAGACAGGCGCTGGGCTATATTACCAAGCGTGATGTTGTGGTAAAGCTGTTTGATGAAATCGCTCCGAAATATGCTGAAAGAAATGGTGGTTACACCAGAATTATCAAGATGGGTCCCCGTCGTGGTGACGCAGCTGAAATGGCAATCTTGGAGTTTGTTGATTAATCAAAACCAAAAGAAAAGGTGTTCCGAAAGGAACACCTTTTTTCTATTGTTGGGGGAGGGTCTTGCTCCTCCCGTTTTTGCCATCGCGATACACCATTCGTTAAACATTGTAGGGAATGACCTATGTGTCATTCCGCGGAACGCCACGCAGGGCGTTCCCTACAATTTGCGATACATTATCCGTCAATCATCGTAGGGACCGGCGTCCTCGACGGTCCGTTTTTGCCATTGAGACAACCTCGTCAATCATCGTAGGGGTTGGCGCTTGCCGACGACCCGTGTAAATTGTTTCGCATCCCCACCGGAAACCCTTTACAAATGTGAAAAAATATGGTATAATTCGAAAGATGTCCTTATAGAAAAATATATGTTCGGGACATAAAGTTTAACACGTTTTTATTTTGGGGAGGAGTTTTTATGAAACGCGTACTGAGCCTGGTGTTAACATTATGCATGGTACTGTCTTTGGTGCCGATGTTGGCGGTGCCTATGCAGGTGGAGGCCGAGCCGGTTGAAAACAGAGTTGCTTTGTTAAGTTCAAACACAGTGAGAACTTATTCAAAAGCGGCTGATGGAAACACCTATTTGTCGAAGAATTTTAAGGTTAGTGAATTTGCGTGTTCGGATGGTAGTGATACCATCTTGATTGACAGTGAATTGGTTACCATAATCCAAAATATACGGGATCATTTCGCTACGTCTGTTTCCATCAATTCAGCATACCGAACTCCCTCTTGGAATGAGAAGGTTGGAGGTGTGAAGAATTCCTATCATACCATGGGTATGGCGGCAGATATTCATGTCTCCGGAGTTGCACCGAGCGAGGTAGCAAAGTATGCAGAAACCATTGGTGTGAGAGGTGTAGGTCTTTATAGTACCTTCGTTCATGTCGATTCGAGACAGTATAAATATTATTGGCAAGGGTCAGGTTCTGTAACAGTGTCTACACATGGAGGCACATTCAATGCTTATCCTTATGAAAATGGTAATGTTACAGTGCCGCCTCCGGCACAAACACATTCTTATACAACTGCATATGAATCGAAACACCCCCATTTAGAGTATCGTACCTGCTCTTGTGGAGATGAAGAATACACCGGGAAGAAAAAGATGCTTTCCACTTGTGAGGAATGTTATCCGGTTGGTAACGTTGTGTTAACTCGTTCCGTGGAGATGACCAAGGGTCGGGTAACCTTCCATCGTGAGAATATTGCCAACGCCAACCAGTACACCTTGGAGGTACACAAGGACGGCGGGGTCTATGGAACCTATACCATGTCTCAAAAAGATTATGTTATGAACGGGTTGCCCAGCGGAACCTATATCGCAGTATTGTATGCCAAGAACACCAATACCGGAAAGAGTAATAAAGACTATTGTGAGTCCTTCCGGATTTATGATACCTATAAGGTGTCGTACAATGCAAACGGCGGTAGCAATGCACCTTCTTCCCAAACGAAAATAGAGGATACTACATTGACATTAACCACCGCAAAGCCTTACAGAGAAGGTCATATCTTCAAAGGTTGGGCATCCAGCAAGAACGCTCTGGAGCCGCAGTATCAACCGGGCGGAAGCTACACCAAGAATGCGAAGATCACTCTGTATGCAGTATGGGAACCGGAAATCTATACCGTGACCTATGATGTAAACGGCGGTATCGGCAGCGTGGCAAGCGAACAGGTGACCTACGGCAACTCCATCGAGATGCCCAATTCCATTATTAAGGACTATGCTTACCTGATGGGATGGTCTACCAGCCCCAACGCAACCAAGGTAGAATATGCCCTGGGTCAGAAGCACAAGATTAAGAAGAACCTTACTCTGTACGCAGTGTGGGGAGAAGCCACCTGGGGCGGAGAGGTATCTGCATCCCTGAGCGGTCAGGGTACGGAAGAAAGTCCCTACCTGATTTCCACCGCGGCAGATTTGGCATATCTTGCCAATAAGGTCAATACCCAGACAGAAGCTCCCGCTTACGAATATTATCAGTTAACCGACAACATTAATATGGCTTATGCCGAATGGTTGCCCATCGGTGTTTATAGCAATACCAATCAGTATTTCCATGGCTCCTTTGACGGAAACGGATATACCATTTCCGACTTCTATATTACCAAAGCCAATCAGGGATATGTGGGCTTGTTCGGATATACCCAGGATAGCGTAATTAAGGACCTGACCATGACCGGTGCCATGGAAAGTCTTGGAGCAACCGGCCAGATCTATGCCGGCGGTTTAGCGGGCTACGGAAGTGGTACCACCTTCGATGGTATCACCATGAAGTATTTTAACGTAGGTAGTATCAGTGTTGGAGCATCATCTACTTCATATGTAGGAGTTATGGTTGGCTATGGATCAAAGATTACCCGTTGTAAAGTCTATGATTCTACCCTGAGTATCAAAGATGGTAAAGCCTATGCGGGTATGATTGGAGGAAATGTTACAAACATCTCGGATTGTCAGGTGGAGTCCACCCAAAGCGGCTTATTCAGCACTTCTGCCACAGCGGGGGCGGTCACTTTAGGCGGTCTTTGCGGTTATATGCCGCAATCAGGTATCGCAGAGCGGTGTAGCGTAAAGGCACCGTATTTTTCCAATAACATCAACGCAACCGGTTCAGTTGTTGCAGGAGGGTTAATCGGAAGCCTTTATGGCAAGGTAAAGGTTTGCTCTGTACAGTTCCTGGATGAAGGGAAACAAAGTATTACAGCCAATGCCTCTTCAGAGCTTCGCGTAGGTGGTATTGCCGGATTTTTCGGAGAGGATTCTAAAATAACAGATTGTAAGTTTGACGGAAAGACCATCTCGGCAACTACAACGACGCAAAGTGCGGCACAGGCAGGTGGCCTTGTGGGAAGGATGTCAGCTGACTCGGCCTCCGGAGCTGATGTGACGGGTGGAGAAATCGTCAGTCGATTGCGACTATCCACCATAGACGGGTATGCACCCCAATGGTATACCGATGCGGCATATACCATTCCTTATGATTATACCAAGACCGTAACCGGGGATATGACCCTTTATGCAGGACCGGTGGATGCTGAGAAGAACATCTGGGACGGAAGTTCCAAGGAACCGAGCTATCAGGCAGAGACAAAAACCTATACCATCACCTGTGGTGAGGAACTTGCATGGGTTTCCGATGTAACCCGTGGGGTCATCACCGAGGGCGTGAACTTCCCGGAAGATATTACCTTCAGTGGTTACACCCTGGAAATTGCCAATGACATCCACTTAAACGACACTTCCGATTATGGCAGTTGGGGGACCAAACCTCCTGCCAATCAGTGGACGCCCATCGGTCATAAGTATGATGGATTCAGAGGAACCATCAAGGGTAATGATTTTATTATCTACGGAATTTATATTAACACCACCGATGACGAAGTTGGATTGATTCGTACTCTGCAAGGAACAGGAAAGATCAGCCATTTGATGGTAGACCGATCCTATATTTCCGGTGATAGTGATTGCGGTGGTATTGTTGGCATTATGGAAGATGGTGTTATGGAATATTGCAGTAACGGGGGAATCGTGAAGGGGGATAGCACCGTTGGTGGAATTGTTGGTAACACATATGATGATACCTCTATCAGCTATTGTTACAATGACGGATCTATTGCCGGAAAAGGTTGTGTCGGTGGTATCGTTGGATCAAATGGTGCAACTTTGAAATATTGCTATAATAGTGGAACGATTTCCGGGATAGATACCGGTATTGAGTGGAACCTTAATGAAGAAATGGGTGGTATCGCCGGGTCTAATAGCGGAGCTATCAGTTATTGCGGCAACAGTGCCTCGGTTTCCGGTCAAAATTCTGTGGGCGGTATTGCTGGGGAAAATTGGAAAAATTCGGGAATTGGAACCATTAAGTATTGCTATAATACAGGGAGAGTTAAAGGCACAAAATATGATGTGGGTGGTATCGTTGGACATTCCTATGGCGACATCAGCTACTGCTATAATAAAGGAAGTCTATCTACCTGCGATGATGTGGAAAATGTAGGCGGTATTGCTGGAATTCTTGAAGCAAGCGTGATGAGTTATTGTTTCAATGAAGGAACTGTTGATGGATATGATTATGTTGGTGGCCTTATTGGAGAAATTACAACATCAAACTACTCAGATCGCATTGCGAATCCGGAGGTTAAATATTCGTATAATCGGGCATCTGTATATGTACGGGGCGATGGAAATGATTACAGAGGTGGTATCGCAGGATATGCAGGCGGACAGTATACCGGCACAGTGTATTTGACCAGATGTTATCAGAATAGCAATTCCCTACCCTACATTAACAGAAATGAAAAGAACAGCCCTGGTGTTTCGACTTCTGCTGCATATATAAGTTCTTCTAATATGAAGACGTTATCGAACTTTACCGGTTTTTCCACAAGTACTTGGGCAACAGATTCCTCTATTAACGATGGATATCCCTATCTGAAGAGCCTGAAGGATTCTTATACATCCTATAACGTGGATTGTATTCTGGATCCGAGTCCTGCCATCGACCGGGCATTTGTTAATATCTCCGGTGAAGTAATTGCAACGGCAGGTGGTGCCGGTTATGCAAGCGGATTGATTGGTTATGGTTATGGTGGAACCGATTATCATGCGGATGTAAGAAATGTGGTAACCATTGTGGAAGGCATCCAAAGTTCTTCTACAGGTTCCGGTACTGCATATGCGGGTAACGTAATAGCCTACAATGGTGACAACAGCTTCTCCTTTGATAATGCGTATTATGATTTGAATATGAAGGTAACATCTTCTACCAATACGCTGGATACCACCGGTATTGCTCGAGGAAAAATGACCATGAACAGTGCTTTCTATACCACGGCACTGGGTCTGACTCCTTACAAGTCCCTGGATTACCTGGATACAGACAACAAGGCGGTTTGGGTTATTAAGGCAGGGGAACTCCCCGAACTTTACTACAACTGTCTCTGTGATATTACCATTTCCGAGGAGATTGAGCATGGTACCATCGCTGTGGATAAGAATAAGGAAATCATTGGCAATGAAGTAACCGTTATTGCAACCCCGGATGAAGGTTATGTGCTGAACAAGATTTATGTGAATGGTACAGAGATTGAAGGGGAGAAGTTCAAGGTCAATGGCGAGAGTGAAGTATATGCAATCTTCTCCGAAGAAATTGCAAAGTATGATGTCAGTCTTGTAACGGACGAAAACGCCTCCGCATCTCTTGTGAATGCAGACAATCCTCAGGTATACCTGATGGGCGGAAACGACAAGGGTACCATGGTTGCCAACGATGGTGAAGAAATTCTGGTCAGCGCAACAGCCAACAACGAGTACACGGTGGATTCCATCTTTGTAAACGGAGAGGAAATTGCCGGAACCAGCTTTATTCTGGAAGAGGATACCGAGGTAAAACTGCAAGTAACCAGTATCCGTACCAAGGTGGATGCGACCACCAATGACGCAACGGAAGTAGGCCCCTATGATGCAGTTGTCAGCGGTTCTGTTTCCGGTGATGGTGAGGGAATTTCCAGATACATTCGTTACTGGGCATCGGATGAGCCGGATCTTGTTTATACCACGGAAGTTCAGGATGGCGCAGGTGATTATACTGCAGAAATTCACGGACTGCAACTTGGAAAGACCTATTATTATCAAATGACGGAACACGGCGCAGTTAAGTCCTTTGCTACAAGAGCAGATATAGAAGGTTTTGGCGAAGGCGACCAAGGCGGTTCAGGAACCAATCCGGAGCCTGATGTTCCTGTGAGTGTTCCCGTTCAGGGAATCACCTTGGATCAGGAAACCTTGCTGATGAAGGAAGGGGATGAGGTAACCCTGGTTGCCACCATCACACCTTTTGATGCAACCAATCAGGGAATTAGCTGGTCTACCACCGATTCCTCTGTGGCAACGGTATCCAACGGAGTGGTAACCGCGGTTGGCGTCGGTGAGGCGACCATTACAGCCACCACCAACGATGGCGGTAAGATTGCCACCTGTCAAGTGGAGGTAACATGGCCATCCGTAACCGATACCACTGTTTCTGTTGGAGCGGCTGAGTATAACTTCTCCATTGCTTGTGAGCAGGCTGTCACAGAAGAGTTCCTTTGTGTGGGTATTTACAATGCCAAGGGAGTTCTGCTTGACATGGTGATTGTGGAAACCAATGGAGACAGAATGTACACAGCAACTCTCCTGAAGAATCCCAATGCCAAGTATGCAAAAATCTTCCTTTGGGATACCTTAGAGGGCATGTCGCCCTATGCCGGTGCGGAGAAAGTTGCGATTACACAATAACACAATAACACAAAAAGGTGTTCCTTTCGGAACACCTTTTTTCTTTGGTTTTTACAGTCGTGCTTGAAAATTCAGCAATCTGCGCCCGCTACTGCAATAAAAAATGCCAGTTACATACACAAAGTATGCGCCTGGCATTTTCCATTTTGTAGCGAACACATCACACTAATTTTTCTGCGCACTCACGAGTAGGGATGGTCGACTCTAACCGACTGATAAGACTTGAAGATTACATACCCAAATACTTTCGCATGACGTTTCTTGCAATGGGGCAGGCGTTGGTACCGCCGGAGCCACCATCATATTCCAGAAGAACCGCAACGGCGATTCTCGGGTTGTCTGCAGGAGCATAACCCACGAACCAGGCGTGATCCCGATCGGTTTCGTTCTCGGCGGTTCCCGTCTTACCTGCAACGGTAACGCCGGAAATCTGCGCATTTCTACCGGTACCGTTTGCCACAACGTTCCGCATCAGGCCGTCAATATAGTTGGCACAGCCGGGGGACATGGCGGTGGTAAACAAGGTCGGCTTGGTGGAAGAAATGGTCATTCCCGATTCGGTGGTGATGGAGTCTACCAGATAGGGGGTCATCATCTTTCCGTCATTGGCAACGGCCGCACCCATCATGGCTACATGCAGGGGCGTCATCAGCAGTTGTCCCTGACCGATGGAGACCAGAGCCGCATCGGAGTTATACATTTTCTTGTACTGAATCTGACTTTGGCTATAGGCCAAATCAAAGTCAAAGGATTTACCGATACCAAACTTCTTGGCGTTCTCCAGAACCTTTTCCGGACCCATATCATAGCCTAAGTCACAAAAGGCATAGTTGCTGGAAACGGTGAAGGCTTGATCCAGATTAATCTGTCCGTGGGCAGAGCCACCATAGTTTTTCACCTTCAAGCCGTCCTTTTCAAAGACGCCGGTATCGTCAAAGGTGCGGTTGGCCATTCCGTTGGCGTATGCTGCCGCCGTAGTTGCTATCTTATAGGTAGAACCGGGCGCATACATACCCTGGGTTGCACGCGCCAACAGAGGTGAGTTTTGTTGCTCTACAATGGCGTTCCAGTTCTGTTCCAGACTCTCGGATGTGGGATCAAAATCAGGATAACTTACCAAGGAGAGGATTCTTCCCGTGGCAGGTTCAATGGCCACAACGGCACCCTGCCGACCGCCCAATTGCTGATAGGCGTATTGCTGAAGTTCGTGGTCGATGGTCAGGTTCAGGTCATAGCCGGAACGCAATTCCCCAAAGGAGATGGAAATGTCTCCGTGGCCTAAGAGTTGCTTATCATAAAGCATCTCCAGATGGCTCTTTCCGTAGGTGCGGGAGTAGTAGCCGATGATGTGGCTATAGAGACGGCCTTGGGGGTATTGGCGGATTCGTTGATCGCCGTTTACTTCGGTTTTTGCCAAGAGAACACCCTTGGAATCATAAATGCTTCCCCGTTTTACAAATTTCTCGTCCTCCCATTGACGTTTGTTGTAGGGGTTGGTGGCAACTTCTTCGGCTTGGAACATATTGAAGTACAAAAGATAGGTCACCAAGGACAAAAACATCAGGGAAACCACAACCAGAACGTGGATGATGCGCTTATTTGGTTTCATGGCCATCACCTCCTGAACGTCGATCTTCCTTGGCGGAGATGGCTTGAATAATGCCCAAAGAGGCAAAGTTCACCACAATGGAGGTTCCGCCGTAGCTGACAAAGGGTAGGGTAATACCCGTCAGGGGAATCATTTTGATTACACCGCCCACGATGATAAAGGTCTGGACGGCAAACATCAGAGTAACGCCCAAGGCAACGGACTTGTCAAAAGCGTCCTGAGCGGTGATTGCGATTTTGAAACAACGATAGGCAATCAGGAAGAAGAGCAGGATGATGGCGGCACCGCCAAACACGCCCATTTCCTCGCAAACTGCGGCAAAGATAAAGTCGGAATGAACTTCGGGAATATACAAGGGAGAGCCGTTGCCGATTCCTTTACCGAAGTACCCGCCTGCGGCAATGGCAAAGAGGGACTGGGTAATCTGATAACCCTTGTTGGAAATATCCGCCCATGGATCCAGCCATGTGGAAACACGAACTTGAATATGATACAAGAACTTGTAACCGAGGATTGCCACAACAATGGCGGCACCTATGTTCATGGCAAGGAACCAGAAATTCTTCTCGTAGACGTAAATCATAAAGATATAGATAAAGAAGAACACCATAATGGAACCCCAGTCACGTTGGAGAACCAAAAAGCCGATGAAAAGGTAGGTTCCCATCCATGTAATCCATTTGGGCTTGATGTTCAGGAAGGGTTCTGTCCAGCTTTGGGAATAGTAGCAGGATAGAAACATAATAAACAGGATTTTGGTAATCTCGGAGGGCTGGAAGGAGAACCCACCAACGCTGATCCAGTTTCTGGAACCGTTGATGGTATCACCGAAAAGCAAGGTGGCAAGGAACAATCCCGTACCGCCAACAAGGTAAAAGAACCATAACTTGTTCCAGAACTTGATGTTATAGTAGATGGCATAGGAGGCAAAAAATGCACCGCCCCCGATTGCTACCCAAAGAATTTGGCGGATGCCGAATTCGAAGTTAATACGACACAACAAAAGAACACCGATGGTGATTAGCATACACGCCATCAGCACGATGAATTTGTCGCCCATTTTACAGAGGACAATCACCGTATAAATCAAGATAAAGAGCCCCAGCAATCCACCACCAATGTAGAGGATATAAGGGTTATAGTCGTTTGCCATGTAGAGAAGGAAGAATCCCAAAAGATTCATCAACATCAAAAGATAGGCAGGACGACGATAATTGAGTCCTTTGAATTTACTCATAAGCGATTCCTTTCCTCTTACAGTTCAAAGACAAATCGAATTCCGCCAAAAGAAACCTCGTCCTGAGGGTCCAGAATGACCCGATGGGCAATACGCTGGCCGTTAACCGTGGTACCGTTTCGGCTTCCAAGGTCCTCCAGAAACCATTCCCCACGTTCATACCAGATGCGGGCATGGCGGGCAGAGATGAAACTGGCACGAATGGAAACATCACAACCTTTGTTTCTGCCGATGATGGCACCGCCATAAATCATATAGCGTTTTTGAAGGGGTTGTTCCAGAGGCTTTTTGCTGGATAAAGTCCGCAGACTGGCAGCAGCCACATCACTGACATTGACCCGATCACTCTCGAATCGGCTCATCTTTTTCACGTCCAGATAGATCAGACGAATGACTCCAAAAATAAAGAGATAAATAATGACAGTAAATACATAACTTAAGATGGATGATATAAAGTTATAAAAGGTCATTTCTCTCACCTCCAAGAATAGTTTCCCAATATCTTCATTATATACAATAAATAAGGAAAAGTCAATGAAAAGCAACAGAAAAGAGCGCCTGTATGGGCGCTCTTTGGCTTATGCTTTGGTGTATTCTATGATAGCAATTTTCTCGGCAGGAATCACAAAGGTGTCTCCCGTTGTGAATTCGGTATCCACAAGACCGTTCAGGCCGTCCAAAATACGGAGTTTTACAGGAATCCATCCCTCTGATGCTGAGATGGTCAGTTCCATGGATTCGGCTTCCTTATTGGAAACCAAAACCTTGCCCTGATTTTCTGCCACTGCCGCCAAAACGGGAAGCATGTGGGTGTCTCGTATGACGGAGACTTCCTGCTTCATCTGATAAAGCTCATTGAAGGCGCAGAAGGTGTAGTAAGCAGGGAAGATGCCACGACTAACCGGGTCAAAGATGCCGTTGTAGATGCCGTGAACCTGACCATCGTAATATACCAGCATATCCAGAGGTGAGTGGTGAAGTACCAACATCATCTCTAAAATGTTTGCTGCATCGGCCTCGGTACCACGTTGTCTGGGATTGGGGTTCCATTCGTTGAGCATACTCTCGGTCTCATAGAATCCATAAGCATCCAACTGCTCCCGAACATAGAGGGAGGAGTCGTAGTTGTTGGGTGTCTTGGCATAGGCGTGCCAGGAGAAGAAGTCCAGAGGCGCCTTGGTTTCCGGTGCGGTAATGTACTTCATGAAGCCGTGGAAGAATTCAATAAAGTAGTCGGTGCGCTCCGAAACGTTGGCGTCGGTGGTGTAACTTCCGGTAATGGAGTAGAATCCGCAACAAGCATAACCGCCTACTTTGATGTAGGGGAATTTCTCCTTTAAGTGGTTGGCGGTCACCGAGTAGAGGTCGTAATATTGCTCCTTGGTTCCCTTCCACATGGGAGAGTCTTCGGGGTTGGGTTGATTGTCAGGCTCGTTCCAGATTTCCCAGTAGGTAATGCCGAATTCAAAACCGTTTGCCCATCCGTGATTGTAGTGGTTGATGATTCCCTCGCAGATTCTTGCCCACTTTTTGGAATCCTTGGGCGGGAAAATGTGAAAGGCACGAAGATAGTGGTTGTTCTCAATGCTGGCACCCAAGCGGAAGATGGGTTCGGTACCCTGCTCACAAATTTTCTTCAAGAGGTCATCGGTAAATTCAAACTGATAGGATGCAGGATCTTCAGGGTCTGCATCAAAATCGGGGAAGATGTTCTCAATGTCCACATACTTTCCGCCACCGCCTAAAAAACCGCCGGTGTCGTGGAGTCGTGAGTAGGGAATCCCTGCTTCTCCCATGTAGTGAAACAGATCGGTGGGGGAGAAAATGGGCGCATTATTGATAGCGTGAAAGGGCTTGATTTCCCCCACGATTTGGTTAAAATCGACTTTGATGTTTGGCATAAGAATAATCCTCTTTTCTCGGAATTTGCCATCATTATAACAAGCAGAATTATAGATGTCAAGGGAGTTGGAAAAGGCACGAAAAATTTTCGAGGAAGGTGATTTTTCGCGAGTGAAAACACTATATTGAAAACTTCTTGAAAGAAATTGTCGAAAACTATTGAAGTTTGTTAGAGAAAAAGTGTATAATATTTCTGTGGACTCTTGACGAAGGTCAAGAGAAAGGGCTTCCAAATTATGTTGGAATGGAATAAGGAGAGTTACATATGATTACAGGCGAACTGAAAAATAAAATAGACGGACTTTGGGATGTTTTTGCATCAGGGGGCCTTGTTAACCCTCTTGATGTGATTGAGCAAATTACATATCTTATGTTTATACACGACCTTGATGACACAGATAATCTTCGTGCAAAGGAAAGTGCCATGCTTGGAATTCCTCATAATACGATTTTTGCAGATGAGGTTAAAATTGGGGACCGCATAATAGATGGCCGTCAATTAAAATGGTCAACATTCCGTGATTTCCCCGCTACAAAAATGTACACCATGATGCAGGAATGGGTATTTCCTTTTATTAAGAATTTGCACGCAGACAAAGATAGTGCATATTCCAAATATATGGATGATGCTATATTCAAAATTCCTACCCCTCTTATGCTTGATAAAGTGGTAACAAGCCTCGACGAAATTTATGACTTGATGAACGCTATGCAAAGCAGCGATATCAGAGGTGATGTTTATGAATACATTTCATCTCGTTTGCAAGTAAATGGTATGGCGGGGGCTTTCAGAACACCGCGCCATATAATCAAAATGATTGTAGAAATGGTACAACCTAAGCCAGACGAGGTTATCTGTGACCCCGCTTGTGGTACAGCAGGGTTCTTGGTTGAAGCAGGAAAGTTTTTAAGAGAAAACTACAAAGAAGAAATATTCTTTAGTAAGCAGAAAAAAGACCACTATATGAATTCGATGTTTTTCGGCTACGATATGGGCAGAACTATGCTCCGTATCGGTGCCATGAATATGATGACACATGGCATTGACAGTCCGTTTATTGAATACCGCGACAGTTTGTCAGACCAAAATGCGGACAGAGATAAATATTCTCTTATTTTAGCAAATCCGCCTTTCAAAGGCAGCCTTGACTATGATATTGTGTCTGCAGATTTGCTTAAAATGTGCAAAACAAAGAAAACAGAGCTTTTATTCCTTGCCTTGTTTCTTCGTATGCTTAAAATCGGTGGCAGATGCGCTTGCATCGTTCCTGATGGTGTACTCTTTGGTTCATCAACTGCTCATAAAGCAATCCGAAAGGAAATTATAGAAAATAACCGCCTTGGGGCTGATGTTTCCATGCCTTCTGGTGTTTTCAAGCCTTATGCAGGAGTTTCTACTGCTATACTTATATTCACAAAAACAGGCCACGGAGGAACTGATAAAGTATGGTTCTATGATATGAAAGCAGACGGATTTAGCCTTGATGATAAGAGAACGCCTGTAGCAGAAAATGATATTTCTGATATTATAGAAAGATTCCATAATCTTGACAAAGAAATCGACAGAGCAAAGACCGAACAGAGCTTCTTTGTGGACAAGCAGGATATTATAAATAACGATTATGACCTTTCTATCAATAAATATAAAGAAACTGAATATGTGCCTGTGGAATATCCTTCCACAACTGAAATTATGGCAGACCTCCATGAACTTGAAATGGAAATAACCAAAGGCTTGGCGGAATTGGAGGAATTGCTGTGATGGAATATGTAAAACTTGAAGATGTCTGTGAAATATTAGACTCTCAAAGAGTGCCAATAACTGCTTCAGAAAGAAAAAGTGGGATCTATCCATATTACGGTGCTAATGGGATACAGGATTATGTTGAAGATTACATTTTTGATGACGACTTGGTTTTGTTAGCTGAAGATGGAGGTAATTTTGGTTCAAAAGATAGACCGATTGCATACAAAGTTTCTGGGAAATGCTGGGTAAACAATCATGCACATGTTTTAAAGCCCAAAGCTAATATAGATGTAGATTATTTGTGTTATTCGTTAATGTTTTATGATACCACGGGATTGGTTAATGGAGCAACACGACAGAAATTGACTCAGGCTGCAATGAGGCAAATGCAGATACCTTTCGTAGATATGGACGAGCAAAATAAAATTGTTTCCAAGTTGAATTTTATAGTTAATTTAATTAGCAGACGAAAAGAACAACTTGAAAAATTGGACGAGCTTGTCAAAGCACGATTTGTCGAACTGTTTGGTGACATTAACACGAATGATAAAGGCTGGGAGAGTCAGCCGTTAGGAGAATTATGTACAATTGTTAGAGGTGGCTCACCGAGACCTATTGAGAATTATCTTGGTGGAGATGTGCCGTGGATTAAAATTGGAGATGCCACCAAAGGCGATAATGTCTATCTGCATTCTACAAAAGAATATATTATTCAAGACGGTGTGCAGAAGAGTCGTATGGTTAAGTCGGGAAGCTTGATTTTTGCTAATTGCGGTGTGTCTTTAGGATTTGCTCGTATTATCACTTTTGATGGGTGTATTCACGATGGCTGGCTTGCAATGGAAGATATCGATGAAAGATTAGATAAAGTTTTTCTGTTGCAAGCATTGAATCAAATGACAGACCATTTTAGAAAGATTGCTCCTGCTGGAACACAGCCTAATCTCAATACGGCAATTATGAAGGCATATGTTCAAATTATTCCTCCTATTGAGTTGCAGAAAGAATATATTGCCTTCGTCGAACAGACCGACAAATCAAAATTAGAAGTGCAAAAAAGCCTTGAAAAACTGGAACTTCTTAAAAAAGCACTAATGCAAAAATATTTTGTGTAGAAACTTTGAGATTTTTAGTGATTTTAAGAGGAATATAGATAAAAATTGAAGATAATTTTACATAAACGATCCTCAGCGTAAAATACAGAGAAATATTTCAAATCTATTTTTTGCTCACCTTCTTATAAAGAGGTATAATATAGATAAGCGCAAGAGAAACTATGACATAATATGGTAAAAACTATAAAAGGTTGGGTTCTTTAGGCGCTCATACAAATACATTTTGAGTGGGTGAAAGGTATGAAGATAAAAAGAATATCTGAAAAAAACATTTTTCCATCGTTGGAATTGTATGATGAATATTCAAAAATCGACAAAATGCTTAGAGTGAATAGGCTAGTAGAAGATTATAATTATTGTTATACTGTTGAGGAATACATAGATGAATATTGTTTTAAAAATTGGGAATTGAGAGGAACCTTTTTCTCCATAAGCGAAATGAGAAAGGCGTTAGGGATTTCGGTAGAAGAGTTGGAAAAAGAGACAATGTCGCCTGACAAAGTTCTAGAGTATTTGCAGTATGCAATAAATATCATTGCAAGAGCAGAAAATTGTATTAATAAAGAGTTTTATCACAAATGGACGGATGATGCTGCACATGAGATGATTGTGGACAACATATTGGAATTGACAAAACAGCTGGGGTGCAAATTATCCATTGATGAAATTACAGGAGAGTTTTTTGTGGAATATAGCGATGAACTTGCGGAAGAGGTAAGCATAAACTATCCAGATGTAAAATCAAGCTTAGGCGAATACAAAAGAATTGATAACCAAGGTAATTTGATAAGAAAAGCGGAAATTCTTTGCACTTTATATAAAAAGTTAGAATCATTTTCAGAAAAATTCCAAGGAACTACATACAAAAACTTATACGATGATACAAAACTATTATTTAATAAATCTGGAATAAGGCATAATGTTGATAAAGACCCTATTGCTCGTGCCACTTTTTTATCTATGAATGAACAGGAAATTGAATTATGGTATGATAAAACTTATGATATGTTTTTGGCGTGCTTGGTAATAGCAAAATATTTAGAAACCAAAAAAGAGATTGATAATATAAAAAGGACAATATAGATCAAAGTTACATCTTAAAAAATTTACAATTTGCTTAGGTGTATAAGTAGGTGAAAAGTAATGACAAATTTTGATTTCTTAAAATCTGATCCGCAATTTGCCACATTTGCAGATGTGGCTATTTCTGCTGAAAAGATATTGAATATTGATGTGGCGGCATCGGTGTTAAACTGCCGCAGAGCCATGGAGTTTGCAGTAAAATGGATGTATTCTGTTGACAAGGATTTGGAAATGCCCTATGACACAACGCTTGTCACTTTGATGAATGGCGAGGAGTTTCGTGATATTGTAGGCAATGACATACACAGAAGGATGGATTTTATCCGCAAGGCCGGTAATATTGCGGCTCACAGCGGAAAGAAAATTTCTATGGAGCAAGCAAAGCTTTGTATCGAAAACCTCTATTATTTCCTTGACTATGTTGCATACTGCTATGGCAAGGATTATAACGAGGGTCAATTTGATGCTGGCTTGATGGAACTTACAACAGAAGAAGCGTTGTCATTTGTTACCGAAAAGACCGTTGATCTTGAAAGTCTGATGGCTGAAAACAAGGCGTTGAAGGACGAGCTTACCGCCAGACGTGCCGAACAACAGCAGACTTATGTTCCAAAACCTCTTGATTTATCTGAGTTTAAGACAAGAAAGATATACATAGATACCATGCTTCAGGAAGCAGGCTGGGTTGAAAACGAAACTTGGATAAATGAAGTTGAACTTCCGGGGATGCCCAACAAATCCGAAGTTGGCTATGCAGATTATGTATTATATGACGATACACATAAACCGCTTGCAGTTGTTGAAGCAAAACGCACTTGTAAAGATGTAGCAGTTGGCAGACAGCAGGCAAAGCTCTATGCAGATATTTTAGAAAAACAGTATGGCAGAAGACCGGTTATATTCTTAACTAATGGTTTTGAAACAAGAATTGATGATGGTCAGTATCCTGAAAGAAAAGTCGCGACCATTTACTCAAAACGTGATTTAGAGAAGATGTTCAACCTTCGTAAGGCAAGGACGAGCCTTAAAAATGTGATGGTTGATAAAAATATTGCCGGAAGATATTATCAGGAAGGTGCCATCAAAGCGGTTTGTGATGCGTTGGATGTTAAAAATCGCAGGAAAGCGCTTCTTGTTATGGCAACCGGTTCGGGTAAAACAAGAACTGTAATTGCACTTTGCAAAGTGCTTTTAGAACATGGATGGGTGAAAAACATTCTGTTTTTGGCAGACAGAACATCTCTTGTAACACAGGCAAAGCGCGCTTTTGTAAACTTATTGCCCGATTTATCAGTTACAAATTTATGTGAAGAAAAGGATAACTTTGCGGCCCATTGTGTGTTCTCCACTTATCAGACTATGTATAACTGTATTGATGAAGTAAAAGACGATGAAGGAAAACTATTCACAAGCGGTCACTTTGATCTTTTGATTTGTGACGAGGCGCATCGGTCTATTTATAACAAGTACAGAGACATTTTTAACTATTTTGATGCGCCGTTAGTGGGTCTTACTGCAACACCAAAGGATGAAATTGACAAGAATACCTATGAGGTTTTCGAACTGGAAAGTGGTGTTCCAACCTATGGATACGAACTTGCACAGGCGGTTACGGATGGGTATTTGGTTGACTATATGTCGGTAGAATCGAAACTTAAATTCATTGAACAGGGTATCACCTACGAGGATTTGACCGAGGAAGAAAAAGCGGAATATGAAAATCTGTTCGAGGACGAAGATGGTGAAATCCCTGAAAGAATAAGCTCTTCTGCTTTGAATGAATGGATTTTTAACCGTGACACAATCCGTCAGGTGCTAAATGTCCTTATGACAGACGGAATTAAAATCGAATACGGCGAAAAACTGGGGAAGACGATCATATTTGCCAAGAATCATCGTCATGCCGAGAAAATACTTGAAGTATTTAACTCGGAATATCCGAATTATAATGGTTTTGCAAAGGTGATTGATAACAAAATCAATTATGCACAGAGCCTGATTGATGAATTTTCTGACCCGAAAAAGTTGCCGCAGATTGCAATTTCTGTTGATATGCTTGATACCGGTATTGATGTGCCGGAAGTTTTGAACCTTGTGTTCTTTAAAAAGGTTATGAGTAAGGCGAAGTTCTGGCAGATGATTGGTCGGGGTACCCGACTTTGTCCCGGTCTTTTAGACGGAGAAGATAAAAATAAATTCTATATTTTTGATTTTTGCGGAAACTTTGAGTTTTTCAGGATGAATAGCGGAAAGCCCACAGCCAATCAGATGGCGCTTCAGGGTGCAATATTCAACTTAAAATCGCAAATCATCTTCAAACTTCAGGATATTGCATATCAGACAGAAGATTTAATTGCATTCCGTAAGAGCTTGGTTTCTGAAATGGTAACCAAGGTTCGTGAACTCAATAGGGAAAACTTTGCAGTAAAACAACATCTTAAATATGTTGAACTATATGCAAACGAAGAAAATTATACATCTCTTACATATGAGGATACGCTTATTATCAAGGAAGAACTTGCGCCTCTTATCATACCTGACGAAGATGAGGCAAGTGCTGTGCGTTTTGATGCACTTATGTACGGTATTGAACTTGCATATCTTGCGGGAAAAGGTTATGGCAGACATAGAAGCGATTTGTTCAAAAAGGTAAGTGGTATTGCAAGCGTTGCCAATATCCCGGAAATATCTGCAAAGTCTGAACTTATCAATAAAATCTTGCATACGGATTATCTTAATAATTGTTGCATCAGCGAATTTGAACATATCCGCGAGTCACTTCGTAATTTGATGAAGTACATTCCGCATAACGATTTAAGGTATGACACCAATTTTGGTGATGATATTCTTTCAACAGAGTGGAAAGAGTCTGAACTTGAAAGTGATGATCTTAAAAATTACAGAGCAAAAGCGGAATATTATGTAAGACAACATCAGGATAACAGTGTGATTGCGAAATTGAAAAGCAATATCCCGCTTAACAAAAGTGATGTTATGGAACTTGAGAAGATATTGTGGAATGAGGTCGGCACGAAGGATGAATATACTGCCGAGTATGGAGAAAAACCCCTTGGCGAATTTGTTCGTGAAATTGTGGGCCTTGATATGAATGCGGCAAAAGAGGCTTTTGCAGAGTTTCTTGGTAATACAACTCTTGATGCAAGACAGATATACTTTGTTAATCAGATTGTGGAATATATTGTCCACAACGGAATGATGAAGGATTTATCCGTACTGCAAGATGCTCCCTTTACAGATCGAGGAAGTGTGGTGGAGGTCTTTACGGATTTGTCTGTGTGGATGGGGATTCGCAGAGTTATTGAAGGTATTAATATGAATGCGGCGGCCTAACAAATGAATAAAAAAGAGGTAGATTCTAAATGAATCTACCTCTTTTTCTGGAGCTGGTGATGGGACTCGAACCCGCAACCTGCTGATTACAAATCAGCTGCTCTGCCAATTGAGCTACACCAGCACAAGGGCTATTCTAACACGTTTTACATGAATTGTCAACAGTTTTCTGAGAAATTTTATGCTCTGGGTCGACTACAGTATCGGGTTTCCCCTTCTTGGATGGTAATTTGTCCGTTCAGGTGGTTAATCAGGTCCTTGGAGAAGTTTTCTACCATGGCAACAGGCAGGTACAAGGGCAGAGAAACTTTCTCGGTATACTCGGCTTCTCCTTGGATAATCTGCTCTCGTTTGGAAAGATAATTTTGCAAAGACCCCCATAAGGTGTACTCGCAGGTCAGGGTCAATTCCTTACAAAGAATCATATCCAAAAGCCCTGCGGCTTCCACCCCTGCCTTGGCAGACTTGGAGTAGGCATGCACCAAGCCACCGGTTCCTAAGAGAGTTCCGCCAAAATAACGGGTAACCACCACAATCAGGTTGGAAAGTCCTTCTTTGCGCAGAATATCCAGAACCGGCATTCCTGCGGTACCTCCCGGCTCACCATCGTCGCTATACCGAGCCAGCTGATTCTCTTCGATGATATAGGCATATACGTTATGGGTGGCATCCCAGTACTCCTGCCGAAGTCCGTTCAAAAACGCCAAAGCCTCTTCCTCGGTGGAAACAGGCTTGACAGTGGCAATAAAGCGTGAACGTTTTTCGATGATTTCGGCACTTGCCTCTTTGGCAATGGTGGTGTACTGTTCTTTCATAATGCCCAGACTCCTTTTGTATTCTACTCTATAGTATACCGAAAATAGAGAAAAACTAGTGTCGAGTTTTGTCGAAAACGAGAAAAATGCTTTTACCAAAGTTTTTCTTGCCAAGTTCCAAGGTTATAAATGGTAAGATTCTTTTTCCGTTGTGCATAGGATAGTGTTTTGGCAGCACCGCCATAGGTGTAATTTACATAGGCGATAAGAAAGTTTGAATTGTTGATAATGTATTCGTTACATTTTCGGATTTGATACCGCTTTGGTGTGGTTTCAGGTATTTCAGCCAGGAAAACAGAATCATAATTTTGCGAAAATAATGTTGCTTGGTTAATCATGCTTTTGGTTAAATAGGGAATAACCAGTTCAAGCTTTATTGTTGCGTATTTTTTCTTTAATTCACGAATGATATTGGCTGCCATAGAATCGAATTCTCCATAATGTCCTACCCAGAAAACCATATCAGGATATTGTGATATCAGCGTTTCACATTGTTTGACAAGGCGAGGTCTTAGTTCTAATGGAGAATATATTTCGCTATGCCCTGCAAAAGAACAAATCTTTTGTTTCATATAAACACCTTCTTTATTTAATTTAGTATTTTGAGTATATAATATTATTTTAAGCAAGTCAATCTAACACATAGATAAATATATGTAATGCATGGTTAAAAATATATTGTGGATAGAATAAACTATAATCAAATACATGAGATGAGAAGTGATAGAAATGGATAAATTTGATTTTAGTTTGATCGGATCTCGAATTCGTCAGGTACGAAAGGCGCAAGGCTATACACAAGAAAAGATTGCGGAAATGATTAACATCAGCACCAAAAACTTTAGTCAGTTAGAGTGTGGTAAGATGGGGGTTTCTGTTGCTACTTTGGCTGCTCTTTGCAAAGCATTGGATGTTTCTGCCGATTATGTTTTGTTCGGATTGGAAAACGGAAGGCAAGATGGTACGATAGGCATATTGCTCTCAGAACTTAGTGAAAAGGAGCAGTTGTATGCAGAAAAGATATTATCTGCGTATGTTGATTCCTGTAAGAATAGAGACTAACGTAAATAAATGTATCGAGTCATTCTCCTAAAAGGGAGGGTGACTTTTTTTGTTGCTGCTCGTATTGTGCTTTCAAGTTTCGTGCCAACGATGGAATAAATCAGGGGGAAAAGGGAATCCTATCCAGAAAGAAAGGGTGGAATCGATGACGGAACGGATTGAAATTACCGAAAAAATTCAAGAAAGTCGGGAGTATATTGCGGCTCGGTTTCAGTTGGGAAAGAATTTCGACTTTGTCCTGCGGGATTTTCAGGTCAGGTTTCATGATGAATGGGCGGATGCATTCTTGATTTTCTTTGACGGCATGGTGGACAAAAACTTCATCAACCGTGACCTGATGCGAGGGTTGATGCAGGGTGGCACTCATGAGGGAGAGGAAAATCGAAGGGAAACAGTATTTCGCAGAATGGCGCCCTTAGGACCTCTTTCGGTGATTGAGGATTTTGACACGGTAGAGGAAAATGTTTCCTTTGGGTTTTGTGTTATCTTTGTGGATGGGTGTCAGTGCGCCTTTGCGGCAGATGTAAAGAATTGGCATGGACGGAGCGTTGGACAACCCTTGCAAGAATCCAGTCTGTCAGGACCGCAGGAAGCCTTTAACGAGGTGATTATTACCGATCTTGCCTTGATACGTAAGATTCTGAAAACACCTTCCTTGATTGCTGAAAACATTCCCATAGGCAGTGAGAGCAGAACCCCCTGCGGACTTTTATACATTGATGGTGTGACCAACAAAGCGTTGGTGGATAAGGTGCGGAAAAGGCTTCAGGAGATTGACGTTTCTTATATTTTCTCCACGGGAGATGTGGAGATGCTTCTGGAGGAAAAAAGTTTCTTTCCCATGACTCACACCCTACGTACCGAACGACCTGACCGAGCGGCGTCTATGCTGGCAGAGGGGAAGGTGGTGCTTCTGGTACAGGGTAGTCCCTTTGCTTTGGTACTTCCTACCACCGCTACCGATTTGATTGAGGTGTCCGAGGATAACTATGTACGCGTGTCCGAGGCAAATTATATGCGATTTGTTCGGCTTATGGGGATGGCGTTGGCACTTTTCCTGCCGGGAGTCTTTGTGGCGGTGCTTTTATTCCATCCTGAAATCCTGCCCACAGACCTTCTCCTTGCGGTGGAGGCCAGTCGGGAGACGGTGCCCTTTCCCTTGGTGGCGGAACTGATTTTTATGGTACTTTCCTTTGAGTTAATCAAAGAAGCATCGGTGCGTGTACCAAGTCCTGTGGGCTCCACATTGGGTATCATCGGCGGTTTGATTTTAGGTCAGGCGGCAGTGGAGGCAGGAATTGTAAGCCCTCTTTTGATTATTGTGGTATCCCTTGCAGGATTAGGTTCTTTTGCCATGCCTTCGGTCAGTCTTGCAAGGTCGGTGGCATTATTGCAACTGGGTTTGATTCTGCTGGGGGCAACGGCAGGAATTTTGGGAATTGTTCTTGGCGTATTTTTGGGAGGAAGTTTTTTGGCCGCATCGGAAACCTACGGGGTTCCTTTTCTTTCTCCTTTGACGCCAAAGAACGGAGATTCTGTCTTGGGGAACTTGTTTATTAAGCCCATCTGGAAAAAGGAGTTCAGACCTCGGAATCTGAGAACACAAAACCCCATCAAGCAGCCTCATATCAGCAGAAAGTGGATGAATGACGGGAAAGGAGAAGATGCAGAGTGAAGAAACAGGGACGGGAATTGGGAGGATGGGAATTTGGTTGTCTTGTCTTTCATGCCTGCTTTTATAAGATGTTCACCACCTATCCCAATCAGTTCTTTGCTGTGGGCGGAACGGCAGGATGGTTGACGGCGCTCTATACAGGATTAATTTTTGTGGGATTGTTCATAGGGGCGATTTATCTTGTTAAGCATTTTCATTCACGGATTCCCCATTCTATCCTGCAGGTGGGAAAGGTAGTTCTTGCTCTCTACTGGCTTCTTTCGGCAATCTATGCCTTAAGCGAGTTTACCTATGTGTTGAGAGAGGTAGCATTTCCTCGATCTCCCATCTGGTTTTTGGGTGGGATTTTGTTGTTGGGAGCCATAGCAACTGCCATAGGCGGAGGTAAGGCGGTGTATCGGATGCATTCTCTTTCGGTTCTTGGAATCGGTTTAGCCATGGGCGTGGTAGCGGTGTTGGGAACCAAGCATGCAGAAGCGGTGTATCTGACCCCATGGCTGGGAAAAGGAGCGGGAGAAATATTCGGGACAGGATTGACCGCTTTGTTCTTCTACACAGATAGTATTTTGATTTTTCAGTTGGCCCCAAGATGCCGAAAAAACGTGTCGGTGTACCGAAGCGGTATCGTGGGAGCGGCTCTTGCGGTAGCCTTGAATGTGGCATTGGTTTTGATATCGTCCATGTCCCGATCCTTTTTGGTCAATGAGATGTCCGACAACCTGATTTATCCGTTGATAAAGGCGGCATATTTCGGTGGATTCTGGTCGCGGATGGATGGGATTTATTTGGTTGTGCTGACTGCGTCCGCTTTCTTGTATTTATCCATGGCGGTACATCTTTTCTTTTTGTCCATACGAAATCTGGAGAAAATACCTCGGAAAAGCATAAAGACCACCGTCCTTTGTCTGGCAGGGTGTCTTTGTGTTACCCTGAGCGGTTGCTATGACAATCGAGAGGTGGAAGCGGCGGCCTATACCATTGCTCTGGGAATTGACAAAGGAGAAGAAAAACAGTTTCAGTATACCTTTCAACTTTCCAATCCATTGGAGTTGGGAGGAAGTATGGATCCCTCGGCGCAAGGGTCAGGCGGTGAGGAGGAAAAGGAGAACAAATCCGTAACCAATCTGGTGATTGAAGAAGATAACTTCTATCTGGCGTTGAACCGTCTGAAAAGCCACCTGAGCAAGGAACCTGATTTTTCGCATCTGAAACTGGTGGCTTTCTCGACTGAGGTGGCAAAAGAGGGACTGTTAGAACACGCCATTGTGTTATATGAGGAGCGGGAGGTAAGACCGGCAACCCGTGTGTGTTTAACCAAATCTGCAAAGAAATTCTTAGGAAGTGTCAAGCCTTCCTTGGAGCAGAGTACGGCAAGATATTATGAACTGCTCTTTCAGAACAGAAATACTCCCTTTGCTCCGGTGGTGGAGTTGAGAGAGTTTGTTTCGCGCAGTACCGACGGCGGATGGGATCCGGTTTTGCCTGTTGCCACCTCGGAGAAGTTGACGGGAATCGGAATCTTTCAAAAGGGACGTCTGGTTGCAACCATGGACGAAAAGGCAGCTATGCTATATGGATTGTTCAGCGGTAGCGGAAAGGAAGTGATGATTCAGGCAGGTGACAGCACATTCTTGGTTCAAAGCAAATGTCCTCCTAAGTTTAGTATATCGGAAATTCCGGAAGGGAAACGGGTAACTGCAACGGTGACGCTTACTGCTAAAAGGATTTCGGGCCAGGAGGCAAGCGGTGATCTTGTGGCACAATTGGAGCGGGAAGCAACGGCATTTTTGCAAAAAACCATAAAAAAGAAAGCGGATGTTCTGGGGGTTGGCGCTTGGTTGCGGTATGGTGTTGTTTATCAGGAAGATTGGGCGCAACTAAATTGGCACAAGGAATTGGGAAAACTACAAATGGCGAGCAAAATCTGCTTAAAAAAATAAAAATTTACAAAAATAGGAAAAAAATGGTTGACTTTTCCGTAAAATGCGGTACAATATTGTCATAAAAGCAAAAACAAAATCTTATTTTGAAAGGCTGTGAGCGTATGGCAATGAAAGCGACCGGAATTGTGAGAAATGTTGACGAATTGGGTAGATTGGTTTTGCCCAAGGAATTGCGGAACACCATGCAGATCCAACCGGGAGATCCTTTGGAAATCTACGTGGAAGAAGATCGCATTATCCTGACCAAGTATCAGCCCACCTGTGTTTTCTGCGGAAACAGTGATGAACTTGTGGATTTTGGAGATAAAAAAGTATGCAAGACTTGCATGGAAGCCATGAAGAATCAATTGGAAGAAAACTAAGAAAAAGACTTCGCGACTGCGAAGTCTTTTTTTATAACAGCCAATTTGCCACTAAAATCGAAAGCAGAATTCCTGTAATATCGGCGGACAAGGCGGCGGTCAAGGTATGGCGGGTGTTTTTGATGCCTACCGCACCAAAGTAAACAGCAACGGTGTAAAAGGTGGTTTCGGTGGAGCCCATCATTACCGAGGCAATGTTGCCGGCAGGGGAGTCGGGGCCGAGGGTTCGGAAAATGTCGGTGACAATGGCAGTAGAGGCGTTTCCTGAAATAGGGCGCAGAAGAGCGAGTGGCAGAACCTGAGGGGGAAGGTGCAGGGCTTGTAATACGGGGTCAAGCAGGGTGGTAAGCAATTCCAAAGCTCCGCTTGCTCGAAACATATGAATGGCAACCATCAACCCGATCAATGGAGGGATGATACCCACCATGCTTTGGAGTCCGTCCTTGGCACCTTCCACAAAACAATCATAGACACCAACTCTGCGAAAAAGACCCAGACCCACAAAAAGAGCAATCATCAAGGGGACAGAAAAAACAGAAATATAGGTCAAAGGGTGGTTCTCCTTTCCATGAATTTGGCTATGGCAACGCCTACCACCAGAGCACAGATACTCACCAACCATACAGGTACAATCACATTGCCGGGAGCAGATGAGCCATAAGCTTGTCGCAAGGAAATTAAGGTGGTAGGAAGAAGTTGAATGGAAGCGGTGTTGATAACAACCAACATGCACATGGCGTTGGAGGGGACAGAGCGGTTATGGTTTTCTTTTGCCAGATCCTGCATAGCTTTGATGCCCAGAGGAGTTGCGGCATTGCCCATTCCCAAAAGGTTGGCAACCATGTTCATTACAATACTCCCCTTGGCAGGGGAGTTTTCGTTTAACTGAGGGAACAAAAAACGTAAAAGAGGGCGAAGAAGTTTTCCTAAAAAAGTGATCAGTCCGGCACGTTCACCGACTTTGGTTAGGCCGGACCAAAGGCACAGAATGCCCAAGAGTGAGAAGCAGGTTTCCACGCCGCTTCCGGCACCGGTAACGGCTGCGGCGGCGGTTTGTTCCAACTGTCCCGTAAAAACGGAAACCACCAAGGAACACAAAATCATGCCTCCCCAAATCATATTTAACATAAAGGACACCTCCTGACCTTTCATTTTTATGCATTAATAAGGGAAAATAACCCGTTTTTAGAAGAAATAATACTTGAATTTCTTGCATTTATGTTGTATAATAAATGAAAATGGTTTTTTATACGCATTTTGCGAATGAAAATAAGTGCAAAGGAAGGTAACACAAAATGAAAAATACCGAAAAAACAATGGAAAAAATTGTTGCTCTTTGTAAAGGCCGTGGCTTTGTATATGCAGGCTCCGAAATTTACGGCGGATTGGCAAACACATGGGACTACGGCCCCTTGGGTGTTGAGTTTAAGAATAACGTAAAGAAGGCATGGTGGAAGAAGTTCGTACAGGAGAGCCCCTACAACGTAGGTCTTGATGCGGCAATCCTGATGAACCCCAAAACATGGGTAGCATCCGGTCACGTTGGTGGCTTTGCAGATCCTTTGATGGATTGTAAGGAATGTAAAACCCGTTTCCGTGCTGACAAACTGATTGAGGATGCAGCAGGTGTTTCTGCTGACGGTTGGTCCGATGAGAAGATGATGGAATTCATCAAGGAGAAGGAACTTCCCTGTCCCAACTGCGGTAAGCACAACTTCACCGACATCCGTAAGTTTAACCTGATGTTCAAAACTTTCCAGGGCGTTACCGAGGACAGCACCAGTGAACTGTTCCTTCGTCCCGAGACCGCACAGGGTATCTTTGTAAACTTCAAGAACGTACAGAGAACCTCTCGTAAGAAGGTTCCCTTCGGTATTGCTCAGGTAGGTAAGTCCTTCCGTAACGAGATTACCCCCGGTAACTTTACCTTCCGTACCCGTGAGTTCGAGCAGATGGAACTGGAGTTCTTCTGTAAGCCCGGTACCGACCTTGAATGGTTTGCATACTGGAAAGACTATTGTAAGAACTTCCTGCTCTCTCTTGGCATTGCAGAAGAGAATATTAAGCTGCGTGACCATGAGCAAGCCAAACCGTCGCATTACAGTAATGCAACCACCGATATTGAGTTTATGTTCCCCTTCGGTTGGGGTGAGCTCTGGGGTATTGCAGACAGAACTGACTTTGACCTGAAGCAGCACAGCGACCACAGTGGTGAGAAGATGGAATATAACGATCCCGAAACCGGCGAGAAGTATGTTCCCTACTGTGTAGAGCCCTCTTTGGGTGCAGACCGTGTTACCTTGGCGTTCTTGGTTGAGGCTTATGATGAAGAAGTAATCGATGCAGAGAAGAACGATGTTCGTACTGTTCTTCACTTCCATCCGGCACTTGCGCCTGTAAAGGCGGCAGTTCTGCCTCTTTCCAAGAAGTTGTCTGAGCCTGCAAGAGAGGTATTTGCAAAGTTGGCGGCAGAATTCAATTGTGAATTTGATGATGCAGGAAGTATCGGTAAGCGTTATCGTCGTCAGGATGAGATTGGTACACCTTTCTGTATTACCTATGACTTTGATTCCGAAGAGGATCAGAGCGTTACCATCCGTCATCGTGACAGCATGGAGCAGGAGCGTGTTGCCATCGACAAGTTGGTGGACTACATTCGTGAAGCATTGAAGTTTTAGTCCATGTCATTATATGATGCATTGAAAAATTTCCGACAAAAAGATCGGATTAGTTTTCACATCCCGGGCCACAAAGGGGGAAAAGGTTTGAACCCGAATTGGGTTCGGGATGCTTTTTCATTAGATGTTACCGAGTTTGAAGAAACGGACGATTTGCAACATCCCGAAGGAATTCTCAAGGAGGCACAGGAGGGCATTGCGCGCATCTATGGTGCAGAGGC
>JAZRQC010000032.1:0-1897 GCA_045649565.1 Ructibacterium sp.
CCCATCGGAGATAGGATAATCTATTTTAACTTTAATATTAGCCATTTTTAATTCCCCCTCATTCTAATGTTGCCTCAACATAAAACTCATCCGGTACCTCGGTAGTAGTTTCCTTAATGATCGGTCTTCTATCACCGGCACTCAACGGCATATGAGTCTTGTTGTAATATTTACGATACTCCATCATATAAGCATTAAAAATACTTGCAGAGTTGTTGTATCTCGGCATCTCGCCATTCTCCCCATCAATTTGCATCTTTAGGAAGGCGGGATATAATCTATCATAGGGACTCTCTACAATTAGAGTCTTGGTAAGTTGGTCTTCGGTATATTCCGTAAAATTATCGTATCTTCCGTCATACCCTTCGTGAGTCTTTAAAACATCGTTGATAATGGTTCTATCGACAAAGGATAGCCACATCACCTTATCTCTCTTGGAATATTGGTTTGGCTTCTGATTATCGACCATATCAATGCACTCTTGAATTGTCATCACATTACCTCCTATAAAAAAACGGATAGCCCATATAATGCCTATCCGTTCCTTTCTTCTTACTTAATAAATTCTTTTCTCTTCTCTTCCTCCGCCTTTACAAGCCCATCTACATACTGCATAGCATATTCTTCCGCCTGCTCTGCATTACGGATAACCTCAGCCACCTCTTCGGGGATCTCAACGGTTTCCCCTCGCACAATCATGTAGTTTTTGAAGTTGTGGGAATAGAATTCCTCTTGACGTGCATTTTGCCCGGGATTACGGGGGAGTCGCACGGTAACTCTCTTTTTAGCATTATTCGTGTTTTTAGTTGTTTCTGCCATAATTACCTCCAAAGTAATTTCTTTTATGGAGAGAGGATGGCGAGTCCTCTCTCCATGTGTTTAATTAGTTCTCGGTATCGTCGTCACCAAGGCTGGAGCCGGACTCGACACGCAGCATTCTCTCCTGATACAAAATCTTTGCACCATGGCAGAACTTATAACCGACAGTACCAAACTGATTCAAAGGACCGCCGATCTGCTCTTTGGTCTTAATAATCATTTCCATACCTTCACCTTCGGGGTCAAGAATACCAAATGCATCCTTACCCAAGAAAAGGGTGGCATATACCTTCTTGCCATTTACATCCCAAATCTTTGCCTCGTTGGTTTCGATAAAGCGAACACCATGCAGGTCACCGATATCACCCTTAAAGATCGGAGTAACATCGTTGTACTTGTGGTATTCCTTCCACTCATCACTATTTCTCAAGTCATAAGCAACGGAAGGATGGATAAGAGCCACATACCAACCATCAATCTTGGGTGCTTTGTTCTTCTTGAGCCAAGTCTGTGCCTTGTTTACCACATCGGGAGTAAGCACACAAGTGTTATCAAGGGTTTCACGGGACTCCTTGCCACCACAATATGCCACGGAGTTACCGGCAACCAAGATGTTACGGGTCAGGGTGTCATAGGTTTCACCCTCGGCAGCGCCCATCTCCTCGGTAGCGCCAAAGATAACATCATCGAAAGACTCAAGTTCAAGTCTATCGGAAATAGCGGTGAAGTCACCATGCTGGGTGATAGTACCCTCAACATTGGTCATACCAAAGGTCTGACCGGTAGGAATAACACCCTCGGTCAAGGGAGTCAGAGCCTTGCCAAAGGTATTAAACTTTCTCCACTCCACCTTATTACCCTTCATGGGCTGTTTCTTACCGAACTGGGTAAAAACCATCGCCTCTCTTGCATTCTCCAAGAGAGTGGTGTCGTAGAAAGTCTTCATGGTAGGATTCATAGAATCCTGAGTGGTAATGTTAATAGGGGTTACGTCTGCACTAAAGAGTTGCAGATTGAAAGTCAAAATTTCATTCATTTGTTTTTCCTCCTCTTAACAGGGAGGCATTTATTATCTCCC
>JAZRQC010000033.1:0-4433 GCA_045649565.1 Ructibacterium sp.
CGTGTGCGACCGCCGCCAGTGGCGGATGCAGGGAGCACTAAGGAGTGGCAGCAACACAGTGAAATAAGTCGCTTGTCGACGTAATTGAACTGATGTTGCAACAGGCCCCGAAGGGGAAATCCCACCATCTCCGCCATAGAATGAGGACTTTGCAAAAGCAAGGTCCTTTTTTTTTCACTCACATATTCATTAACAATCATCTTGCGTTAGTGTCTTGGTTGGTGTAATTACCCTACACTCTTAAACTTTTATCAAATACTTTGGCTAATGCCACACCAAGAATGATTCCAACAGCGCCTTGGATAGCGTTTGCGGGGATGTTTGCAACAGACGGGACAAATCCGTACAGCACGCCTTCAAACAAAAAGTATCCCAAAACCATGAAAATTTCCGCAACAACACCGCTGAGGATTCTTGATGTGGTTGCTCCGATTTTTTTACGAAGGAGTTTGAAGCCGAAATATGCAATGAGTGCCATAAGGCCTTTAATGATAAATGTTGCAGGTGCATATACAAGATATCCCGAAAAAATATCTGCAAGGGCGGATCCGATTCCTGCTGCAAGGAAGCCATAGGCCGGAGACAACATAAATCCGGAAAGCAGAACGATGCAGTCGCCAAGGTTTAGGTAGCCCTTGAGGGGAGAGGGAATTTTGATAATCATGGTTGCGACACAGCAAAGAGATGCGTACATTGCGGCCATAACTAATTTTTTTGTCTTATTGTTATCCATTGTTTTTCCTCCTATGGAAATATTCGGTTATATTAATTATAAAACAAATCTGGCAATATGAAAATAGCCAAAAACGAAGAATTATTCATGACCAGATGGAACGGCAAAAATAAAAATCCTATCGTATGATAGGATTTTTTATTTTCATTAAGACAGTTCAAACATACCTGTATAGAGTTGGTAGTACTTGCCCTGTTGTGCCAAAAGTTCATCGTGGCTGCCACGTTCGATAACCTCACCGTGTTCCAGAACCAGAATCACGTTAGAGTTCCGCACCGTAGAGAGGCGGTGGGCAATGACAAAGACGGTTCTGCCCTTCATCAGTTCGTCCATACCTTTTTCGATCAATGCTTCGGTACGGGTATCGATGGAGGAGGTCGCTTCGTCCAGAATCAGAACCGGCGGGTCGGCAATGGCCGCCCGGGCAATGGCAATCAACTGCCGTTGTCCCTGGCTCAGGTTTCCGCCGTCTCGGGTAAGCTCGGTATCATAGCCCTGGGGCAGGTGGGAAATAAACCAATGGGCATTGGCAAGCTTTGCCGCCGCAATGACCTCTTCGTCGGTGGCGGAAAGGTTTCCGTAACGAATATTTTCCATCACCGTTCCGGTAAAGAGGTGGGTGTCCTGCAGTACCATGGAAAGGGATCGGCGCAGGTCCGCCTTTTTGATTTTGGTGATATTGATGCCGTCGTAACGGATTTTTCCGTCCGGCACATCATAGAAGCGGTTAATCAGGTTGGTAATGGTGGTTTTTCCCGCACCGGTGGAACCAACCAAAGCAATCTTCTGTCCCGGCTTAGCATAGAGGGAGATGTTTTTCAACACCATGGTTTCGGGGTTGTAGCCAAAGTCCACCTCTTCAAAGGTCACCTCACCCCGTACCGGGATATAGGTAACAGAGCCGTCGTGGTGGGGGTGTTTCCATGCCCAAAGTCCTGTCCGTTCAGGGACCTCCCGGAGGGTGCCGTCCTCGGCTTCTTTTGCATTGACCAAGGTCACATAGCCGTCGTCTTCTTCCGGTTTTTCGTCCAGAAGTGCAAAGATTCGTTCCGCACCTGCCAGCGCGTTTAAGATGACGTTAAATTGCTGGGATATCTGGCTGATGGGGTTTGCGAAGGAACGGGCGTACTGGAGAAAAGCCAGTAGAGTACCAAGCCCAATGGTGAAGATTCCCAAATCCCGCTGGTTGCTCAGGATGGTCAGAGCAACACCGGCAAGGACAGTAATGGCATAGTGCATATGATTCAGGTTTCCCAAAATGGGGTTTAAGATGCTGGCAAAGGTATTTGCACGGGTTGCGGCATCACAGAGTTCCTCGTTGAGCTGGTCAAAATTCTTTTTGCTATGCTCCTCGTGGCAGAAGACCTTGACCACCTTCTGACCCTCAATCAGTTCTTCCACGTATCCGTTGACGGTGCCCAGAGCCTTTTGCTGAACCCGATAGGAGGCGGCACTGCGCTTGGTGATAAATTTGGTCACCACAAAGGTGTCTACACACAAAAGAAGTACCAACAGAGTCAGAGGCAGACTGAGTGCCAACATCATGGCAACGGTACCAATCAGAGAGACAATGGAAGAAATAAAGCTGGGAATAGTATGACTTAGCATATTCCGCAGGGTATCAATGTCGTTGGTGTAACGGCTCATAATCTCCCCGTGGGTCCGGGTGTCGAAGTATCGGATGGGAAGTTTCTGCATATGGGAGAACATATCCTTCCGCATCAAATACAAGGTATCTGCCGCAACGGTTACCATAACCCGGTTGTAGGCATAAAGACTGACAATTCCCACGAAATAGATGCCGGCAACCAGAAGAATCAGCCGAAACAAGCCGGCAAAGTCCGGATTTTTCTGTCCGATCCAGGGGATAACGTGGTCATCAATGATGGGCTTGACGAAGTAGTTGCCAGCAACGGTGGCGCCGGTGCTTAGGATAACCAAAAAGGATACCAAAAAGATTTTCCAACGATGGACCGCAAGGTAGCGAAAAATCCGTTGAAAGGTCTCTTTAGCGTGTTTGGGTTTTTGATGGGCTGTCCGTGGTGGAGGCATTTAGGCCACCCCCTTTTGCTGGGATTCGTATACTTCGCGATAGATTTCGCAGGTTTCCATCAGCTCCTGATGGTTGCCCACGGCGTGAATCTGTCCGTTTTCCATAACTACAATTTTATCGGCGTCCCGAACGGAAGCAATTCGTTGCGCGATAATCAGGGTTGTGGTGTCCGCCAGTTCATTGCGGAATGCCTCCCGAATTTTGCTGTCGGTGGCAGTATCTACTGCGCTGGTACTGTCGTCTAAAATGACAATCTTGGGCTTCTTCAAAAGTGCACGGGCGATACAGAGTCGCTGTTTCTGTCCGCCGGAGACGTTCACGCCGCCCTGCCCCAAGATGGTCTGGTAGCCGTCCGGGAATTCGGTAATAAAGTTGTGGGCTTGTGCCGCTTTGCAGGCGGCAATGATTTCTTCCTCGGTGGCATCCTGGTTCCCCCAACGGAGGTTTTCCATAATGGTTCCGGTAAAGAGAACATTCTTCTGCAGAACCATAGCAACCTGATCCCGAAGGGTCTTTTGTTTGTAGTCGCGGACGTCTCTGCCACCCACCAGAACTTCTCCCGAGGTTACCTCGTAGAGTCTTGGGATCAACTGCACCAAAGAGGATTTGGCACTGCCGGTTCCACCGATGATTCCCACGGTTTCTCCGGCGTGGATGGTCAGATTGATGTGCCCTAAGGCACAGTTATCCGGGTTGTTGGAGTAGCTGAAGGAGACATCACGGAACTGAATTTCTCCGTTTTCTACCGGATGGTCCTCGGTGGCAGAATCGGGAATATCGGGAGTTTCCTCCAGAACCTCGGTAATCCGGACCACAGAGGCCCGAGAGATGGCAAGGAAGTTAAAACCACCCACCACCATCATAACCGAGTTCAGAATCTGATTCACGTAGATCAAAAAACTGGTCAGGTCTCCGGGGAGCATATCCCCAAAGACAATCATCCGTCCCCCGAACCAATAAATCAAAAGGATACAGATGTAAACCATCAACTGCATAAAGGGGCCGTTGAGAACCATCAAACGTTCGGCACGAATCTGGGCGCTTCGCACCTCCTCGGCGGTATGGTTGAAGTGTTCTTTCTCCCAGTCATCCCGGACAAAAGCCTTGACCACCCGGATGCCGATGAGGTTTTCCTGCATTCTGGCGTTGAGGTTGTCGAACCGGGTCAGCATCTCTTTGAATCTGGGTCTGGCGTGCTTTAAGATAAAGAAAACAAAGAGAGCCAGAACCGGAATGATACCCAAAAAGACCCGGGAGAGCTTGGCGTTAATGGTAAGTGCCATACAGGTGGCGGAGATTACCATAAAAAATGCCCGTGCCATGAACCGGATGATGTGCATAAATGCCATCTGGACATGGGAAATATCGTTGGTCATCCGGGTAATGATGGAGGAGGTTCCCAGTCGGTCAATGTTGGAGAAGGAGAAGTCCTGTACCCGGTGAAAAAGAGCTTTGCGAACCGCTTTGGCAAAGTTCATACCGGATTTTGCTCCAAACAGAGCTGCCAGGGCGCCAAACCCTAAGGAGCAGACCGCCATCAGAACAATCTTCAATCCGGAGAGAAGGGTCACGGTTATTTCCTGACCGGCAATTCCTTCGTTCAGAATCTCCGAGATGACCTTGGGCATCATGGTTTCCATCAATACC
>JAZRQC010000034.1:0-51653 GCA_045649565.1 Ructibacterium sp.
TGAAGGGGTGCCAGAGGCACACATTGCTGCAGTGCATCCATCACAGCATCGTCAATCATCACAGAACCGCTGAAGATTTCACCGCCGTGTACCACTCTGTGGCCCACTGCGTCGATTTCTTTCATGTCAGAGATCACGCCAACTTCCTTGTCGGTAAGAGCTTCGATAACCATACGGATGGCATCGGAGTGGTCTTTCATAGCGTCCTCTCTCACAAAGTTGTCACGGCCGCTTACCTTCTGGGTGAGCTTGCCGTCGATACCGATTCTCTCACACAGACCCTTTGCCAGAACCTGCTTGGTATCGATGTCGATGAACTGGTACTTCAAAGAAGAACTACCTGCGTTGATAACTAAGATTTTCATAATAGATTCATCTCTTTCCTATATAATTTATTTGTTATCCTGAGCCTGTACACAAGTGATGGCAACAACACCAACGATATCCTCGGCGCTACAACCACGGGACAGGTCGTTAACCGGTTTCTTGATACCCTGGGTAATAGGACCGTATGCTTCTGCTTTTGCTAAGCGCTGGGTCAGCTTGTATGCAATGTTACCTGCGTTCAGGTCGGGGAAGATCAGAACGTTTGCTTCACCTGCAATGTTGCTGCCGGGAGCCTTGGACTTACCAACAGAGGGAACGATAGCCGCGTCTACCTGCAGTTCGCCGTCCAGCTGAATGTCGGGGCGCTTTTCCTTTGCAAGCTTGGTTGCCAGCTGCATCTTGTCAACCAGTTCGGATTTTGCGCTTCCGTATGTAGAGTAGGAGAGCATTGCAACCTTGGGTTCTGCCTCAACCAGAGTCTTAAAGGATGCCGCAGAACTGATAGCAATCTCGGAAACTGCATCAGCATCGGGATTCTCGTTCAGACCTGCATCGGAGTAGATAAAGGTGCCCTTTTCGCCATATTCACAATCGGGAACAACCATGACGAAGAATGCAGATACCAGCTTGGTGCCGGGAGCGGTCTTTAAGATCTGCAGAGCGGGACGGAGTACGTTAGAGGTGGAGTTTACCGCACCTGCTACCATACCATCAGCCTCATTGTTCTCTACCATCATAACACCGAAGTAGAGGGAGTTGAGCATGGTCTCCTGTGCCTTTTCTAAGGTCATGCCCTTTGCTTTTCTCATTTCATAGAACTTGTCTGCAAACTCAGATGCCTTGTCAGACTTTGCCGGGTCAATGATGGTAACGCCTGCCAGAGAAATATCCCCTGCAGTTTCCTTGATGGTTGCTTCGTTACCAAGCAGAACAATGTCACAGATGTCCTTTTCAACAATCATAGACGCCGCTTTGATGGAGCGGATGTCCTCGCCCTCTGCCAACACGATTCTTTTTCTGTCAGCTTTGGCTCTTTCAATGGTTCTTTCCAAAAAATTACTCATTTTCTATTGCCTCCATATATTATTTTAATCATTTCCCTCCTATTGTACAATACCTCATTCTATTTTTCAATAGTAAAATGTAATAAATTGTCTATTCTTTTGATAGTTTATCCGTTTATTTTGTTTTTTATCCAATCGTGCTTGAAAATCAGGCAATCTTGGCTCGCTACTGCAAAGAGGAATGACAGTTACGTACAAGGAGTACGCGCCTGCCATTCCTCTTTTTGTATCAAACCAATCTCACCTAATTTTCTGCGCACTCATTTGGTTATTAACCTGTTCGTCAAACATCGTAGGGGAGGGTCTCTGTGCCCTCCCGTCATTACTTTTCAAACCCATGCGGGAGGAGCAAGCCCCTCCCCTACAAGGAATTCTCATATTACGAAGAAACTGGCTCGGTGAATGTGGTAAATCTTTATCGCTCATTACGTCCGGCATTGGGTGGAGCGTCACGCTCCTTTCCATACATTCCCAACACAATTCCCAACAAAAATGGTGGTATTGTAATATTATTTTGTGGTTTTTTCTTTGTTTTTATACTTTTTTCTTTGGAAAAACTATTGACAAACCCTATAATATGTTGTATGATGAGGGTAGCAAGTTAGGAGGTTTTATGCCATGAATAAAGTTTATACAGCAGATATTCCCAAGACAGACCGTATTCAAAAGCTGATTGACGATCTGTATTCCGGCACCCCGACCATCGAGTCTACCCGTGCTGAGATTATTACCGAGAGTCATAAGGCGACGGAAGGGATGTCTATTTATATAAGGAAGTCTAAGGCGTTCCGTGCCCTGATGGAGAAGCTTCCTGTTGTCATCCGTGACGATGAGTTGATCGTTGGTTGTAACAGTTTCGCAAGAAGAGGCTGCCAGACCTTCCCCGAATTCTCCAACAAGTGGCTGGAAGAGGAATTTGACACGGTGGCAACCCGTAGTGCAGATCCTTTCTACATTGCCCCCGAAACCGCCGACAAACTCCGTGAGGTGCATAAGTACTGGGCGGGTAGAACCACCAGTGAGCTTGCCACTTCCTATATGGCGCCGGAAACTTTGACTGCCATTGAGCACAACATTTTCACCGTTGGTAACTACTTCTTCAATGGTATCGGCCACGTGAGTGCTGACTATGCCAAGGTGCTGAAGATAGGTTACAATGGTATTTATGAGCAGGCCAAGGCGGAAAGAGATAAGTGCAAAATTACCGATAGCGATTATGCTACCAGATACTATTTCCTGACCTCTGTGATGGAGTGTTGTCAGGCGGCAGTGACCTTTGCAAAGCGTTATGCGCAGGCGGCACGGGAACTGGCGGAGAAGTGTACCGATATTAACAGACGTGCAGAACTGCAGACCATTGCAGAAAACTGTGAAAATGTTCCGGCAAACGGAGCTAAGAGCTTCCACGAGGCTTGTCAGTCCTTCTGGTTTGTACAGCTGTTGATTCAGACCGAGTCCAGCGGTCACTCTATCTCTCCCGGACGTTTTGACCAGTATATGTATCCTTATTATAAAAAGGATTTGGATGCAGGCAAGATCACCAGAGAGCAGGCCCAGGAATTGATTGACTGCGTTTGGGTAAAGCTCAACAGCCTCAACAAGGTTCGTGATGCTCTGTCCGCAGAAGGTTTTGCAGGCTACAGTATGTTCCAGAACCTGATTGTTGGCGGTCAGGATGCCAGCGGCATGGATGCCACCAATGATTTGTCCTATATGTGTATCTCCGCATCTATGCACGTGAATCTGCCCCAGCCCTCCCTTTCCATGAGAGTATGGAACGGCACTCCCCACGATTTGATGGTGAAAGCGGCAGATCTGACCAAGACCGGTATCGGTTTACCGGCATACTACAATGACGAAGTGATTATCCCGGCGCTTATTTCCAGAGGCCTTGCCCTGGAGGATGCTCGTGACTACTGCGTGATTGGTTGTGTAGAGCCCCAGAAGGGTGGCAAGACCGATGGTTGGCACGATGCGGCATTCTTCAATATGCTCCGTCCCTTGGAATTGGTCTTCAACAATGGTATGGACAAGGGCGTTCAGGTTGGTCCCAAGACCGGACGTCTCCAAGACTTTGATACCTTTGATAAATTGTTTGATGCATACAAGCAGCAGATGGAATACAACATTGCGCTGATGGTGAATGCGGACAATGCAGTAGATCAGGCACATATGGAACGTTGTCCCCTGCCTTTCTTATCCTCCATGGTAACCGATTGTATCGGCAGAGGAAAATCGGCACAGGAGGGCGGTGCGCTCTACAACTTCACCGGTCCCCAGGGATTTGGTATTGCCAACGTGGCAGACGGTCTCTATGCGGTGAACGAACTGGTTTACAAGTCCAAGGAGTACACTCTCTGCCAGATTGCAGATGCTCTTAAGAATAACTTCGGTATGCCTTATAGTGAGGCTTATGCCAAGAACCTGACGGTGGAAGTGGTAAAAGAAATCGCAACCAAGGGTTATGAGGTTACCGGAGAGCAGATTTCCGAAATCTTCGCGCAGATTCAAGCCAATGATATCGAGGCGGGCAAGAAAAAAGAGTACCAGACCATTCTGGAAAAGATTAAGGCAATGCCCAAGTTCGGTAACGATATTGACGATGTAGATATGTTCGGCAGAGAGGTGGCATACACCTACACCAAGCCTGTTGAGAAGTACGACAACCCCAGAGGCGGTAAGTACCACGCAGGTTTGTATCCCGTATCGGCAAACGTTCCTCTCGGTCTTCAGACCGGAGCAACCCCCGACGGCAGACTGGCGGGAACCCCCATCGCCGACGGTGTATCTCCGGCGGCAGGCAGCGACGTAAATGGTCCTACCGCATCGGCAAACTCCGTTGCAAAACTGGACCACGGCATCGCTTCCAACGGAACCTTATTTAATATGAAGTTCCATCCCTCCGCATTAAAGGGTGCATCCGGTATCGAAGCGTTCATCTCTTTGATTCGTGCATTCTTCGATCAGAAGGGTATGCATATGCAGTTCAACGTGGTAAGCCGTGAAACCCTCCGGGATGCACAGCTCCACCCCGAGAACTACAAGAACCTGGTGGTTCGTGTGGCAGGTTACAGCGCCCTCTTTACCACCCTTTCCAAGTCCTTGCAGGATGATATTATCAACAGAACCGAGCAGGGAGGATTTTAAGGAAGATGAATGAGTATTGGAACACATCCGGCAGGATTTTCGATATTCAGAAGTTTTCTGTTCACGACGGCCCCGGAATCCGCACCATCATCTTTCTAAAGGGATGTGCCCTGCGGTGTCGGTGGTGTTGTAACCCCGAATCCCAAGCCTTTGAGATTCAGACCATGATGCAGAACGGAAAAGAAAAGGTCATCGGCAGAGATGTCACCGTCCGTGAAGTGATTGACGCGGTGAAGCAGGATATGCCCTACTACCGCAGAAGCGGCGGCGGAATGACCTTGTCCGGTGGCGAGATGCTCTGCCAGAGCGAGTTCGCTACCGCCCTTCTCCGATGTGCCAAGGAATCCGCCATCAATACGGCGGTGGAAACCACCGGCTTTGCATCTTGGGAGAAAATCGAGAAGATGCTTCCCTATATTGATACTGTCTTGATGGACATCAAGCATATGGACAGTAACAAGCATAAGGAGTTTACAACCCAGCCCAATGAACGGATTTTAGAAAATGCTGTCAAAATTGCAGAAAATGCCAAAAAGTTAATCATCCGTGTTCCGGTGATTCCCACCTTTAACGACACCCCGGAGGAGATTGCAGCCATTGCAACCTTCGCCAAGTCCTTAAAGGGTGTGACCGAAATCAATCTGCTCCCCTACCATAGCTTTGGCAGGGACAAGTACGAGGGATTGGGTCGGGAATACCTGATGGGGGATCATCCTTCACCCACCGACGAACAGATGCAGAAGTTAAAAACTGTCGCAGAACAATGCGGCTTAACATGTAAGATAGGAGGATAGGACAATGAACCCCAACGATTTACTTTCACTTCAGGATAAGATGCGGATTGTCCAGGAGCTGGTTCCCGGTAAGCAGATTACCATTGCACACATCATTGCCAATCCTGATGATATTCTCTACCGGAAGTTAGGTCTTGACCCCTCTGTGGAGTATGCCAGAACCGCCATTGGTATTGTGACCATGTCTCCGGCGGAAACGGCCATCATCGCAGGTGATATTGCTATCAAGTCCTCCGGTGTGGAACTGGGCTTTGTGGATCGGTTCAGCGGAACATTGATTGTCACCGGTACCGTCTCCGATGTGCAGGCGTCCATGACCGCCCTCACCGACTACTGTCGGGATGTACTTGGCTTTACCGTTTGTCCTATAACCAAAACATAATGAAGAAACTTATTCTTATGGGACGAAGTGAAGCGGGAAAAACCACCTTGACTCAGGTTTTAAGAGGTGAGGATATCCGCTACGACAAGACCCAGTACATCAAGTTTGAAAACACCTTAATTGACACTCCGGGCGAATACGCCCAGACCCACCATCTGGGAAGAGCCTTGGCGCTCTATTCCTACGAGGCGGATATGGTGGGACTCTTAATCAGCGCTACCGAGGAATATTCCTTGTTCCCCCCCTGTGTGACCTGTATGGTCAACCGTGAGGTCATCGGAATCGTCACCAAGGCAGAGCAACCGGGTGCCAATCCCCAAAGAGCCGAAAACTGGCTCCGACTTTCGGGTTGTAAAACTGTGTTTATTGTGGATTCTGTGACCGGATTTGGCATCAATGAACTGATTACCTACCTAAACAAAGAATAAAACAAAGATAAAAACCAAATTTCCAAAGAAAAAAACAGAAAATCCCTTGACATTCCCCGAAAAATGTAGTAAAATGAAAATGTAGTAAAAGCAACATAAGAAATCTTTAATAAAGGAGATAGATGAAAATGATGTCAGAATACGAAATCAAAAAACAAATCTGCGACATCGGTAAGAGAATCTACAACAGAAACATGGTTGCTGCAAACGACGGTAACATTTCTGTGAAGCTCTCTGACAACGAGTTCCTCTGCACCCCCACCGGTGTTAGTAAGGGCTTTATGACTCCCGAGTACATCTGTAAGGTTGACGCGAAGGGTAATGTAATCCAGGCAAATGGCAAGTTCAAGCCCTCTTCCGAAATCAAGATGCATATGAGAGTGTATGAGAAGCGTCCCGATGTAAACGCAGTAGTACACGCGCACCCCACCTATGCAACCAGCTTTGCAATTGCAGGTATCCCCTTGACTCAGCCCATCATGCCTGAGGCAGTAATTGCTCTTGGTTGTGTTCCCATTGCTGAATACGGCACCCCCTCCACCATGGAGATCCCCGATGCAGTAGAGAAGTACCTGCCCTACTTTGATGCAGTTCTTCTGGCAAACCACGGTGCACTTTCCTATTCTGATTCTTTGCTTGCTGCATACCACAAGATGGAATCTTTGGAATTCTATGCAGAACTGCTCTTCAAGTCCAAACAGTTGGGTACTCCCATCGAGTTCAGCAAAGAGCAGATTGAAAAGCTCTACGAAATCCGCAGACAGATGGGTCTGCCCGGTAAGCATCCGGCAAACCTCTGCCCCAATGCAAAGAAGGGTGAGATGAGCTGTCACGGTTGCGGCGGTTCCTGCAAAGGTAACTGCGACTGCGGCGGTGACCACAAGGCAGACGGCGCTGCAGGTGATGTAGTTGCTGAAATTACCAAGAAAGTATTAGCACAACTGAATAAATAAGAAGGAGCGATTGACAATGGATTTGAATTCTCAAAGTGTAGAACAGATTGTCAGACAGGTTCTTCAGGAAATGAGCGGTGCTTCTGCAGCTGCCCCCAAAAAGGCGGCAGGCCCCGTTCCCGAAAAGAGCCGTGCGGCAATGCTGACCGCTCTTGAAAAGTATGAGATCAAAGAGTTCCCCATTCCCGAACTTGGCGACGACGATATCCTCGTTAAGGTTGAGGGTTGCGGTGTTTGCGGAACCGATGCTCACGAATTCAAGAGAGACCCCTTCAGCCTGATTCCCGTTGTTCTCGGTCACGAGGGTACCGGTGAAATCGTGAAGATGGGTAAGAATGTAAAGAAAGACAGTGCAGGCAAGCCTTTGAACATCGGTGACAAGGTAGTTACCTGTATGATTTTTGCAGATGACCCCAACATCACCATGTTTGACTTAAACAAGCAGAATGTGGGTGAGGGTGCTCAGGTTTACGGCCTGATTCCCGATGACGAGATTCACCTGAATGGTTGGTTCGCAGATTACATTGTAATCCGTGGCGGTTCTACCGTATTTAACGTAAGCGACCTGAACCTGGAAGAAAGAATCCTCATCGAGCCCTGTGCGGTTCTGATCCATGCAGTAGAGCGTGCAAAGACCACCGGCATCCTGCGGTTCAACAGCCGTGTTGTTGTTCAGGGTTGCGGACCTATCGGTCTTATCTGTATCGCAATTCTGCGCACCATGGGTATTGAAAACATCGTTGCAGTAGACGGTGAGGACGGCAGACTTTCCTTCGCAAAGGAAATGGGTGCTACCGCAACCGTAAACTTCAAGAATCACAAGGGTGTTGAAGCTCTTGCTGATGCAGTAAAAGACGCGTTCGGCGGCTATTATGCAGATTTCGCATTCCAGTGCACCGGTTCTCCCATTGCACATGCAAACATCTACAAGTTCATCCGTCAGGGCGGCGGTCTCTGCGAACTGGGATTCTTCATCAATGGTGGCGATGCTACCATCAATCCCCACTTCGACATCTGCTCTAAGGAAATCACCACCGTTGGTTCTTGGGTATACACCCTGAGAGATTATGCAACCACCTTTGATTTCTTAAAGCGTGCAAAGGGCATTGGTCTTCCCATGCACAAGTTGATCACTCACAAATATCCTTTGTCTGAGATTAATGAAGCACATATCACCAATCTCAAGATGGAAGGCTTAAAAATTGCAATTATTAATGAATAATTTATTGGAGGTAATGTAACATGGCACAAGAAGCATTAGGTATGGTAGAAACCAGAGGTCTGGTTGCAGCAGTAGAAGCAGCAGATGCAATGGTAAAGGCGGCAGAGGTTTCCCTCATCGGCACCGAGAAGATCGGATCCGGTCTGGTAAGCGTTATGGTTCGTGGTGATGTAGGTGCGGTTAAGGCTGCAACCGAAGTTGGCGGCAGTGCTGCAGCAAGACTTGGCGAACTGGTAGCAGTACACGTAATCCCCAGACCCCATGGCGATGTAGAAAAGATTCTGCCCAAGTTTTAAGATAGGCGGTAATTAATATGGAAGAAAAGAAATTACCGGCAAAGAAAGCGACACCTGCGAAGAAGACAGCAGCTCCTGCAAAAGTGGCAGAAGCCCCCAAAGTAGAAGAAAATAAAATAACAACCAATAAAATCAAGGAGGAAAAGAAAATGGCACAAGAAGCATTAGGTATGATCGAAACCAGAGGTTTGGTAGCTGCAATTGAGGCTGCCGATGCAATGGTAAAGGCTGCAAACGTTGAACTCATTGGTACCGAGAAGATCGGTTCCGGTCTGGTAAGCGTTATGGTTCGTGGTGATGTAGGCGCAGTTAAGTCTGCAGTAGAAGCTGGTGGCTCCGCTGCAACCAGACTGGGTGAAATCATCGCAACTCACGTAATCCCCAGACCTCACGGTGACGTTGAGAAGATTCTGCCTACCTTAAAATAAGTCTTCCATTAAATACTTAACGGAAGGTGAATTAACATGATAGTAGGTAAGGTAGTTGGCAGCGTAGTTGCCACCCGCAAGAACGAAAACTTGACGGGAAACAAATTTCTGATTGTAGAACCCTACGATAACATGGCAGGCAATGGCCGTATTGTTGCGATTGACAACGTTGGCGCCGGTATCGGCGAAGACGTGTTGGTCGCAACCGGCAGTGCTGCCCGTATCGGCTGTAATGTTGAATCGTCGCCGGTAGATGCCGCTATTGTAGGTATCATTGATGACGCGATTGGACTGGAGTAAGTTATGCAATTAGAAGCTTTAACTAAGATTTTGCAGGAAAACGGCATCGTCGGAGCAGGCGGTGCCGGGTTCCCTGCCTATGCAAAACTGAATAAACAAGCAGATACCATTATATTAAACTGCGCCGAATGTGAGCCCCTCTTCAAGGTTCATCGGCAGATGCTGAAGCAGTACGCTTACGAGATTGTCAGCGCACTGTCTATGGTTGCCGATTGTGTAGAGGCAGAGCGGGCGATTGTTGCAATCAAGCCATCCTATAAGGATGCTATCCAGGCGGTTCAGGCTACCATGGATGCGTTCCCCAAGGTATCGGTGGCATTCCTTCCGGAAGTTTATCCGGCAGGAGACGAGGTAATCCTCACCTATGAGGTTACCGGCCGTGTGATGAAACCGGGAACCATTCCCATTACGGTGGGTGTAACGGTGTTCAATGTGGAAACCATGCTGAACATCTATCGGGCGGTGAACGAATCCGTCGGTGTTACCCACAAGTATGTGATGGTAGCAGGTGAGGTTGCAAACCCGGCAGTGCTGCGGGTTCCCCTTGGTATGACCTACGGGGAAGTGGTTGAGCGCTGTGGCGGTGCGAAGATAGAAGACCCGGCCTATTTGATTGGCGGGCCTATGACGGGAACCATCGGTTCTCCTCATGGTACGGTTACGAAAACAACCAATGCGGTGATTTTATTGCCGCAGGATCATTATATTGTCCAGAGAAAAACAGTGAAAGCCAACATTGGCATGAAGCGGGCCATGAGTGCCTGCTGCAGTTGTCGGATGTGTACCGACCTCTGCTCCCGAAACCTGATGGGGCACCCCATCAACCCTCAGGAGTTCATGCACGGTATTTCCAACAATCAGGTCTTTGATGAAAAGGCGTTTCTGGACACCTTCTATTGTTCCCAATGCGGAATCTGCGAGATGTACTCCTGTATGCAGGGATTATCCCCTGCCACCCTGATTGGGGAATACCGAAACGGCCTTCGTGCCAAAGGCATTCTTCCCGATAAGGAAAAAGCGGAGTTCAGCGGAATTTCAGATAAGAGGGAATACCGTCAGGTGCCGGTTTCCAGACTGGTACGGCGGTTGGGACTTTCCAAGTATAACGGAAAGGTTCCCATGTCCCAAGAGGAAATCACAGGAAAGCGATTGAGCATTTCTCTTCAGCAGAACATTGGTGCCCCCTCGGTACCGGTGGTGAAGAAGGGGGATAAGGTAACGGCAGGAATGTTGATTGCCAATCCGCCGGAAGGGAAGTTGGGTGTGGGACTTCATGCTCCCATGGACGGCAAGGTCGTGGAACTGAACGACAAAATAATTATGATTGAAAAAGGCAGGAAGTGAGAATCATGGCAAATGCAATCGGTATGGTGGAATACACTACCGTATCTACCGGCGTTCAGGCGGCGGATACCATGGTAAAGACCTCTGCGGTGGAGATTATCGAAGCCCAGGTGGTTTGTCCCGGTAAATATATTGTGATTGTTGCAGGTCAGCTGAGCGCAATCAGGGCGGCAGTAGATGCCGCAAAGATTCAGTATGGTGACAAACTGGTAGACAGTTTCGTACTGGGTAACGTTCATGATGGCGTATTCCCTGCCATCTATGCAACGGTTGAGGTAGAAAACCCAAGAGCTCTGGGCGTGGTGGAAACCTATTCCGGTGCCTCCGCCATTGTGGCAGCAGATGCGGCGGCAAAGACCGCAGATGTAACCTTGGTAGAACTTCGGATCTGTCGGGGCATGTGCGGAAAGTCCTACCTGTTCATGACCGGCGAAGTTGCAGCCATTCAGGCGGCTGTGGACAATGCCAAGGCGCAGGCAGGAGACAAGGGAATGCTTTTGGATTACTCCATCATCCCCAACCCCGATCCCAAACTTTGGGAGAAAATTCTGTAAGTTATTTCATTATCATATAAGAAAGGCTGATACACTATGAAACTGGATGAAAAACAGATTAGCGAAATTATCAAGAACGTGCTGGCAAGTGCTGCAGCTGAGAATAGTGTGGTAGAAGACGCTCGCTCTTATAAGGGTGTGTTCGATAGCATGACCGAAGCCTTAGAGGCAGTGAACAAGGCATACAAGCAGTTCCGTGCTTACACGGTAGAGCAGAGAGAACAGATGATTGCCAAGATTCGTGAACTGACTCTCAACGAGGCAGAGGAGATGGCAAAACTGGGTGTTGCAGAAACCGGCATGGGTCGTGTTTCCGATAAGATTATCAAGCACCAGTTGGTTGCTAACAAGACCCCCGGTACCGAGGACTTGTCTCCCTCTGTCATGACCGGTGATGCAGGTCTCACTTTGGTGGAAATGGCACCCTTTGGTGTTATCGGTAGTATTACCCCCTCCACCAACCCCAGTGAAACCGTTATTTGTAACACCATCGGCATGATTGCCGGCGGTAATGCGGTGGTATTCAATCCTCACCCCAATGCCAAGAAAACGGCAAACTATGCAGTAGATTTGGTAAACCGTGCAATTCAGGAAGCGGGCGGTCCTGAGAACCTGGTGGTTTCCGTTAACAATCCTACCATGGATTCTTCCAAGGAGATGATGCAGTCTCCCATCGTTCGGATGCTGGTTGCAACCGGCGGCCCCGGTGTGGTTCGTGCTCTGCTCTCTTCCGGTAAGAAAGCAATCGGTGCGGGCGCAGGTAACCCCCCTGTTATCGTAGACGAAACAGCTGATATCAAGAAAGCAGCACGGGACATCGTTGCCGGTGCAAGCTTTGATAATAACCTTCCCTGTATTGCAGAGAAAGAGTGTTTTGCAGTAGATTCCATTGCAAACGAGCTGATTGCAGGCATGCAGGAAGCAGGTGCTTACCTCTTAAAGGGTGAGCAGGTTGATAAACTTTTGAAGATTGCTCTGGTAGAAAAGGACGGTAAGTACGACATCAACAAGAAGTGGGTTGGTAAGGATGCCGGCAAGTTCTTAAAGGAACTGGGTATCGACTCCGATGCACGCCTGATCATCTGTGAAACCGAGAACCTCCACCCCTTCGTTCAGGTGGAAATGATGATGCCCATTCTGGCCATCGTTCGGGTTCCCGATGTGGATGATGCAATCGAGAAGGCAGTTGCCGCAGAGCATGGTAACCGTCACTCCGCACACATCCACTCCAAGAACATTGACACCTTAACCAAGTTTGCCCGTGCGGTAGAAACCACTATTTTTGTAAAGAATGCACCTTCCTATGCAGGTATCGGTGCAGGTGGCGAGGGCTACACCACCTTTACCATTGCAGGTCCCACCGGCGAAGGTCTGACCGCGGCACACTCCTTTACCAGACAGCGTCGTTGTGTTATGGTAGATGGTTTGCACATCGTATAATTGACAAACGGAGGAAAAACTATGAACGCATTGGGAATGCTTGAAGTATACAGTTTCACAACCGCAGTTTGTGCTGCAGACATTGCGGCAAAGGCGGCAGATGTCAAGGTAATTGCCTTTGACAGAACCCGTCCGGGTAGTGAAGATGTTCCCGCACCTTTGGTAATGCAGCTTAAGGTAGAAGGCGACAACGCCTCTGTCAAGGCGGCAATCGAGGCAGGGACTGCCTATGCCAAGGATGAGGGCATGTACATTGCAGACTGGGTCATTTCCCGTCCCGGTCAGGACATGGAGAAGATGGCATATCTTCTGGACATGAACAAGGATAAGTATAACAAAAAACTCCCCAAGACTTTTTATGGCACCGACATGGAGGCTCCTGATGTGGACTTCTCCATCGGTCTTTTGGAGGTATCGGGTTTGGTTGCATCCATTACCGGCTTGGACGCTATGGTAAAGGCGGCGGATGTAAGCCTGATTCACTCCGAGAAGCGTCTGGGTGGTCGTCTGGTTACTTTGATTGTCAAGGGTAAGGTATCTGCGGTTAAGGCAGCGGTGGAAGCCGGTGTAGAAGCGGCAGCACCCCTTGGCAAGATTCACGGTAATGCAGTTATTGCAAACCCCCATGGCGAGATTATGAAGTTCTTTGACTATGAAGACTAATTCCTGAAAGGGGAATTTCTATGAATGAGTTAAACATCATCGAAGATGCAGTAAGAAAAGTTGTACAGGAAATGAATGTGACAGTAGGCGGAAATGAGGATGCTAAAGACGATTATGTCAAGGTTGGCGTTTCCCAAAGACACATTCACCTCTCCCGCGAGGATTTGGATATCCTCTTTGGTAAGGGTTATGAGCTGACCAAGAAGAAGGTGCTCATGGGCAGAGAGTATGCCTCCAACGAGGTGGTAACTCTGGTTGGACCTTCCTTGAAGTCCATTGAGAATGTACGGATTTTGGGTCCGGTTCGGAAGAACACGCAGGTGGAGATTTCCAGAACCGATACCTTTGTATTGAAGGTAAGCCCTCCCGTTCGTCCCTCCGGTGAAATCAAGGGTTCTGAAAAGATTGTTGTGGTAGGCCCCAAGGGTAGTATCTACCTGAAGGAAGGCGTGATTATTGCCAACCGCCACATCCACCTGACCCCTGAGTTTGCGGAAGGCCTTAACCTGAAAGATAATGATTATGTGGACGTTGTGATTGATGGAGTAAAACCCACCAAGTTCTATGACGTACAGATTCGTGTTCGGGATGACTTCAATGTGGAAATGCACATTGATACCGACGATGCCAACTCTTCCGGATTGAAGAACGGAGATGTGGTACATATTATCACAAAATAGTTGCTCTAACTATTCGGAAAACGGAGGAGCGAAATGCTTGCACTTGAAAGGCAAAAAAAGATTTTAGAATTACTAAACATCGAGGGCGCTGTCATGGTTAGTAAACTCAGTTCCGAACTGGGTGTTACCGACGAGACAGTACGACGGGATCTGGAAAAATTAGAAGCAAAAGAGATGCTTCGTCGAACCCATGGCGGAGCCATTCCCATGGACGAGGGAAGTTACGAACTTTCTCTGGAAAAGAGAAAGGGTCTGAACGTGGAGGCAAAGCAAGCCATTGCCCATAAGGCGGTGCAGTATATTGCCTCAGGTGACAGCGTCTTTCTGGATGCATCCACCACCACCTTCTACATGGCGAAAGAAATTAAAAACATGAAAAATATTACCGTAATCACCAACTCCATTCGTGTGATCAACGAACTGGCAGGGGTGGAAGGCATCAAAGCCATTGCGGTAGGCGGTGTGGTCAGCAACAACCAATCCTTGGTTGGTGCCACCGCCGAGAACTATATTACCGAGAATTACTTTGCGGATAAGATGTTTTTCTCCAGTAAGGGAATCGGCAATTCCACCGGTATCTTGGAGGGGAACGAGCAGGAATGCTACATCAAGCAGAGAATGATTGCCAACTCCAGCACCCATTACTACTTGTGCGACAAGTCCAAGGTAGGCAGAGTGGGATACATGAAGTTGACGGCGTTTGAAAACATCGAGTACCTGATCACCGATGCACAGTTCGATGCAGAACTGATGGAGATTATGGCAGAGAACGATGTGGAAGTAATTCAGGCATAAGAAAGGGAATTTTCTATGAAACGAGTTCTGGCTTTTGATTTGGGCGCATCTTCCGGTCGTGGTATTTTGGCTACGCTGGACGGCGGAAAAATCGAATTGAAGGAAGTACATCGCTTCCCCAATAACGGTGTTAAGGTTCGCTCAACTTTATACTGGGATGTGCTTTATCTGTTTGATCAGATTAAGCAGGGTATCACCAATGCAAAGTTAGAGGGCGGATTTGACAGTATTGGTATTGATACTTGGGGTGTTGACTTTGGTCTGATTGATCCCGAGGGTAACTTGGTTGGAAATCCGGTTATGTATCGGGATGCAAGAACCGATAACATTCCGGAAGAGTTATTTGAAACCGTCTGTGCCGATGAGGTTTATAAGCGGACCGGTATTCAGATTATCAACTTCAATACCCTCTTCCAGATGTACTATATGGCGAAGTATAAAAAGGCGGATGTGGATCGTTCCGCGTCTATGCTCTTTATGCCCGACCTTTTGGGTTACTTCTTAACCGGTGAGAAGAAGAATGAGTATACCATCGCTTCTACCTCCCAGATGATTAACCCCTACACCAGAGATTGGGATTATGAACTGTTAGAGAAGGTTGGCATCAACAAGGATCTCCTTTGTGATATCGTAATGCCCGGCACCAAGTTGGGTCAGCTCACCGAGGATATCTGTGAAGAACTTGGCTTAGAGCCCGTTGATGTGATTGCGGTTGGTTGTCACGATACTGCATCTGCAGTTGTGGCAGTTCCCACCGAGGTAGATGACTTTGTTTATATCAGTTGCGGAACATGGTCCTTGTTCGGTACCGAACTGAATGACCCTTGTATCTCTCAGGAGTCCTATGATTCCTCCTACACCAACGAAGGTGGCTATGGTGGTAAGATTCGGTTCCTGACCAACATTATGGGTCTGTGGCTGATTCAGGAATCCAGACGGACATGGAACCGTCAGGGTAACGACTTCTCCTTTAACGACTTGGAGAAAGCGGCACTTGCAAGCAAGCCCTTCCAATGCTTCATTGACCCGGACTACCCCGAATTCGGTAAGCCCGGTGATATCCCCAAGCGGATTCAGAAGTACTGTGAGGAGACCGGTCAGTACGTTCCCCAGACCGTGGGTGAAATTGTTCGTTGTATCTACGAGAGTCTGGCGCTCAAATATTACCACTCCTTCCTGAACCTGAAGAAGATCAGTGGTAAGAACTTCGAAAGCATCAACATCGTAGGCGGCGGTACCAAAGACCCCCTGCTCTGCCAGATGGCGGCAAATGCTTGTGGTGTTAAGGTATATGCAGGTCCCATCGAGGCAACCGCGCTTGGTAACATCGCAGTACAGATGATGGCAATCGGTGAAATCAAGGATCTGAAAGAAGCAAGACAGATTATCAAAAATTCGTTTGACACCAAGCAGTATGATCCTCAGGATTGTGAGGCATGGCAGAAGGCGTACGAAATATTCAAATCAAAATTGTCCAAGTAGTGACAGAGGAGGAACTCAATTATGTTAGCAAATTTAAATGATGTATTAAGACCCGCGAAACATGGTAAATATGCGGTAGGTCTTTTCAATGCAGTAAACCTGGAACTGGCTCGTGGTATCATCGCTGCGGCTGAAAGTTCTCGTTCTCCGGTTATCATGGGTACCGCAGAAGTTCTGCTTCCCTACGGCCCTCTGGAAGAGGTTTCTTACTACCTGCTTCCCATGGCAAAGAAGGCATCCGTTCCGGTGGTAGTTCATCTGGACCACGGCCTGTCTTATGACTGCTGTATTAAGGCTTTGGAACTGGGCTTCAGCTCCATCATGTATGACTGCTCCACTGACACCTACGAGGAAAATATCCGTAAGGTAAAGGAAATGGCAGACATTGCACACTCCTACGGTGCAACCATCGAGGGTGAGCTGGGTCACGTTGGTGATAACGAAGGTTCTGCAGAAGGTAGTTCTCATCTGGCAGACCCCTCTGCATTCTTCACTGATCCCAAGCAGGCAAAGGACTTCGTAGACAGAACCGGCGTTGACGCTCTGGCAATCGCAGTTGGTAACGCGCACGGTGCTTACAAATTGCCTCCCAAATTGGACTTCGAAAGAATTCGTACCATCGCAAGAGAAGTAGATGTTCCTCTGGTTCTCCATGGTGGTTCCGGGCTGACCGACGACGACTTCCGTCAGGCAATCAAGGACGGTATCAGCAAGGTTAACATCTTCACCGATATCAACGTTGCAGCAGTAGAGGCAGAGTTCAAGCGCTTCACCGATATGAACAAGGGTATCATCGACCTGATTCCTGCAGCAGTAGAAGCAATCAAGCAGGAAACCCTGAAGAAGATGGACCTCTTCAGCAGTACCAACAAAGCAGACTTCAGTCCCAATGCAGGTTTCTCTCAGGCAAGCATCGAGGAGATTACCAAGTTGGTTGCAGCAGAAGTTGCGAAGTATATGAACAAATAAAATCGTGGGGCTTCCCTTATTGGGGAGCCCCACTTTTTATTTATTCATTCCAGTCGTGCTTGAAATTTCAGCAATCTGCGTCCGTTTCATCGACTCGGCAAGACAGTCACGTACACCAAGTACGCTCCTGCCTTACCGAATCTCGAACCGAACACATCTCACTAAAATTTCTGCGCCCTCAATTTGCAATATTTTATTCGTCAAATATCGTAGGGGAGGGGCTTGCTCCTCCCGATTACGCCTGTCCTTCTGAATCCTACGCCAGACAAATCTCATCAATTTTTCTTCGCACTCACGAGAGGAAAAGGCGGCTCGGCAATCTGTGGTAAATCTTTGCCCCAAATTATGTCCGGCAATGGGTGGAGCGTCACGCTCCAAAACTTTTATTTGACAAATCCATCCAAACACCATATAATGATATGGTGAGATTTTTTGGAAATGATAATAGAGGTGGATATATGATATACAATAATATCTTGGAGGCCATAGGGAACACCCCTCTGGTTCGCCTGAATAGAATTGTTACCGAAGACAGTGCGGAAATTCTGGTAAAGGTAGAGGGCCAAAACGTGGGCGGTTCCATCAAAACAAGAACAGCCTATAATATGATTCGTGCCGCTGAACGGGACGGAAAACTGAATAAGGACTCCATCATCGTGGAGCCTACCTCCGGCAATCAGGGTATCGGCCTTGCTTTGGTAGGTGCAGTTCTTGGCTACAAGACCCGTATCATCATGCCCGATTCGGTTAGTGAGGAGCGTCGTCTGTTGGTTCGCCATTACGGTGCCGAAGTGATTCTGGTTCATGATGCAGGCAATATCGGTGATTGTATTGAGGAATGTCTGCAAATAGCATTAAACATGGAGAAGGAAGACCCTCGGGTCTTTGTTCCCCAACAGTTTGAAAACCCTGCCAACCCACAGATTCAAAGAGAACAAACAGGTAGAGAAATCCTGGCACAGGTGGCAGGCCCCATCCACGGTTTCTGTTCCGGTATCGGTACCGGCGGGACCATCACCGGCATTGGCGAAACCTTAAAGGCAGAGAATCCGGACATGACCATCTGGGCGGTAGAGCCTGAGAATGCGGCCATCCTTTCCGGCGGTTCCATCGGCACCCATCTCCAAATGGGTATCGGTGATGGTATCATTCCGGCGGTGCTGAACACCAAAATCTATGACGATATCTGTATCGTCAAAGACGAAGAAGCCATTCAGGTTTCCAAAGACCTGGCGGCAAAAGAAGGAATCATGTGTGGTATCTCCAGCGGAACCAACGTAGCGGCAGCCATCAAACTTGCTAAAGTATTGGGTAAAGGCAAGACGGTAGTGACCGTATTGCCGGATACTGCGGAGCGATACTTCTCTACGCCATTATTTGAAGAATAAAAAAAGGACCCGAGAGGGTTCTTTTTTTATCTTCAAACTACAGTCGTGCTTGAAAATTGGCGAACTTGCTTCGCTACTATTTCAGGCTCCCTCATTGAGGGAGCTGTCCGCGAAGCTGACTGAGGGAGTTGTATCAGGCAGAAATTGTTGTGGTGGCAACTCCCTCCGTCAAAACCTATGGTTTTGCCACCTCCCTCGAGGAGGGAGGCTACGCACTCGTTTTGCGAAAGCATAATAATCCGGACATCCGAAAGAATTCTGTAACATAAAATCATAAAATAGTTTGCAAATATCATAAAAATGTTGTGGATTTTTCAATAAATGCTTGCTATAATGAAGGTGTCAAAATGAAGATATTTTGCAAAAACGAAAGGGGAAACCAAAATGAAATTTGTAGGACACACAATGGGAACGCCGGAGCAGACCGTTGCCGAGGCTATCGATCTTTACAGCAGTGTTAATCTTGACGCAATCGAAATCGCTTGTCAGGAAGGCGGCGCATTCTGGATTGGTGCACCGGACGAACTGGTAAAGGAAGTTATGGACGCTTCCAAGAAACTGCCTTACGGCGTTATCACCTTGACTCCTTACTTCTGGCAGATCAACAATGCAGATGACCAGATCCGTGAAGAGAACATTCAGGGCCTGAAGGATGCCATCGTATTGGCAAACAAGATGGGCGCAAAGTACGTTCGTTCCTACGGCGGTTCTAACAAAGCAGGCGGCACCGACGAAGAGAACTGGGCAAAGACCGTAGAAGCTCTTAAGGAAGTTGCACCTTTGGCTGCAAAGAATGACGTTACCGTTCTGATCGAGAACCATCCCGGTACCATGACCAGAACCGGTCAGGCTACTTATGAACTGATCAATGCAGTTGCAAGCAGCAACGTAAGAGCGCTGTATGATCCTGCAAATGTTATGCATGATACAGACGAAGAGTGGGAACACACCTATGAAGTACAGAAGGATATCATTGCTTACGTTCATTGTAAGGACTACTTCATGGAAGGCGATGCAAGAAAGGCTTGCTGCGTTGGTAAGGGTATCGTTCCTTGGGATAAGATCATGAAGAAGCTCGACTGGTACGATGGCTTTGTTGCTTTCGAGTACGAGAAGAGATGGTATCCTGATCAGCTGCCCAATGCTGATGTTGGTGTACCTCAGTGTATCGATTACTTAAAGAGCGTTCTGTAAGAAACAGACAGGAGGATAAAACTATGTTAAAAGTAGGCGTTATTGGTTGCGGAGGTATCGGCAACCAGCATGCAAATGCATATTCTCAGATTGAGCAGGTAGAACTGGTGGCTCTCATCGACTCCAACATCGAAAGAGCAGAAGCCCTGGTTGAAAAGTACGGCGGTAAGGCATACAAGAGCATTGACGATGTTCCCGAAAAGCTGGATCTCGTTAGCGTTGTTACCCCTCCTTCCACCCATTACCCCATCGTAATGGATCTTCTGGACAGAGGCATCCCCGTATTCTGTGAAAAGCCCATCACCACCGATGTAGACGAGGCAAAGGCACTCTTAAAGAAGAGCAAGGAAACCGGTCTTCAGGTTGGTATCGGCTTCAAGATGAGATACGAAGCAGTATTTGCTAAGGCAAAGGAACTGGTTGGAGAAGTTGGCGAACTGTTCGGACTTTCTGTATGTAAGAACCAGCCCTTTAAGGAAGACTACAGAACCGAGTGGGTTAAGAAGACCGGTTGTATGTATGAGCTTTCTATCCACGACTATGACCTGATCAACTGGATTATGGACGCAGTTCCTGAGTCTGTAGAAGCTGACCTGAGATACTCCGAGGGTTGGACCAGAGAAGACAGAGCATTCCTGAACGTGGAATACAGCAATGGCGTAAAGGGTCAGCTCATGAGTTCTTACTCCATGAACTCCAAGTGGGCGCCCAACGATATCACCATGGTATTTGTTGGTGACAAGGGTACCATGAGAGTGGAAAGACCCGACAGAATCCTGCTGGCTACTTTGGATGGGGTCAAGGTGGTTGACATCGAACCCATCAATGGTATGAAGGTATTCGTAGACCAGATTCAGACCTTTGTAGATTGCCTGATTGCCGGCAAGGAATACAAGCCCGGCATCGAAGAGGGTGTTGTGAACACCATCTTGGTTGAAGCTGCCAACAAGGCGTTCAAGGATGGCAAGAAGGTTGCTCTGGCTGATATGTAAGTTTCAAGAAAAACCTGAAAAAGTGCGACTCATTGAGTCGCACTTTTTTGTATCGAGGAGCTTCTCAAGGAAATACTTGTCAATCTTTAAGATTCGTGGTAGAATATAGGCAAGAAGTAACAAAATAGACATCGAAAGGAGCAAGAGAATGAAAACAAGAACGAAAAAGACGCTGATTGCAGGTATCCTTGGTGGAGTGATTCTTCTTGGCACCGTCTTTGCCCAAAGCGGAGTTCGGGTTTATGTGAACGGAATGCGGGTAAATGAATCAGTGATCATGTCAAATGACAGAACCTACCTGCCGGTTCGGGCAGTAAGCGAAGCTTTGGGTGCCAATGTGGAATGGGATGAAGAAACCCAGAGTGTTTTCATTACCTTTACCGAGGATGATATGATTGCCAAGGTGGTGGAACAGGTCAGCCCCAGTGTGGTTACCATTGTGGGGAATCAGGTGTCCTCCAACGTGGTGGATTCTTACAATAATCCCACGGTTCACGGCTCCGGTGTGATTTATAAAAGTAACGGACATATTGTTACCAATGCCCATGTGGTAAAAGACCTGAAAAACCTGACGGTGGTGCTGAATAACGGGACTATGCTCCCCGGCAAGGTGCTGTACAGCGATGAAGTGGCAGATTTGGCGGTGGTTAAGGTGGACAAGGTGGGCTTGACACCCATCACCATGGGGGATATGGAAACGGTGGTTGCGGGAAAGACCGCCATTGCCATTGGAACTCCGGTTTCTCTTTCCATGCGGAACACGGTGACAAAGGGTATTGTTTGTGCATCCGGGGTGGCTCTGCCCGATTCCCATTATAAGCTGATTCAAACTGATGCTACGGTGAATCCGGGAAATTCCGGCGGACCTCTTGTGAATACCAAAGGAGAGATGATTGGCATCAACAGTTCCAAATATGTCAGTGCAGCCATTGATAATATGGCGTTTGCCATTCCGGTGGATACGGTGAAGTATGCGATTTCTCAGTTTGAAGCCAATGGAAAAATCAATCGCCCCGAGCTTGATATTACCTTAGAGAATTCCTGGGAGGCAAAGATTGGTCTTCCCACTACCAAGGGGATTACGGTAAAGCGATCGGGGATTTCCCAACTGATGCAGGGTGATCTGATTACCGCTGTAAACGGGGTGGCAGTTCATTCTGTTGCCGATTGGAATGAGGCAATCAAACAGACCTATACCGGAAGCCTGCATATTGTTTATACACGAGACGGCGTACAAAAGGAAGTTACCATGTAACAAGAAGGAGTTGACAGTATGAATATGAAGATGTGGAAAAGATTACTTAGTTTATTTGTGGTAGTGATGATGATTCTTCCGTCAGGAATGGTTTTTGCAGAAGAGGAACGGGTAGAGATTACTTTTTGTGTTGGAGATGAGACCTTGCTCATCAATGGCGAAGCCGTTACGGTGGAAAAACCCTATGTTGTCGGGGAGGGGGTAACCCTTGTTCCTTTGCGGGTGATAACCGAAGCGTTTGGTGCAACGGTGGATTGGGAGGATGCGACAAAATCTATTACATTGACCTATCCCGGGGTGTCTATTCTCTTGCAGATTGGCAACCCCATTGCTGAGGTGAACGGAAAGGCAGAAACTCTCCTTGCAGCACCGGAGTTGCCTACCGAGTATACCATGGTTCCTCTACGGTTTATCTCTGAGAATTTCGGGGCAACGGTTTCTTATGATGAGGAAACGGAGAAGATTACCGTAGTCAAAGAAGCTGCCGGATCGGGTGGCTTGCTGGAGGGTGCCGTTGACAGTAAGTACATCGGGGACAGTTACTACAACTGGAACATGGAAAACCCGGTGGATATGCCCATGGTAGAGCGAACTTTTGCAGGAACCTATACTGCCTTTGAGAATGAAGCCGGATACATTGAGATTGATATTTATGCTGTATCAGAGGACTACAACTTTGAGAAAGACTTTGCTGACATAAAGGCAGGTTTTCATGGTTCAACCCTGATTAAGGCAGATAAAAATACCAACAACAAGAACAAACAAACCATGCATTTCCAAGGGAAAGATAAGGAGTCCTTCTGGAATATCCGGCAGATTGTAACATCCAAATATATTTACATGGTCTATGGTGCTTTTGATCTGGAAGCCACCGCGGAAAAGGACGAGGCAATCCGGATTATGGATACCTTTGATTTAGGTATCCGGGAAGAGGATTTCCATGATATGTCTACGGTGGAAAACGGCATCCGTCGATTCTCTGATAAACATTTGAAGATTGGTATGGACATTCCGGAGAACCACTATCAGTTGGATACCGAGGGCTCTCTGAATGTATTCCAGTTTATGTCCCTTGAGCCGGATGATGACCGTTCTACCATTGCCCTTGGGGTTTATTCCACCGCAGAGGTGGGAGATGCCAAGACCATGGCAGAGGGAGACTATCAGCGAAATAAGGAGACTACCAACGAGGAAATTGCCACCTTCTCTGGGGGTGTGACCGAGAATCAATACGGGGAATTTTCCGTTTTTGAATATAGCTACACCACGGCATATACCTCTGGTGAGGAGTATATGAGAGATGTTTTCTTCTGTCTGGGAGATTACACCTATAATATTACCGTCATCGTCAAGCTCCCTATGGAGAACGTAGATGCCTATGTCCATGAACTTTTAAGCAGCGTTTCGGCAGAGCTTTTGGACCCCAATGAGGCAGGAATTTTGATGCGGAATATGCCGGATGCGGAGGAAGAGACCTTTACTGTGGCATTCGGCGATGATGGTATGGTTCAGGTTCCGGTAAGCTATCAGGAAAAGCAAATTTCCAGTGTAAGTACTGCATTGTATAATCCATACAGTGGCGTGGGTATTTCTCTTCAGAAAGTAGATGCGACCCAATGGGGAGCGTACTCTGTTGTTGATGAGGTGAAGCGTCTGGAGGCGAAACTTGCCATTCAGGGAACCAACGAAATTCTGGAAAGCAGTACCCAGAAAACGTTGGGCAAGAACAATTTTGCCGTCTTTTCCTACCGAACCACCGAGAATGGTCAGACTTCTTATTTCCAGGTATACGGATATCTCAAAAAGGGAGATTTATATCTGGCGATTGCAGGATACCCAGAGGTGTCCTATTCTGAAAAGAATCGACAGGAAGTTGTGGATATTTTGAAAACATTAACATTTGAAAAAGAATAAGAAGTGTGGCTCATATGAGCCACACTTCTTTTATATATTGCATTTGTGCACAGATTGGCTACAAAAGTATAAATAACTTTTCTTGTTATCTTTCAGGTGCTGTGATAAAATCGGGATAGAAGATAAATTGAATTATGGCAGGAGGGAAAGGAAATGGAGAAAATGCTGAGCGTGATGATTGATTGCTCCAAGAACGGGGTTATGACCATAGACGCCCTCAAGGAATATGCCAATATGCTCAAAAAGATGGGCTACAATGGATTGATGCTTTACACGGAAGACACCTACGAACTGTCGGGACATCCTTATTTCGGACATCTTCGGGGTCGATATACCAAGAAGGAATTAAAGGACTTTGACCGCTATTGTCAAAGTATCGGGGTGGAATTGATTCCCTGTATTCAAACCTTGTCGCATCTAAAGAGAATCTTTAACTGGCAGTTCACCTATCGTGAGGTGAATGATTGTGATGATATACTCTTGGTGGGAGAGGAAAAAACCTATGCTTTGATAGACGAGATGATAAAGACCTGCAAGGAGTGTTTTTCGTCCAAGAAGATTCATATTGGAATGGACGAGGCCTACAACATTGGCGCCGGAGAATATGCGAAGCGGAACGAGAACAAAGATCGGTTTGATATTATCAACACGCACCTTCACAGAGTTTGTGAGATTGTGAAAGATTACGGGTTAGAGCCTATGGTATGGAGTGATATGTTCACCAAACTGGCGGCAGGTCAGGGTGGAAAAGAGGATCAATATGCCCAGTTAGATACTGCAAAGATTCTGGAAAAGGCGGCACTTCCTGAGGAAGTCTCTTTGGTATATTGGGATTACTATCATGTGGAGCCGGAGCATTATACGCAGATGCTTCGCCGGAACAAACTTTTCAAGAGACCGGTCTATTTCTGCGGCGGAGCCTGGACCTGGCGAGGCTTTGCACCGGATAATACCTTTAGCATCCAAACTACAGATGCGGCGGTTTCTGCCTGCCTGAGCGAAGATATTGACGGATATATCTTCAGTATCTGGGAGGATGGTGGTGCGGAATGTAGTCCCTATGCAGTATTGCCGGCATTGATGTTCTCGGCAGAACGGGTGCGGGGCAATACGGATATGGAAAGCATCAAAAAGAAGTTTCGGGAGATTGTGGGAATGGATTTTGACGATTTTGTTTTACTGGATTCTCTGGATTTGCCCGGCGGCAAGCACGCCAAGTCGGCGTCTCGATACTTGCTCTACAACGACCCCTTTATGGGGATTCGTGACTATCGTTGCAGTATGGAAGACAGCGAATACTATGCAAATCTGGCAGAGAAGATTGGTAAGATAAAAGGGTTTGGGAATTTCCAATCTATGTTTGAGTTCTACACTGCTCTCGCCCATGTGCTCAGTGTCAAAGCAACCCTGGGAATCCGAACTCGGGATGCCTATCTGAAACGGGATATGGAGGAACTCCAAACGATTATTTCGGATTATGACCATGCTGTTCAAAAGATTCAGGCAATGCATAAGGCTTACGAAACCCATTGGTATTCTGTTCGGAAACCCTTTGGGTTTGAAGTCCAGGAATCCCGACTTGGTGGTGTAATCCTCCGTCTTTCTGCTTGCAAGGAGAGGTTGGAAAGGTGGAGGTGCGGTGAGATTGACAGCATTCCGGAACTGGAAGAGCCGGTTCTGGAGCAGGACACCGGGATTCACCACAGCTTTAGCAGTTGCATTACTGTAAATACAAATTTAGTGGAAATTGGACTGGAATAAAGCAAAAAAACCAAGAAAAGCAAGAAATTATTCTTGTTTTTCTTGGTTTTTTTTGTTATAATGCCCTTTGGATGATAAGATTATCTGAGGAGATTAAAAGGCATGATATATAACGTTTTGGATTATGGAATTGTGGGAGACGGTGTGACCAACAACACCGAAGCCATCAACCAATTGACCAAACAGATGGCAGAAACCGGCGGAACATTGGTATTTCCCAAGGGGGAATACTTGACCGGCACCATCTTTCTTTATGACAATATGACCCTGACCATAGAGGAGGGGGCAACCCTTTTGGGAAGTCAGGATTTTGCGGACTTTCCTATGATTGAAGGAGTGGAAGGCTATACCCGACAAGGGCATTGGGGTCTTGTTTCTGCCCTTGGATGTAAGAACATCTGTGTGGAGGGTAAGGGTACCATCGACGCCCAAGGCAAGGTTTGGTGGGAGAGCGGAAAGTCGGACCTGGTTCGTCCCCGCACCATCAGTTTTATCCAATGTGCAGGGATTACCATACGGGACATCATCATCAGAAACTCTCCTTGCTGGACGGTGCATCCTATCTGTTGCGAGAATGTGACAGTAGAAGGAATCAGTATTTTCAATCCATATAAATCTCCCAACACCGATGGTATCAACCCTGAGAGTTGTAAGAATGTGCGTATTGCCCGTTGTTATCTTGATGTGGGGGATGATTGTGTTACCATCAAATCGGGTACCGAGGATGACCTGCTCCAAAAGCAGTTCCCATGCGAAAATATCGAGGTTACCGATTGTACCATGGCGCACGGCCATGGCGGAGTGGTGTTTGGCAGTGAAATGTCCGGCGGTGTGAAGAATGTTACCGTAAAGAACTGCGTTTTTAAAAACACCGACCGAGGTATTCGGATCAAGACCCGTCGATATCGGGGAGGATATGTGCAGAATCTTAACATCAGCAATATTGATATGGATGGAGTAAACGCCTGCATTACCTTTAATACCTACTATAACTGCGGTAAATGGAATATGCCCACCGAGGAGATTTTCGCCAAGGATGCCAAAGAGGTGAACGAGTTGACGCCGGCACTTTCTGATGTGGAAATTACCAACGTCAAGGGTCGGAACATCAAGGGTGTTGGTATCTATATGTACGGACTTCCCGAAATGCCCGTGAAGAACGTAACCATGAAGAATATTGATTTGGATGTGGTAGGCAATGAAGAGGGACTTCATGCGGTTCTTGCCTTTGATCGGGAACTGGTCAAGGGTGAGGGAATCTTCCTTGAAAATGTGGAAGGAATCACCATGGAGGACGTGTCCATAGATTGTACCGAGGCAGAACTTACCGTGAAGAACGGCAAGCAAGTGGTTCTCAACGGAACAGATATTAGCAAATAAAAAGTGCGCCTTTTGGCGCACTTTTTTGATTACAATACTTTATGGGAGTGTTTTGCTTTATACTCGCTGGGGGTTAGCCCCGTGTATTTTTTGAAGGTTCGGTTGAAGTTGGCGGTATTTTTAAAACCGCAACGAAGTGCCAGTTCCAACATGGTTCCCTTGTTCTCCATAAGATAATGCTTGGCAAGGTCAATCCGCTTGGCGGAGATGTAACCCCAAGGAGAGATGCCGTTCAGTTTCTTAAAGACCGAGGAATAGTAGGTCTCACTCATGTTGGCAACCTGAGCAAGATCCAAAAGGGTCAGGTCGTCGGTGAGATGCTCGTGGAGATAGTCCATGGATTTTTCGATGGCGTCAAAGTTGCCGTAAGAAAGCCCTGTTACCTCGGTGGTGCCATCCACTCCAAAGTGTCGTTGGAGAAGCACCAACATGGTGAGCAGATTCAATTTTATCAGTAAGGGGTATTCGGCATCCCGATTCACAAACTCGTTTTCGATATTTAAAAACAGAGGTTGAATCTGACTCCACATGGGATGATTCCGCTCCAGACGATGGCAGAAATTCTCGCTCTTATCCACAAAAAGTTGGAGCAGACCCGGGTTGAAGAACTCGTTGTTGGAAGGCCAGAGCAGACGGGGATCGAAAAAGAGTTCCACAATGGTCATAGGTTCATAGGGGTCAATTTCGGGGAGCCAATGAAGGTCATTGCTCCGAAAGAAGAACAGGTCACCGGGGCGGACATAGTAGGTAGAATTCTCAATCTCATAGATGCCACTTCCGCTTTTGATGTAACTGATCTGGAACTCCAGATGCCGATGGTCTGTAAAGTTCTTTTTACCCGATCTTGGGTGTCTTGTAGAAAGACGGAGAATGTTTTTTTCGTTGTTATCTCGGGACGGCAGATAAGCCTCCTGAATTTCCATAGCAGCCCCTCCTTTTTCACCATTTTATCAGTATCAATATACCAAAGGTGCTGAATTTTGTCAACAGAAGACACATGGGATTGCAAATGCCAAGAAAATGTGATATAGTTTAAAATTGGTGAAAGTCGTTTCCGTTAGGGAAACGCGGAAAGTATGTAAAAAACCTCACTGTTCCGGAAACGGAGGAATCTTCCGGTTTCACCAAATGGATTGATGTATGTAAACGAATTTGAGCAATAAAGGAGAAAAGACAATGAAGAAGAGAACATCTTTTGCAGTGACCTTGCTTGGCACCCTTGTCACCGGTTTTGCCATCGGTGCATTTTTGACCCCCAACAAGGTGGTTGGCGGCGGAGCGTCGGGTATTTCCACCATTTTGTACCACGCAATGGGCCTTCCTCCCGGTATAACCTATTTTATTATTAACATTATTTTCCTGTTGCTGGGACTTAAGGTATTGGGAAAAGAATTTATTGTGAAAACCCTGATCGGGATCACCATTTTGTCAGGTTTTACCCAACTGTTCAGTGCTTTCCCCATCTACACCGACAATATGATTCTCGCTGCGGTGTTTGGCGGCGCCCTCTATGGGGGAGGAATCGGAATGGCATTTGCGGCAGGAGCCTCTACCGGCGGCACCGATATTATCGGACGAATCATCCAGTCCAGATTTCCGCATATTCCCATCGGTAAGATGCTCTTGTTCGTGGACGGGATTATCATTGCAGTTTCGTTCCTGATTTTCCGGAATATTGAACTGACGCTGTTTGGTATTCTCACCCTTTTTGTTTCCAGTTTTTCCATTGATTTTGTAATCAGCAAGCTGAATGTTTCCAGAATCGCCTTTGTTATTACCGACCACGGCGAGGAAATTGCCCGGGAGTTGGTTTCTTCCTCACCCAGAGGTGTTACCTTGATTGACGTGAAAGGTGTCTATACCGACACCGAGAAAAAAATGCTGTTCTGTGCCCTGAAAGAAAGCGAATCCGAGGCGTTCCAGAAAAAAATTCTCGGCATTGACAGCACGGCGTTCATTGTCTTTTCCGAATCCCAACGAATTAAGGGCAACGGATTCTACCTTTACAAATAGGCGGGGCATATGGACAGAATTATTGAAATCAAGGCGGATGCTGCGCAGGCAGGAAGAACCATTAAGGACATTTTGCGCAACGATTTACGGGTTTCGGCGGCGATCCTGACCCAGTTGAAGAAGGAAACGGACGGGATTCTGTTAAATGGGGATCCTGCTTTTGCCACGGCAAGAGTAAAAGAGGGACAAGTTCTGAGCATCACCATAAGGGACGGCGTTTCTTCCATGGAGGGAGCCGAGATTCCCCTTTTGGTCCTTTATGAAGATGAGGATGTGATTGTCCTTAACAAGCCAAGATCCATGCCTACCCATCCGTCACAGAATCATCACGGGGATACTCTTGCCAACGGACTAATGGAATATTATAAAGGGCAGAATTTTATCTTCCGTGCCATTACCCGATTGGACAAAGATACATCAGGGGTGGTATTGGTGGCAAAAAATCCGCTGGCAGGTGCGATTTTAGTGGAGGATATGAAACTTGGCAGAATTCAAAAGGAATACCTTGCCATTACCAACAATGCCCCCGACCCTTTATCGGGACAGTTGGAAGCCCCCATCCGCAGACAGAAAGAGAGCATTGTGCTTCGTTGTGTTTCGCCTGATGGACGGGAGGCGGTGACCCGATACGAGACGGTGAAGCAGGAGGAAAATTTTGCTTTGGTTCGGCTTATGCCCTTAACGGGCAGAACCCATCAACTTCGGGTTCATATGAGTTATTTGGGATGTCCTATTTATGGGGATGATTTGTATGGTGCGCCCCAAAGGGAAGAGGCAACCAGACTTCATTGCGGAAAACTGCGGTTTTTCCAACCTGTCACGGGTGAGGAAATTCTGGTGAAGGCACCGTTGCCGAATGATATGGAGGATTTGGTCTGTTTTTAGGAAGAAACCGACCTATGCGAAGAAACGGTGATATGATACCATGAAAACAGAGGTGATAAAAATGGATGAGAAAAAGCCTTTGATTATATTTGATACGGATATGGACACCGATTGTGATGACGCCGGTGCCCTTGCCATGCTCTATGAGTATGCTAAAAGAGGAAAGGCGGACCTTTTGGGAATCGTTAGCGATTCGGTGAGCCCCTATGCCGCTCCTTGTTGTGAGGCGTTGGGGAATTTCTACGGTGTTGGGGTGCCCATTGGCGCTCTGGATTCGGATTTTTGTTTCGGCGAGGAACGTCTTGTCCGCTATCGGGAACATAGTAAAGAGATGAGCTTCTATAACAAGGAAATAGCAAGTTCCCTGCAGAAAACTTGTAAAAATTACCCTTCCGAGGTGGAGGTGTATCGCAGATGCCTTGCCGATGCTCCTGACGGGAGTGTTACGGTGGTTTGTGTGGGGCTTTTGACGGCTTTGGCCAATACTTTGATGTCAACAGGAGATGAAATCTCCCCTCTTTCCGGTGTGGAGTTGTTCCGCCAAAAGGTCAAAATGGTGATTTCCATGGGAACGCCGGAGCGGGAGAAAGACTTTAACTGGGGGATGGATGCGGTGGCGGCAGAAACGTTTTTCCGCCTCTGTCCTGTGTCGGTGGTGGCCAGTCAGTACGGAACCGAGGTGGTAACCGGAAGAACCCTGAGGGAGAGATTACCTGAGGAACATCCCCTGCGGAGGATTTATGAACTTTATGCCCGCGGGAAAGAACCGGGACGGAGCAGTTGGGATTTGGTTGCCCTTCTCTATGCCTTAGAGCCGGATTGCGGGCTGTTTCGGGTTGAAGAGAAAGGGATGCTTTTCTACAACACCGAAGAAGATAAAGCTGTTTGGAACAGGTCGGGAAGTCGACGGGATTATGAAGTCGCTCTGATCAAATCATCTCATGAGACTGCAGAGTACATTGAGCATAGAATGACAGGAAAATTTTAACTTTTGAAAGGGAAAATATTTCTTGCCAATTTCCTGATTATGTTGTATAATGAATGCATAAAAATAAATTTCCTACAAATACAAGGAGGTAGTTTGAAATGAAAAAGATTTTAGCAATGGTATTGGCTCTGATGCTGGTTGTAGCATTGGCGGCTTGCGGCGGCGGTGCAGGCAGCACCAAGATGACCATGGGTACCGGTGGTACTTCCGGTACATATTATGGTTACGGCGGTGTTCTGGGTCAGTACATCATGAACAATGCAGGTATTAACGTAACTGTAGTTCCCACCGACGGTTCTAAGGCAAACATTCAGGGTATTGATGCAGGCAACTATCAGTTGGGTACTGTTCAGTCTGACGTTATGGCTTATGCATGGGACGGCGTTCGTGCATTTGAAGAAGAGGGCAAGGTAGAAACCTTCCGTACCGTAGCCGGTCTGTATGCAGAAGCAGTTCAATTGGTTACCATGGACCCTGCAATCAAGTCCGTTGAAGATTTGAAGGGTAAGTCCGTTTCCATTGGTGCTCCCGGTTCCGGTGTATACTTCAACGCAGTTGACGTATTGGAAGCGGCAGGTCTGACCGAGAAGGATATCAAGGCTCAGTATCAGTCCTTCGCAGATAGTGCAGATGCACTGAAGGATGGTAAGATTGATGCGGCATTCATCGTGGCAGGACCTCCTACCCCCGCGATCACCGAGCTGTGCACCTCTGCTGATGCATATCTGGTTCCCATCGACGGCAAGATTGCTGAAAAGTTGATGAAGACCAATTCTTTCTACACCGAGCATTTGATTCCTGCAGGTACCTATAAGGGTCAGGATAAGGATGTTAAGACCGTTACCGTAAAGGCAACCTTGATTGTCAGCGCAGATGCATCCGAGGATGATGTATATGCTTTGACCGCAGCAATCTTTGATAACATTGATGCCATCACCAAGGAAAATGCCAAGGGTGCAGAACTCAGCATAGAGAATGCAACCGCAGGTATGACCGTTCCCTTCCACGCAGGTGCTGCTAAGTACTTCAAGGAAAAGGGTATCGAAGTACCGGTACAATAGCCTAATTAAAGAGTACGGCTGCGGCGAAAGGCTCTTTCGCCGCAGTTATTTTATCAGCAGCTGAGGAGGAAAGTTCATGTTGTTTCGGAAAAAGAATACCCCGGAAGTTCAGGAACCTATGGATCTGGATGCGGTTATGCAAAAATTTGACCGAGAATCCAATATCCGTATCTGGGAAGGATGGCAAAAAACAGTTGTCACCTGTCTTTTGGCGGTATTCTCCTTGTTTTGTCTTTATGTAACCTTGTTTACCACCTGGTTGGAAGAGGTTCGCCTTACCACATTTGTGGCATTTATTGTTTTTCTTGCTTATGTGGTTTATCCTGCCAAAAAAGGTAAGCAACGGGTCAATTATATACCGTGGTATGATATCCTGTTGATGGTTATGGGTGCAGGTGCATTTCTGTACTTTACATTCAATGCAGAAACCATCATCAATCAGGGAAGCCGTTTTGAGTGGTACCAGATTGTGATTGGTATTGCAGGTATCATTGCAACGGGTGAGGCTTGTCGAAGAAGCGTTGGTCTGCCCATTGTGATTGTAGCAGGATGTTTTATCCTTTATGCTTTGATTTGGGGCCTTTCCAATCCTACCTTGTGGGGCAGAACCAAGTATTTGGTTCCTTATCTGTTCTATGGTAAAGAGGGTATCCTCTCCACCCCCATCAATGTATGTTCCAAGTTTATTGTGGTATTTATTATCTTTGGTGCCTTTTTGGAACGGTCGGGTATTGCAGACTTCTTTATCCAGATTTCCAATGCGGTGGTAGGTGGCTTCTCCGGCGGTCCTGCTAAGGTTGCTGTTGTGGCAAGTGCTTTGGAGGGTATGGTTTCCGGTTCCTCCGTTGCAAACACCGTTGGTTCCGGCTCGGTTACCATTCCTTTGATGAAGAGAACCGGTTATAAACCTGAATTTGCGGCGGCGGCGGAAGCGTCGGCATCCACCGGCGGTCAGATTATGCCTCCCATTATGGGTGCAGCGGCATTTTTGATGGCAGAATACGTAGGTGTCCCCTACAGTACCATCATTATCTGTGCAATTCTTCCTGCGGTTCTGTACTTTGCAGGCGTGTTTATTACCGTTCATTTGGAAGCAAAGAAAGAGGGCCTTCGTGGTCTTACCCGTGAAGAACTCCCCAAATTCTTGCCTTTGCTTAAGAAGGTATATCTGCTTATTCCGCTAATCTTGCTGGTATACTTGGTAGCAACCAGTCAGAAGTCCATTCAGAATGCGGCGGCAATCGCCATTTTGTCAGTTATTGTGGTAAGCCTCTTTAACAAAGAGAACCGTATCACTCCCAAGCGTATCTGGGAGGCTTTGGCGGCAGGCGGTCAGGGTATGATCGCGGTGGCAACGGCCTGTGGTGTGGCAGGTGTTATTGCAGGTACCATCGGTATGACCGGTCTTGCTATTACCCTGATTAACGGTGTGGTTGCGTTGGCACAAAATCAGGTAATTGTGGCACTCTTCCTGACCATGATTTGCTGTATCGTTTTGGGTATGGGTGTTCCCACCACAGCGAACTACTGTATTATGGCGGCAACCTGTGCTCCCATCCTGACACGTATGGGTGTTCCTCCCATGGCGGCACACTTCTTTGTTTTCTACTTTGGTATTGTGGCAGACTTGACACCCCCTGTTGCCTTGGCGGCTTATGCAGGTGCGGCAATTGCTCAGGCTAACCCCATGAAGACGGCGGTAACGGCAACCAAACTGGCTATCGGTGCATTCATCGTTCCTTATGTCTTTGCCTTGAATCCGGCACTTCTTATGATTGATATCAGCGGTCCTATGGAAGTTATCACCATTGTTATCACTTCCTTGATTGGTATCTTTGCGGTTTCGGCTTCCTTGGAGGGCTACTTGATTTATCGGATGCCGTGGTATCAGCGTTTGATCAGTCTTTGCGGTGGTTTGCTTCTGATTTATCCCGGTGTTACCACCGATATTATTGGTCTTGTTCTGGTGGCTGTGGCAGTGATTCTGCAGATTCTGTTGAAAAAGAAGGAAACCCTTGCGATTTCTTAAAAACCAAAATGACAACTTCGTTACAGAGGTTGTCATTTTGTTATCCGGATGGTAGAATGAGAAGAGCATGAGAGATAAAAAAGGAGGTCGATATTGTGGAGATCATTCGAACCCCTAAAGAATCCTGCTTTGTTGGATGTGATGTGGTAGTGAAACTTCCCAAGGAACGGGAGGGAACCACCATTCGGCTTTTGCAGTTGACGGATATGCAAATCATCGACTCTCTTCAACGACGAACTCCGGATCGACTCCGAACGGATGAAATCAATGGGTGGCTTCCTGAAACCATGGAGGCAAACTTCTGCAACCACGTCAAGTCCTTGGTGGCGCAGGCAAAACCGGACATGATTATCATTACGGGAGACATGGTCTACGGTTCCTTTGATGATAAGGGAACCACGTTCCAATTCTTCTGTGATTTTATGAATTCCCTGAAGATTCCTTGGTCGCCTGTCTTTGGTAACCATGATAACGAATCCCAAAAGGGTGTGGATTGGCAATGCCAAATCTTAGAGCAGGGAGAATACTGTCTGTTCTGTCGCGGAACTGTTTCGGGCAACGGAAACTACACGGTGGGCGTTGCGGTGGACGATGTGTTGGTTCGGGTGCTTCATATGATGGATTCCCACGGATGTCCTGACAAGGTGGGAATTTATGAGGATCAGTTGGAACTGGTTCGGCTCCATACCAAGGAAATTACAGAGGCTCAGGGAAAGAAGATTCCTGCGTTTATGGGATTTCATCATCCGGTGGAGGAATTCCGATTGGCAGAGGAGAGCAAAGGCTACCGCACCGAAGATAGAAAAAGTTATGTCATCGGCGTAGATGTTCCGGCTAAGGACGGAGATTTCGGGTCCCGACAAGAGAATTATAAAGCTGCATGGACGGCGTCGGTGCCGGGATTTTTAGAACTTGCCAAGGAATGTCAGGTGGAAGGTGTCTTTGTAGGGCACTTCCACTCGATCAATACCTGTATTACCTATGAGGGAATCAGGTGGGTCTTTGGTTTAAAGACCGGTCAGTACGATTATCACACACCCGGGCAACTGGGTGGAACCTTAATCACCATTCGAGGAGAGGAAACAGAGGTTTCTCACCTTCCGTCCTTGGTGAAGTGTGCGCCATTCCCCGGAAGATGCAGTATTTTTGACGATTATTTTGCAAAAAATGAATAGAGAATTTGAAATGAGAGAGGGAGATTGATTATGAAATTTACATTTGCACACAACAATTTTAATGTAAAGGATTTGGAGAAGTCCATTGCCTTTTATGAAGAGAGTCTGGGTCTAAAAGAGACCCGCCGGATTGAAGCACCCGATGGTAGTTTTATCATTGTTTTTATGGGTGATGGTGAGTCTGTTCACGCTCTGGAACTGACTTGGCTTCGGGATTGGGAAAAAGACAGTTACAATCTGGGAGACAATGAATTCCACCTTGCTTTCCGCACCGACGATTTCGAAGGTGCTCTTAAGAAGCATAAGGAAATGGGATGCGTTTGCTTCGAAAATGCAGACATGGGCATCTACTTTATTGTGGATCCTGACGGATACTGGGTTGAGGTCATTCCTGCCAAGGATTAGCATAGGAAATTCGGATGAAGTGTCTTTGGGTTGCTTCCCTGACACATTGGAAAACATTAGAATAAAAATCAAATGACAACTTGGTTACAAAAGTTGTCATTTTTCTTTTACCGTGCTATAATTGACACGGACAGAAATTTATTTCATTAAATTCTTAAGAGCTACGCTCTTTTGCGCTCTTTCGAGCGCTGTGTCAATTGACGGCGTCATAAAAATGCCCTTGCGAGCAGGCATTTTTACTTCTGGTAGAATGAGCACCAATTGTGCACGAATTCTACCATTGAAACAAAAGATAGAACATATCACGACAGGAGGATGTTTATGAACAACGAGAAAAGAAGTAGTTTTACCGGCAAGATAGGATTTGTCCTTGCGGCGGCCGGTTCTGCAGTAGGACTTGGCAATATCTGGAGATTTCCCTATCTTGCGGCAAAGTATGGCGGAGGCATCTTTTTGCTGGTGTATATTCTGCTTGCAGTATCCTTTGGCTTTGCCCTGATGGTTGCCGAAGTTGCCATCGGTAGAAAAACAGGACTTAGTGCCATTGGTGCCTTTAAGTCCTTGAACAAAAAGTATGCCTTTGTGGGATATTTGGCGGCGGTGATTCCTGTTATCATTCTTCCCTACTATTCGGTGATTGGCGGATGGGTTACCAAGTATCTGTATGCTTTCATAAGCGGTGGTGCGGCGGATGCGGCACAGGATGCATATTTTGGCGGATTTATCTCCCAAACGGGAGAGCCGGTTTTGTGGTTTTTGATTTTCCTTGGGATTACAGCAGTGGTTGTTCTTTGCGGTGTGGAAAAGGGCGTAGAAAAGGTCAGCAAAATTATGATGCCGGTATTGGTAGTTTTGTCCTTGTTTATTGCCATCTACTCGGTATGTATGCCGGGCGCTATGGAGGGTGTGAAGTATTACCTGATGCCTGATTTCAGTAAGTTTTCCGCAACCACTGTCCTTGCGGCGATGGGTCAGTTGTTCTACTCCATGTCCCTTGCCATGGGAATTATGATTACTTATGGGTCCTATATGAAGAAAGAGGTTAGTCTGGAATCCTCTGTGACCCAGATTGAGCTTTTTGACACGGGAATTGCTTTTCTGGCAGGCCTGATGATTATTCCTGCAGTATTTGTGTTCTCAGGCGGAACACCTGAGGCGTTGGGAAAAGGACCAAGCCTGATGTTCGTTACTCTGCCTAAGGTGTTTGAGTCCATGGCAGGCGGAACCTTCATCGGAATTGCCTTCTTCCTGCTTGTGCTCTTTGCGGCACTGACTTCGTCCATTTCTTTGATGGAAACGGTGGTATCCATTCTTTGCGATAAATGTAAGATTGGCAGAAAGTTATCCTGCTTGATTGTCTTTGGATTCTCGGTGGTTTTGGGATTGCTTTCCCTGTTTGGTTACAGCATTTGGTCAGAGGTAAAAATCATCGGTCTTCAGTTCTTAGACTTCTTTGATTTTATCAGTAATAGTGTTCTCATGCCGATTGTTGCATTCTTTACCTGTATTTTTGTAGGTTATGTTATCAAGCCAAAAGCCATTGCAGATGAGGTTGAACTTTCCGGAAAGTTCAAACGAAAGGGTCTGTTTAACTTTGTAATCAAATACCTTGCACCTATTTGTATCGTTTTGATTTTGGTGTCATCCATTCTGGATGCATTTGGTATATTTAAGATATAGGAGATGATGAAAAGACAATATTCCTTTGGTTGAATATTGTCTTTTGTCAATTTTTCGAGAAATAAGGGGTATCGAACGGACTATGATACAGAATTATATTTTTGATTTTGGAAACGTGTTGGCAAACTTCTATGAAGAAATGCTGACCGAGCCTTTTGTGAAAGACCCTATCTTGCGCAAAACCATCAGCGATGTGGTCTTTGATCGGCTCTATTGGGATAAGTTGGACGATGGTACCATCACCGACCAAGAGGTTCGGGCAGAAATCCGACGGAGATTGCCGGAAGAACATAGGGAACTTGGCTGTTTGGTCTATGACAGTTGGGTGAAAACCCTGACCCCCGTTTCGGGCATGAGCGAACTGGTTGCAGAATTAAAAGGGCAGGGCAAAAAACTGTATCTCTTATCTAACATCAGTATCGGTTTTGCAGAAACCTATCAGGAGGTTCCATGGCTGAAGGATTTGCTGGGTCAGTTTGACGGTCTTGTTTTTTCAGGGGTAATCGGTATGGTGAAACCCAATGGGGATATTTTTGAATATTTGCTGGACACCTACGATTTAAAGGCGGAAGCGTGTATCTTTATTGATGACAGGAGAGAAAATCTGCAAGGGGCAGAAGCGGTAGGCATTGGCGGATACCTCTTTGACGGAGATGCTGAGAAATTAAGAAAGTATTTGGGACTTTGAGGTTGTTTTCAAAGGAGAGCTAGAAGATGCAAGAGATAACCCCGAATTATTATGATAAATTCAGGTGTATTGCAGACCGGTGCAAGCATAGTTGTTGTATTGGCTGGGAAATTGAGATTGACGCACAATCCATGGAAAGATATCAAGCCATGGACACCCCGTTGGGGGAGCGGATTTTGAAAAATATCGAGGGAGATCCGCCCCATTTTATCTTAGGTGCGGGAGAACGATGCCCCTTTCTGAACGAACAGGGCCTTTGCCATATTATAACCGAGGCAGGAGAAGAGATGTTGTGTGATATCTGCACCCTTCATCCGAGATTCCGAAATTTTTACGGGGACTTTTGCGAGACAGGTCTGGGACTTTGTTGCGAAGAAGCGGCAAGGCTGATTCTGACTGAGGAAGAACCTTTTTCTATTTTAGTACCGCAAGAAAATCTCACAGAGGAAGAACAGGTGTTCTTCGGAGTTCGGGAGAGAATCATCGGGATTCTTCAGGATCGGCAGATTGGCATTTATGAGCGGTTCCAACAGTTGGCGGAGATAATGGAGATTTCCCTTAGCGTTTCGGTGGAGGAACTGCGAGAGAAATATCTGTCTTTGGAACGGTTGGATGAAAGTTGGACAGAAATTTTAATGAACCTGAAAGGATATTCCTTTGATGGCAGTATCTTTCAGGAAAGAGCGGCTCAAATCCCCATGGAGCAGTTGGCGGTTTATTTTATCTTCCGTCACCTGTCCGATGCTGTTTGGGACGGAAACTATCAGGGAAGAGTTCGGTTTGCCCTGATGAGTTGTCAGTTATTGGGTATCCTATGGGAAAAGGATAAAAAAGAAAAGGGAATCATAGATTTTGAAACATGGATTGATTTGGTGCGGATGTATTCTGCCGAGGTAGAGTATTCCGAGGATAATCTGGAAGTGTTGTTAGGAGCTCAGAATATATAATACGATAATGGGAAGTGAACAAAATGGCAGCAAAACAGTTTCAACTGGATATGTCAAAAGGGTCCATTTTTAAAAACACCATACGCTTTGCCATTCCGCTGGTATTTGCGAGCCTGTTGCAGCTTTTTTATAATGCGGCAGATTTGGTAGTAGTCAGTCGATTTGCCGGCTCCAATGCCATGGCAGCGGTGGGAGCCACAAGCTCCCTGACCAATCTTTTGGTTAATGTGTTTATCGGTATTTCTTTGGGTGCCAGCGTTGTTATGGCACGAAAGTTTGGTGCTGATGATAAACAAGGCATGCGGAGAACGGTACATACAGCTATGCTATTGGGTGTTCTGGTGGGCATTGCGGCCGGGATGATTGGATTCTTCTTCAGCAGACCATTACTGGTGCTTATGGGTACACCCCAAGGTGCAGTTCTGGACGGCGCAACCCTGTATATGAAAATTCTCTTTTTGGGCGTGCCCGCATCATTGACCTACAACTTTGGCGCCGCAATTCTCCGTGCGGTCGGGGATACCAAGCGGCCCCTTTATATTCTTTCGGCATCGGGCTTGGTCAATGTGGCACTCAACCTGATTTTGGTAATTTTCTTTGATATGGGAGTGGCAGGTGTTGCCATTGCTACCTCTGTGGCTAACTATATCTCGGTTATTGCAGTTATTTTGATTATGACCAAAAAAGAAGGTGTGGTTCATCTTCGTTTGAATAAACTAAAGCTATACAAAAAGGAATTAGTGGAAATTCTTAAGATTGGCGTGCCTGCCGGAGTGCAGTCCTCTTTCTTCAGTCTTTCCAATACGGTGCTCCAATCCACAGTGAACTCTTTCGGAGAGGCGGCCATTGCCGGCAATGCGGCGGCATCCAATATTGAGGGATTTATTTATGTGGCCATGAACGCCTTTTATCAATCTACCCTCACCGGCGTCAGTCAGAATTATGGCGCCAAAAAGGAAGACCGAATCAACAAAACCATTTGGGTTAATTTCCTTTGTGTGGTTGCAGTAGGCTTGGGATTAGGCCTGATGGTGATTTTATTCTCCGAGAGTCTTTTGGGATTCTATATTACCGATTCCATAGAGGCGGTGAACTACGGTATGCAGCGGAATATGGTGATCGGCTTGACCTATTTCCTGTGTGGTGTTATGGAGGTGCTGACAGGTGCACTTCGTGGATTGGGAAGCTCCATCACGGCGGCGATTTCTTCCTTTGTGGGAACCTGCGGCTTCCGTGTTTTCTGGGCGACAACCGTGGTGGCTATGTTGCACGGCGGAATTGATTTTCTCTATTATTGTTGGCCCATTTCCTGGGCGTTGGTAAGTCTTGCCCACTTGATTACCCTGAGTATTATCAAGCCGAGAGCAATCAAGCGGATGCGGATTGGTTAGGGAAAGGAGTAAATAGAATGAAAGAACTCAAATGGCAGAATTTCCTGATGTTGACTGCGGCGGGTTTTATAAACGCCTTTGGTGTAACGGTGTTTTTATCTCCGGTAAAACTTTACGACAGTGGCATTTCCGGTACCTCTATGTTGCTTTCTCAGGTTACTCCGGAGTGGTTGTCCTTATCGGTGTTTTTGTTGCTGATCAACATTCCCCTCTTTATTTTCGGCTACCGGAAACAGGGGATGGAATTTACCATTTATTCTTTGTATACCATTGCGATTTATTCCTTGGGCGCATGGCTGATTACCGATGTTCTACCCTTGGATGTTTCCCTTGCCTCGCCTCTCGCGGGGACAGATTTGCTCCTTTGTGCGCTCTTTGGCGGATTGATTTCCGGGGTAGGTAGCGGTATTACCATTCGCTACGGCGGTGCCATTGACGGCGTGGAGGTTATGTCGGTAATTTTTGCGAAAAAATTGGGCGTTACTGTTGGCACCTTTGTTATGATTTATAATGTGATTCTCTATGTCATCTGCGGCTTTGTGATGGAGAGTTGGATTTTACCCCTCTATTCTATTGTGACCTATGGAGCGGGTCTGAAAACCATCGACTTCATTGTAGAGGGTATTGACCGCTCTAAGGCGGCCATGATTGTTACGGATAAGCCGGATGAAATCTGCAAGATGCTGGTGGAAACCTTTGAAAGTGGTGCGACCCGAATGAAGGCACAAGGGGGTTACTCCAAGGCAGAAAAAACGGTGATTTACTTTATTCTGGACCGATTTCAGATTTATAAGATGCGGGAACTGGTTCACGAAATTGACCCGGGCGCCTTTATCACCATCACCGAGGTGGCGGATGTCTACAAGGTAAATATGGAAAAGGAGAAATAAAATGATAGTTGTGGCACAGATTGTTGGAGTTTTTGCGGTGGCTCTGTTTTTGCTGAGTTACCAAATGAAGAAACGAAAAAAGTATTATTTTTTGCAATGCGGTATCTCGGGTGCTCTATATCATTCAGTATCTAATGCTGGGTGCTTTTGAGGGTGCGGTGCTTGATATTCTGGGGACAGTATCTTCGGTGATGGCGCAGAATAAAGAGAAAGGGATTTTCAAAAAATATACCAAAGAGATGTTCCTTTTGATCAACCTTTTGATGATAGGAGCGGGCATCTGGCTCTACGAGGATATCTTCAGTCTGGGTGCCTTGGTTGGAGTAATGCTTCACACCATTGCCTTCTGGATTACCAAAGAAAAACCATCCGCCGGGTGTCCTTCCTGGGTTCGCCCTTCTGGTTGATATTTAATTTAGCAAACCACGCCTATGGCTCAGCACTGGGAGACCTTTTGACGATGGTTTCCATCGGAACCGCCATTTATCGCTATGACATAAAGGGAGAAGAGTAAATGTTTGATTATCATATGCATACCAAGATTTCTTTTGATTCCACCGAAGAACCCATCGAGATGATTCGGGCGGCAGAAAAACTGGGTTTGAAAGAAATCTGCTTTACCGACCATTGCGACCACAATGCAGACCTCCATGGAAAACACGATATATTTACCCCGGAGGAGTATGCCGAGGCCTATGACACTGTGGATTCTGATTCCGTTAAGGTGCGACGTGGCATTGAGTTTGGTATGACCCATTGGAACAAAGAGGTGGGAGAGGAGATTCTCTCTGCCCGGGACTATGATTTTGTGATTGGTTCCAGTCACTATGCCGGGGACCGTGACCCCTACTACCCGGAATTTTGGGAGGGAATCAATCTGGATCAGGCGGTGACCATCTACCTGACTAATATTTTAGAGTGTATCAAGATTCACGATAACTTCGATGTTTTGGGACATCTTACCTATGTCTGTAAATCCACCTACAATCCTCTGCATAAGACGGTGCCCTACCGGGACTATGCGGATTTGTCCGATGAGATTATGAAGATTCTGGTGGCAAAGGGCAAGGGTATGGAAATCAACACCAGCGGTGTGGATCGTGCGGGAGATTTTCTCCCCTCTCTGGATTACCTGAAGCGGTTCCGGGAACTGGGAGGAGAGATTATCACCATCGGTTCCGATGCCCACGAGAGAACCCGGGTTGGACAGTACGCCAAAGAGGCTATGGCAATGGCAAAGGAAGCCTTTGACTATGTTTGCACCTTTGAAAAAAGGAAACCTATATTCCATAAGCTGTAAGCTGGGAGGAAGAACGATGCAAAAAATCAATCAGGAATTATTTGAATTTATCAAGGAATGCCCCACCGCCTATCACACGGTGGGGTCGGTGTCAGGCCATCTCCAAAAAGAGGGATATACCAAACTTCAGGAGGGAGAGGAGTGGAATCTCCAAGCCGGCGGGAAATATTTTGTCACCCGGAACGGATCTTCTTTGATTGCGTTCCGGATACCGGAGCGGGTCGATCGGTTTATGATTACTGCAAGCCACGGAGAGTCCCCGGCGTTCAAGGTAAAGCCGGACCCGGAAATGACGGACGGATATTCCGTAAAATTAAACACCGAGAAGTATGGCGGAATGATTTACCACAGCTGGATGGACAGACCGCTCTCAGTAGCAGGACGGATTGTGGTAAAAACCGATAACGGAATGGAAACTTATCTTGTGGATGTGGAGCGGGATTTACTATTGATTCCCAGTCTTGCCATCCATATGGAGCGGTCCTCCAACGAGGGATTGACACTCAACCCCCAAAAGGATTTACTGCCCCTGTTTGGGGACGAATCTGCCAAAGGGGGGTTCTGGAAACTGATTGCAGAAACTGCCGGCGTGGCGGAAGACAAGATTCTGGGCAGTGACCTGTTCCTCTACTGCAGAACCCCCGGAACTACTTGGGGAAATCAGGAAGAGTTTATCTCTGCACCAAGATTGGACGATTTGCAATGTGTATTTGGAACGCTCCAAGGATTTCTGCAGGGGGACAGTGAGGGTTCTCTCCCGGTCTATTGTGTTTTCGATAACGAGGAGGTAGGCTCCGGCACGAAACAGGGAGCAAAATCTACTTTCTTGTATGATACCCTCCATGGCATCTGCGAGGCTTGGGGAATGAGTGAGCGGGAATATCGAAAAGCGGTGGCAGGAGGGTTTATGCTCTCGGCGGACAATGGTCACGCCCTGCATCCCAACTACCCCGAAAAGGCAGATCCTACTCATCGCCCCAAATTGAATGGGGGCTTGCTCCTGAAGTATAATGCCAACCAGAAATACACCACCGATGGAGTATCCGAGGGATTGGTGCGGTACCTCTGTGAAAAAGAGGAGATTCCTCTCCAGAAGTATGTGAATCGAAGTGACATTCCCGGTGGTTCTACCCTGGGGAATCTGTCCGGAGAGAAAGTATCCATCAACACAGCGGATGTGGGCCTTGCCCAACTTTCCATGCATTCGGCATACGAAACTGCCGGCGCCAAGGATACCGACTACCTGATCCGTGCCATTGCGGGCTTCTATAACCTGAAGATTACCCGCCTTGGGGATGGGGTTTATCAGTTTAAATAAAAAAGGTTGCCGTAAGGCAACCTTTTTTATTCCCCATATTGTTTGGGTGAAATCCCCATATGCTTTTTGAATACATTGGAAAAATAATAGACGTTGTCATATCCGCAGAGTCCGGCAACCTCGGTGACCGAGTATCGACCGGTCAGGAGAAGCTCCTTGGCCTTGTTCAGGCGAAGATGGGTGAGGTAGCGCACCGGTGGCATTCCGTATTCTTTTACAAAGAGCTCCTTGAAATAGTCATAGGAAAGTCCCGAGGCTTTCCCCATTTCCTGAAAATCAAAACCGGGTTGACTGAAATGCTCCATCATATATTCCAAAGCCGGACGAATTTTTTCTGCGACATTGCCGGCATACTGCCGATGGTTATATCGTTGGATTTTTTGGATGATTTCATAAAGAATACTCATACAGGCTGTGTAGTAGCCGGGGTGTCTGGCATTCCATACCTGATAGATTTTCTCAAACAAAGGCTTTAAGCTGTCCATATTCTTGAAAGCAACCGCCTCGGTTGGCATAGGATCCTCTGTTTCAAAAAAGATATCAACGCAAAGGGAGGGAGAAATGTTCTCCACCCAGTATTCGCCGTCACCACCCCCTTGGGGAAGGTAACGGATAGAACCGGGGGTGTCGTGAATCACCTTGCCGTCAAAATGAGCAATGGACTCTCCGGACAGCTGAAGAATCAGTTCGTGAAACTGTATTTGAGAAAAGTGCCGGATGGAACCTTTTGAAAACAATTTTTCAGAATCCGAAAGAATCACAGAGTGGATATTGGAAATCCGAATCATTTCATTTTCAAATAACCGCATCATAACACCTCCTGATTATAAAGATTGTAGCATAAAAATCATAAATTGTCAAAGAAAAATCCTCATAAATTATAAAAACACTATGATTTGTATTTACATTTTCGGTAATCGGCGTATAATGATGGCAGAATCACTTGACCAAAGGAGATTGATATCATGTTGAAACGAATCGAGAATTTATTGAATCAAACCTTAAAAGGAGAACGGTATTTTGTGCCGGAGGTACCTGAGTATGACCGAACCGATTTGTTTTTAAGTCCGCTTTTGTTGAACGCCAAGCGTTCCAAGGATTTCATCCTGAGCCAGACCCCTATGCTGGACGAGAATCAGGCTTTGACGGGGTACTTCCGATTCTCCGGAGATGTCCTTGGGGATATCTTCAACCGATGCGGTCACAAAAACTGGCTACAGGTCTGCCAGAATTTTTATAACAAGCCGGTGGGGGGTCTTTGCACCTTTGAATGGCAGCACAGCGTTGCTGATTTTGAAAAGGTAATCAAAATCGGTATCGAGGGATTTCGGGAAGAAATTGCGGCATCGAAAAAGAACCATACCGACCCGGAGAAACTGGAATTTTTGGATGCCCTGATGGTGATTTGTGATGCCATTGAGGAATGGGCGGAAAAGTGTGCTAAGGCGGCAGATACCATGGCAGAAAAAATGCCCGATGATGAGGGAAAGGCAAGAATGGAAAAACTGGCGGCAGCACTTCGCCGGGTTCCCAAATACCCGGCATCCACCTTCTATGAGGGTGTACTGGATATCTATATCACCTTCTCCTTTGTGCCGGACAGCATCGGTTGTATTGACAGATACTTATATCCCCTTTACCAAAAGGATATGGAACAGGGAACCCTGACTATGGAGGATGCCAAGGGGTATCTTCAGGAACTGTTCTTGCTTCTTCAGGAGAAAACCTCCATCGAAAGTCCCAACTTCACCCGTGGCGGAGAGTCCCACTTCTGTATTGGTGGATATCTGGAAAACGGGGAGGACGGCTTTAACGAACTTTCCCGGCTTATTGTGGAGAGTATGATGGAACTTCCTACCTGGGCGCCTCAGGTTTCCCTCCGGTGGACCAAAAAGACCCCTTCCGAGGTGTTCCGGTATATGATGGATTGGGAGAGAAAGGATCCCAATAAGCGGATTGCCTTTGTCAGCGATGAACCCAGAATCAAAGCCCTGACTGAAATTGCCGGATTCCCCTATGAGGTTGCCTGCAAATATACCATGGTAGGTTGTAACGAACCTCAGCTTCCCGGTGGAATCTTTATGGCAGGCTGTGCCGCCAACATTGTTAAGGCGGTGGAGCGCACCATGTATGAGCGGGAATCGGATATTGTGAAAGCCGGAACCTTTGAAGATTTTTATGACATTTTCGAGGAAGAGCTCTTCGGCACGATGGATAAAATTCTGTACTACTACAACAAGTTCCAGGAGGTACGGAGCCGGGATGTGAATCTGGTGAGCACTATGTTTTTTGAAGGCTCCATTGACCGGGCCAAGAGCATCACCCAGGGCGGTGCCAAGAATGTGGTAGCAGATATTTCTGTCATCGGCATCACCACCTTGGTGGACTCCATAGCCATGGTCAAGCAGTTTGTTTACGATGAGAAAAAGGTGAGTATGGCGGAACTGGTAGCTGCCCTGAAAGCCAACTGGCAGGGGTACGAGGAACTCCGGGAGATGATTCTCAAGCAGGGGCAGTTCTTTGGCAACAGCCAGGAAGTTTCCGACGAATGTGCGGCGCGTTATGCGATGAGCTCTGCGGCATACCTGAAAGATAAAAAATCAGACCTTGGCTACAACTACCTTTTGGGGAACCTGATTGGTTATCAGCCCCACAACAAATTCTTTGGTGCGGAAACCAAGGCAACCCCCGATGGAAGAGGAGATGGCGAGTTGAATTCCTTTGGTATCGGGCAAAGCGAGGGTAAGGACAGAGAGGGTCTTACCGCGCTCCTTGGCTCGGTGGCAAAGTTAAATGGAAATCACCCGATATTGGGCGGAGATACTGTCACCAACATTTTGGTAGATGAGCAGATGGTGATGAATGACGAGAATTTTGAGAAGCTGGTTAAGGTGCTTGAAACCTACTTTCGTCTTGGTGGACTTCACTTCCAGCTGAGCTATGTTTCCCGGGAGGATTTGAAAAAAGCAAAAATCACTCCGGATAAGTACCGGAGTCTTCGGGTTCGGGTTAGCGGATTCTCCGATTACTTTGTGAACCTGACCGAATCCATTCAGGATGAGATTATTGTAAGAACAAAGCAGGTGGGATAATGGAAGGAACCATATTTGATATTCAGCGAAACTCCTTTGTGGATGGTCCGGGGATTCGTACCACCGTCTTTTTCAAGGGTTGCAACCTGAACTGTAAATGGTGTCACAATCCGGAAAGCCAAGAAAAAGAAAAGCAGATTTTGTTTTACCAAAACAAATGTATTGGGTGCGGAAAATGCCAAGGCCTGACCGTGGAGGATACCGACTTTTTCTGCCCCGTAGATGCCAAGGAAATCTGTGGCAAAGCGATGACGGTAGAAGAAATCATGGCAGAGATTGTCAAGGACAAAGCCTTTTATGAGGCCTCCGGGGGCGGAGTCACCTTTTCCGGCGGAGAGTGTATGCTCCAGATTGATTTTCTCTCCGAACTGCTTAAAGCCTGCAAGGAAGAGGGAATCTCTACTGCAGTAGATACCGCAGGGCATCTTCCCTGGAATTATTTTGAGGAAATCATGGATAATACCGATTTGTTTCTGTACGATATGAAATGCTTTACGCCGGAACTGCATCTGGAGGGGACCGGTGTTACCAACCAACGGATTCTAGAAAACCTGAAACGCCTTGCCGAATCTATCCCTGATAGAATTTTGGTTCGCATCCCCGTAATCGGTGGATTCAACGACAATGCGACAGAAATGGAACAAATGGCAAGCTACCTGAAGGAAATTGGTGTTACTCAGGTAGAATTACTTCCCTACCATAATATGGGCGAACACAAGTATCGGTCGTTGAATCGGAAGTGTCAGATTTACCAAACACCAACCGAAGAAGAAATGAATCTGTTTCGGGAATTATTTCAAGAATAAATAAAGATAAAAAATGAGTAAAATTTTATGTTTTACTCATTTTTTGTTCTCAAAAACAAAGATTTTATTGAGAAAATGAAGATTGTTAGAAAATTATCAAGCAAATATTTTGTTTTTGCGACAAAATAGAAAAAGGAAAAGAAATTTTTTCTATAAATTGCAAAACATAAAGAAATATTTTGGGAAATTTATAAAAAGTCTTTACTTTTTATGGTAGAGCGAATATAATTTTGAATTGTGGAGGTGTAAGAAATGGATGCAATTGATTATCAGATTTTATCATGCTTGAAGGAGAATTCCAGAGAGAATGCAACCAATATTGGGAATAAAATTAATTTGTCGACATCTGCTGTCATTGAACGGATTAAGAAGATGGAAAACTGCGGACTGATTGAGCAGTATACCACCATCATCAACCAGAAAATTATCGGCAGAGATTTGATGGCGTTCATCAATGTCAAGTTGGATGCACCCAAGTATTACGAGAAGTTTATTGAACGAGTGCAAGAGAATGTTTCGGTTTCGGAATGTTATTACATTGCAGGTGATTTTGATTTTCTTCTCAAGGTTGTGACATCTTCCACCAGCAAACTGGAAGAAATCCTGAACTACATCAAGGCAATCGATGGTGTTTCCCTGACCAGAACCACCGTTGTGCTTTCGGTGAATAAGCAGGAAGTTTGTTTGTTACCTGAAAATAATTAAATTTTAAATACATATAAAAAGAGAGGATTTGTTATTATGATTATCGGTATTCCAAAGGAAATTATGCATGGTGAGGGTCGTGTTTCTGCGATCCCTGAAACTGTAGCGAAGCTGAAGGCAGACGGTTTTGAGGTGTTGGTAGAGAATTCTGCAGGTGAGGGTGCTCTGTTTGCGGACAGCGACTATGCTGCAGCAGGCGCAACCATGATTGCAGATTGCGAGGAACTCTACGCAAAGGCAGATGTTATCTTAAAGGTTAAGGAGCCTCAGTTCAACGAGGCAAAGGGTAAGCACGAGGTAGACATGATGCACGAGGGTCAATACCTGATTACCTTTATTCACCCTGCATCTCCCGTGAACCATGAGATGGTAAAGAATATGGCGGCAAAGGGCGTTATCAGCTTGACTCTGGACGGTGTTCCCCGTATTTCCAGAGCGCAGAACATGGACGCACTGTCTTCCATGAGTACCTGTGCAGGTTATAAGGGAATTCTCATGGCGGCAAATGAACTGACTAAGTTCATTCCTCCCATCTTCTGTGCAGAAGGTCAGGTAAAACCCTGTAATGTTATGGTTATCGGTACCGGTGTTGCAGGTCTGAGAGCGCTGGCAACCGCAAAGAGCCTGGGTGCAATTACCTATGCGGCAGACATCCGTCCTGCAGCAGCAGAGCAGGCACAGAGTTTGGGTGCAAAGATCGTTGACACCACCGTTCCTGCAGAGGTTGCAGTTGGTGAAGGCGGTTATGCAAAGGCACTTTCTGAGGAATGGTTGGTGAAGGAAAGAGCAGCACTGGCTGATACCATTAAGGATATGGATATCATCTTCTGTTCTGCACTGGTTCCCTCCAAACTGGCTCCGGTTATCCTGACCGAAGAACTGGTAAAGACCATGAAACCCGGTTCTGTTATCGTAGATATCTCTATTGACCAGGGTGGTAACTGTGCGATCACCGAGCCCGGTGAAACTGCAGTGAAGCATCAGGTTGTCATCGAGGGCATCAAGAATATTCCCGGTATGCTGCCCACCAGCTCTACCTGGATGTTCTCTCACAATATCTACAACTTGGTAAAATATATCTCCAAGGATGGCGTTGTTGCTTTGGATATGAACGATGAAATTGTAAGCGGTGCTCTGACCACCATTGACGGCAAGATTGTTCATAAGGGCGCATTGGAAGCTATGAACGCATAAGTTGGAGGTAGAAAAAAAGTGGGTATTGTTTTAATTGCTATTTTTGTTGTGGCGGCCATTGTTGGCTACCTGATTATCAATAAGGTGCCTACCCTTCTCCACACACCCCTTATGTCCGGTATGAATGCACTCTCCGGTATCACCGTTCTGGGCGCTTTGACCGTAACAGCTGTTGCGGTCAAGGATTCTGCTCCGGCGCTGAGCGTTATCATTGGCATTCTCGCTATTGTATTTGCAATGGTAAATGTAGCCGGTGGTTTTGCAGTTACCGGCAGAATGCTCAAAATGTTCAAGAAGGAGGGCAAGTAAATGTTGATTGCAAATTCTGTTTATTATATCATCAGTGCTGTCCTTGTTCTGGGTGTTCTGGTTGGCATCAGTATGATGAGTAAGGTTAAGACCGCTTATGCCGGCAATACCTTGTCTGCAATCTGTACCGTGATTGCCATTGCTGTTGTTCTGTATAACAACGATATTTTAGCCGCTTGGCAGGTATGGCTGGGCTTGGCGATTGGTACTATATTTGGCATCATCGGTGCCGTTAAGGTTAAGATGATTCAAATGCCTCAGGCGGTGGCTTTGCTGAACGGTCTGGGCGGTCTGGCAAGTGCGCTGGTGGCAATCCTAACCATTGCTCAGGCAGAGGGTGACCCCTTTGCTGTCTATGTTGGTGCGGTGGCACTTCTGGTGGGCTGGGTTACCTTTACCGGTAGTTTGGTTGCGGCAGGAAAACTTCACAAGCTTCTCCCCCAGAAGCCGGTTGTCTGGAAGGCACATTCCCTGATTGTAGGAATTACCTTGATTCTCACGCTGGCTGCAATTGTATTTATTCCCGAGAATATCTGGATTATTACCATTCTTTCCGCATTCTTTGGCGTGGCATTTGCCATTCGTGTCGGCGGTGCGGATATGCCCATTACCATCTCCTTGCTGAACTCCTTAAGTGGTGTGGCAGGTGGTATTGCCGGTATTGCAGTGGGAGATCCGCTTTTGGTTGCTATCGGTGGCGTGGTTGGTGCATCCGGTCTTCTTCTGACCCAGATTATGTGTAAGGCGATGAATCGTAGCCTGATCAGTATTCTGTTGGGAAGTACAGCAAAGCCTGCTACCTCTAAGGCGAAGGCGGAAGAGAAGAAGGAAGAAGTGGTTGAGGAACCCAAGAAGGAAGAAAAACCTTCTGTTGGCGATGTTTTGTGTAACGCCAAGAAGGTTATGATTGTTCCCGGTTATGGTATGGCTCTGGCTCAGGCACAAAGCACCGTTAAGGCGCTCTCCGATAAGCTGGAAGCTAAGGGCGTGGAAGTAAAGTTTGCGATCCACCCGGTAGCCGGCAGAATGCCCGGCCACATGAATGTGCTCCTCTGTGAGGTAGATGTTCCTTATGACAAACTCTATGAAATGGATGCCATTAACGGCGAGTTTGGAGAATGTGATGCGGCAATCATCATCGGTGCAAATGACGTTGTAAACCCGGCGGCAAACACCGCAGAGGGAACTCCCATCTATGGTATGCCGGTACTGAACGCGGCAGATGCCAAGAGTGTTATTATCTGTAACTTTGACCTGAATCCCGGTTATGCAGGTGTTCCCAATCCTCTCTACGAGAGTGAGAACACCATCATGATGTTGGGTGATGCCAAGGAGACAGTGGCGGAACTGATTTCTGCTCTGGACGGGGAGCCGGCCAAGGCGGATAACGCCGAAGAGGCCGGCGAGGATGAATCCCTGACCGACATTTTAGGAACTGCTAAGAAGGTTATGATTGTTCCCGGTTATGGTATGGCTCTGGCTCAGGCACAGAGCACCGTTAAGGCGCTCTCCGATAAGTTGGAAACTAAGGGCGTGGAAGTAAAGTTTGCGATCCACCCGGTAGCCGGCAGAATGCCCGGTCACATGAACGTGCTCCTCTGTGAGGTAGATGTTCCCTACGATAA
>JAZRQC010000035.1:0-56896 GCA_045649565.1 Ructibacterium sp.
GTTCCCGAAAGTTCAACCAGCATAACCTTTTTTCCCTGCCGTGCAGCCGAAACTGCCGCCGCCACGCCGGCAGGGCCTCCGCCTGCCACCAAAATATCAACCTGATATTTGACGGGAATCTCTCTTTGATATGTAATGGTCTGACTCATCTTCATCACTCCTTAAAGATGATTTTTCTGCATTGTATCACAGATTAAACTTTTTTGCAAGTCCCAATCACCATTTCTCTTCTGCTCTACTAAAATTTGTCTAACTACCATAATTTCTCTTGCTTTTCAGAGAAAAATCAATAACTCTGTCCAACACTTTTTGCCGATTCGGAAAGTTTGCAGTTGCTTTTCTGTAAAAGATATTGTATAATGGTAACAGAAAGAGTCCTTAAACTATTTTAACAAGCAAAGATTGCCTTTGCGGTTAGGAGGAATTATGAAAAAAATTACAGGAATTTTAATCTGCTGTCTCTTGGTGGGAATGCTTTGTTTCCCTATTTCAGCAGCTGCCCAAGATACTGTTGTAATCGGTGAGAGCCTGACCTTTGACGAAGGTGCCGGACCTCTCATCATAGACGATCGACTGATGCTTCCTCTGCGTGCTGTTTCCGAGGCTCTGGATGCTACCGTTTATTGGTTTGGCGATGCAAAGAGAATCCAGATCGTTCGCTATGACTCCTTGCTTTCCTTACAGATCGGAAACACCATGATGGGTCGCTACGCTATTACCAACGGACAGGCAAACATGGTCGACAACATCGAAATGGATGTTCCTGCAACCATTTATAATGACCGAACCTATGTTCCCATCCGTGTCATTTCTGAGGCTTTTAACTGTACCATTCAATGGGATAATCCCAACCGTACAGCTACTATCATTGCAAATCCAATTGAGGAAAACGAACTGTCCTTAAAAAATATTGCTTCTGCTCCTGCCGGCACCTTGTGTTCTACTGTAGGTGTGATTGGACAGGATGAATCCACCGGTCTTTTCTACCTTCGTTCTTTGCAGATGAATGCCTATGGCGACTATGATCGGATTCCCCTCTGCACTCCTACCAAGACTTCTATTTCGGATCAGACCGCCTATGGGGAATACATCACTGCATATTGGTTGGAACAACTTCAGGCCGAGAACCCCTCCGGTATGGTAGTAAGATTCAGTGGTATTACCTATAATCAAGATGGCACCACCTATCTTGTGGTAAACAAGACCACCACCGGCATTCAATCCTTAGGATTTTATGACAACTATATGGAGTCTCTCCACCTGCATTATACCCCCTTTAATGACAATATGATTCAGTAAAGAAAACGAAAAAGCACCCACCTAAGTGGGTGCTTTTTTTATTTTAACTTGGTTTCCCGAACCACTTTTCGTACCGCAAGAATCTGGCTTGGTGCCACCGACAACTCATCAACACCCATATTCAAAAACCGTTGGGTCAAGGTTGTATCTGCTCCCAGTTCTCCGCAGATACCAACCCAGATTCCACTCTTGTGGGCGTTTGTTATTGTCATTTCAATCATTCGAAGAACCGCCTCGCTTTGGGGATCAAAGAATTGGTCCAGCCGAGGATTCTGTCTGTCGATGGCCATGGTGTATTGCGCCAAATCATTGGTTCCGATACTGAAAAAGTCCACCTGCTGTGCCAACTCCTCCGACATCATAACCGCCGCTGGTGTTTCTATCATAATCCCCTGCTCAGGAACCCGAAATGGAATTTCCTCCCGATTCAGCTCTGCTACCACCTCATCCACCACCTGATGGATTCTTACTATCTCCTGCACCGAAGTAATCATGGGATACATCACCGCCAGATCCCCAAAGGCCGCCGCACGGAATAATGCACGAAGTTGGGTCTTAAATAGTTCAGGTCGGGTCAGGCACAAACGAATAGCACGAAGCCCCAATGCAGGATTTTCTTCCGGCTCCAATTCCAGATACTCCGCTTGCTTGTCTGCACCAATATCCAATGTCCGAATAATGGTCTTTTTCTCTGCCATGGTCTCTGCCACCGATTTATAGATACGAAACTGCTCCTCCTCTGTGGGGAGACTTTCCCGCTCCAGATAGATGAACTCGCTACGAAACAAGCCGATACCCTCCGCATCGTTCTGGAGCACCAACGCCAGATCCTTACTGTTTCCGATGTTGGCGTACAAGCAAATTTTCTTCCCATCCGCTGTCACGGTTTCTTTTCCTTTTAGGGATTGTAGCAACCCTCTCTGCTCTTCCTCTTCTCGTTGTTTCTCCCGCATTCGCTCCAACACCTCCGGCTCCGGATCCAGATAGACAATGCCTCTGGCTCCGTTTACCACCGCTAAGACCCCGTCTGTGGTTTCGTCCACGGGGATGTCGATTCCCACAATGGCAGGAATGTTCATGGTTCTGGCTAAGATTGCCGTATGGGAATTAGCAGAGCCTTTTGCCGTCACAAAGGCAAGCACCTTGCTCTTATCCAATTGTACCGTCTCACTGGGCACCAAGTCCTCTGCCACAAGAATCATGGGCTCGTCATCCTCTGTGTTCTTTGTGATCGTTCCCGTGAGTATTTTCAAAAGCCGTTCTGATATATCCTTTACGTCATCGGCACGGGCCTGCATATACGGATTGTCCATGGAGGAAAACATATTCGAAAAATTCCTGCCTGTGGTGGCTATGGCATATTCCGCATTCACCGACTGGGTGCGAATAATATGCAATACGGACTCTTGATAATCCCCATCCTCCAGCATCATCTGGTGAATCTCAAAGATGGCGGCATTGGTGTCTCCTACCTCAGCACATGCCTTTTCATAAAGCTCCTTCAGTTCCTCTTCTGCCTGCTGTTTGGCTTGATGATATCGACGAATTTCTTCCTCCGGTTGATCCACACGAATCCGCTTTACCCTGGTATCTTCCCGACTATGAACCTTTATCCTTCCAATGGCGATTCCGCCATAGACACTTTTCCCATAATATATCCGCATCAAAAAACTCCCCTTTTACAGATTCTCCCGCAGGAAATTCTCCATGGCTTTTGCAGCAACATCCTCGTCCTCACCGGCAATGGTAACCTGTATGGTCTGTCCGCACTGAACCCCCAGCGCCATCACCGAGAAAATTCGTTTGGCATCCCCCTCTTTTTCTCCCAGGCGAAGAATGATATCCGATTGATACTTTCCTGCCTCCTTTACCAAAAGTCCTGCCGGTCTTGCATGAATCCCATCCTGATCCGTAATGGTATAGGTAAACTCTTTCATGATTTTTCTCCTTTTCTGATTTTAATATCTCTTTCCATTTTTACCATTTAAACAAAAAAATATCCAAGCAAAATGCTTGGATATTGTTAAATTCTTTATTTAAACTTCTTGTACAGATGCAGACTTCATCAAATCCTTCACCATAGTTTCGGTGCCAAGTCCCTGAGAGAATGCGGTACTGCTTCCTGCACAAATCCCTTTCAGGAAGGCGGCTTGATAGTTTCCTTGTTCCAGATAGCCTGCCAGAAATCCTGCTACCGTAGAATCTCCTGCACCGGTGGAGTTCACCACCGTTCCCTTGGGCGCATCTGCAAGAAAAGCCTGTCCGTTCTCTGCCACCAACACGGCACCATCTCCTGCCATGGAAACCAGAACGTTCCGTGCGCCCTGCTCCTGCAGTTTTTTACCATAGATGATGGCATCTTCCTTAGAATGGATTTCCACCCCGAAAAGACCACCCAATTCATGATGATTGGGCTTGATAAGAAACGGTTGATAAGGCAAGGTCTCAAGCAAGGCGTCCCCTTCGGCATCCACCACAATCCGAACTCCTTTTTCCTTAAGAGCCGCCATCAAATCCCGATAGATGCTCTCGGGAAGTCCTTTGGGAACACTTCCTGCCAGAACCAAAAAATCTCCTGCTTCCAGTCCGGCTATCTGTGCTTTCAACGCGTTCAGTTCCCGCTCCGTAACCACCGGTCCCGGGGCATTGATTTCGGTTTCGGCATCTGCCTTAAGTTTTACATTGATGCGGGTATGCCCTTCTGCCAAAAAGACAAACTCAGGAATACAACCCTCATCCATCAGGTACCGTTCCAATTCCTTTCCGGTGAATCCTGCCGCAAAGCCTAAGAGGGTGGAATTTACCCCCAAATGCTTCAGCATAATGGAAACGTTAATCCCTTTTCCTCCCGGAAGAAAGGCAGTCTCTCCTGCACGGTTGACAGACCCTTCCATGTAATCGGGAACCTTTACCACATAATCCAATGCAGGATTCAATGTCAAAGTATAAATCATGATGTGCTCCTTTAGATTGCTACAATCTCATCTCCGGTGTCCTTGAACAAAGGAAGTCTTTCCAGATAGATGATATCCTCACGATCAGCGGCCTCGCCTTCGGCAAGAACAGCCATCTTGCCTACGATTTCTCCGCCTACCTCGGTTACCAGTTTTTCCAGAGCCGCCAAGGACTCACCGGTACTGATAACATCATCCACAATCAGGACACGCTTGCCACGCATAGCATCCCCCTCCTGACCGCCAATACACAGGGTCTGACGGCTTACTGTCGTAATGGAGTTCACATATGTAGTATGGAGATCCTTCATGTAAATCTTGGGTCCTTTTCTTGCCACAATATAGTTTTCAGCACCTGCCTGACGTGCCATTTCGTAAAGAAGGGGAATACCCTTGCATTCTGCCGTAATCATGATATCATATTCCGGTGCCTTTTCCAAAAGAGCCTTTGCCGCCGCCTTGGTGATTTCCACATCGCCGAACATAATGAATCCGGCAATATACAAATCATCATGAACGTTACACAGGGGCAGGTCACGTTCCAAACCTGCAATCTTCATGGTATAAACTTCCTTTTTCATCCTAAAACCTACTTTCCTTCTTGATTTTGAACTTCTTTCAGCGCCTTTGCCAACTGAGCCGGGCAGGAAGTTCCTCTGCCATTACAATCAATTCCCTCAAGCAGTCGGATCACTTTTTCCACTTCCATCCCGTTCGCCAGTGCCGCAACACCTTGGGTGTTTCCGCTACATCCGGAAATAAATTTAATGTTATTCACCGTCTTTCCGTCCGATTCAAATTGAATCTCCCGAGCACATACGCCTCGAGTTCGAAAACTGTATTGGTTCATCTTCTTTCCTCTTTTCTTACTAAAGTTCTTCGGCAAAATTTACCGTCAAATCACCGATGGCGTTGGTTCTACTTTGAATCTTGTTACGGATTCTTGCGCCTTCCTCTCCAAACAAGGGCGTTGGTTGATAATTGTTCCGCCCGGAAACCGAACTGATACTGCAGGGATATACCTTCCATTGGGTATCCGGCAGAACCTTTCCGTCTTCCACGGTGAAGGTTTCCTGATAAATCATTGCATCCTTATCCGACGGATTCTGATTGCCGCCAAAGCAGAAATTGCCCAAACTGTATACAATCATCTTATCCTTATATTTTTCCAAGCCCTGAAGCACATGAGGATGATGTCCTATCACCAAATCAGCGCCTAAATCAATGGCCGCATGGGCAACCTCGGTCTGGCGTGCCACCGGAACGCCTTCCCCTTCAATTCCCCAGTGAACCTGTACCACAATCAGTTCTGCTCCGTCCTTCTTCACCTGTTCCATGGCTTTGGGCAGAACTTCCGGAGCGGAGTAGTTCAGGTCATAAAGGCCTATCATGCCAACCTTGACACCGTTCACTTCTTTAACCAAGGTGTTCAGGTTCTCAACCCACCAAATTCCTGCTTCATCCAAAGCGTCCTTGGTATCTGCCAAACTTACTTCACCATAATCCAGACTATGGTTGTTGGCAAGGGTCACTGCCTCCACATCTCCCTCGGTCAGAATCTTCACATATTCCGGGTCACCACGAAAAGCATAGGTTTTATCCTGACGAGTTCCACGGGTGGTCAGGGTTCCTTCCAGATTTACCATGGTCAGATCATCTTTCTCAAAAATAGGTGCAACATTTTGGAAGAACCAACTGTAATTTTTCTCCTGCTGTTCCACCTCTCTCGGAAGCGTCATCCCGCCAAAGGTAACATCAGTACCCAAGGTGCAGTCACCTGCGCTGGTAATGGTAACCGTTTTGATGGTATCTTCCGGCTCTGCAGATGTTTCTGTCTCCACCGGCGGAGCAGTTTTTCCTGCGCCACATCCTCCCAACAGAAAGACCAGACTCAAAAGCAAAACAACTTTCTTCATAGACTCTCTCCTTTTGTTTCCATCTTCCGTAGCAAACACCCCAAAGCATTTTCAGGATTTCGATTCCCTTACACATGGATACTGTAATCGTCAAATTACGACTTCATTATACCACATTAAAAAACTTCCTGCAACCTCTAATTTTCTTGCTCTTTTCCAAACAAATAACCAAAGGAACGTATCCTTTGGTTATTCCGTTTATTTTGCTTCTGTTATTTTATAAATGCTGAACTCCTCCACCTCGTGGATTAGTTTACTTTCATATTTCTTTTCTCCACCGTATTGCTCGTTGAGGTAGGTCACCATTTTGTCAATATCCGGAAAGAAGAAGTTATCCACAAAGTACAGATTATCTTTCTCCGCCAAGGCGGTATACAGATTTTCAATCCCGAATCCTTCCAACAGCTGATTGTAACTGGGGTGTGCATAATACGGAGTGCCAAAGTACACGCACTTTTCAAAGGCCTGATTTTCCGAGAAAATCATAGCATTATCAAATTGGGTCATATTCCTGAACAGCAGATAGGATGCTCGACCCAAGGCAAATACTTTGCCCTCTGATTCCTCAATATACTGTTCCAGACCGGGGAAGGGCTTTTCTGCCTTTCTTGATATGGAAGGAGCGGCCACATATACCCCTGTGACAAAAAAGATTACCGATATAATCGCACAGGCACATACCCTAAACCTATTACGGTTCTTTTGACCTTCTCTTGGTTCTTCCTTCCTGCCAAGAAACCGAGCCGCATACATCAAACATACTACCGCTGTAAACCAGATGGAAAATACCGATCTGTAATTACTTCTTCCAATCATGAACAGGTAGCCATATAATGCTAACATTCCTGCCAAGATTGTAAGAATAAACCACCAAGATTTCTTTTGACAAAGTCGCCAGATCATCAGGATGGTAAAAAGATAAATCATCACGAGCATAAGTTCTGCCAATCCTGCAAAACTCGCTGCCATATTTATCAAATATGCCTTTTCTGTTTGACGGCCTTCCTGCATCTTTGAAATTTCCCTAAGGGTGTCCGTTGTTCCCATTCCTTGATCGTCCAAATACCAACCACGCAATAATTCAATATCATTTTGTGAGATGTCAAGAGCCTCATATTGTTCCGGTGATTCCTGAAAATCGGGAAGTTGAAAATCTACCACCGAGGATCGCAAGGAATTATACTCCCGATAATAATCAAGTTCTCCGCTTCCATACAAAATCATTCTGGAAATACTGTTAAAAGAAAATACAAGAACAATCAGAATTCCCAGCACCAACACCATTCTCAGACAGAAGAATTCCCGGATCTGATTCCAAAGTTTCTTCCATTGAAAGCCATCTGTCCGATGGAAAAGATATCCCGCCACAAAGCAACCAAAGATGACAAAGACAGAATAAAAAATCTGGAATCGATAAAAACTTCCCAAAAGCACCAACAACATGCCATACACATAATGGCCTATCTTCTTTTTTTCGCAGTGTGCCCAAAATATCACCAGGCATCCTGCCACGCACAATACGGCAGCCGTCTTTGAGAAGGTAATCAGGGAATATACATTAAAAGCAAATGCGGATTCCAGAAACAGAACAAAGAAAATCCCTCGTTTGATTCCATGGATATCAAATAGTATGTAGGAGATGGTAGTCAACGCAACAAATCCAAATACCAACTGTATAAGCATAAATGCATTCAACGGATAGACCGCTTTTTGCAGAAAACCGGAGATTACCTGAATAAAATAACTGCAGAATGTAAAATTATAGTTTCCCTTTGCAATATTTGCCGAGAAGAACCAATCGTCAGACAGTTCATATTGAAATCCCATGCACAAATATAGCATCAAGAGAAATCCCGCATTGGTTAAAATGGAAAACACCAATTTGTTATGGAACAGACTTCCTTTTCCGTTTTTTTGTATTTGTTTCAACTGCTACGCCTCCTCCCCACAGACCTCTTTCCAATGAAAAAGGGCACAGGACAACGCCAATACCCTTTTGTTTCTTATGTTATTTTGCACGCCAGGTGATTCTGCCCTTAGTCAGATCATAGGGCGAAATCTCTACGGTTACTTTATCTCCCGGCAGAATCCGGATGAAGTGCATCCGAAGTTTACCCGAAATATGTGCCAAAATCTGATGACCATTCTCCAACTCTACCTTAAACATAGCGTTCGGCAGTGCTTCAAGGACGGTACCCTCTACTTCCAAAACGTCTTCCTTTGACATAGCATGTTCACCTCCCGTATTCATTTAGCAATTCTTTTATCGCTGCCCGCACCGAAGTATTATTCACACGTTCCGGTTGGGTTGCTACCCAATCGCAAATCAAACCGGTGCCGGCAATATGTTTTCGATTTTTCCGTTTGCATTTCATTGCTTTTCGGTTCTTCCCGTCACAGAGCCATACATAACTCTGATCCATTCGAACAACCAGAAAAAACTTTCCTGCATCGTGACCGGAAAGTGACTTTACCAACTCTCCGATACCAATCGTAATTTTCTCGTTCATGGTCGTTTAAACCTCTTGACCATCCGGCATAGTAAGTAAAAATGGTTCACCGGATGTAACCAAAATACTGTTCTCGTAATGAGCAGACAGTTTACCATCCTTGGTCAATACTGTCCAATCATTATCGGCAACATAATAATCCTTTTTGCCCTGGCATACCATTGGCTCAACCGCCAGTGTCATGCCCGGACGAATCCGTATACCACGGCCACCACCCACATAGTTGGGTACTTCAGGGTCCTCATGAAGAGACGCTCCCACGCCATGACCACAGTAGTTTCGAAGGACAGAGAAGCCATTTGCTTCCACATAATCCTGAACTGCCTTGGAGATATCCGAAATCCGATATCCATCTTTGGCATAGGCAAGGGCCTCAAAAAAACTTTGTCGGGTAACATCAATCAATCGTTGTGCTTCCTCCGAAATCTTTCCCACCGGGAAAGTACGACAAGCATCACTGTGGTAGCCTTGATAACATGCACCCACATCAATGCTGATAATATCCCCTTCCTCCAAAACACGATTGCTTGGGATTCCGTGGATAATCTCATCATTTACGCTGGCACAGACACTACCGGGAAACCCGCCGTATCCTTTAAAAGAGGGAATACATCCCTTTGACCTGATGTAATCCTCTGCAATTTTATCCAGTTCCTTTGTGGTAACACCCGGACGAATTCCGTCCCGCACGGCACACAATGCACCATAGGTTACCACGCCGGCTTGTTTCATCTTTTCGATTTCCGATTTGGATTTCAATGTAACCATCTTAGGCCTCCAATACAGCAAGTACCGCCTTGGTGGTATCTTCGATGGCATCCTGACCTTCCGCAGTCTTAAGAAGTCCTTTTTCATTATAGTAGTTCAAAAGGGGTTCTGTCTGACTGTGATAGATGGAAAGTCTGCTTTTTACGGTTTCCGGCTTATCATCTGCACGAGTAATAAGTTCGCCGCCACAGTTATCGCAAACGCCTTCAACCTTCGGCTTTCTGAACTCTTTATGGAATGCAGAAGCACATTCCTTGCACTCCAAGCGTCCGGAGAGACGATTTACAATATCTTCATCCTTGACTTCCAAGTTCAAGACAGTATCAATTGCGATACCACTGTTGGATAAAGCCTCTGCCTGAGTCAGTGTTCTGGGGAAACCATCCAGAATAAATCCGTTTTTACAATCATCTTGAGAAAGTCGTTCCTGCATAACCTGAATCATCACGTCGTCAGGAATCAGATTTCCACCATCAATAAATTGCTTCGCAATTTTGCCAAGCTCGGTTCCTTCTTGAATATTGTGGCGAAGAATTGCCCCTGTTGAAATGGTAGGAATACCAAAATGCTCACTTAACTTTTCAGCTTGTGTGCCTTTCCCTGCTCCGGGAGCTGCTAATAATATCAGTCTCATAATTCCAATATCCTTTCCTGTTTTTGCAGAAACTTGTTACTTGTCTTTTAAATAAACGGACAGAGTAGGATCGCTTGTGCAGATATCACACCGATCCTACTCTTCTGTCCATGCACAAACCGTGCAATCATGTATTCTATTCTAAGAATCCTTTGTAGTGGCGCATCAGCATCTGAGATTCCAATTCCTTGACGGTTTCCAAAGCAACACCAACTACGATCAGGAGTGAAGTACCACCAATCGCAAAGTTGCTAATGTTGAGAGCCAGGTTCATGAAAATCGGGAGAACCGCAATAACGCCCAGGAAAATTGCACCCGCCAAAGTGATTCTGGACAATACCTTGGAAATGTAATCCGAGGTAGGACGTCCGGGACGAATACCGGGTACGAATCCGCCGTTCTTCTTCATGTTGTTAGAAATTTCTACCGGATTAAACTGCATTGCAGTGTAGAAATAGGTAAAGAAGAGAATCAGCAGGAAGTACAGTACAGCGTAAATCCAGGAATCGCTGGAGAATACCTTCAGGAATCCTCCCCAGAAACCGGGATCGCCTGCTTGCTTACCAAAGAAGCTTGCAATGGTGCCGGGGAATGCCATGATAGACATTGCAAAAATGATGGGAATAACGCCTGCAGAAGCAACCTTAATCGGAATATGGGTGCTCTGACCGCCATACATCTTTCTGCCCACAACACGCTTTGCATACTGAACCGGTACTCTACGTTCTGCTTCGTTCATGGCTACAACAACGCCAATTACCAGAATAACAACAATCAAGAGAGCAGCTGCGCCGAACCAGTTCAACTGACCGCCCTGAATACCTGTCCAGATAGATGTTGCTGCACTGGGGATTCTGGAAACGATACCTGCAAAGATAATCAGAGAGATACCATTACCTACACCCTTCTCAGTGATTTGCTCACCCAGCCACATCAAAAATGCAGTACCTGCAGTAAATGTAGTGATGATAACCAACGCAGTCATAGGACCGGGATTGGTTACTGCACTGTAGGACTTGAGCAGGAAATAAAGACCGAACGCCTGCACAAGTGCCAACACCACGGTACCGTAACGCATCAACTGACCAATCTTCTTCTGACCTTCAGGGCCTTCCTTCTGAAGACGCTCTAACGCAGGAATTGCAACACACAACAGCTGCATAATAATGGATGAGTTGATGTACGGGGTAATGCTCATGGCAAAGATGGTAGCGTTCTGGAACGCACCACCGGATACCATGTTCAAGAAACCGAACATGGAGTTATCTGCACTAAACAGATCTGCCATCTGTTCCGGTGCCAGCATGGGAACCGGAATACAAGAACCTAAACGGAAAATTACCAATAAAACAAAGGTGTAAATCAGCTTTTTTCTGAGTTCGACAATCTTCCACGCGTTTCGGATTGTTTCAAACATCCTAGATCACCTCTGCCTTTCCGCCTGCAGCCTCAATCTTCTCTGCTGCACTCTTACTGAATCTCTTAGCCTTGACAGTATACTTGTTAGCAACCTCGCCACGACCTAAGATTACCAGACCATCACCAATCTTGGAGATAATGCCGGCTTCCTTCAAGATTTCAGCTGTTACTTCAATACCGGGCTCTAACTTATTGAGATCCTCAACATTGATTGCAACATACTTCTTAGCAAAAATATTGGTAAAACCACGCTTGGGAAGACGTCTGTAGATGGGCATCTGACCGCCTTCAAAACCGGGACGTACGCCACCGCCACTACGAGCGTTCTGGCCCTTGTGACCCTTACCACTGGTTTTTCCGTTACCGCTTGCATGACCGCGGCCTACTCTGAATGCTTTTTTCTTGGAGCCTTCACTCGGAGATAATTCATGGAGTTTCATTGCGTCCACCTCCTCCTTCTTTATTTAAATTGTTTGTCCGTCTCAAAAGACGGGTGTCGGCAAGACCGACGTGTTTCTTACTCGGATACTTCAACCAGATGCTTTACTTTGAAAATCATACCGCGAATCTGCGGGGTGTCATTCTTTTCTACAGTCTGGCCGATCTTCTTAAGACCAAGTGCCTCAACTGTTGCAATCTGATCTTTTTTGCATCCGATGGTACTCTTTTTCAGTGTAACCTTAATAGCCATTGGATAACCCTCCTGTCTTAAACTAATTTATTAACCCAGGATCTCTTCCGGCTTCTTCCCTCTGAGCTGAGCAACCTCTTCTACACTCTTGAGAGATGCCAGACCCTCGATGGTAGCGGCAACAACATTCTTGGGGTTGTTACTGCGTAAGCACTTGGTACGAATATCTCTGATACCAGCCAGTTCCAGGACCGCACGTGCGGGACCGCCGGCGATAACACCGGTACCTTCTGCTGCCGGCTTTAAGAGAACCCGACCTGCACCAAACTCACCAATAATCTCGTGAGGAATGGTAGTCTTTACTCTGGGAACGGTAATCATGTTCTTCTTAGCTTCATCAATACCCTTGCGGATTGCATCCGGGATTTCTGCAGCCTTACCGGTACCACAACCTACGTGGCCGTTTCCGTCACCGACTACTACCAGGGCGCTGAAACGCATTGTTCTACCACCCTTTACGGTCTTAGCAACACGGTTCAGATGAACTACCTTTTCCTGTATATCCAGCGTATCTGCTGCGATACGCGGCTGCTTTTTGGTTCTTTCACCTTTTTCTGCCATTACTCTTTCACCTCTTTACGATTAGAATTTCAGGCCGCCCTCACGCGCTGCCTCGGCGAGTTCTGCAACTCTGCCGTGATAAACATATCCGCCTCTGTCGAATACAACCTCGCTGATGCCCTTCTCTGCTGCCTTCTTAGCAATCAGAGCGCCAACTGCTTTTGCAGCCTCTTTGTTGCCGCCATAGTTAGCCTTGAGCTCCGCATCCAAAGATGATGCAGAAACCAGGGTGTTCCCTGCGATATCGTCAATGATTTGAGCGTATATGTTCTGCCGACTTCTGAACACGCACAGTCTGGGGCACTCGGGGGTACCGGATACCTTTTTACGAACTCTCGCATGTCTTGCAAGTCTTGCTACATTACTATTAATCTTCTTAATCATTACGTTTGCACCTCCTTGCGGTTATTACTTCTTAGAACCGGCCTTACCTTCCTTACGTCTGATGTATTCATCAACGTACTTAATACCCTTACCCTTGTAAGGTTCAGGCGGTCTCTTCTCGCGAACGTTCGCTGCGAACTGACCAACCTTCTGCTTATCGGCACCGGAGATAATAATCTGGTTGGGCTGGGGAACTTCGATGGTGATGTCAGCATCTGCCTCCATCTCCACCTGATGAGAATAACCCAGGTTCATAACCAGTTTCTTACCCTGCAGAGCTGCTCTGTAACCAACACCGTTGATTTCCAGCTCTTTCTTGAAGCCGTCAGTTACACCAATAATCATGTTATTGAGCAATGTACGGGTCAAGCCGTGCAGAGATCTGTGAGTCTTTTCGTCAGAGGGACGCTTTACCTCGATGGTGTCGCCGCTCTGTTCTATCATGATAGCCGCGGGCAGATTCTTTACTAAAGTGCCCTTGGGACCTTTTACGGTAACTTCATTGTTTGCGCCGACAGTTACAGTAACACCTGCGGGAACTGTAATCGGCATCTTTCCAATACGAGACAATGAATTCTCCTCCTTTCTTACCAAATAAACGCCAGGACCTCGCCGCCTACATTCTGGCGACGTGCCTCCTTGTCAGTCATAACGCCCTTAGACGTAGAAATAATCGCAATACCTAAGCCCTTCAGAACTCTGGGCAGGTCTTCCTTGGATGCGTAAGCTCTCAAACCGGGCTTACTTACTCTCTTCAGACCGGTGAGAACCTTCTGCTTGTTCTCGCCATACTTCAGAGTGATACGGATTACGCCCTGAATGTTGTCTTCAATATGCTCAACATTCTTTACATAACCTTCATCCAACAGGATTTTTGCGATGGCCTTCTTCATGTTAGAAGCCGGAATGTCAACGGTTGTATGTCTTGCGTTGTTGGCATTTCTGATTCTTGTCAGCATATCTGCGATAGGATCTGTAATATGCATAGTTCTAACCTCCTTCTTATCGGAATCGAGGGTTGGTTTGGCTGTCCGTTCCTATTTGTTTGCAGCCACCTTTCCCCTTTTCTTCAATCAAATTGCGCCGACTCTTGGTCGGATTCAAACGGGTTGATTACCAGGACGCTTTCTTTACGCCGGGAATCTGGCCCTTGTAAGCAAGCTCACGGAAGCAAATTCTGCAAATACCGAACTTACGAAGGTAAGCATGAGGTCTGCCACAAATTTTACATCTGTTATATTCACGGGTCGAATATTTCTGCTTTCTCTGCTGCTTGACTACCATAGACTTTTTAGCCATGAAATTTCCTCCTCCTTAATCCGGTACTATCTTGTAAACGGTGCGCCCATCAGGCTCAGAAGCTCACGTGCTTCCTCGTCTGTCTGTGCAGTAGTTACAAAGATAATGTCCATACCGCGAATCTTATCGATCTTATCATAATCTATTTCAGGGAAGATCAGTTGCTCCTTGATACCCAGGGCATAGTTACCACGGCCATCAAAAGAGTTGGGGTTGATACCACGGAAGTCACGTACGCGGGGGAGTGCTGCATTGAACAGACGATCCACGAACTCGTACATCTGAGAACCTCTCAGGGTAACCTTACAACCAATGTTCATACCTTCTCTGACTTTAAATGTTGCAACGGACTTCTTTGCCTTAGTGATAACAGCCTTCTGACCAGTAATCAAGGTCAGATCTTCTGCTGCGCTCTCTACAGCCTTAGAATTCTCTCTTGCATCACCAACACCCATGTTGATAACAACTTTTTCCAGCTTAGGAATCTGCATTACACTCTTATAGCTGAATTTGGTCATCAGGGCGTCTTTGATTTCTTTTGTGTATTTCTCTTCCAATCTCATTGAGAGTGAAACCTCCTTTCTTTATATCTTAGAATGTTTCGCCGCACTTCTTGCAGTAACGAACATGAGTTCCGTCCTCCAGAACCTTACGTCCGATTCTAGCGGGTGCGCCACACTTTCCGCAAACATTCATAACCTTGCTTGCGTAGATCGGGGTTTCCTGCTTGATAATACCACCGGCTTCTCCCATCTTTCTGGGTTTCTTATGCTTTGTGGCCATGGAAACGCCTTCAACAATAACCATGCGCTTTTCCGGGTTTACGAACAAAACTTTGCCTTTTTTGCCCTTATCCTTGCCGGACAAAACCACAACCTCGTCGCCGGTTTTTACATGCATCTTTGCCATTGTCTTTCCTCCTTTTTTCAAAATGAAAAGGCCTTTGCTTATCGTTAGTTCTTTCAAGTACTCTTTGCAGAAACTTCTCAGAACTATAAGTTCGTCGTTAAAATTTTGAACTGATTTTCGGGTGCAGGGTGGCGAAGTGTATCAAGATACTCGAGCCAACCGAACACGGAAAGCAGTCAAAATTTTACAGAACCTCGGGAGCGAGGGAGAGGATCTTCATGTAATCCTTATCTCTCAGCTCTCTGGCAACCGGGCCAAAAATACGGGTACCTCTGGGGGTCTTGTCATCTCTGATGATTACGGCTGCATTTTCATCAAACCGAATCTTAGAACCATCAGAACGCTTAACGCCGTTCACGCTACGAACGATAACAGCCTTAACGACATCACCCTTCTTAACAGCACCGCCGGGGGCTGCTTTTTTAACAGAAGCAACGATTACATCACCAATGTTGCCGTAGCGACGGAAAGATCCGCCCAGTACACGGATACAAAGAAGTTCTTTTGCACCGCTGTTGTCAGCAACCTTTAAAATTGTCTGCTGTTGAATCATACCGGATTTCCTCCTATTTCAATATTGGAAGACTGTAGCCAGTCTTATGCCGAAACCCGTACGAGTTTCGGAAAATCCGCAATATTGCGGGGAAGTATCTTACTTCGCTTTCTCAACGATTTCAACCAGTCTCCATCTCTTGTCCTTAGACAGGGGACGAGTCTCCATCACCTTTACCTTGTCGCCAATGCCGCAAATGTTATTCTCATCATGCGCCTTCAGTTTGTAGGTACGCTTCATAACCTTGCTGTAAAGAGGGTGCTTTACGTGCTCTTTGATTGCGACAACAATTGTCTTGTCCATCTTATCGCTTACAACCTCGCCGATACGGGTCTTGCGGTAATTACGTTCACTCATTCTTTACACCTCCTACGCATTTACGCTTGTGATCCCAAGCTCTTTTTCCTTGAGGGCTGTCTTAACTCTTGCAATATCCTTTTTTACGCTAGCAATTCTCATGGGATTATCCAATTGGTTGGTAGCGTTCTGGAAACGAAGGTTAAAAAGTTCTTCCTTCAAGTCCTTGATTTTGGTCTCAAGCTCTTGCATTGAAAGGTCTCTAATTTCCTGAATTTTCATTAATTATCACCTTCCGTTTCTTGGTCTGCCTTCTTAATAAACTTACACTTAACCCGCAGCTTGTGCATTGCAAGACGCATAGCCTCACGAGCAACCTCTTCACTTACGCCACCGATTTCGAACATAACACGGCCGGGCTTAACAACAGCTACCCAGTACTCGGGTGAACCTTTACCACTACCCATTCGGGTTTCAGCCGGTTTCGCAGTTACAGGCTTATCGGGGAAAATCTTAATCCAAACCTGACCGCCTCTCTTGGTATAACGGGTCATAGCAATACGGGCAGCCTCGATCTGGTTACTGGTAATCCATGCAGGAGTCAGTGCCTGCAGACCGAAATCACCGTATACTACCTTATTACCACGATGTGCAGCGCCCTTCATTCTGCCGCGCTGTACCTTTCTACGTTTAACTCTCTTAGGTGATAACATTATTTTCTGCCTCCTTCTCTGCGTCTGGGAGCAGACTTCTTCTCCTCTTTTGCAGCAGCATTTCTGCTTTCTGCCAGGATTTCACCCTTGTAGATCCAAACCTTAACACCCAGCTTACCGTAAGTGGTATTTGCTTCGGTAAAACCGTAGTCAATGTCTGCTCTCAGGGTCTGAAGAGGAATAGTACCCTCATGATACTGCTCAGTACGCGCAATTTCGGCACCGCCAACACGACCGGATACGCAGGTCTTAATACCCTTTGCACCCAACTTCATGGTACGGCCCATGCACTGCTTCATCGCTTTCCGGAAGGAAATACGACGTTCCAGCTGAGATGCAATGTTTTCTGCTACCAGCTGTGCGCTCAAGTCGGGGTTCTTAACCTCGATTACGTTCAAGATGATGGTCTTACCGGTCATCTGTTCCAGTTCTTTCTTGAGCTTTTCGATTTCGCTGCCGCCCTTACCGATTACGATACCGGGCTTACCAGCGTGGATGGAAACGCGAACCTTGTTCGCAAACTTCTCGATTTCGATCTTGTCAACTCCGGCCAGGAATAACTTTTTCTTGAGGAAAACTCTGAGGTTGTAGTCCTCTACCAGACTGTCACCGAAGTTCTTTTTGTCAGCAAACCAACGGGAATCCCAGTCTTTAATGATACCGACTCTGATACCGTGGGGATTAACTTTCTGACCCATAACTTTTTACCTCCTATCTTATTCCTTCTCCTGAAGTTTAATCGTAATATGACTTGTTTTCTTATTGATTCTGAATGCACGACCCTGCGCTCTTGCCTGTACCCGCTTCAAAGTGGGGCCCTGGTCTGCATAAACCTCTGCAACATAGAGGTTTTCTACGTTCATCTTGAAGTTGTTCTCTGCATTAGCCATTGCAGACTTGAGCAGTTTCTCAACAACAGGACTTGCAGCCTTAGGGGTGTTTCTTAAGATACCGATTGCTTCGCCGACCGGCTTATTTCTAATCAGGTCGATCACAATGCGGACTTTTCTGGGCGCAATGCGTACATGTGTAACTTTTGCTACTGCTTCCATGTTCTGTGCAGCTCCTTTCATCAATCTAATTCCTCAGCGCAATTACTTAGAAGTCTTTGCGCCGGCATGACCCTTGTATGTTCTGGTGGGAGCGAATTCGCCAAGCTTATGGCCAACCATATCCTCGCTCACATATACCGGAACATGCTTTCTTCCATCATAAACCGCAATGGTATGTCCAACCATCTCCGGGAATATAGTAGAAGCTCTTGACCAGGTCTTTAAAACGTTTTTCTCGTTCTTTTCGTTCATAGCCACAATTCTTGCAAGCAGCTTCGCATCAACGAAAGGTCCCTTTTTAATACTTCTTCCCATGTGATTCCCTCCTTACTTGCTGTTCCGTCTCTTAACGATGAACTTGTTAGACTTCTTCTTCTTATCTCTGGTCTTGTAACCTAATGCAGGCTTACCCCAAGGAGTTACCGGGCTCGGCATACCGATGGGGGACTTACCTTCACCACCACCGTGGGGGTGGTCATTGGGGTTCATAACAACACCGCGGACGGTAGGTCTGAAGCCCATGTGGCGCTTTCTACCAGCCTTACCAATGTTGATGTTGGAATGATCACTGTTACCAACCTGACCGATGGTTGCACGGCAGTTCAGGCGAATCATACGAACTTCGCCGGAAGGAAGACGCAGCTGAGCATAGCCGTTCTCCTTTGCCAGAAGCTGTGCAGTTGCACCAGCGGAACGAACCATCTGTGCGCCCTTACCGGGGTTCATCTCTACGTTGTATACCATGGTACCAACGGGGATGTCCTTCAGTTCCATTGCATTACCGGGCTTAATATCAGCACCTTCACCGGAAACTACCACGTCGCCCTTTTTGAGGCCCAGGGGAGCGATGATGTAGGTCTTAACGCCGTCCTCATACTGGATGAGTGCAATGTTTGCGCTACGGTTCGGATCATACTCGATGGAAAGAACGGTTGCGTTCATACCATCCTTGTATCTCTTAAAATCAATTACTCTGTACTTTCTCTTTGCGCCACAACCACGGTGACGTACGGTGATTCTACCCTGTGCATTACGTCCTGCTTTACTGGAAAGAGGAGCAAGCAGAGATTTTTCCGGTGCTACCTTATCAATCTCTTCGAAGGTGGAAACCGTCATATGACGCCGAGACGGGGTCGTCGGCTTATATTTTTTAATTCCCATTTTTCAATCTCCTTATCTGCAAATTTTTAAACAGAGATTAAGACTCAAACAGCTCGATGGTCTTGCTGTTTTCAGTGAGTTTAACTACTGCCTTTTTCCAGTCAGCACGCTTACCGGAGAACACGCCCTGTCTCTTGGGCTTACCGATATAGTTCATGGTGGTGACTTTTTCTACCTCTACCTTGAAGATCTCTTCAACTGCTTTTTTAATCTGAATCTTGTTGGCACCCTTAGCTACCTCAAAGGTGTACTTCCGGTCTGCAACCTGATCCATACTATTCTCAGTGATGATAGGTCTTCTGATAATATCATGTGCTAACATTATGCGTACACCTCCTCAAGCTTGGTTACCGCATCCTTCAAGATGATGCACTTGGTGTGGTTCAGAACCTCGTAGGTGTTGATTGCGCCAACATAAGTGGTGTCTACACCCTCGATGTTTCTTGCAGAAAGAACAATGTTCTTGTCGTTCTCAGGAAGAACGATGAGCGCTTTTTCACTAACGTTCAGGTTCTTCAGGAGGCTTGCTACCTGCTTGGTCTTGATTTCCTCGCAAGCGAAAGCGTCCAGAACGATCAATTCGTTATCCTCTACTTTGGAAGACAGTGCAGACTTAAGAGCCAGACGTCTTACCTTCTTGTTTACAGTGTATCTGTAATCTCTGGGCTTGGGACCGAGGGCTACGCCACCGCCAACCCACTGAGGAGCACGGATACTACCCTGACGGGCACGACCGGTACCCTTCTGTCTCCAGGGCTTGATACCGCCACCACGAACCTCAGTCCGGGTCTTGGTGCTCTGGGTGCCCTGTCTCTGATTTGCTAAGTAGTTTACTACTACTTCGTGCATTACGTCGGGACGAACCGCAACGCCAAACACGTTTTCATTTAAATCCATACTGCCGACAACCTGGCCGTCGACATTATAAATATCTACTTTAGGCATTCTCTATTTCCTCCTCTCTCCATTGGTTAGGCCTTTGCCTTGACTGCGTTTTTCACAACCAGCAATCCGCCCTTAGGTCCGGGAACCGAACCCTTAACCAACAGAAGATTGCGTTCTGTATCAACCTTAACAAGGTCAAGATTCTGAATGGTTACAGTGTCTACACCATAGTGACCGGGGAGCTTCTTGCCCTTGAATACCCGAGAGGGGTCAGAACAAGCGCCCAAAGAACCGGGGCCTCTGTGATAGTGAGAACCGTGGGTCATAGGACCTCTGTGGGTTCCCCATCTCTTGATGGTGCCTGCATAACCGTGACCCTTACTGGTACCGGTTACATCCAGCATCTCGCCGTCTTCAAACTGAGCTACATCCAGAATGTCGCCGACATTCAGATCAGCTGCATTGTCCAGCTTGAATTCCTTCAAATACTTCTTCACGGGAACGCCGGCTTTTGCAAAATGACCCTTCTCGGGCTTGTTTGCACGCTTCTCCTTCTTGTCCTCGAAGCCAACCTGTACGGCACAGTAGCCGTCAACTTCAGCGGTTTTCTTCTGAACAACAGGACAAGGACCTGCCTGGATTACCGTTACGGGAACCAGATTGCCGTCCTCTGTGAAGATTTGGGTCATACCAATTTTTTTACCCAAAATTGCCTTTTTCATTTTTCTTTCCTCCTATTTACACAGACCTCGGTTCCGTTTTGGAACATATCTGCGGGTTATTGGTTGACAGAGATCCTGCCAACGTGACCTAAATAATTATTTTTTCGTTTTTTGTTTACCTGCTTGGTGTTCGAAATTAAAAATCCGTTTTCCTGTTCGGAACTAAATCTTCAACTCGATATCAACACCTGCAGGCAGATCCAGATGCTTCAGAGCGTCGATGGTCTTGTTATTGGGTTCCAATACATCGATCAGTCTCTTGTGAGTTCTCATCTCAAACTGCTCACAGCTGTCCTTATACTTATGAACCGCTCTTAAGATAGTAACAACTTCCTTCTTAGTAGGAAGAGGAATCGGTCCGGAAACCTTAGATCCTGTTCTCTTTGCGGTTTCCACAATCTTAGCGGCGCTCTGGTCGATAAGGTTGTGGTCGTAAGCCTTCAGTCTGATTCTGATTTTCTGTGCTGCCATGCTATACCCTCCTTAAGATAAATAAGTTTTACACCGTGCCGGGCGTTTCGCACGAGCTTAAAATGAAACCCGAATCCACATAGTCCTCCTACGGGACAACGGCTTCGGGACGTACAGACACAATCCGCCCTTTGCGGCATCAGCATGCTACCACAGGGACATCATCTGCTGTATTCTTGTTAGAAAGTGTGACCTTTCCGCCCGTTTTCTTGAACCGGACAATCTCCTCCGAAATTTCCAAAAGTCCCGATTTTACGGGCTTTTGCCACCTCCGGAATCATCGTATGTCTTTGTCACGCCATATCATTATACTACGGATGCCATAAGGTGTCAAGAATTTTTTTCAGTTTTTTGCCGAAAAAACGGCGTTTTTTCCATTTTTGTTAACTTTGTCCAGTTTTCTTATTTTTCATTCTTTCCAAATAGAAATTTTGTACAATTGCACAAAATTACCCGGACACTTTTGTGACCGGGTAAGATTTTTTAAATGATTCACGGGAATTATTCTGCTTCCTCATCCGAATCGGAAGATAAATTTTCATCATCCTCTATATCTTGTTCGGTTGCTTCGACTTCCTTCTCTGCCTCGATTGCTTTTTCCCGTTCTGCCTGTTCCTTCTCCCATTGCTCTCGGCTTCTTGGCATAAACACATCCTTGATCAACTGCATGGTTGCTTTACGATTCTGTACATACCAGGCAACACCGTCCTGATATCTTCCTTCGCCGGGCAACTGATAAGAAGCAATGTTTTCTACATTCAAATCTTCAATGATCTCAATATGCTGTAACAAATCCTGCATGGTGTAATTTGTTCGCACGTTCTTTGCAATCACATCAAAGATATCGGTTAACTTGGAGAAATATTCCGGCTTAGCCTTTTGAGAAATGAAAGACTTTAAGAAACGCTGCTGCCAGTAGATTCTTCCTTCATCACCCTTGATGTATTCACCGGGCGCCGTTCCACCATTGTTCTGACGGAACCGAACAAAGTCATGAGCCTTTTGTCCGTTTAGATGTTGCTGACCCTTCTTCAGGTGAATGTGCAGATTCTGTGTGGGGTCATCATAGTTCATATCATAGGGCACATCAAAGTCAACGCCACCCAGAACATCAACAATCTCCTTGAAACCATCAAAATCAATCGTTACAAAATAGTGTACCGAAAGACCGGATATTTCTTTAATCTGACGAATCAGTTCTGCCTCCGGTGCATCATCTTTTCCGGATTTTACATTTGCCATACCAACGCCCATTGCCGCATTCAGTTTCTGGTACTCACCATTCATGCGCACCTTGGTGTCTCGAGGGAAGGAAAGAATATTCACTCGATCCGAATGTCCATCATAGGAAAGCAACATATTGGTATCGCTTCGGTAACCACCTTCATCCACACCGATTAAGAGGATGTTGATCATTCCCTTTTTCTCGTTATAGGTATCCAGTTCTGCAATTTCAACTGTTTCACCCCAACGAACCTCTGATACCTTCTTTGCAAATAACACTCCAAGCATGGTGGAGAGTATTAAGCAAGCTGCAATCAATATGAGTGTTGTTTGTTTTGCTACTTTCGTCATATCTCCACCTACTCTTCCTTTCAAACTAAATACATCTATTACTATTACATAAGGTTATTATATAATAGGAAGTAATTCCTTGTCAATGTCATTTTCGATTGTTTACAAATTGTTATTAAAAGAATCCCCGCCAAATATCTTGGCGGGGATTGATCCGCAATGTTATTTATGCATTCTGGTCAAGAACACAGATCATTCTGATGCCACCATTTACCATGTGAATCAGAACCTTAGAAGGATTGGTTACACCTGCTTCGTTGTATTCAACCAAACCTCTCAGGATACCATCCTTATCTGCAGACATATCCTTTACTTCAAGTTCTGCACCGGTTTCGTCATATACGAATACGCGGCTGCTGCTGAAGCTGGAGAAGTTGAAGGTCAATGCAGAAGTGAGATCCACACCGGTCTGACCTGCAACAACACGCTGAGGCAGTACAGCGAAGCTGGTATCATCGATTGCAACTACACTACCCAAAACAACAGTATAGTCTGCGCTGAAAGGTTCTCTCATATTATTAGAGAAGATGCCGTAAGCGTTGGTTCCACCTACAGTATACAGAACATTCTCTGTCTTGATGGAGGTGAAGCCATCCTTATCGGTACCGGGACGGTAAATATCACCCAGTTGCGGAGTCCAGGGAGAGGCGGGAGACAACCAGCTCTGCTTCTCCTGTGTACCGGAGGAAACGAAGCTTACCATACGTGTCATAACATCTCCATTGCTCGGGTTCTGTGCACGCTCGGTGTTCTGAGCCAGAACGTAAACCGGAGTACTGTTATCTACATCGGATGCTGCACTACCACCGTAGCATACAACAACCTTTGCATTGTTGGTCTTACTTACATCGTAAGCTTCTACAAAGTACTTCTGGTTGTTCTTGAATACATCGGACACAGACTTCTTTGCATAGTCTTCGTAAGAACCTCTGTTGCTGGGAACAACGAATACGGTTGCACCGTTTACGTCGATTACCGCACCACCGGAGGTGGTCAACTTCTTGGAAGCACTGTTATAGGTTACTTCATTTGCACCGGTGATGGTGTTGAAGAAGTACAGCTTATCATTCTGTGCAGTAGCACCTACGCTCACGCTCTCAGCAACATAAACCTTGTCCAGAATGGTGCCCTTTGCAGTATTTCTGGTGGTGTACTTCACTACCTGATGAATATCAGCAGTGCCGCTGTGACTATCGTTGTTCTGTGCAGCTGCCGCAGCGTTCAATCTCTGTTCAGCTTCTGCTACAGTAGAAACAGCAGGAGTAACACCGCCGTCATAAATCTTAACATCGCTGGTCAACAGAACAGTAACTGCATTACCGTTCTGGTTCAGGATACGAACTTCCTTGGTTTCGTCAAATACGCTGTCGCTGTTCTTAGCTCCCATAATGTAACCATAGTATACATTCTCTACAGATGCATTCTTCTTGTATGCAACGATATCGCCATTGATATCCTTGTAGTAGGTACCGGAATCCTGAATCTGAGGTTCAGGCATGATGGAAGACAAGCCGGTCATCCAAGGAGCTGCCTTGGAGTAGTTGTACTTAACACCACCAATGGTAACAGAAGAACCGGATTCAATGGAATTAATGGTTCCGCTTACGGAATCATTCACAACAACCGCCTTGCGGAGAATCTCGCCGCCATTGGAGGGATTGCTGGTTGCAAGACAAATGATGTTGCCAACGCCGATGGAACTGTAGTCCATGGTGTTTCCGCTGGCATTAACAATAGAAGTCTTCATGCTGTTGTCGTTTACATTCAGAATCAACTTCTTTGCATCACCGGTTTTGGTCATATCATCGATGATGGAATACTCAGAGGAAACCTTGCTGGATACATAGTATACTTCATAGGACTCGATGCTGATTACATCATACTTGTTGTCCAAGTCTGCATCCAAGAGTTTCAAGCTTCCTACCTGAGGAATCATGCTAACATTGAAACGGCTTGCCGCGGTGGTGGGGCCGTAAAGTTTGCCATTGAAAAGAACGATGCTATCATCTGCAAGATTTGCGATGGTAGTTCTTCCCTGAGAGTTTTCGCCATAGTAACGAATCTGGAGATTGTTGCTGCTACTGGGTTCGATCATATCAGCATCGATAACCAACTCACTGCTGTTCTGTACCACATAGAGAACCAGGTCACGAATACCGGTACCCTTATCCTTGTAGTAGAACTCAATCTCATGACCAAGGTAACCCTTTACATCATCCTCAGTTACTTTGTAGGTATGAACTGCGTAGTTACCGTTGCTTGCTTCCAGACCCATGATCTGTACTTCGTTGTCACGAAGGAGAACATCGGGAGCCATCAGGCTGGATTCACCATTAGAAGCAATTCTTCCGCGACCCTTCTGATAACCTAAGTAATCGGTCAGGATGGTCTTGTTGGTTACTTCATCCTTTTCGATCAGGTTAACTTCCAGAGAATCGTAGAGCATCTGTGCGATACAAGCACGGGTTGCAGGGGTTTCTACCTTACCTAAGCTGTAAGCCACATCGGTAATACCCAGTCTGCCTGCCTGCGCCACATACTCACCGTACCAGGGAGTACCGCTAACATCCAGATTATAACCCAGAGTTGCAACAATCATCTTCAATGCTTCTTCGTAGGATACGTTTGCATTGGGACGGAAAGTTAAATCCTCATAACCGTTGATAATCTTCTTAGCGTATGCAGTATTGATATCGGGGATTGCCCAGCTGATGCTGGAATCGTTATCATCCACATCGCCAAAGGGAAGGGAAGCTGCAGTAGCTGCACCAACGCCGCCCAGATTCAGGGTACGCATCAGCATTGCGGTAAATTCCGCTCTGGTTACGTTCTTCTCGGGACCAAAGGTTCCGTCAGGATAACCATTGATAATACCCATCAGGTTCAAGGTTTTTACCGCCGGCACATAAATCGCATCTGCACTTACGTCAGAAAAGGCATTCTGCTTGTCCGCAGTAGCAGTTGCGGTCTCATCAGCGAACACAACCGGTGCCATACAAGTAGCCAACATCATAACAGTCAGCACAAGTGCCAGCATTCTCTTTGCTTTTTTCATCATTTCTATTCCTCCTATATTAGAAAATTAATACATGACGACCTCTTGCGAATATAAGTATATATTCGCTCTCACATTTTATCATGAAATTGCCCAAAAGTCAATAGGATGGCCCCGTTACATTTTGGTTACGTTTGTAACTTTTTCCTGTCTCAGGAAGGTGTCCACCTCTACCGGCTCGTCTGTTTTTATCAGAACCGTACTTTGAGGACGGTTGGCCACTTCCAACGGAGCACCATGCTCGTCATAGAGTTCCTTCACTGTTTGGCTAAAGAATTTTCCCACCGGTCGAACAAACTCGACTGTGCTCCCACGGAAAAACCGATTCTTCTGGATTACCTTAGCAAGTTTGGTTTCCGGATCATAGCCAACAACAATACCCACCATCTCATAATCTCTGATGTAACTGCTGGTGGCATAGTTCTGTTCTGTTGCACCGGGTTTTCCGAAATAGAAACCGGTGGTATAATCACGATGGCTTACCTTTTTGATTTCTTCTAACCATTCGGGGTTCACCTTGTAATGTTCCGGATCTTCAAAATAAGCATCAATGGCTTGTCGGTATGCCCGAACCACTGTTGCCACATAATATTCTGACTTCACACGACCCTCAATCTTGAAACTGGACAATCCGGATTCAATCAGCTTATCCATATGCTCAATCATGCACAGGTCTTTGGAGTTATAGATAAAGGTTCCTCTTTCGTTTTCAAAAACAGGCATGTATTCACCGGGGCGTTGTTCCTCCATCAGGTGATACTTCCACCGACAAGGGTGGGCGCAATTACCCTGGTTGCTGTCTCTGCCTGACATGTAGTTACTGAGCAGACACCGTCCCGAATAAGAAATACACATGGCGCCATGCACAAATGCCTCCAGTTCTAACTCCTCCGGAATTCGTGCACGAATTTCTTTGATTTCAGCAAGGCTCATCTCTCTTGCAAGAATCACACGCTTGGCACCCATCTCATGCCACATCCGAGCGCTTCTGTAGTTTACATTATTGGCTTGGGTACTTACATGGATTTCCAGTTCCGGTGCCAATTCCCGTGTCACCTGAAACATTCCAAGGTCAGAAAGGATAATGCCGTCCAGTCCAAGATCTTTTACTTCGAGCAAATACTGTTCGTAAGCATCAATGTCCTCGTTATGAGGAATAATGTTTGCAGTCAGGTACACCTTTCCCCCACATTCATGGGCAAAAGAAATTCCCTCTTTGATTTCATCCAAAGTAAAGTTTTCTGCCGCAACCCGCAAAGAAAACTCTTCTCCACCAATATAAACCGCATCCGCACCGTAGCGAAATGCTTTTTTCAATTTTTCCAGATTTCCGGCAGGCGCCAATAATTCCGGCTTCTTCATATGAATCCCTCCGCTTATTTAAAACGCCTACACCCGAGGGCGTAGGCGTTATTATTAACGATATTTTACTCCTAAATATTCGCAAATACCTCTTGCAATACCTTCAGCAAAAAGTTGCTGATACTTCGGATCACTTAACTTCGTCGCATCACCGGCGTTATCAATGAATGCGGTCTCTACCAACGATGCCACCATATTGGTATACTTAAGCACCGCAAAGGTTGCCGATTTCACACCTCGGTCGTCTGTGCCGACCAATTCAATCATGTTATCCTGAATCCGTGTGGCCAGTTCCATACCGCCCTCTGAGTTATAGTAATAGTAAGTCTCTGTACCTTTACCGCCACCGGCATTACAGTGGATCGAAATAAACAAGTCCGCATTGTTCTCATTGGCAAGGTCTGCACGTTTACGCAAACTGTCACTGACCGATACCGTTGATACATTATCCGTCTTTTTATTTCGCGTCATCATAACGATAATGCCATTGGCTTCCAACAAAGGCTTTACCTTACTTGCAATATCGTATGTAATATCCTGCTCGCGCAGTCCGTTTCCGACTGCACCTGTATCTGTTGTGTCATAGTTATGACCGGCATCGATTACTACCAAGAGCTTACCATCTTCCCTCTTAGGTACCTCTGTAGGCTTTGTTGTGGGTGCCGTTGTAGGCTTGGTCGTAGGAGTGGATGTAGGCTTCGTTGTAGGAGCCGGTGTAGGAGTAGGTTCCGGAGTAGGTTCCGGAGTGGGTTTCGGAGTGGGCTCCGGAGTGGGTTCCGGAGTGGGAGCAGGTGTAGGATCCGGTTGTTCAACTTCCGGTACAGGAGTCGGTCTTGAACCGGTACTTCCTACATTTACCGCATCTTGTACTTCATTTTCCAATCCACCGTTTGCCAACAGCGCATTGTAAATCACCTGTGCCACAAAGGAACGCTTAGCAGCATTTCCTACCCGAACCTGAGTACCTCTCAAAAGATACGCTTGTTGTGCCACATTCAGATAACCGGAATACCACTTGGGTCCTTCCGAAGAAAGACTCTCGTTTCCGATGCCCGATGCACAAACCACCATCTTGACAGCCTGCTCATCGGTTACATTTTCGTTGGGACGGAAGGTTCCGTCCTCCATACCATTGATATAACCCATTTCATAACAGTAAGAAATATACGGGTACGCCCAACCGTTACGATCCACATCAGGGAAGGGAAGTTTTACCGGGCTGTAATATCCCGCATTATAACCATTGGCTCTTGCCAGGAATGCACAGAACTCTGCACGGGTAGCTTTATCATCCGGTGCAAAATTGCCGTCACCACGGCCTTGAACCCAACCTTGGTTACTCAATTGATCTACCGCCTTGTAGTAAGAAGCGGTAATCGAAACATCATTAAATTCTAAACCAAATGCCTGAAACGGAATCGTAATCAACAAAAATGTCATCACAATTGCCATAGCAATTGTTCTTCTTCGGTTCTGCATGTTTATCACCTCAAATCTCATTTGCCGCATGCAAACAGGAACCGTGTCATGGCCGCATAATGACCAGGACCATTGTACCACACTTTATGTTAAAAATCAAGACCCAATTTTCATTTTTTTATTTTTGCTATTTTTACGCTTACAGAAAGGCTGTATAAATCACCGTAATCAAGCCTGCAACGCCAAGGGCAACACCGCTCATGGCACCTTCAACATCACCTAATTCCACCGCCTTGGTAGTACCTAATGCGTGACTGCAGGTGCCGATGGCAAGGCCTGCTTCCACAGGATCTTTAACACCGAAAATCTTAATCATCAACGGAGCAAACGCCGCACCGAACACACCGGTAATCACCACCGCTGCAACCGTCACCGAAGGTAGTCCTCCGCCCTGCTCTGAAAGTGCCACCGCAATGGCTGTGGTGACAGATTTGGGAAGAAGGGATGCCAACAGTTCCTGATCCAGAAAGAACAAACGGCAGAGAAAAACAACACACAGCATGGACACGGCAGAGCCAACGGCGGTTCCGAGAAGAACCGGCAACCAGTTTTCCTTCAGCCGATCAAACTGCTGATAAATCTTAATGGCAATCAGCGCGGTAGCCGGAGCCAAGAAAATATTAATCATATCCCCACCGACTTTATAGTTCTCATAGGGGATATCAAAAAGCAGTAAGAACGCAATAATCAAAAGAAAACCCACCATCATGGAATTGACCAACGGGGTCTTTGCTTTTCTGTTCAGCCAAACTCCCACACCGTAAAAGAACACGGTGATAGCAATTCCAAACAAGGGAGACTTGGTCAGTTCCATTAAAATAGTTGTCAGATTATCCACGACGACCCCTCCTCTCTTGACTCTTCTTCTGCAAAAAGACCGTCAACCGCACGGTATAGGCCGTGACCGCAAAGGTCAGTATGGTTGACAGAATACAAATCACAAAGATTGGAATCAGGGCGCCTTGAATTTTCCCAAAACAATCCATCAGTCCCACTGCCGCCGGAATGAAGAAAATTGCCATATTCCCCAAGAGGAAGTTTCCGGTTTCTTCAACGGACGACGGCTTCACAATCTTAAACAAGAAGCCGAGGAACAGAAGAATCATGGCAATGGCACTGCCGGGAAATGCAAAGGGGAGCAATGCCGCAATACCTTCCCCTACAACACAAAGGAAAAAAATTCCGCCAAGTTGTAATAATATTTTCATCATGAACACCTCTTCCTGCATTGACACTCTGCCAAATACTGTGATACAATACGTTTATTGTAACGAAATGGAGATTTTTTATGATACGGAAAGACTACGCCTGTTGTTTTACAGGGCATCGCATCATGGCAAACGAATTTCAAGACGTCCTGCCCAATCGTCTGGAACAGTTGATTCGCAAACTAATCAGCGAAGGGTTCTTGGATTTTATATCCGGAGGCGCTTTGGGGTTTGATACTCTTGCCGCCGAAATCGTCCTCCGTCTTCGGGAGGAGTTTCCCCAAATCCGACTGATCATGGCACTACCCTGTCCCGATCAGACAAAGGGATGGGCATCTGCCAACAAACTTCGGCATGAGCAAATCTGCAAAAAAGCAGATGCCATACACTATATTGCCGATCACTACTCTGTCAGTTGTATGATGCAACGGAACCGATTCATGGTAGATAACAGTTCTGTTTGTATCTTCTATTTGACCAATCAGCGGAGCGGAACTTACAAAACTGTTTCCTATGCCATGGAGCAAAATCTCAAGTTATATAATATCTTATCCTCAAAATAGATTTTCATCCTATCCAAAGACTGCATAAGACTGCGGCAAAGAATTGCCGCAGTCTTTTAGTTTGTTTTCAAATAAATCATTAAGACAGCAATATCCGCCGGAGATACACCGGAAATTCTGGATGCCTGACCCAAAGATTCCGGCCGAATCTTATCCAGTTTCTGCCGAGCCTCCAGGCGGAGACCGTCGAAATTCAGATAGTCTATATCCTTGGGCAGTTTCTTTGCCTCTAACTTCTTCAGTTGTTCTGCCTGGGACAACTGGCGATTGATATATCCCTCATACTTAATGGAAATCTCTGCCTGTTCCCATACCTCTTTGGGAAGTTCTGGTCGCTCCTTATCAAAGGGTGCCAAGGCAATATATTCCACCTGAGGGCGCTTCAAAAGTTCCGATGCACGGATGCCGGACTGTAATGGTGTGCTTCCCACCGCTTCCAGATAGTCCTGCAACTCCTTGGTCGGTGAAAGACTCACTTTTCCAAGTCGTGTAATTTCTTCTTCAATTTGTTTTTTCTTTTCCAGGAATGCCTGATAGCGCTCTTCCGAAATCAATCCAATCTCATAGCCCAAAGGCGTCAGCCGCAAATCTGCATTATCCTGACGAAGCAACAGACGATACTCGGAACGGGATGTCATCATTCGATAGGGTTCGTTGGTTCCCTTGGTTACCAAATCATCAATCAGGGTACCAATATATGCCTCAGACCGATTCAGAATAATCGGTTCTTTTCCTTGTAACTTCCTTGCGGCATTAATACCTGCAATCAAACCCTGTGCCGCCGCCTCTTCATATCCTGAGGTACCGTTGAACTGTCCGGCACCATAAAGACCGGGAATCTTCTTCATTTCCAGAGAGGGTTTCAACTGTAACGGATCGGCACAGTCATACTCGATGGCATAAGCATTCCGCATCACCTGTGCGTGTTCAAAACCGGGCAGGGAATGAATCATCTCCAATTGAACATCCTCGGGCATACTGCTGGAGAACCCTTGCAGATACATCTCCTCGGTATTCAGGCCCATAGGCTCCACAAAGAGTTGGTGACGTTCCTTATCCTTGAATCGAACAATCTTATCCTCAATGGAAGGACAGTATCTGGGGCCTATACCCTTGATATCTCCGCCGTAAAGGGGAGAACGATGGAGATTGTCCAGAATAATCTGTTTGGTCTTTTCGTTGGTATAAGTCACGTGACACTTTACCTGATTGGAAAGTTCGCCTGTGGTCTCGAAGGAGAATGGGGTAATCTCGTCATCTCCCACCTGTTCTTCCAGTTGGGAGAAATCAATACTTCTTCGATTGATACGAGGCGGAGTTCCCGTCTTAAACCGAACCAACTCAACACCGATTTTCTGTAGGTTCTGAGAAAGTTCGTTGGCAGGGAACACCCCATCAGGACCGCTCTCCTGACTAAACTCACCGATGATAATCCGACCCTTCAGGTATGTACCTGTACAGAGAATGGCCGCCTTACAAAGATACTCGGCGCCACTTCGGGCAATGACAGAGCGGACACAACCTTCATCATCCAAGGTCACATCCACAATCTCTGCCTGACGCAAATCCAGATTCTCGGCAAGCTCCAGCCGATGTTTCATCTCTGTCTGATAGTTTCTGCGGTCAATCTGCGCCCGCAGGGAATGAACCGCAGGACCCTTCCCTCGGTTCAGGATACGGGATTGGATAAAGGTTGCATCTGCCGCCTTGCCCATCTCTCCACCCAGTGCATCGATTTCACGCACCAAGTGCCCCTTTGCCGTACCGCCGATACTGGGGTTACAAGGCAGATTAGCCACCCCATCCAAACTAATGGAAAACAAGCAGGTGCGAAGCCCCAACCTGGATGCCGCAAAGGCGGCCTCGATGCCGGCATGTCCGGCGCCAACAACCGCTATGTCATAGGAATCTGCAATAAACAAACGCTCACCTTCCATCTTTCCTCTTTCTTACTTCTTAGAACAATCCGGTAATCTTACCGTCTTGGTCAATGTCCATCCGATTCGCCGCAGGAACTGCAGGCAGACCGGGCATGGTCATCACGTCACCGGTCAGGCAGACCACAAAGCCTGCACCTGCCGAAACCCGTACTTCCCGAACGGTGATGGTAAAGTTCTCAGGTCTGCCCAAAAGCTTGGGATTATCCGAGAGGGAATATTGAGTCTTTGCCATACATACCGGAATCTTATCAAAGCCAAGTGCTGTCAACTGCTTGATTTCATTCTCGGCTTTCGCAGTATAAAGCACATCATCTGCACCATAAATCTTCTGTGCAATAGCAAGAATCTTTTCCTTGATGGGAAGTTCTGCATCGTAAATGGGAGCAAAGTTCTCACTGCCGTCTGCCTTTTCGATGGTTTCTACCACCTTGTTGGCAAGGTCGATACCGCCTTCACCACCCTTGGCAAATACTTCGCACAAAGATACGGTAACACCCTTTTCGTTACAGTAGTCCTCTACCATCTTCAACTCGTTATCGGTATCGGTGCCAAAACGGTTGATGGCAACCACAACAGGCAATCCGTACTTCTGCATATTTTCAATATGGGCACCTAAGTTCACAATACCTTTCCCCAGGGCATCCAGATTCTCTTCTGCAAGCTCTGCCTTGGGAACGCCGCCGTTGTACTTCAGGGCACGGACGGTAGCAACCAGAACAACCATACTGGGTTTCAAGCCACCGTAACGGCACTTAATATCAAAGAACTTTTCTGCACCTAAGTCGGAACCGAATCCTGCCTCGGTAATACAGTAGTCTGCCATCTTCAATCCCAACTTGGTTGCCTGTACCGAGTTACAGCCGTGGGCAATGTTGGCAAAGGGACCGCCATGCATCAGACAGGGAGTGTTTTCCAAAGTCTGCACCAGGTTGGGCTTGATGGCATCCTTCAAGAGAAGTGCCATAGCACCTGCCACCTCTAAATCATCTGCCCGAACCGGCTCGCCATCTAAGTTATAGCCAATGACAATTCTGCCGATACGTTTCTTCAGATCTTCCATGCCGTCTGCCAAGCAGAGGATTGCCATAATCTCGCTGGCAACGGTGATCATAAATCCGTCTTCCCGGGGGAATCCGTTCACCTTGCCGCCAAGTCCTACAATTACCTGACGAAGGGCACGATCGTTCATATCCAGACACCGTTTCCATGTAATCCGTCTTGCATCAATCCGCAAAGCGTTCCCTTGATGGATATGGTTATCAATGGCCGCAGAGAGCAGATTGTTTGCAGAGGTAATGGCATGCATATCTCCCGTGAAATGAAGGTTAATATCCTCCATGGGAACCACCTGTGCATAACCACCGCCGGCAGCACCACCCTTGACACCCATAACAGGTCCCATGGACGGCTCTCTCAGAGCAATGATAGCGTTCTTACCAATTCTCGCCATAGCCTGACCAAGACCTACCGTTGTGGTGGTCTTACCCTCACCGGCAGGGGTGGGGTTGATAGCAGTTACCAAAATCAATTTTCCCTCGGGACGGTCCTTTACTGCCGCCTGAACCTCTTCTCCCAGCTTTGCCTTATACTTTCCGAAAAATTCCAGATGATCCTCTGAAATATTCAAAGCAGAGGCAACCTCCTTGATGGGTTTCATTACTGCACTTTGTGCGATTTCAATATCTGTTTTCATGGATACAATCTCCTCTCTATGATATTTATCTTCTTTATAGCAGAGCAATGCCTGCAGCTTTACATTTCTCCATGGTTTCTTTATCCCAGACAGAAACCTGTACCTCGCCGATATGCGCTTTTCCCAAAAGGAGCATACAGAGTCTGGACTGGCCAATACCGCCGCCCATGGTTAAGGGCAACATACCTGCCAACAGCGCTCTGTGGAAAGGCAGGTCACGACGGTTTTCACAACCGGCTTTCTTAAGCTGTTCCGCAAGAGATGCCTGATCCACACGGATACCCATAGAAGAAATCTCCAATGCCGTGTCCAAAACATCATCCCAGAACAGAATATCACCGTTCAACTTCCAATCATCATAATCGGGAGCACGTCCGTCATGAGGCTTACCCGATGCCAACTTATCTCCGATTTCCATCAGGAATACGGTCTTATGTTCTTTGGTATAGGCAATCTCCCGCTCCTTACCGGTCATTCCGGGGTAGAGATCCTCCAGTTCCTGAGATGTCACAAAAGAAACCTCCCGTGTGAGTTCAGTCTTAATCTGGGGGAACTGTTCTTTGATCTTATCCAAGGTGTCACAAACCGCATCCACGATTTTCTGCACCGTCTCTTTTAAGAACTCCTTGGTTCTTTCTTCCTTGGTGATTACCCGACACCAATCCCACTGATCCACATAGACCGAATGGATGTTGTCTAAGGTTTCATCACGGCGAATAGCGTTCATATCAGTATAGATACCCTCGCCAACGGGGAACTCATATTTACCCAGCGCCATCCGCTTCCACTTTGCCAGAGAGTGTACCACCTGTGCATCTGCCTTAGCATCGGGAATATCAAAGGAGACCGCCCGTTCAATACCATTCAGGTCATCATTCAATCCGGAATCGGATTCTACAAACAACGGCGCGGTAACCCGACGAAGATTCAATGCCTCCGCCAAATCCCTTGCGAAATTTTCTTTGATTACCTCAATGGCCCCTTGGGTCTCATAAAGTCCAAGTTTGGGTCGATAACCCTTGGGTATGGTTAATTTACTCATTTTCTTTTTCCTCCTGTTTCTATTCCCAACCTTCCAGTTGAGGTACTGTTTTCTTCGCCATGGCTCGACGAACAATGTCAATCACATTTACATTTCCCATGGTACCGGATACTGTCATCCGAACCAGACTGTTCACACCCTCTGAGGGCAGGTTGACCTGAAAGGCCTCTTCACTGCTCTTGTCATCCACTCGCGCCTGAAGTTTATATCCTGCCGCCTGCGAAGCGGTCTCTACCGCCTCGTTATAGGAGCCGTATGGGAATGCTATCATATCACATTCGTGTCCGAGGTTTTTCTCAATCTCATATTTGGACTTGCGAAGTTCCACCACCATCTGATTTACCGGCAAGGTTGCAAGTTCGGTATGGTTGGCCGTATGAGATTGAATTTCAATCAAACCGCTCTCTTCCATTTCCCGTGCCTGCTCCCATGTGAAGTGGGAGTAGTTCACCTTGCCTTCGCCGCCAATTTCTCCGACTGTGTCGGTCACCACGAAAATGGTGGCAGGAATCTCCAATTCTTTCAGTATGGGAAAGGCAATCTCATAATTACTTAAATACCCATCGTCAAAGGTTACAATGATGGGATTGTCGGGGATGGTTACCTCTCCGGTTTCATCCAGCACGTACTCGTAATACTGTCTTAGACTAATGGGCGTGAAATTTACCTTAATTGCCGTCATGTGCAATCGGAAATCTCTGGGAGAAATCAAAGAGATTTCATTTCCACCGGAAAACTCTTCTGTGGTAATGTGATGATACAGAAGAATGGGCACCTTCATATTCTTCTTGGTGACTTTTTCTATTGGTTCTTCCTCCGAATCTTTATCCGGAACCGTTTCCCCTTTCAAAATCAACAGCCAATCCGGTGTCTGGGTATTGGTTGCGGCCGCCGCTGAAACAGGAATGCCTGATAATATCAATACCAACAGTAACAGAATCACTCTTTGTAATCGTTTCATACGCAAATTCCTTTCCGTCTTAGTCTCCGTCAGAAATCTTCTCTTCGGGCATAAACGCCTTCAGCACAAGGTTGTTATGATACAAACTCCGTGCCACTATGGATTGCTCCACGGCATAGCCCATTTTTTTATCTTCTCGCAAGGATGGTATTACTACCATGATTGCCATAACAATCCATACAATCAACAAACCTTCCAGTAAGCCCACCAGCATACCGCCCAAACGATTGATAAATCCAAGTACAGGCAGGGATGCCACAAAGTGCAATAACTTACCCAGAAAATAAATCAGAATCTTAGCCGCAATCAAAATTACCAAAAAGGAAATGCCGTTCAGGAGCAGGTTTGTTCCATACTCTGCTGCAGTATTTCCGGCCGTGGTTGCCATCTCCTGCAGGCTTCCTGCCTCCGCACCTGCTGTTCCCTGTCCGCCCAAAGACGAAAAAATGGTATTATACAGCGATGTGGTCCGCAAGAAATCCGCCAAGAAGGGGTGGAACATCCATGCACAAATCAACGCCAAGCCAAAGGATGCCAGTCGGATGCCCATTTTCACAATGCCGCTTTTCCAACCCAGAAACACAAAAACACCGATGATAACAAAAACCGCTATATCTAATCCGTTTGGTAACATCAGGTTTGCCTCCTTACCTTATGGAATCCGAATCAAATCCGCTTCTGCACTTCCTGCCGCCATACACATCTTTCCGCTACCGAAAATGCCTACCTCCATAATGTCATGATTGCACGCCGTACGACGCTTAATCTTTCCGTTTTTCTTAATCTGCAGAATTTCTCTCTGTCTTGCCGCTACAATAACATCATCATAAACCGCCAAGGTGGTAATGGGACTGTCTGCCTGATAACTTCCAATCAACTTTCCTCTCAGGTTATACAGTTCCAGCACCGCGTTGCCTAAATGGTCATAGGCAGAAAAGGCCAAAACCTTATCCCCTGAAATATCATATTTCCCCGGCCGCTTTCCTGCAAAGGAAACCTCATACAAAAGTTTTCCGCTTCCGGAGAAGCCACACAGTTCTCCATCGGATACCGCAATCAATTTATTCCCTGCAAAACGAATCTCGCCAATGACCGAATCGGTACGTTCCACCGTTTGAATCACTTTCTTCTGGTACAGGTCAATAAACTGCACTTTGGTGTCCGCCTGAGAACCCTCGCTGGAGAGTTGTGCCACCGCAAGGTAATGGCCGTTATCACTGATATCCAGATCCATAATGTATCCGTCTCCACTATTCCAGCGGAACAGCTCTCTGCCCTTTTTATTCATAACCAAAACACTGCCCTTGTAACCATCTGCGGCAGTTGCAATGGCAACGGTTCCCTTTTTGTTTACCTTAGCAGAGATAATATCTTTGGTAATGGGAAATTCCTGAACCACTTCCCCTTTGCGATAAAGAACCGCTTCATGATTGCCGCCAAGGTCGGCAGCCAACACATATTGTCCTCCGGTTTCCACCAGGGGCGAAGACAGGGGCAGGTTTGCTTCCCAGACCTTCTCTCCTTTTTGGTTCATCACTTTTAATGTTTGATTGTTATAAAGAAGTATGTCCTTATGGAATGTCTGAATCTGATAATGATCCCCTGTCTGCATACCAAGTTCAATGGTCTTGGGGCGCCGAGCAGGAATCATCAGCAATTCAATCACCAAAGAAAGGCACAACAAAAACGCCAAGACTACAACAATGGTCTTGAAAGGTTTGAACTTAATCTTTTTCTTTTTCACAGAAACAGAAATCACTGCATCCCATTGTTCGGTGAACCATTGCTTGATACGGCTCAGATCCACTTTTTTGCCACGTTCCTTCATACTTCTTCCTTACTTTCCCGAAAATCATAGTATACTTTTTTCAAAAACAATCCCTGAGGCGGTGCGGTAAGTCCGCAACGCTTACGATCGCAACTTTCAATAATATCCGGCAGATCCTCCAACTTGATTCTGCCAAGACCGACTTCCACCAAGGTTCCGGTAATAATCCGAACCATATTGTAAAGAAAGGCATCGGCCTCTACAGACACCGTAATCAATTCCGGCTGGTCAGGGTCCTGCTCCACACGACAAAGGGTGACTGTCCGCACGGTAGTCTTCTGACTTCCGCCTGCCGCCATAAACCCTGCAAAGTCATGCTTCCCCTCAATCATGGGCGCCGCCTTCATCATGGCATCCACATTTAACTGGTAGGGCATCTGCCAACTGTACCGAGAAACAAAGGGGTTTCTCAGACCACTGTTCCATATCCGATAGATGTACCGCTTTCCCTTGTTGGAAAACCGCGCATGAAAATCATCCGGCATCTTCCACGCTGTCATGGCAGAAATATCCTTAGGAAGATGATAATTGAGCGCATAGGGTAACCGTTCTGCCGGAATCTCCGTTTCAGAATGAAAATGGAACAGATATTCCATGGCATGAACGCCTGCATCCGTACGACTGCAACCTACAATCTCAATATTCTCCCCTGTGAGATCCTTCAGGGAGGTTTCTACTGCTTGTTGAACCGAAATGCCATTCTTCTGCCGTTGCCAACCATGATAGTTGGTTCCGTCATAGCGAATCAACATGGCAAAATTTTTCATTGCTATACCACCTTGCCAAACAAGAAATTGGACGCGATCACCAAACCTGCCATACCCAAAAACGCCAGTCCTGCCCACAGGTCTTTTCTGCTATAGGCGAGTTCTTTCATTCGGGTGCGATTTTCTCCTCCGCGATAGCACCGACACTCCATGGCGGTTGCCAGTTCATCCGCTCTTCTGAACGCACTGATAAACAGGGGAATCAGAATGGGAATCATTGCTTTGGCACGTTTTAAAATATTACCGCTTTCAAAATCAGCGCCTCTTGCCGACTGAGCCTTCATGATTTTGTCCGTTTCCTCCATCAGGATAGGAATAAACCGCATGGCAATGGACATCATCATGGCAAGTTCATGTGCCGGAACTCCAATCTTCCGAAGTGGCCTGAGCAACCGCTCCATTCCATCGGTCAACGCAATGGGCGATGTTGTCAGGGTCAACATGGAGGTTCCCACCATCAGGAAAATCAATCTTAAAACCATAAACGCTGCAAAATAGATTCCCTGACGGGTGATGGAAAAGATCCACCAGGAAAAGACCACGTCACCTCGGGTAAGAAACAAATTAAACAGTCCGGTAATCAGAACAAAAACCAAAATCGGTTTCAGTCCCTTCAGGACAAATTTTGGGGGCACCTTGGAAAGAAGAATACATCCCATGGTGAATCCTGCCAAAAGCAGGTACCCTATAAAATTATCAATCAAAAAGGTCAAAAGAATATAACCCAGAACCATCCATATCTTGGTTCGCGGATCCAGTCGATGAATCAAACTGGTTCCGGGGAAATACTGACCCAATGTAATATCCTTCAGCATATTGGTTGCTCCTTCAGATTCATCAAATCACACAGCTGCCGATAAGCATCTTCCACCGTGTAGATGCCCTCTCTCACAGGGAATCCTTGCTGTCGCAGACCATCCATGACCTGTGTAATCTGCGGAATATTCAATCCGATCTCTGTCAACCGCTTTCCGTGACGAAATACCTGTGCAGTTTTATCAAACATTTCTACTCTGCCCTGATTCATCACCAGAATCCGATCGGCAAGTTTTGCCACATCTTCCATGCTATGAGACACCAGAATGACGGTCATATCCATCCGCTCATGCATATCCTTAATCTTACAAAGAATTTCATCACGACCTGCAGGGTCCAGACCTGCCGTAGGTTCATCCAAAATCAAAACCTTGGGTTCCATAGCAAGAATTCCTGCAATGGCAACACGGCGTTTCTGTCCACCGGACAAATCAAAGGGCGATTTGTCCAACAATTCCGGACTCAATCCCACCATATTGGCAACAAAGGAAACCCGTTCTGCAATTTCCTCTTTCGGAAGTCCCATATTGGTGGGGCCATAGGCAATGTCCTTGGCTACCGTCTCTTCAAAAAGTTGGTATTCCGGATACTGCATTACCAGACCCACATCAAATCGCAGTTTTTGCATATTGGTGGATTTTTCTCCCAAGACCTTTCCACCCACCGTAATGGTACCCGACGTGGGTTTCAAAAGGCCGTTGAGCAACTGAATCAATGTGGACTTGCCGGAGCCGGTATGTCCAATCAATCCAATGAACTCACCCTGACGAATCTCTAAGGAGATATGGTCAAGGGCAGTTTTCTCGAAGGGGCCACCCTGCATATATACATAACTGACATCTTCCAGTTTTATCATATCCATCACCTATCTGCTTTCCTGAGAAAGCCGCTCTGCTAAAATCCTGATACAAGCCTCCGGATCCAAAACCTCTTTGGGCAGTTCTCCACCGCTTTGGTTCAGAAGATACACAAGTTCCGTTGCCTGAGGCGTATCCAATCCCAGTTTTTGTAATTGAGCCACCTGAGGGAAAATCTCTTCCGGCGTTCCTTCCATGGCAATCACTCCATGATCCACCACCATGACCCGATCTGCAAGAACAGCCTCGTCCATGTAATGGGTGATGAGAACCACCGTCATACCATGCTTCTCTTTCAATTCCCGAATGGTCGCCAGAATCTCTTTTCTGCCGGAAGGATCCAACATGGCTGTCGGCTCGTCCAACACCAAAATATCCGGACGCATGGCAAGGACGCCTGCAATGGCAATCCGTTGTTTCTGACCACCGGAAAGCATATGGGGAGCGTGGGTTCGAAAAGCCGTCATATTGACCGCCTCCAAAGCCTCGTCCACTCTCTTTCTTATCTCTGTGGGCGGAACTCCTAAATTCTCAGGAGCAAAAGCCACATCTTCTTCCACAATATTGGCAACCATCTGGTTGTCCGGATTCTGGAACACCATACCAACCTTTTGGCGAATATCATAAAGTTTTGATTCATCTGCCGTATCCATGCCTTCTACCAACACCATTCCCTCTGTGGGAACCAAAATGGCGTTCAGATGTTTCGCTAAGGTAGATTTGCCGGATCCGTTATGTCCCAGCACCGCCAGAAACTCACCTCGTTGAATCTCAGCCGTGATGCCACGAAGCACAGGGACTTCTTCTCCCGTTTCCTCATTTTGAAAGGAGAACTTCAGGTTGTCTATCTTAATGACTGTTTCCACCATGACACCTTCTTTTTATTTTCCTGCCTGCCAACGGGTACTATACCCGCAGGGTAAAATCAATCCACCATGGGTAATGGGCAATCCTACCTCTTGAATTTCGGTGGAACCGCCAAACTGCTTTTCCAAGGTCAGGGACATAACATTTTTCATAATCTGTCCCGAAAGACCTGTGGTATAAGTATTAATCAAAAAGAACAAAGGTTGATCCGAAAGAACCTTGGTACAAAGTTCCACCAAGGGATAAAGTTCCTGCTCCAACTTCCAGAGTTCCCCGTTGGGGCCTCTGCCGTAGGAGGGCGGATCCATAATCACACCATCATACTTTCTGCCACGGCGAACTTCACGCTCCACAAACTTCTTTACATCATCCACCAGATAGCGGATGGGTCGATCCTGAAGTCCGGACAATGCCGCATTCTCCTTTGCCCAGTTCACCATACCCTTTGCCGCATCCACATGACACACCGAAGCGCCGGCATGAGATGCCGCAACCGATGCACCGCCGGTATAAGCAAAAAGATTCAGTACATTAACATCCTTTCGGCCACTTTCCCGAATAATATTGGAGAACCAATCCCAATTGGCCGCCTGCTCCGGGAAAAGACCGGTATGCTTAAAGCCCATAGGCTTAATTCCAAACTTTAACGCTCCGTAAGAAATCTCCCAAGAGTCCGGAAGCTTGTGGTATACCTCCCACTTACCTCCACCGCTGCTGCTGCGGATATATCTGGCATCCGCCTTCTTCCACAAAGGAGACCGTGCCCCCTCAGGTAGACTCCAAACAATCTGAGGGTCAGGACGAATCAAAAGATGCTCTCCCCAACGCTCCAGTTTTTCACCCTTGTCGCAATCAATTAACTCATAGTCCTTCCAGCCGTCTGCAAGAAACATTCCTTTCACCGCCCCTTTCCTAATCATTTCTGCAAAAGTCCATAGTTATCCATCATTCTTAAGATAGTCTATTATATCACTTTTTGCCTCTTTCGTCAAGTTACGGTGTGGTTACGAATTGCATACAAAAAGAGTGTGGACATCTGTCCACACTCTTTCTTAAACTAATCTAAGAAGTAAATATTTACATCTCTTCTTCCGAACTGGTAACAAGTGCTTCTGTTGGGGAAGAACAAGTCAACCTTCTTACCCTTAATGGCACCGCCACAGTCACCGGCAATGGCATATCCGTAAACATACTGTCCGTCTACAGATTCGATGTACATCTTGGTTCCGTAAGGAATGACTCTGGGGTCAACTGCAATGACACCATACACCAAAGGCATTCCGGTGGAGGTCATGCCTGCCCAGATACCATTATCAGCAGGAGATGCATCGTATGCAGTTGCCTGGAACCGCTCTACACGACTATACTTGGTAGGACGAGAGGCAGGAACTACACCCAATTCCCATACAGAATCAGGGCCATATTCTACAATCTCCTTCACGGGGTTTGCAAGAATGGTTTCCCGAACCAGATTACGGCTGATTTCCTTGCCGTTTTCGTATGCAATGTCATACTCATACTCCAGAACGCCGGTTGCACCTTGCTGTACCACCTTGCGCTCGCCGGGAGCCATGTCGGGATTTTCAATCTCTTCTGTCTGATATGCAATGTCTTCTTGTACGGTTACTTTGTGATGATCATTCATCACAACAGAAATTTCAAGACCATCCCGAATGGGAGCAGTCAGAGAAGGTGTTACCACATCATCTTCATCTGTTACAATACCTAACTCTAAAAGAAAATCTTCTACCTTGGTTGCAACCGTTGTGTACTCTTTGGTTGCACCCATGTAAGTAAGGGTAACATCACCGGCACGATAAATCCGAATTACATCATCGTGACCAACCGTGTCTGCCAAAGAGAAGTTCAGTAAATCGCCTTCGTCTAATAAAATACCTTGTTTGGAAAGAATTCTGCCAACTACAGTATCAGAAGTCTGAATCTGTATGGGGGCACGTTCTGCATCTGCAATGGTAACAGTATGCGCATCAGCAATGGTGTAACCCATCATGGTCACCAAAAGCATCATGGTAATGACCGCTGTCAGTCTGCGCATTCTTGCAGAGATGCCACTCTTCTCTCCTCTCAATTTTTTTATCATCATAATCACCTCAATGTCTTTTTCAGGAAAATCCTCCCCCAAAATCCTCCGAATTGGAAAAAATTGGTTATTGATTTTCACAGCGTTATTATAACCGCATCCTCAAATTTCGTCAAATCGTAAAATTTGATTTATCTTTTGTTAAAAAGGGTAAGTTAAAGTCATTTTTGATTATCTGCGATTTTATCCCTATTTCCTTTTAAATTCTCCTTTATTCTTCTGTTTTTAGTACAATTGGAAAAAAATGTCAGTAATTTTGGTTATTGTGCAATAAGAAATTATCTGTTATACTTAGAAAAAGGGTTTTTTGTTTCAAACTTTGTTTGTAATCTCTGTGTAACAATTAAGAAAAGTTTTTATGAAACCCTTGATAATTCAGGTTTTTCGCAGTTTTTTCCTCAGGATTATTTTCCTATGGTAAATTCTTTGGGGATTTTGCACAAAAGACCGACATTTTTATGACAAATCGTACAATTTTTAATTTTTAGGAGCGATAAAAAATGGATTTATCACAGCTTCGTCCTCAGGAACGTCTTGACGATCTGCAACGAAACGGACTGCATCTGATACAAAATCCGGATTGGTTCTGTTTTGGGGTGGATGCAGTGCTTCTTGCAGACTATGCCTCCGGATCCATCAAGAAAGGATCTAAGGTATTGGATCTATGTTCCGGAAATGGTATCATCCCCCTTCTGCTTTCTGCCAAAAGTCCGGCTGAAAAAATTACCGGATTGGAGATTCAAGAGCCGGTGTGTGACATGGCAGATCGATCGGTAAAATTAAACCAACTGCAGGACAAAATTCAGATGGTTTGCGGTGATTTAAAGGAAGCAGAAACACTATTTGGCAGGAGTTTCTTCCAATATATTACATGTAATCCTCCCTACAAGGAAGCAGGGAGCGGAATTCTCTCCTCCACCGACACGGTCACCCTTGCCCGACACGAGATTCTTTGTTCCTTAGAAGATATCATACGAGTTTCTTCTATTATATTAGAACCCCTGGGGAAATTATGCATGATTCATCGACCGGATCGTCTTGCGGACATTCTTTGTCTCATGCGAAAGCATGGCATGGAACCAAAACGGCTTCGGTTTGTTCATCCATCTGCCGGTAAAACCGCCACCATGATTCTGGTGGAAGGCGCTCGGCAGGGAAAACCCGGATTGTTTCTGGATCCGCCCCTTTACATCTACCAAGAACCGGGCGTTTATTCTGAAGAAATTAACCAAATCTATGGAAGGGAGGTTCAACCATGAGCGGAACACTCTATCTCTGCCCCACCCCCATCGGGAATTTAGGGGATATTACCATTCGAACTTTGGAAGTATTGAAATCCGTGGATCTGATTGCCGCCGAAGACACCAGAGTCAGCCAAAAGTTGTTGAACCATTTTGAAATCAAGGCACCTTTGACCAGTTATTACGAGCATAACAAACGAGAAAAAGGCAGTTATCTTATCGAAAAACTTCAGGAAGGGCAAAACATTGCCGTTATTACCGATGCAGGTATGCCCGGCATATCCGATCCGGGTGAGGATTTGGTTCGCCTTTGCATTCGGGAAGGAATCCATGTGGAGGCATTGCCCGGTCCCTGCGCTTTTGCAACCGCTTTGGTGGCGTCGGGAATGCCCACCGGACGATTTGCCTTTGAAGGCTTTCTCACGGTAAACAAAAAGAATCGAGTGGAGCATTTGGAATCCTTAAAACAGGATACAAGAACCCTGATTTTCTATGAGGCACCCCACAAACTGATGACCACTTTAAAGGACATGTACGGGGTTTTCGGGAATCGGAATATTGTCCTTGCACGGGAACTGACCAAGCGGTTTGAGGAGTATCGACGGACCACTTTGGAAGAAGCCTTAATATATTATGAAGAAACTCCTCCCAAAGGCGAATTTGTTCTCCTTCTTGCAGGTGCAGATCCCGAGGAAATTCGGGAACTTGCTCTCTCAGAACTCCCCTCTGCAGAAGAGCTCCTGCGCAAGTATGCAAAAGACGGTCTTCGTGCCAAAGAACTAACCAAGCAGGTGGCAGAAGAATTGCATCTTCCCAAACGGGAAGTCTATGATTTGTATCTGCAGATTAAAGAAAGTTTGTAAAAGAAAAAGACTTAAAACCGATGGTTTTAAGTCTTTTTTACACGTTACGGGGAAGGAACCGTATTCCAAAAAGACAGTGCCCTTAATAACTCGTGCTTTCCTGACAAGCTACTGATGCTTTTTAAATTTTGAAGGTGTTGTTTCTGTGACACTTTTGAAAACCTTTCTGAAATGATTTTCAGAATTAAATCCTACCATTTGGCTTATGGTGGAAATAGAATAGTTACTATTTTCCAAATATTTTATCGCCATATTAATCTTGATTGAATTCAAAAAATTAATCGGTGTTTGTCCTAATTTTTCTTGGAACAAATGGTAAAGAGTAGACTCGCTGACACAGCACTTTTTTGCTAAATCCGCAACAGAGAAGGCGTGGTTCCAATTGTCAGTAATAAATTCAATTGCTGTTTGCAGCGTTTTATCATATGAAATATTGGACCGCACCATTTGAGGAAGAATTTGCTGCAACAGTTTATAAAACAACGAATACGCTTCCAGTTCTTTCATATAGTCGATGGACAACAGGTTGGATATTTTTATTATGTCATTCTTGATTTTTTCATCGCAACAAATGATTTGAGGTTCATATCGGAACTGTCTGTAATGCATAAAACAACTTACATAAAGAACCTCAATTTCAGGAGTCCCGTGCCATTCAGAATAGCAATAAATATTCTCCGGGATAAATACGATATCCCCTTTGTTTACATTCAATTTTTTATTCAAATAGATATAGGTTCCGCTACCCTTTAGGATAACGCCGATACGAGTTTTTCTTCGGTTGCTGTTTCCACGACAAAAATGATAGTGCTGAAAGATATGGCTTGATGTGGAAAGCTCCGAAACATAAATTTTCTCAAATTGCATTTTTCCTGCTCCTTCAGAATAGCGTGTTTGCAGAATAGTTACTTTTTTTATAGTATACCATATGGAACAGATTTTTACAAGATGATATAATAATATAAGAAGTATTATAGAGAAAGGGCGATAGCCATATGAAAAAGATAAAGGTTGCCCAGATTGGCACAAGTGAAAATAGCCACGGAAATCCAATTTGGAAAAGTATGGAAAAACAAAAAGATATTTTTGATATTGTCGGATATGCATTTCCGGAAAACGAAAGAGAAAAATTTCCGGATCGTGCAAAGTCGTTTGATGGTTACAATGAAATGACGGTTGAAGAAATATTAAGTAATCCGGAAATTGACGCGGTGGTCGTGGAAACAGAAGAAATATATCTCACAAAATATGCACTCATGGTTGCAGATGCAGGCAAACACCTGCACATGGAGAAACCCGGTGGCATTGACCTTGCCGACTTCGAAAAACTTGTTGAAATATTAAAATCCAAAAATTTGACATTTTCCATGGGATACATGTATCGCTTTAATCCCAAAATAAAAGAAGCTGTTTCCAAAATTAAAAATGGTGAACTTGGTGAAATATATTCGGTTGAAGCGCATATGGACTGCAAGCATCCGGTTAAGGTCAGACAATGGCTCCGGAATTTCCCCGGCGGAATGATGTTCTTTTTGGGATGTCATTTGATAGATTTGATTTATCAAATTCAAGGAGAGCCGGAAGAAGTGATTCCTCTTAATTGTTCAACCGGATATGACGAGGTTACAAGCGATGATTACGGGATGGCAGTGTTTAAATATAAAAACGGTGTATCCTTCGCAAAAACCTGCGCCAACGAAACTGGTGGATTTTTAAGAAGACAACTTGTCATTTGCGGAGAAAAAGGAACGATAGAATTAAAACCCCTTGAGGTTTTGACAGAAGGCGGTCAATATACCGTTATGAACGAAGCATATGGCACCGATTGGTTCAAAGAGTGGGATACAACTAACTCAGAAGTGCATGACCGTTATGATGAGATGATGCGCAATTTCGCTGAAATGGTGAGAGGAAAAGAAAACCCGTATTCTTATGATTACGAGCTTGGCCTTTACAAACTTATATTAAAATCTTGCGGAAAAGAAGTATAACAATGCATACAAAGGAAATCGTGTTTACTGCACCTCATGTTGCTGAGTTTCTTGATGCTGAATGCCGGCCTCCTAAGGGAAATGAGATTTATAACAGACTGGCAAATGAAAAGAATTTTCCAATGGGAGTTCTGTTTGATTGGCAGGAAGTGTAACGAAAAAACAAAATTTAAGATAGCTTTTTTAATCTTGGAATATAGAGAATAATAACCTTAAGGAGGATGAAAATATGAAAGCAATACTTGTAAATGATGATAAGAGTTTAAGATGGGATGAGGTTCCAACTCCTGTACTTATCGAAGATGAAGTTTTAATAAAAGTTGAATATGCGGCGCTAAATCGCGCAGACCTGATGCAAAGAGAGGGTGACTACCCTCCTCCCGAAGGCTGTCCGGAATGGATGGGTCTTGAAGTTTCAGGCGAAATTGTTGAAATGACAGAGGGCGCAAAAGCAAAATCAAACTACAAAATCGGCGATAAGGTTTGTGCGCTGCTTGGTGGTGGCGGTTATGCAGAATTTGTTTCTGTCAAATATGATATGTGTATGCCTGTGCCGGAAAATTGCACCATGGCAGAAGCAGCGGCAATTCCCGAAGCGTTTGCAACTGCATATTTGAAATTATTTATTGAAGGCCATGCCAAAGCAGGAGATACGTTACTTATGCAGGCAGGGGCAAGCGGACTTGCCAGCGTTATCATTCCCATGGCAAAAGCTTTTGGTTTGCGCGTTATTACAACGGTCATCAGTGACCCTAAAAACATTCAACATCTTGGTGCCGACCTTATCGTTGACACAAGAGCGCAAAATCTGCCTGAAATACTTAAAAAAGAAGAACAGGAAGGCAGAGCGGTTGATATTGCCATTGATTGCCTTGGCGGTCAAAATCTTGGCGACTGTCTGCCTTATGTGAAATATGGTTGTCGTTGGATCGTCATTGCAGCCCTTGCCGGAGCATGTACAACCATTGATCTTAAAAACATTTACAAAAAGAATATCAGAATTGTTGGCAGTACACTTCGTTCCCGCACTCCCGAAATGAAAGCGCAAATTCTCTCCAATCTTGTCAATGAGGTTTGGGGAAAGGTAGCGGACGGCGTGATAAAGCCCACTGTATATAAAGTTCTCCCCATTACAGAAGCTGAAGAGGCGCACGATATCCTTTACCGTGGTGAAAATGTAGGCAAGGTCGTATTAAAGGTGCAATGAAAATCACAGCATTAAAATATGGAGAATCCGTGTTCGGTGAAAACTACATTGTGCTATGCGGTGATGAATGCTATTATGAAAAGTGCCTAACAGACAAAATTTGCACAGGTTCATCTTATAACGAAAAGGCGAGTGAAACCTTTATCGCAGAATTCAGTAAAGATAAATACATTCCGCTCCTGTTCCATGATGATAAAATTTTGCAAGGGGAATTAAGTTGTTTCGTTATTAAAAACTAAATATTATCATCAAAGATCAGTCAAAATCTAATCAAATGTTTAATGAACAAAAAAAGACTTGAAACCAACGGTTTCAAGTCTTTTTTCTTATGGTACACCTTCAGGGCCTCGAACCCTGGACACCCTGATTAAGAGTCAGGTGCTCTACCAGCTGAGCTAAAGGTGCATACCCTTTATAAGTTCGTCCTCTCACAGACGCAAGACATATTATACTACCATTCATCGGGTTTGTCAAGAGTTTTTTTCAAAAAATTTTCCCCTTTTTCTAAGATATTTGGGTATAAATTTCAAGAATGGGGTCGATACTTGATACAGAACGAAAGGGGAGTGGAGAAAAGCTATGAAAGAAAAGAATTCTAAACGCGTGGTTATCATTGACGATATTGATTCATGTATGATTGAACAAGCCATTTTGATTCTCCGCAAGAACGGTGCCGAAAAACCATCCCAAAAGACAACCATTGTCGGTGAAGCGGAGCGGATTATCCATGCCTATGCAAAACTGATGGAAAAAAATCAGCACATAACCAATCGAAAGGAACGCCAACATCGGAGAAAAAATTCAAAGCAAACCCATCTTTGGATTTCATTTGCCTGCTTTCTTGCAGCAGGGGTGCTGATTGCAACCTTCTTCCACCTTCCCTTTGCATAAGTAAAAAAGCGGTGCTTTTTAGCACCGCTTTTTCTGTATAAACTATTCACTTAATAATTCATAGGCAATCTGATTGACGTTACCTGCGCCCATGGTAATCAAAAGGTCGCCCTCTTTCACATGCTCCTTCAAGTATCGGGCAATGGCAGACATATCACTCATATAGATGGATCCCGGCATCAATGCCGCCAAATCACAGGAATGAATGGTGCCGTCATAAACTTCTCTTGCAGGATAGATATCCGCAACCAAAACATGATCCGCAAGAGGTAGTACCTCAGCAAATTCATGAAGCAGACTACTGGTTCTGGTATAGGTATGGGGCTGGAACACTACCCACGTTTCCCGATAATCCATTTTTTGCGCCGCCTCTAAGGTGGTACGGATTTCGGTGGGATGATGTGCATAATCGTCCACAATCTGGCAACCGTTTACCTTTCCGAGAAGTTCAAACCGCCGCTTGGTTCCGGTAAATGCCTCCAAGCCACGCTTTACGGCATCCATGGGAAGTCCTAAAAAGTCTGCCGCCGCAGTAACCGCCAAAGCGTTTTGAATATTATGGTTTCCTGCCACTTTCATATCCAAATCAATCAACGGCTCTCCGTGGCGCATCACGGTAAAGTGGGGATAGCCGGATTGGTCAATTACAAGATTGCCTGCGGTATAATCCGCATCCGTTTCCCGGATACCATAAAAAACGACTTTTTTATCGGTATTTTGCACAACTTGACATGCGTTTTTATCGTCAGAACAAACAATAATGCAACCAAAGGTCGAAGTAAGGTTTACAAATTTACGAAAAGATGATATAATATGGTTAATATCGCTAAAATAGTCCAGATGGTCTTCTTCAACGTTTGTGATGATAGACAAAAAGGGATGAAAGTGCAGAAAACTCTCTACATACTCACACGCTTCAAAGGGAAGATAATCCTTCTTTCCAAGACGGAAATTTCCCGAAATCTGAGGAAGTTCTCCACCTACCAAAATGGTAGGATCGGTGTCCGCTTCCAGAAGAACCAAGGATAGCATGGAGGTTGTGGTGGTTTTGCCGTGTGTTCCCGCAACTGCGATGGGATAGCGATAAAGGGTCATCAGTTCCCCTAAAAGTTCCGCACGTTCAATCACCGGCACTGACAAGGAACGAGCTTTTTGCAGTTCCGGGTTGATGGGAGAGATGGCGGCCGTGTAGCAGACCAAATCCGGTTGCTGAATATTCTCAGCAGACTGGCCAATATAAATGGTTGCGCCGGCTTTTTGGAGATCATCTGTCAGGTGTGTCCTGTTGGCATCGGACCCGGAAACCTGATAACCAAAGTCCAACAGCATATGTGCCAAGGCGCTCATACTGATTCCGCCGATACCGATCATATGAACAGAAGCACCGGGTTTTAAATCAGATATGCTAAATTGAGGCATAAAAAAACCTTCTTTCTATAGGGCAGAGCAAAAGTCTCTGCGGTAGAAATGTTGTAAAAATTTACAATTATATTCTACCATAAGATAAAAAGATATTCAATATCTTTTTCCTGATTCCAGAAAATTAATTAAATTTTATACATATTAAAGCCAGTGAAAAACTGGCGAAAGGAATGGTAGTTATATGCAGATTACTGACATTCGCGTAAGAAAGATTAATGCAGAGGGAAGAATGAAAGCGGTTGTATCCGTTACCTTTGACGATGCCTTTGTGGTACATGATATCAAGGTAATTGAGGGTCAGGACAAGCTCTTCATTGCAATGCCCAGCAGAAAGACTCCCGAAGGCGAGTTCAAGGACATTGCACATCCTATCAATGCAGAGACTCGAGAGATTCTTCATGGAAGCATCCTGCAAAAGTATCAGGAAGTTTTAGAAGAGAGTGCTGCAGCAGAGGATGCTGAATTCTAAATCTGAAACGTAGATAAAATCCACCCGAGGAAATCGGGTGGATTTTTCATTTACACACATTTTGCCAGAATTTTTAACTGTTGCCCCGGATAGATGGTATCTGTCTCCAGATGGTTTAAGGCTTTCAGATGTTCTACGGTGGTATGGTAATGCTTGGCGATATTCCAAAGGCTGTCACCCTTTTGAACAAAGTACAGAACAATGCACGGGCAGAGTTTTCTTTCCTCCTCACAGGGGGAGATTTCTTCTATCAGGTTAACTTCTTCCGTCTGAAGAGATTTTACCAGCAATCCAAGCACGAACCGAAGTTCCAACGAGTTGTTACCGCTTAAATGATAACTGACATGTTCCATGTAGATGCGCGCATCGCATGCAGTGTTGGGGCCTGCTCCCTCCACCTGAAAGGTATGAGAGAACTCCGATTGATGACTCAGTTCAGAAATGGGAAGGTTGGAATCCGCCGTCAAATATAAGATATTGGAGCGAATGGTACCAAAGACGGTAATCTGATCCCCATCCATGGCAATCCGATCGATTTTCGGTGTGGCACTCACATCACAGACCTGTTCCAATGCCGGAAGCATGGATGGGAATTCCACATGATCCTTGTGTGACAGTTCTGCTGTACTGTTATCCAAAAGTTGTTCCAGACGATAGGTTTTGGTGGTCAAATCCAGATCGCAGGCAAGAGAATAGGCATCGGTAACGGCATCTACCTCAAAAATCTGATGACCATGAACCGTCACCGCAAGAATCAATTCCAAACCAAGATTTCTTGCCTCTCCGTCTCCGTCCTCTCGGATTTCATAATAAAGGTCTTTGACACAGCAATCCATTTCACCCTGCATATCCTCGGTGGCGCCCTCCATATCCACAATCTCTGTAAAGGGAAGTAAATGCTCCATAAACTGAACCGTCCCGTCACTTTCGCTTCGGTACAGGGTAGCAATACGAACCTGCCCCTTTGCAACCGCCTTGCCCTCCACCAGTTTCAGTTCGGTGGCAGTGGGAACCGCATGAAGACGGAGAATTTCTCCTATGGTTGGCTTCCCGGACGGGAACTCCAATTGCTCCCGAAGGATGACCTGCGTTTCGCAGGTTTCTCCGTTTCCCAGCAGGCGCAACCGGGTCCGATAAAGTTGCAAAGAATCGTCATCACATCCCGTTGTCAGGGAAAGCGTCATCGGTCGTACCACTTTTACACCATAGGATACCATGCTTCTCAGGTTTACCTTTCTGCTGTTCAGCAGGGTATAATCCATGGCATCTGCAGATACTTCTGCGGCCAATTGCATATCCCCGGTAACCCCACGGCAATCTATGGCATGGGAAAAGTCCTGTGTTGCAAAAAGACTGCACAACTCACCCGCCGAGCCACCATCCGGAAGATAGAGCACCGTCAGGCGAATGGTTCCCTGCAGAAGGACTTTGTCTTGCTGTATGACCTTTTGGGTGATAAAGACCCCTCCACTTACCTCCAGAACTTTCTTAATATCAGGTTTTACGTCCGGAACAATAACGTCTCCCTCTACCATGGTTTGCCCCGTCTTTTGACAGATAACCTCTCCGATTTTCCGTTCTTCTTTCATTAAATGCATAGACACATTCATTACCTCGTTTCGTTGCAGTATCATTCTTTGGTAATCTATATGAACGAAGTAAGGAAAATATACCACAAAAAAAGAACCCTGCCAAATGAGAATACAAAAAGCCGCATTCCCTTCTCCGGAAAAGACGGCTTTTTCAATTTATTCTTCTTTTGTGGCGTCCATAGGATAATCCATGCCAAGCATTTCATATTTAGCCCCTGCCACTGCAGTGTAGGGAAGTTTTTCCCAAGGGCTGTCTCCGATGATACCCTTGATTCCCGATAGATTTTCTTCCGTATCGGTCATTCCCGGCTATCTGCGCAAAAGGGCATCAAAATAAAAAACACTCGGCGTATGCCGAGTGTTCTTTATTTCTCTTTAATCTTATCCCAGTATTCCTTGGCGGCTTGTTCCAGTTTATTCTCACCATAGTGATAATAAGTCTTGTCTTTGATATTATCGGGAAGATATTGCTGTTTCACATAATGGTCAGGGTAATCATGGGGATACAGATAGTTCTGTCCCTTCACCTTTGCTCCTTCCCCATCATAGTGCTTGTTCTGGAGTTGTCGGGGAATATTTCCGGTATCCATATGCTCAATATCATAAAGTGCCGCATCCAATGCAAGATAGGCACTGTTGGATTTGGGAGCTGTTGCCAGAAGAATGGTCGCCTGAGCCAAAGGAATTCTCGCCTCGGGAAATCCCAGCATCAGGGCGCTATCCACACAAGCCTTTACCACAGTAATGGCAGTAGGATGGGCAAGACCGATGTCCTCACAGGCAATCACCATCAATCTCCGGCAAATGGACGCCAGATCGTCTGCCGCCACCAATCGTGCCAAGTAATGCACCGCCGCATCCGGGTCACTGCCACGGATGGACTTTTGGAACCCGCTCAGGATATCATAATGACTATCACCCTTTTGATCGTAGCGAAAAGCCTTTTTCTGGGTAGCTTGTTCTGCCGATTCCATGGTCAAATGGATGGTTCCGTCCTTTTCAGGCAACGTATAGTTGGCGGCAAGCTCTAAGGAATTAAGCGCCTTTCGCACATCGCCGCCGGACATTTCCGCCAGTTGGAGTAGAACTCCATCTTCCACCTGAATGGGATTTTTTGGGAAATCCTCTTTTTGCAGAATCTCCAAAGCACGCTCTAATGCCTTTGCAATATCCTCTGCGGTGAGCGCCTGAAATTCAAAGACGGTGCTTCGGCTCAGAATGGCATTATACACATAAAAATAAGGATTCTCGGTGGTGCTGGCAATCAGGGTTATCTTCCCATTTTCGGTGTACTCCAAAAGCGATTGTTGTTGCTTCTTGTTGAAGTTCTGAATCTCGTCCAGATAGAGTAAAACTCCATCCTGACCCATAAGACCCTCACTCTGTTTCACAATCTCTTTCACATCAGCAACCGATGCATTGGTGGCGTTGAGCCGATAGAGGGTTTTGTTGCAGGCCTGTGCCGCAATGTTGGCTACGGTAGTTTTTCCCGTCCCAGATAGTCCGTAAAAAATCATATTGGGAATCTTGCCGCTTTCAATAATATTTCGCAGAATCCGGCCCTTGCCCAATATATGTTGCTGACCCACAACCTCATCCAAGGTTGTGGGTCTGATTCTGTCCGCAAGTGGCTTATTCATATAAGGGGTGCTTCTCGCAAAGTGCCTGCACCCGTGCCTTCACTTCTTCCTTTGTGCCCTCAAAATCCTTGATCACCATCGCAATCAGCTCGGCAACCTCTTCCATGTCCTCTTCCTTGAATCCACGGGTGGTTACTGCCGGAGTACCCAGACGGATACCACTGGTTACAAAGGGGCTCTTGGGATCGTTGGGGATGGTGTTCTTGTTACAGGTGATACCAACCTCGTCAAGGTTATGTTCTACTTCCTTACCGGTCTTGTCCTGCTTGATCAGGCTAACCAGCATCAGGTGGTTATCGGTACCACCGGAAACAATGTCGATACCTCTTGCCATCAAACCATTGGCAAGAGCGGTTGCATTCTTCTTCACCTGCATCTGATATTCTTTAAACTCAGGAGAGAGTGCCTCTTTCAGACAAACTGCCTTACCGGCAATTACGTGCATCAAAGGACCACCCTGATTACCGGGGAATACTGCCTTATTGATAGCTGCCGCGTGCTCTTCCTTACAAAGAATCATACCGCCTCTGGGACCTCTTAAGGTCTTGTGAGTGGTGGTAGTTACAAAGTCAGCATAGGGTACGGGAGAGGGATGAAGACCTGCCGCAACCAGACCTGCAATGTGCGCCATATCCACCATCAGGTATGCACCAACCTCGTCCGCAATTTCACGGAACTTCGCAAAGTCAATCTCACGGGCGTAAGCACTGGCACCTGCCAGAATCAGCTTAGGCTTGTGCTCTAAAGCAAGGCTCCGCACCTCATCATAGTTGATACGATGGGTTACATCATCAACACCATAGGGCACTACATTAAAGTACTTACCGGAGATATTAACAGGGGAACCGTGGCTCAGGTGTCCGCCGTGGGCAAGGTTCATACCCAAGAAGGTGTCACCCGGCTCCATCACCGCAAAGAAAACTGCAAGGTTAGCCGATGCACCGGAGTGGGGCTGAACATTGGCAAATTCTGCGCCGAAGAGCTCCTTGGCACGCTCTCTTGCCAAGTCCTCAACAATATCAACAAATTCGCAACCGCCGTAGTACCGCTTGCCGGGATAACCCTCTGCATACTTGTTGGTAAGGGGAGTACCCATTGCCTCCATCACTGCAGGGCTGACAAAGTTTTCGGATGCAATCAGCTCAATCTTGCTCCGCTGACGGCCGATTTCCAAATCAATGGCTTTTGCCACCTCGGGGTCGTTCATTCTTACGTGTTCCATTTCAAACATAGTATGTCCTCCTATATGTAAAATTTATCTGAATCGTTTTAAGAGATCTTCTGCAACAGATGACACTTGCAAATTTCCTCAGGATATATTATAATACAAATATCGCTACAATGCAAGGGGGAATTTCCATGAAAGAGAGTCAAACCGCCAAAAAAGAACGCCTGAAAGAGATCCTTTCTGTCTTTCGGGACGTTTATGCGGATGCGGACTGCACTTTGGATTACAAAAATGCACTCGAACTTTTGATTGCAACCCAATTGGCGGCACAATGCACCGATGCCAGAGTGAATATGGTCACCCCTACTCTATTTCAAAAATATCCCGATGTGTACGCCTTTGCTCATGCTGATGAATTGGAACTGCAAGAGGATATCCGCTCCACCGGATTCTTCCGGAACAAGGCAAGAAACATCATCGGTTGTTGTCGGATGTTAATTTCCGATTATGAGGGTCAGGTCCCCGGAACCATGGAGGATTTACTGAAACTCCCCGGCGTGGGACGAAAGACAGCCAATCTGGTGTTGGGAGATTTCTTCGGAATCCCCGGTGTAGTGGTAGATACCCACGCCACCCGGCTCTCCAACCGGATGGGATTCACCAAGGAGAAAGACCCCTATAAAATAGAGTTAGATTTACAAAAGGTGATTCCTCAGGAATCCTGGGCAGAGTTCTGCCACCAGTTGGTTTACCACGGCAGAGCTTACTGCGATGCCAGAAAGCCATTGTGCGACACCTGTCCCATGAACCACCTCTGTCCGAAAATTGGCGTATAAAATGCAAACGAAAACCCCTCGCAAATGCGAGGGGTTTGTTGTTTTTATGCCTCTTTTTCCAGAATTGTGATTCCCGCTCCGCAACCGTATTTTTCTCCGGTTTTATCATAGAGAATCTTGTAACATTTGTCGCATATCCAAAGATTGTCAACCTTGAAGTAGTCCCAATCCTCCGGGATGCGGGGGGAAACTGCAACGCTACCGTCCTTGCTTTCGATACCAAGAAGTCCTCCCAGCACAATATCACAGAAGGTGGAATGGTTA
>JAZRQC010000036.1:0-7690 GCA_045649565.1 Ructibacterium sp.
TATCGTCCATATCGCAGACAACGACAGGAGCTGTGTCTTGCTCCAGTATGCTTTTGAATAATTTATAAAGTTTCATTTTCAAACCTCACCAATTGTTATTGTGTTGTTATTATACTATATTTCCTTAGATATTTCAAGAACGCCGAAACACTTCATCGGGGTTTCTAACATTTTTCTACCAGAAATGGCACCGTGGGTTCGGATCCCATCTCCGCCAAGCAAAAAAGACTGCAGTTTTGCAGTCTTTTTTGTTTTGGACATCACCTATTGATTTTAAAAATTTTTTTTGATATGATAATAGAGATTTTTACTACTACCATGTTATGTTGATATCAACGGAATCAAGAACTCCGCTGTCGCAACGATCTGCTTGACCGATCATCTCTGCGACTTTATCGTTGTCGCAAGCGGAGGCAAAGCCCTTGATTATATGAAAAAATCCAAAATCCTTTTCAAAGAATTTACATTTTAGGTGATTGATATGGAACAAAAGCACTTACTAAAAGGGTATCTCTTCGTGATACTAAGCGCAATCATATTCGGTCTTATGCCTCTTATGGCGAAATTCATCTATGCAGAAGGCGTTAATTCTATCTCACTTGTTTTGCTAAGAAACGTCATTTCTGTACCTATGCTTGCCATTTTAGCTTTTTGTACTGAAGGTGGAATCAGAATAAACCGCAAAACTATCCCTAAAATCAGTTTTATTGCGATTATGGGCTGTTGCGTAATACCCCTTTAGGTGTAGTTTATCAAGCTTTTCATTAAATTTAGCCTTATCGTCTCTGGTATGTTTTCTTTTCTTGTTATATTTTTCCTTTCTTTTACATATACCTAATAGTATCAAAAACAGAAAGGACGATTACTATGCCCCGAAACCGCTTGAAACTTTTTGGAATCTCCATTCTGATTCCCTTAGCAGTTGGCTTTCTTGCATCCTTGCTGACCATGGAAAGTATGGATATCTATACCTCCTTGAAAACGCCTCCTCTCTCGCCACCCGGTTGGCTCTTCCCCCTTGTCTGGACCACCCTTTACATCCTGATGGGAATCAGTTGGGCACTGGTACGTGAGAACAGAAAACTCGACCGAAACGCCGCATCCTGCGGCCTGCGCTATTATACCTTGAGCCTGATTTTCAACTTTCTGTGGAGCATTGTCTTTTTCAATCTTCGGTGGCTTCTTTTCTCCTTTGTTTGGTTGTTGATTCTCCTTTACCTAATTATCCGCACCATTCTTTGCTACAAGAAGGTATCTCCTCTCGCCGCTTATCTCCAGATCCCCTATGCCCTTTGGGTTACCTTTGCTGGATATCTGAACTTTGCATTATGGTTTCTGAATCGCTGAGTTTAAATACAAAAAGCAGACAGTTTTTACTGTCTGCTTTGTTTTTTCCGTCCTTTTTCTTTATAGAGTTTTTTATCTGCCAAACGGAACATGCCTGAGAACTCTACCGCCTCATCGGAGGTGGCACAACCCATGGACAAACGACACCCCAATCCGTTCCGCTCGTATTGGTGTATCTTTTTAATACATACACGAATATACGCATCGGTTACATTCCGAGCAATCATCGCAAATTCGTCTCCCCCAATGCGGTAGACATTACATCCCGGATGGTTGAATACCAACCGAAGCATCTTGGCGCAATTCTGCAATATTCGGTCTCCTTCCATATGTCCGTTACTATCGTTGATGATCTTAAAATCATCGACATCAAAAAGGATAATGGTGTTTCTGTCACCCTCCTGAGGTCTGCCACTTTCTCTTAGTTTTTCGACCATCTGACTGTATGCTACCCGATTGGGAATCTGGGTTAAGGTATCGGTGAGTGCAATATTGTGCCACTTTTCCAGTTCTTTGATCTTCTCTCGCTGAATCATAATCCGTCGGCCCTGAAACCAAATACAAATCAACAAACCGCATATCAGCACAAGGAAAAATATCATCTGCAACCACCAACCCCTTTCTGTATTCGACATAATAACCCAATTTTGATTATAGTCGGTTTTGGTCGGGAAGTCAATGTAGGATTTATGCAAAATTCATCCGTATCTTCGTTTATTTTTACCAACGCAACTTCTTGACATTTATGATACTCTGTGGCAAAATAGGAAGAGAAATTTTTCCCAAGGGGGGACTCTTATGTTTATTGACATTCATGCTCACGCCTATCGGAAAAAGCCGGTATTTGGCTGTGGCTTTTGTACTGCAGAGCAACTGATTGCCCGCTTTGACGAGCTGGATATTGACAAGGGCGTCGTAATGCCCATTGTGAGTCCTGAGGTATATGAACCTCAATCCAACGAGGATATTCTGGATATGGCAGAGAAATATCCAGACAGAATTATTCCCTTCTGCAACATCGACCCAAGAGCGGTATCGAACTCTCCCACCTCCAACCTGACTCCGGTTCTGCAACACTACAAAGATCGTGGTTGCAAAGGACTCGGAGAAGTTATGCCCAAACTGGAAATTCAAGATCCCCTGATGCAGAATTTGTTCTACCACGCAGAAAAGGTGGGGCTTTCTGTTACCTTGGATGGCTCTCCCCAGAAGGATCGTGGCTTCGGCATCTATGACGACCCGGGACTTCCCCAGTTGGAAATGACCCTGATGAGTTTCCCTGAACTGGTTGTATTCGGGCACGGTCCCCTCTTTTGGTCGGAACTGGCCCCTCTGGGCACCATTGGGGAACGTGGATACTTTTACACCTATGACAACCGCCAGATTGGCGGATTGGGCACTGGCCCCATCCGAGAAGAAGGTGCCGTTCCCAAACTGATGCGGAAATATCCCAATCTGTACGGAGACTTATCCGACTTCACGCCCATTCATATGCTCTCAAGAGATAAGGAATTCTCCGCAAAGTTTATGGCGGAATTTCAGGATCGGCTCTTCTTTGGCACCGATATTACCTCGCCCAAGATGCCGGTTACCATTGTTCCCTTCCTTTATGAGATGCTGGAAGGCGGATATATCACCCAAGAGATTTTTGACAAGATTGCGTTCAAGAATGCGGAGAAGTTTTTGGGGATTACGAGATAACAAAAAAAGTCGGCGTAAGCCGACTTTTTTTATCGTTTCTATTGTTTTGCCTTTCTTAATTTATGTGCGCAGAAAAATTGATGAAATTTGTTCGATAGGAGATGAGGAATGGCGGGAGTGTACTTTGTGTACTCGACTGTCGTTCCTCGTCGACGATTCGGGCAAAGTTCGCACTTTTTCAAGCACGACTGTTACAGAACGGTTTTAGAGCACTCATCAACATACGCCAACTCTTCTTTGATCAGTTGCTTGTACTCGTCTACGTCCTTGGCTTCGTAGAGGGGCATCATGATGGTGGGACCATCGAAACCGATCTTGTTCAGTTCGCCGTATACTTTTTTGTAGTCTGCGATACCCGCATGGGCAGGGGTGAACATAGGAAGCCACTTGCCATGTCTGAAGTTGAACACTGCGTTCTTTACGCCAAGTGCCGCGATATACTCACCCAGAAGGTCTACCTGATAGTCGAAATATTCATAGCCTTCCTGACAATAGTTGTTACCGGGATCCATTTTTACACCGATGTGTTTGGGATCCAAGTGCTTGATTGCCGCATAAGCCGCAGTTGCACTTTGGGGATACATCCAACCGTGAATCTGCATAATGGGAAGAACCCCATACTTCTCGGACAGTTTTGCCATCCGTTCTGCATAATCTACCAAATCATCTGCCAACGCTCTTACTGCTTCTCTGCCGTGGGGACGGAAGCGGAATCCAAGACGGAGCTTTTCGATGCCGTTCTCAGCCAGAATAGCAAAGAGCTCTTCAGACTTGGGACTGTCATCAATGATGGAGGTATCTGCATACTTTACTTCCAAGCCAAAACTTTCTGCCGCTTTTATGAACTTGGGGATGGTAGTCAGGTCATCTTCGGTGGTCCAGTAACCCTCACGAATCAGCATGGTGGGTCCATCAACACCCAGCTCAGCACACAGTTGCATCAGTTCTTCCTGAGAGAGTTTATCAAAGGATTTTGCAAATAAATACTTCTTCATATAATCTTATTTCCTTTCCGTTGTTCTATGGTTGCATTATATAACATTTTTGCGAAAATGTCTTGCCCTATTATCCAAAAAAATAACAGAAATTTCTCTTCCTTTTTTGTGCAAAAACACCCCGTAAGCATACACTTATGGGGTGTTTGTTAACAATCAAGACATTTTATGTCCGTATTCTTTACCAAGCAGTCCAGCCGCCGTCTACCACAAGGTTGGTTCCGGTCATAAAGGTAGATGCTTCGGATGCCAGAAGCAGAACTACGCCTGCCATCTCGTGGTTCTTACCAACTCTGCCCAGCATGGTCTTGTAAGCCAACTTGTCCACGAACTCCATATCCTTAGAGTTTGCAGGGTTGGGGAAAGGACCGGGGGTTACCGCATTAACACGGATACCGTATCTGCCAAGGTCAGCTGCAGCATAACGGGTGAGCTGATCAACACCGGCTTTTGCCGCACCATAGTTTGCAGGGTTTCTCTGGGGGTTGTCCTCACCATATACACGAAGGTCGGGAGAAACCAGACCGTACATGGAACAGTAGTTGATGATGGAGCCGCCGCCCTGTTCCTTCATGAAAGGAACCACTTCACGGATGCCACGGAATACAGAGTTCAAAGTTCCGTCTACACCGGTGTTCCAGGTCTCATCGTCCATGTACTCCAACCAACTATTCTTACCATGTGCACCACAGAAGCAAGCACAGTTAACCAATACATCGATGCGACCATACTTGTCGTATACTTCCTGGAAACAGTTCCGAATGGACTCGCTGGAAGAAATATCACAAATCACCTTCATATCAGGTTCGAACTTTTCTTCCTGCTCCCAACGACTCTCCTCCAAACGAACGTCTGCAGAGACCACAGTTGCACCGAAGTCCTTCAGAATCTTCGCATTGGCAGAACCTAAGTATCCGGTACCGCCGGTTACGATACAAACCTTACCTGTTAAATCAAATAACTTTTTGTAATCCATTTTACATTGCTCCTTTCGCAATTTCTTACCATGATTATACTCCCGCAGAATCCTTTCGTCAACCACTTTTGTTGCCCTGAATCGGTTTTTATGACCGATTTTCAGTATTTTTGGCGTAAATTCCATTGACTTTCTGCCATTCGGGTGTTATGATACAGAAAAAGGGGGTCGAAATTATGGCAGGTCATTACGGATTGGATTTTTCCATCGGAAACACCCATTGTCAACTAATGCATATTCAACAGGGGTTTTCACCTGAGCGGAGCACCCCTTATTACTACCATCAGCACCTGTATTTTGAGTTCCACTATGTGGAAAAGGGCACCACGGAATTCCTCTGTCAGGAAAAGCCTCTGCAACTTCAGGATGGACAATTGTTGATCATTCCTCCGGGTATTTACCATAGCATGAACCAACAAACGGAAGAAATTTCACAAATCAGTTTATCCATCAGCATTGCTCCTCCCAAGCCGGGAAGCAGCGAGGCCACCTTGCAGTTCTATCATTCCCTGCCACGGGATCGGGCGATGGTCCTGACCGCCAAGCACTCTGATTTGCGGGAGGATTTGATGCGGCTTCGGCTTCTTGCCGAAGATTCTCTCCCCAACTACCTGAACCGAGAGAAAATTCGTGCCCTTGCCAATGTTTTTTTGATTGACCTTTACGAACTTCTGGTGGATCGGGATAATCCCAGTTTTTTGACAGAACAAGCACCGCCTTTGTCACAGGAATATGTGTTGGACACCCACTTTGCATCCCGCTTTGTCTCTCACTCCTCCAGCCGTGAACTGGCGGAGCAACTTCATATCAGTCCCCGCCAACTCCATCGCACCATCAAGAAGAAGTATCATATGAACTATCGGGAAAAGAGCAAGGAAACCCGAGTGGAGATTGCCACCAACCTGCTCCATAACTCAGACAAGAGCATTTCCCAGATTGCGGAACTTTTAGGATATAGCCGAAGTGCCAACTTCAGTTGTTTTATCAAGAACGCCACAGGGAAAACCCCCTCCCAGATTCGAAAAGAGGGGAAAGAAAATAAGTAATAAAAAAGTCGGCATATGCCGACTTTTTTATTTGTAAGGATGATTAACAAATCATAGCGCATAATGAGTGCGAAGAAAAATTAATGAGATTTGTTTAAGACACTATTTTAGTGCACAGAAAATTTAGTAAGATGTGTTCGTTTCGAGATTCGGTAAGGCGGGAGCGTACTTTGTGTACGTGACTGTCTTGCCGAGTCGATGAAACGGGCGCAGATTGCTGAATTTTCAAGCACGACTATTAAGCACGCCCGGGGAGTTTCTCCAGCGCAAAATCCGAAATCCAGGAGGACCGATAGCCGTTTTCCACGCACCACTTCACACCTGCCCAGATACGTTCCCGATAGTCCGGCTCATAGCCAACGTAATGTTCATAGAAATACTGTTCGTGAATCAGAAGATAGACGAAACAATGATCTTCCTTGGTTGCCGCCTCGGTCAATACCGCATCAATGTCCTCTAAAGAATAAAAGGGCTCGTTCAGGATGATATCATCCTTCACAAAGATAATATCCTCTTGGGTATCCACCCAAAAATCTCTTGATGCGGCGTGGGTAGCCTGCTCCTTGTTCAGGTAGTAGGAAACCCAGGGTTCCCCGTCTTCGGTGAAGATAAAGTATCCGTCCAGAACCTTAAATCCCAGATTCCGGAAGGCACGGGTACCGGGCAGCGCCGAATCCGCAAAGTGCTGAGAGGTGACATGATCCATGACCTCAGGGCCTGCGAAACGAAGAATCTCCTTTTCCACCATCCGACCCTCTTTCATAACCAGATCATAGGGAGCGTTCTTGTAGGGACTATCGGGCTTGTCTTTCAAAGAATGGAAAGAGAACCGAAGCCAATCCGCATTGGCCTTGAATTCCTCTTTGTATTTATTCGGGAACATAGTCAGGTTAAAGGACCCGTCGTCGTTCTGATAATAGATGTGCATATGTACATGGGTGCCGAACTCCTGATGGAGGTCATAGTATAACTTCAGGAAGGGGTCATCGAAGATGGATGTATACTCGTCCTGATGGTGGTAGATATTCTCCAAACACCAGATCACATCATCTACTCCAAGGCGGTAGGTTTTGTAACCACCCCGGAACCAGAACAGAGTGATGGCATCCAATTCACCGTCACAGACTGCCTCCACCCGATTCCGATATGCATCCAGACCGATGGTGGCACGATAGATTCCGTCACCCTCATAGTCTGCTTTAACTCCGTTAATGGAGATGTCACTTCCCTCAGGGGCGCTGACACGGATGTCGGTCATCAGGAATTCTCCCTCAACCTTGCCGTCTGCAACCTCGAACAATACGTCGCCGTCAATGGGCTTGACCCATTTCATCTTTTCCATTGCTAACACTCCTTTTGGTATTGTCTTACTCGTGTTTTCATAAGCTATTCTATCACAGACCAAATCATTTTGCAACAGAAAAACGCCACCTTATGCGGGTGGCGTTTTTATTGTTATGGTCTTACCACAAATCGGAAGTTCTCGATTCTCTTCTCTGCCAAACGATATTCCTCTTTCAGGGCAGGACCGCAAGCGCCGGAGCCAACCCCTGCATCCTTGTAGTCAATCCGAATGATGGTAGCATCTGCCTTTACCAGCTCGTCGGTGTGCATAGCCGCCATCA
>JAZRQC010000037.1:0-66815 GCA_045649565.1 Ructibacterium sp.
CTTATTGATGCAGGTGCAAGAATTTTGGAAAGTGCTTGCGGACCTTGTATCGGTATGGGACAATCCCCCAACTCCAAGGGTATTTCTCTTAGAACCTTTAACCGAAACTTTGAAGGACGTTCCGGCACCAAGGACGGACAGATTTATCTGGTATCTCCCGAGTTGGCGGCAGCATCTGCTCTTACCGGTGTTCTCACCGATCCCAGAACTTTAGGGGATATGCCCGAGTTCAAACTCCCCGAACTCTTCACCATTAATGATAATATGATTGTTCCTCCCGTGGCAGAAAGCGAAATGGACAGCGTTGAGGTTCTCCGTGGCCCCAACATTAAACCTTTCCCGGTATCCGAGCCCATGGCAGAGGAAATTACTGCAAAGTGTAGCCTGAAGGTAGGAGACAATATCACCACCGACCATATTATGCCGGCAGGTGCCAAGATCCTCCCCCTCCGTTCCAATATTCCCAAGATTTCCGAATATTGTTTTGCAGTTTGTGACGAACAGTTCCACGACAGAGCATTGGAACTGAAAAAGAGCATCATCGTGGGCGGTTCCAACTACGGTCAGGGTTCTTCCAGAGAGCATGCTGCACTGGCTCCTCTCTACCTAGGAGTAAAAGCAGTTATCGTGAAATCCTTTGCACGTATCCACATGGCAAATCTGATTAATGCAGGTATTATCCCCATGACATTTGCAGATGAAGCAGATTACGACCGGATTGACCAGATGGACGAGCTTTCCATGACCGATGTGATTGCTCAGATTCAAAAGGGTGATACCGTTACTGTTACCAATGTAACCAAGGGATTTGATTTTACTGTCAAGGTAGATCTCTCCGATCGGCAGAAGGATATGCTGATTGCCGGCGGACTTCTCAACTATACCAAGAATAATGCATAAGAAAGGGTGTTTTTTATGAGTCATACAGAAGAAATCAAAGTAGCACAGGAAAAATTTGCGAAGCTCTTGACCGAGCAGTTTGATCGCATCGACAAAATGAAGGCTGACAAGGACTTCATCGACTACGAAAAGTTAGACCAGATTGTCATCGGCGTCGTAGGCGGTGACGGCATCGGCCCCTTTATTACCGCTCACGCCCAGAGAATTCTGGAATTCCTTTTGAAGGATGAAGTGGAAAAGGGCAAGGTTGCTTTCAACGTGATTGATGGTTGCACCATCGAACATCGTGCCGAGGTTGGCAAGGCGCTTCCCGATGATGTGGTAGAAGAACTGAAAAAGTGCCACGTTATTCTGAAGGGCCCCACCACCACTCCTCGTGCCGGCGATCCTTGGCCCAACATCGAATCTGCTAACGTTGCAATGCGGAAAGAACTGGATCTCTTTGCTAACGTTCGTCCCGTTAAAGTTCCCGAAGAAGGTATTGACTGGACCTTCTATCGTGAAAACACCGAGGGTGCCTATGCAGTAGGCTCCAAGGGTGTTCACGTGAACGATGACCTGGCTATCGACTTTACCGTTACTACTCAGGAGGGTAGTGAACGTATTGCCCGCGCAGCATTTGAATATGCCAAGAAAGCAGGCAAGACCAAGGTTACCGCTGTTACCAAGGCAAACGTTGTTAAGACCACCGATGGTAAGTTCCTGAGCATCTGTCAGGAAGTTGCAAAAGATTATCCCGACATTGAACTGGATGACTGGTACATTGATATTATGACCGCAAAACTGGTTGATCCCAAGCGGAGAACCCAGTTCCAGGTTCTGGTACTTCCCAACCTCTATGGTGATATTCTCACCGACGAGGCGGCAGAATTCCAGGGCGGTGTTGGTACTGCAGGAAGTGCTAACATTGGTAAGCGTTATGCCATGTTCGAGGCAATCCACGGTAGTGCGCCCAGAATGGTTGCTGAGGGAAGAGCACAGTATGCAGACCCCTGTAGCATCATCCGCGCAGACGTTATGCTTTTGGAACACATCGGCTATGCTGACCGTGCTAAGAAGCTGGAGCGTGCATTAGACATCTGTATGTATGAAGAAAAGAAACTGGAAATCACCGGTCGTGACACCGGATGTACCGGCGCAGAATTCGCTGAGTACATTATGGAGACCATCCAGAAACTGTAAAACAAGCTCACAAAAAAAGGACTTGAACATTCGTTCAAGTCCTTTTTCTTGTTACAAGGTCGATTCTTTTATCAAGTACCAAGATAGGAAAAATGCATATAATCTCTGGGATTAGACCAAGAATCTCCACCCCATGTGAAACCGTACTTTTCAAAAGCATTGGTTACATCACCATAGGGCTTTATGGAATATTGATCCGTATCCGGCCTCCAGTAGGAACCGATGGTGGTTCCGTTATTGTAGATACAGTAGTTTTCGTTGGGGTTGATATCAATCGCCGTTCCCCCATTGTGTTCCGATCTTCCGCCACGCCATGCATAACCACCAATGTCCTTAATGGGGAACTTCTCAGGTCCGTTAAAGATTTCTTCAAAGACCAGTTTTACCTTATCCGCAATCTGGTAATGTACCTTAATGGTTGCGGTGGATTCGTACTTCTCACCATTCTTATCAACCTTCCAAACAGGGAAGGTTACCGACACCTGCAACGCCTCTGCCGCAGATTTTGATGTGGGATAACTGCTCTTGATACCATCTGCATCACTAGGCCAGATTTTCGGCATTTTGAAGCTGTGGGTATCACTGATGGTTCCCGCTTTCACTTCGATGTCATAGGAGCGTTTCTGGATGGCAGGAATGGTTAAACTATCCTCATCCACCACTTCATAAACCACTGTCCGAGGAGCAATATCACCTTTGTGACGACAATCTCTTGCCTCTTTCACGGTGATAACATACTTCTCTATGCCGGGAATTCTGTCCCAAGTGATTTTACATGCACCCTGAATACTGGTCAAATCATAATTCACATGCAAATCGTAGGTATCTGTAAATACCCTGATCGGATCGGAGAATACACCATTACATTCTGCATACAGATAGTAAACCGAATTGGGTTGGAAATAACCAACTTGAATCAGGACATTCCCTGCATCTGTACAACTGCCGAGATACTTCATTTGGTTCTCTTCTCCGGACTTCACGCCATACAATTTAACCTCACCGGAGCCGGCAAGTTGAACATTGAGAGTCTCCGCTGAGAGAACGATATCGTCCTGAGAAGGAGACGTAATTTGAGGAGCCTGTTTCTGATCAAATCTGACACTACGCATAATCAGCGTAATTGCCATTTCCCAAGTCACCAACTCCTTACCGCCAAATCTTCCGTCCACATGTCCGTTAATCAAACCTTCTTCATAGGCGGCCGCAACATAAGGCTTTGCCCAATCACTTACCTGATCAAAATCATTAAACGGTGCTTCCGGCTTGCTGGATAAAAAAGTATCCTTTCCCAAAGCAACCCCTCTGAATGTCAAAAGAATTTTTGCCATTTGTTCCCGTGTTACATATTCGTCAAAACCAAAGAAGTCTTCTCCCATACCGTTCATGATACCAAGTTCATAAACCCCGGCAACTGCAGAGGTAATTCCATCCGTAAAAGGATTTTTGCCCTCTTGACGGTGCTCACTACCGGTATAAACCTTCAGAGCGTTCATCAAAAGTTCTGCCACATGACCTCTGGCAATGGATTCGGTATAATCACCCATATATTGATATCCCGGAATGATACCGGCCTTGTTGGCATCTGCCACGCTATCAACTGCCCAATCATTTACCTTTCCCGGTGATGCCTGAACCACGGTAACACTCATCATTACCACTAAAAATATTGAAATAATGGATAGTATTTTTCTCATCTTATTTTTCACCTCATCTGCCTTTCTTACTGATATGACTAACCGGCTCCATTTCATTATACCACAAAAAACCAAAAAATACAAGAGCATTCCTTTTTTTCACATATCAGGCAACAAAAAATCCCCCAAACGGGGGATTTTTTATTAACCTCTGATTTGCTTTACGATATCATCCCAGTACATTCCAAGAGCCAGAACGTCTGCACCGGCGTTGATGAAGTTGAAGCCTTCTGCTTCCAGATCCTTGAAGTTTGCGGCACTACCTACGGTACCTGCAATCTTGCCGTACTTTCTTGCAGTTTCTGCAACCTTACGACGAGCCTTCAAAGTTTCCTCATTGAACACCTCAGTGGGGTTACCAATACCCTGACTGAAGTCAGCGGGACCGAAGAAAATCATATCAAGTCCGGGGAGCTGACAAATCTCTTCCAGTTCTGCCATAGGCTCCGGATCTTCAATCTGTACTACCACGAAACGCTCCTCGTTAGCTTCCTTGATGTAGTCAGCAACGCCAACCTTACAATAGGAACCATCAATGTTACCGCCATCAATGGGACGACGACCAATGGGATGGAACTTGGTGTAGTAAACAATCTGCTTTGCCTCTTCGTAGTTCATCAGGTGAGGTACCATAATACCGGTACTGTCTGCCTCGAAGGGACGGATGAAGTCGTTGTAGCTACCCTTTGCAACACGGGTCATTACGTCAACATCATAAATCTTTGCAGCACGAATGATGTTCTCAACTGCCAGATAGTCAATGGGGCCGTGCTCCATATCAATCCAGATACAATCCACGCCGCTCATTGCAGCAAGTTCTGCAACCTTTGCTTCGCTCAGGTTCATTTTGGTACAGAGCGCGGTTTTACCCTCTCTGATGGTCTTCATGACCTTACTTTTTCTCATATGCATAGCGAATATCTCTCCTTTATATTAAAATAATCATTTTACTTTTTGGGCCAGTCCCAGGGACTGATAACAATGGGTTCAATCTCTTCGGAAATGGCAAGAATCTCCTGACGAACTGCGTCGGACATAGGTGCGGTGTCAAACTTGGAAACACTATCCAAAAGCTGTTCGGGAGTTTCGCAACCCAGAACCAGGGAAGTAATACCATCCGCATCCTTTAAGAAGGAAAGTGCCAACTGTGCCATGGACATATTCTCCCGTGCCGCAATGGCGTTGAGTTTGTCGATGGGTGCTTTTGCACAGGCAAGCTCAGCGGGGAGGGTGTTGGTATCCCGGAAGAACAGACCCTGCAGGTAGACGCTTCTGATGAAGACAGAGATACCCATATCGCCAATCTTCTTAATAAGACCCGACTTCAGTTCGGGACAGTCAAACATATTTTGGGGAATCTGGATATGGTCAAAGATACCGCAGTCCAAAACTTCTTCCATCTTACTTCTGTCCGAGAAGGAGATACCGATGTTATCCACCAATCCCTCTTTCTTCAGTTCTACCAAAGAATCTAAGATAGTCTTTCCGTAGATTTCAACCATCTCTTCATTGTGAAGCATCAGGAAAGGAAGTTTTTCAAGACCCATCTTCTCCATAGAATCCTTTGCGTGTTCTACCAAAAGCTTGGGAATCTCGCTGATCGGCTCAGTCTGATATCTGATTTTGGTAATCAAGGTCTTCTCTGCAGGACTTGCCTTAAAGAACCGACCCAAAACAGCCTCACTCTCGCCATAGCCTTTGGCGGTATCAAATGAGGTAATTCCTGCATCCAGAGCGGTCTGCAAAATGTTAGAAGACTCCTCAAAGGTGGGCATACCCTTATCGTTGTTGATACCATAGGGTAACCCTAACTGAACGGTTCCCAAGGTAAACTCGGAAATTTTATAACCGTTTTTCTCGATGATTTTCATATCCATCCTCCTAAAAAAACAATGCGTTTGTCATACAACAAACGCATTATAGCACAGATTTTTCTATTTTGCAACCGTTATTACCAATTTTTAACGATAAAACAACCCCATTGCATTATTGTAGAAATAGTCCTCCACATCACCGGGAGTCAAATCGGCAAGGGTGGCAAGTTGCTGTGCCGCCGCTAAGCCCTCAATGCCGATGAACCAGTTTCGAACCGGAGTCTTGGACTTAAAGTTCTCTAAATCGTTCTCGTAAATCCAGTAGAAAGAGTCCGCAATTGCAATACACTTTCCTCTACCGCGACAAACGGGGTAGTCACTTCCCCACATACAACGCTTGATACCGACTTTCTTGATAATCTGGAACATGGCAGGGGTCTCACAAATTGCGGAGAAGTCAAACCAGACATTTTCCAGATGTGCAACCTTATCCACATTCTCAATGCCTGTCCAAGCCGCAAAGGAACGACCTGCATGAGCCAGAATCAACACCGCATCCGGATACTTCTTTGCCATTTCACAGATATACTTTTGATTCTCCTCGTTGGCAAGTGCTTCCTGTTTTACCATATGCAACGTAATTACCATCTTATGCTTGTTGGCAACTTCCCACGCACTTTCAGGAAGGTATTCCCCTATGTTGCAGTCAAAGGTGTACTCCTTATCAGCCAAAAGGTGATAACATTTAAGACCTTTGATGTTTGGATGAATCAAGCGCTTTTCGATATCTTCTGCGGTTTCCTTGGGATGCACTACGATTTCTCCCACCCAATCAGGCTCTGCTATCAGTTGCTTTACTAAGAACTCATCGGATTGTTGAAGCAACCCGGAACTCAGGTCATCCATAGCCTTATCGGGATATACGATAGCATTGATACGGAGCTCTTTGGGGTTTCCCAGCATCACGCTCATTTCTTCACGATACTCTTTGGCTCCTAAAATCAGACGTTCTGTCAGCGCCCCTGCAGCCACAGGTGTGAATGCAGTATCTATCACATGGGCATGAACATCAAAAATCTTATCCGGAAGAAAATCCTTCAATCTCTTGATGCCATCTAAGTCATTCTCGGTAAAAATCAATTTTTGTTTCAACATAGTGCATTTCTCCTTATTTGATATTTTTCGCACTCTCCTGCCGATAGATGGCCGGAGAGGTGCCATAATGTTCTTTAAACGCCTTGAAGAAGGAGGGCTCCGATTGATACCCTATCCGTTCACATATTTGGGAAATGGACATTCCCGTGGTTCTGAGGAGCCACCCGGCATGGTCCAGTCGTGCCGCTCGCCTTTTTTCCCGAAAACCCATACCGTAGTGTTTCATCAATACCCGTTGCAATTGTCTGCGGGAAAGATTCAAAAGTCCTGCAAGGTTTTCTTCGGTACAATCCTCGGTCATACATTCCTCGAAGAAGGTGTCAATGATACCGAATCTTGGTTCGAGGACCGACAGTTCTTCCTTGTCCCGATGACTGATATAATCGGAAATTCTTCTAAATAGCCTGCTAAGTAACAAAAAACAGATCGAGTAAAGGCTCTTTCTCCAAAAAATCTCCCTACGTTGAATCTCTTCCAAAAAGCTAGCACAGAGCATCTGCTCGGATTCGGTCAGGGAATGAACCTGACATTCGTCGGCATAAGTACCAATCTCCCGAGCAAGTTCCCCGCCCGTGATAGAAAATGGCAGGATAAAATGCCGATGGTTTGTTTCCGCCTCTTTTTGACAATGATATTTCCCCGGGGCAACCAAAACAGCGTCACCCTCGTCTAAAGAAAATTCTGTCCCGTCAATATCCATCACACAGTTCCCTGCTAAGGAAATGTGCAACTCAAACCAGGCATTGCAATGCCGGTTGGCATCACAGACAGTTACCCGCTCTATGGTCGGGGTATCCATCGCCAAAACACATCGACTGTCACCGAACTTCATTTCTGTTCTGTCCACAAAACCACTTCCGTTTTTGTCTTATTTCAGTAATCTGGCAAAACCGCTCTGACAAACGTCACCATTCAGGGCTTCCAGAACAGCTTCCTTGCCGCCCTTTTTCAGGATGTCTGCAATCTTACCGAATACAACATCCATAGCATTCTTATACTTATCACAAATATCATCGTTGTGTGCCAGGGTAGGATAGAGTGCGGTGTTACCCAGGAATCCCTCTTCCAACATCAGGACAGTATAGAGGGTCTTGAGTTCCAGCTTGTGTTCCGCAAAATCAAAGTGTGCAAGACAGTTCTCGCCACTGCAATGAATGTCAACACCGTTCTTTGCAGCCATTTCTGCCCAATCTTCCTTTACTCTTGCACCAATCTTGTCAACGTGTTCCCAAACACGGGTCTTTTCCATCTTGTCAATGGTAGCAAGCGCCGCAACTGGACCAACTGCCTCGGTCCAGTAGGTACTACTGATAAAGGACTCCTGCGCCATATCCATAGCTTCCAGAGTACCGATTACCGCACCAATGGGGTGACCGTTACCCAACGCCTTAGCAAATACTGCAATATCAGGATTGATTCCCAATTTCAAGTGACTACCACCGAAGCAATATCTCCAACCAATGGTGATTTCATCGAAAATCAAAAGAGCGCCATGCTTGTGGAGGGTTTCCTTGACATAGGGCAGGAAATCTCCGTCAGGACTTTCCCCACGGAGAGGCTCCATGATGACACAGGCAAGTTCGTCACCGTGCTCTGCAATCAGCTTGTCAAAAGATTCTCTGTCATTACCAAAGAAAGTATGGGTGGTGCCGGTAAGTTGCTGAGGAACACCGGTAGATTTCAGTCCGGGGAGCAGGTTTCCGTCCAGAGTATGGTCATCAGCAAGGTTTGCCGCCAAATACCAGTCACTCCAACCGTGGTAGCCACAGATCGCAACTAAGTTTCTGCCGGTGGTTGCTCTTGCAATACGAACCGCAACCGCACAGGTTTCACCGCCGGTTCTTGCAAAACGCGCCTGACTTGCCCAAGGATGGATTTCAAAGAGCTTATCTGCAAGGTAAACTTCCTCGGGAGCGTTCAGAGTGGACATAGAACCATCCTCGATTCTCTTGATAACCGCCGCAGAAACATCGGGGTCTGCAAAACCCAGCAGACATGCACCGATACCATTGGAAGTCATATCCGTATAGGTATTTCCGTCCAAATCGGTAATCTGACAACCCTTTGCTGATGCAGCATAAGCCGGCCATACATTGGGAGCAAACTGCTCCGGTCTTTTAGACAGCAGCTGAACGCCGCCGGGAATGTGCTTCTTTGCGTGTCTGTATAAAGCTTGTGTTTTTTCTGTGTTCATTTTCATTTCTCCTTATATTTCGATTTTTCATTCTTAAGGAAAATATAACACATTTCAACTCCCCATACCATACGGGGAAATGCCCTCTTTTTTCACAAAATGTCACATAGAGATAGTTTTGTTATCCAGAAAACGGTTTTCCGAAGAAAACCGTTTTTCTTATCTTACAGGGTGGTATCAATCTTATCTCTCTTGATTTTGTTGGTGGTGGTTTTCTCAAAGGCACAATCTCTTACAACCACATGGTTGATTCTCTTGTAAACCACCAGTTGGTTACAATGTTCCACAACCTCTCTCGATGCAAGAGCAGCGCCGTCCTCAACGCCCATTTCCTGAAGCTTATCTTCGGAAAGGAATACCTGACAACCAAGTTTGGTTTCAATACCCTCTTCGTTCTTGACACCATAAACAATAACTTCTTCGATGTAGGGAAGCTTCATAATATGTTCCTCGATTTCCTCGGGGAAGATATTCTTACCGTTGTCCAGAATGATGATGTTCTTCTTCCGTCCGGTGATAGCAAGCTGACCCAGTTCGGTAATCTTACCATAGTCACCGGTCTTGAACCAACCGTCCTCACCCAAAACTTCCTTGGTCAGTTCCGGTTGCTTGTAGTAACCCATCATTACCACATCACCCTTGACACAGATTTCTCCGGTGCCATCCTCGGCAGGATTGTCAATCTTCAATTCGCAACAGGGCAAAGGAAGACCTACCGTAGTGCAATCGTTAAAGGTATCGTGGTTTACACTAACCAAAGGAGAACACTCGGTAATGCCATAGCCATTGGTCAGGCTGATACCGATGGAGTCAAAGAACTCTCCCAGTTCCTTGCGGAGGGGAGCACCGCCACAGACAATCTTCTTGAGCTTTCCGCCGAATGCCTGATGGACAGAGCCAAAGAGTTTCCGACGAAGGTCGATACCCACCTTACGAAGAGCATTGCTGACTTTGATCATCACTTTCAGGATGCTCTCTTTACCGGAGGCTTTTGCATTTGCCCAAATCTTCTTATAGAACACTTCCACAAATGCGGGAACCAGATAAATATGCTCCGGCTGATAAACAGTCATATTTTTAAGAACCGTCTTTAAATTCTCATTGATGCACAGAGTGGAATGGAAATGGATGGATACCAAAATTCCGGGTACTGCTTCATAGGTGTGATGATAGGGAAGTACCGACAGACCTCTGTCATAGATGGTGGAAACAGACAGACCATAGTATACACTACTTGCCAAGTTATGTTCGCTGAGCATAACACCCTTAGCAACACCGGTGGTACCGGAGGTGTACACCAACATCCGCATATCCATGGGATCTTTTTCTAAGGTTTCGAAACGATGGTCTCCGCCCTCGTAGAGTTCCTTACCTTTTTCAATCAGTTTTTTGTAGGAAAGGGAAAGATCCGTATCTTCCTCTCCGTCTACTGCAATAAAGGTGGTAATCTTGGGAAAGTTTTCTCTATTTTCCCGAATGTAGTTTTCATACTTCTTGGTGTAGAAAAGAACCTCTGCATCACTTTCGCTCAAAACAAAATTCATTTGTTCGGGAGGGAGTTCTTTATCCACCGGAACGTATACACCGTCACTCTGCAGGACGGTCAGGTAGATACAAATCCAGTTATAACTGTTCTCACCTACATTTGCAATATGCTTTTTGTTCAATCCCAGATTGCAAAGAGCGGTACCGATATACATGGTGGTATCGCGGAACTCTTTGAAGGTCACGTCGCGAATTTCTCCGTTCTCACGGAACTTAAAGCCGACCTTTTCGCCAGCATCCTCTACCGCCATATCCACCATCTGTCTGATGGTTTCGAACTTTTTGTGGGTGGGTTTGTAATCGTATTTTGCCTTTTTCATAACATTCTCCATTTCATTTTCTATGATTTCAGCCGTATCAGACGATGTCTCATTTATATTCTTGTGTAATATTTTATCATAAGCGTTTTTCTCCTGCAAGAAAAATAAAGCAATTTTTCATAACATTTTTGTTACAAAGCAAAAAGGAAGGAACAAAGTTCCTCCCTTACAATTTGATACTTAAATTTCAATTGGCATAATCTTATTCTCTTTTCTCGCCTGATCCGCACGGAACACGGCAAGATGTCCTACCATGGACTGCTTCAGTTCGGTACAGGAGATGGAAGGTTCGCCACCCTTAACGTACTCTACGAAGTCTGCCACCAATCTGGCATCACCGCCACCGTGGCCACCGGTTGCACCGGTCATATCTCCGGTAATCTTCAAATCCACATCCTCAAGAACATGTCCTCTGTAACTTTCGGGCATAGGCTTTTTAATCTGGTAGGTCTGGTGGTCAAAGACACCACGGATTTCGCCCTTGGTACCAATGACATGGATATATCTTTGTGCACCGGGGGTACCGCCCACCAGGTTAAAGGTACCGGAAGCACCGTTTTCGAAGTTATATACCACGGTCTGGTTTTCAATACTGGAACCTCTGTCGATATCCCATACACATCTTCCAAAAGAACTGGTCTTTAAGTTTTCAATCTTCTCTTCGTCGGTGAAATTCATGCCGTCTACGATATTGGCACCATCCTTCTCGTTCTCTGCCCAAACATAGAACGCCCAACGATCGTGTTCCTTGCTTACATAGTTCCGCTTCGCAGAGTAGGGACATTCCTTTTCAATGGGACAATCCACCACACAACGGGTTCCTGCATTTGCAGGTTTCTTCTCCTTGACGAACTTAAAGCAAGAGCCGTTACTGTAAACACTTACCGGCTTTACATCTCCCATCAGCCACATCATCAAATCCACATCGTGACAGGATTTTGCCAGAAGCACGGAAGATCCGCACGATTCCTCCGAAGGCCAAGGACCACGCACATAACAAGAAATCATATGATGGTATGCAATATGCTCGGTCATCTGGATATTGTAAACATCTCCGATTTCACCGCTTGCAATGATTTCTTTGATTCTGCGATAGAAAGGTGCATATCGAAGCACGTGACAAATCATTACCTTAACACCTGCTTCTTCCGCTACCTTGGCAAGTTCTTTCATTTCCTCTTCATTTACTGCGAAGGGCTTTTCCAAAAGCATATCATATCCCTTCTTGAGCAAAGGAATCGAAGTGGGAACATGGTCGGTATCCTGTGTACCGTTTAAGATGGCATCCGCAAGTTTATCATGCTTTGCCAACTCTTCCGCACTTTCAAAACACATCTCATCCGGAATGTTAAACTTCTTCTGTGCCGCTTTTCTTCTCAGTTCACTGACCTCGGCTACACCAACAATCTGCATTTTATCCGGATTTGCCAAAGCATACTCCGAATAGCGCATAGCACGAAAGCCTGCACCGACAATAATCACTTTTAAGGGTTCACTCATTTTCAAAACCTCCGTCTATTGACTTTTATTGATTTTAGTTTATAATGAATTTATCGAGAATTCTATATCATTTTTGATTTAAACCAGCACATATTTGACCTAAGGAGGCTTTTTTATGCCGAATCTTTCCGTCTACGAAACCATACCGGAACTTCCCAATCATTTTTCGGTGAAGCTCCACACCCAATACACCCAAAGATACATCACACCACGCTGGCACGAGCATATTGAGATTCTGTACTTCCAAGAGGGAACCGGGGATGTGACCTGCGGGGACGTGACCTATCCCGTGGCATCGGGGGATGTGATTTACGTAAACTCCACCTACATTCACGCCATCCGTCCCACCACCAAACTTCACTATTATTGTCTCATCCTCTATCCTGATTTCTTTAAGGATATTCATTTCGACCCGAAGATGCTGATTACCACACACATCAAGGGGGATACCTTTATCAAGGACTTGTTTTTGAAAATCTTTGAAGAGGGGGAGCTTTGTCCTAACGGGGTGGATCTTACTATCAAGGCAACGGCGGGAAGCGATATGATTGTCAAAGGCCACGCTTATACACTGATGGGGTATCTTACCCGAAATTATCCCGATCATCGGATGAATGATACGGACAGTTCCAATCACTCTTTGAAACTCCATCGTGCCAAGATGATTTTTGACTATATTGGGAAACATTACAACGAACCGATTACATCAAAGCAACTTGCTGACCTTTGTCACGTGAACGAAAGTTACTTCTGTCGGTTCTTCCGCAAAAGTTTCGGCAAAACACCCCTTTCCTACCTGAACGAATATCGGACAGAAAAGGCGGCACTTCTTTTAAAAGAGACGCAGAAAAGCATTACGGAAATTGCTTTGGAGACAGGTTTTGAGAACAGCAACTACTTCACCCGTATTTTTAAAAAGTTAAAGGGATGTTCTCCCTCCGCTTTTCGGAAAAGTTCCACAAGAGGTTAGGCAAAAAGTTTTTGTTTTTGATGAAAATGTCCGTTTTCGAAATTTTTACGAAAAATTACTGTACAAACAGTCTTTCTTATGATATAATTTGTTTGGAATTTAACAAAGGTATGAAATTCCGGTAGGAGCGTACAATATGGAAAAAAGAATTTCAGATTCAGTCATCAATCGGTTGCCCCGATATTATCGGTACCTGACCGATTTGATTGAGAATGGAACAGAACGGATTTCTTCTCGGGAACTCAGTGAAAAGATGAACATTACTGCCTCACAGATTCGGCAGGATTTGAACTGTTTCGGTGGCTTTGGTCAGCAAGGATACGGATATAATGTTAACCTTCTCCGAGACGAAATTGCCAAGATTTTAGGTATTGACCAAGGTTATACCGCTATTCTGATTGGTGCGGGGCACATGGGTCGCACCTTTGCCACCAACACCAAGTTTGAAACCAGAGGTTTTCGATTGATTGGTATTTTTGACTCTGACCCCAAAAAGGTTGGTCAGGAAGTAGCACACCACACCATCCGTGATTACTCCACCATTCAGGATTTCATACAGGAGAATCAACCCAAAATGGCAATCCTCACCGTTCCCAAGGATGCGATGCATCGGGTGGCAGAAGAGATGATTCAGTATGGCATCCGCGCCTTTTTGAACTTCTCCTACACTGAACTCTCCGACAATGATGATGATATTGTGGTAGAGAATGTACATTTAAGCGATAGTTTGATGCGGCTTTCTTACAAACTCTCTAAAAAGGACAAAGAAACCGAGAAATAATAGAAACGGAGGCGTCCCATGAAGGTATATGCTTTGGTTGGAAAATCCGGAACCGGCAAAAGTCATCACAGTCTGGCAGTTGCCCGTGAACATGGCATTGACCATATCATTGATGATGGGCTTTTGATTTCCGACAATCGTATCATTGCCGGTCGTTCTGCCAAGCGTGCCGCCACCAAAGTGGCCTCGGTCCGCACCGCCATCTTCAGCGAGAATGACCACATTTTAGAAGTGCGGAACGCCATTCGGGATAATCAGGTAGAGTCTTTACTGATTATCGGTACCAGTAACAAGATGGTAAACAAGATTGCCGAAGCGCTTCAAGTGGCGCCCATTGAGCGGATCATTCAAATCGAAGAGGTTTGTACGCCGGAAGAAATTTCCACCGCCTATGAAATGCGAAACAAACACGGAAAACATGTTATTCCTGTTCCTACCTTCGAATTGAAAAAACAGTTTTCCGGATATTTTATTGATTCTTTAAATTTGTTGTTTAAGAAAAAGGGGCAGACCATCGTAGAAGAAAAAACGGTCATGCGCCCCTCCTACAGTTATCTTGGTGAATATAAAATTTCACCCAAAGCAATCTCCGACATCTGCACCTATGAGGCCATGCAGTTTTCCAGCATCCACAAGGTGTTGCGTGTCAAGAATGACATGACTTCCGACGGACAGTTGCTCTTGGATATTGATGTTTCCATGTACTTCCCTTGTCGGGTTTCCAAGCAGGCATCCCTCATCTCAAAACGGATTCAGGAAGCCATTGAGGATTTTACATCCATTAATGTGAGACGGGTAAACATCAATGTAAAAACGTTGCAAATCAAAAGCAACGACTAACTTTCGAAAATTTAATTAAATATATAAATGGAGGTTTTACAAAATGTTAGTTACAGGTAAAGAAATTCTGGATCATGCCCACAAGAACGGCTATGCCGTAGGTGCATTCAACTTTGTCAACATGGAAATGCTGCAGGCAATCCTTGCTGCTGCTGAAGAGGAAAAGGCTCCTGTCTTTGTTCAGACATCCGAAGGTGCTCTCTCCTATGCAGGTGTTGGTATGCTCTCTGCTATGGTACACCAGTTGGCAAGCGAAGTAAGTGTTCCCGTTGCACTGCATCTGGATCACGGCGGCAGTTTTGAAGTTGCTGTAAAGTGTATCCGCAACGGTTGGTCTTCCGTTATGATCGACGGTTCTCATCATCCTCTGGAAGGCAACATCGAAGTTTCTCGTCGCGTTGTTGACGTAGCACATGCAAGCGGTGTTTCCGTTGAGGCAGAACTGGGTCGTCTTGGTGGTATCGAGGATAACATCTGTGTTGACGAGAAGGACGCTATGTACACCAACCCTGCAGAGGCAAAGCAGTTCGTTACCGAATCCGGTGTTGACTATCTGGCAATTGCTATCGGTACTGCTCATGGTAAGTACAAGGGTATCCCCAAGCTGGACTTTGATCGTCTGAACACCATCAAGCAGGATTTGAACATGCCCTTGGTTCTCCACGGTGCATCCGGTGTAGATGAAGAAAGCATCAAGAAGGCAGTTTCTCTGGGTATCAACAAGATTAACATCGATACCGAGCTCCGTTGCGCTTATACCGATAAGCTTCGTGCTTGTCTGGCAGAAGACACCGAAGTATTTGACCTGAGAAAGTACATCAAGCCTGCTCGTGAAGATGTAAAGGCAAAGGTTATTGAGAAGATTCGTCTTTTCGGCTCCAACGGCAAAGCGTAAGCTTTTTCCGGTCGTGCTTGAAAGGAGCGTGACGCTCCACCCAAAGCCGATGGTAATGTATCATAAAGATAAAACGAGATTGCCGAGCCACAAGGTTCGGCAATTTTTTGTGTAACTGCAACGAAGAATGGCAGTTACGCACAAAGAGTACGCGCCCTCCTAAGAAAGACTCGCATCAAAGCAATCTTACCTCATTTTCTGCGCACTAGATTTACAAATGATGACTCCCTAATTCCTAGGGAGTCTTTTTTTGGGAGATAGCAACGGGGTTTCAAAAGGGGCAGAGCCCCTTTGTCGACTCCACACCGAAGGGGTGGAGAGAACCGCTCGGGTGGGCGAGCGGAACCGGGCAAGGCATCGCAAATGAAATCATACTCACAAAACAAAAAAGTAGAAACAAATATGTTTCTACTTTTTAACTTTTTTATTCTTCCTCTTCGTCTTCTACAGGTTCATACTTTACCAGAACCTTTCCGACCCGTCGTCCGTCCAGTTCTTTTACCACAACATGGAAACTTCCGTCAGTAAAGGCATCCCCTACCTCAGGCATTTTGTCCAGTTGTTCCATAACCCAACCGCTGACGGTGTTCTGTTCGATATCACAATCCATTTCGAAAAGTTCAAACAACTCTTCCACATCGGCACTGCCCAAAACCAGATATTCATTCTCACTGATTTTCTCAATATCCTGCACCACGTCATCGTGCTCATCCCAGATTTCACCAACCAGTTCTTCTAAGATGTCCTCCATGGTAACAACCCCCATGGTACCGCCATACTCGTCGGTAACAATGGCCATGTGGGATTTTGACTTCTGCAGATGCTTAATCAACTTGGAAATTTTAATAGAATCCGAAACAAAGATTGCAGGCTTGATGATATCCTGCAGAGTTTGTCCTTTGGTGTGAAGCATCACAAAGAAGTCTCTTTGATGAATGACACCGATAATATTATCGATGGTATCCTTATAAACAGGGATTCTGGAATAACGACTCTCCATAAACATCCGATAGATTGCCTGATGGTCTTCTTCCGCATCTACCGCCATCAAGTCAACTCTTGATGTCAAAATGTCACCTGCATCCAAATCCTTGAATTCAATGGCACTCTTAATCAGGTCGCCCTCTTCCTCGTCAATCTCACCCTCGCTTTGCGCTTCTTCTACAATGGTAAGGAGTTCTTCGTCGGTAATGCCTGCACTTTCCTTTGTCTTGAACACCTTTTGCAGAAGTTTCTTCCACATTCCGAACAATCGGTTAAAGGGCGTCATAACCACCAAAAGAATCCGCATCAAAGGCGCAGAGAACATAGCAAAAGCCTCAGGAGATTCTTTGGCAAGGCTCTTGGGAGAAATCTCACCGAAAATCAAAACTGCTACCGTCATCACAATGGTAGAAACCGTAACACCATAATCGGGGAAGAATTTCAAGAATAACACGGTTGCCAAGGAGGATGCCGCAATATTCACAACATTATTACCAATCAGAATACTGGATAACAAATCGTCATATCGATCCGTAAGATATAAAGCCAGTTCTGCCTTTTTGTTTCCGTCATTTGCAAGATTCTTCAGTCGAATTCGGTTCAAAGACGAAAATGCCGTCTCGGTTGCCGAAAAATACGCGGAACATATCACAAGTATAATCAATGTGATTATCATACCCGTACTGCTACTGTCCATAAGGAAAAAATCACCTCAAACTTCAAAATATTATCTGCAGTATATCACAAACAGGAAAGGACTGCAAGTCCTTTCCTGCTTTTTCTTATTTTTCTTGTTTTTTCTTTTCTTGTTTCTTTGCTTCTTCGTCCAAGAACATCTGTCTGATTTCCTCATACTTTTCATCCGAAACAGGGGGATGGGGATAGGTAGTAACGGGCACCAATTGGTCTCCCGCCACATCCGGGTTGGTGCAAGCGTGGTCATTCCGATACGCATCCCGTTCCTCAGGATTTCTCAGATTCGGAACCTTGATGGGAATATTTCCATTGCAAGCAGATTTCCATGCTAAGATACCACAAATTCCCATATCTACTGCCTGATAAACATCCACAGACCATTTTCCGTCTTCATTACCCTTAATCTTCTCTAAGAAGAAATAGGGGGCATAGAAGTCAGCACCGGCGTGAGCCTTCATATCCACTGCTTTGACTGCATACTCACGGGCAAGCTCGGTAATGGGTTCGTACTTTTCCCAAGCGCCCTTATTCAGCTTTTCGCCCTCTTTATAGACGTGGAGTAACTTCTGTTCATAAAAACGACCGCTCTCCATCATTCCGTTCTGACAATACATCTGATAATTCCAAGGATAAGCGTGTTCTCTGGGGAAAGGTCCATGGATGCTCTTGACAACAGCTCCATTCTCCAGCGTTACCATCTCAACGCCGGGACCGTAAACAACTGCCATTTCCTCAAAATCACGTTCCCGTCTGGGGCATTCGTAACCCGTTACTTGAACCGGACGCATTCCGGTTGCGGTGAAGATGGGACCCAAAGAATGGGTACAGTAGAATGTAGCATACATCCGATTTCTCCAATGGTTGGGGTCTCCGAAGGTAAGACCCGGCCAACTGTGTGCACAGTCGTGGAGATATTCACACTCGGCGTACATAATCTCGCCCATTTCCCCTGACTCGTACCGACGCCACATCTCAAAAGCGTGGGGCATATAACAGCAGTTCTCTGCAAAGGCATAAACCTTGCCGGAACGCTCTACCGCCTCAATCAGTTCCACCGCCTGTGCCATGGTCTCACAAGGGAGACACTCGGACAGAACGTGCAATCCCTTCTCCAGACAACGAACTGCAAAAGGAGCGTGTTCCGTTGCATAGTTCGCAAGGACTACTGCATCCATATCGTGATTGATAAAATCATCAAAATTCTCGTAGAGCTCAACGGAGCATCCAAACTCATCCGCCTTTTCTTTTACCTTATCAAGCAACGGACGATATTTATCACAAACCGCAACCAGTTCTGCACCCTCATAGCCGAGGAATGCCTGAATCATAGACATACCACGGCCGGCTCCAAAAACACCAACTTTAATTTTCATAGTTTTTTCTCCTTAAAACTCTTTAATTCCATTCGGGGTAAGCAGTGTGCCGGTTGCCTTTTCCCAACCGGGAATCGGCGCATTGGTTCTCTCAACAACGCCCGGCTTTTCGGGATAGACACCCATCATATACCGCCAGAACACATAGACCGGAACTGCCGCCCAACCGTGGCACAAACTTGCTGCATAGCCAAAGTCATCGGCACCTCTGGAGGTTTCCCAAAATGTAGTCGCACCGGCATAGAGCATGGTCCCCCACATCTTCTCAATATCATCCAGTACAATTTCTGCATATTCCTTTGAGGTCTGCATCAGGGCATCGTACTTATAAATCAGGTAACTCAGCTCAATGGGAACAAATTCCTCATTCAGCAGCGCTGCAATGATTTCTTCTTTCTTATCCTCCGGAACAAATCCTGCCAGAAGAACAATTGCCTGGGTCAACTGGGCAAAGTGAGGTTCTCCGTCGATAAAGCTTTGATATGCCTTTTTCTCAGGAACGTAGAAACAATCATGGAATCCGCCTGCCAACTCTTTACACAGTTCCTCTGCCCATGCCTTTTCCTCCGCTTTGTTCAGATATTCGGCAATATCGGCATAGTTTTTCAAAGTAATACCAAGGAATGCCGTTGCCAATGCATCAGGCTTTGCATGATGCTGATCGCCATACAGACCGGGCATCCATCCGTAGAAGTTCCAGTATTCCTCACCATCCGGTTGGAGGATAACGCCATCTTTCTTGCTACTTGCCATAAACTGAAGAACCCCTTTGGCTGTGGAGAGTTTCTCCTCTGCAAATGCCAAGTCACCGCTAAAGAGGGTATATTCCTTCAAGGCGGTCACCCAACCCATGGAAAAGCTGGGAATGGTACGCCAATAACTGCCCGGTGCAATATGGGTCAGAAGTCCGCAATCCCAACTATGCTGGGAAAGGAGATCAAGACATGCTCTTGGCATTTTGGTTTCACCAAAGGAATAATAACTCATCAGCATCTCGTTCCGACTATCGAAGCCGTAGAGCGCCTGCTCTCTTTGGGGACAGTCCTCATAATGCTCGTGCATACAATTGTGGAGGGTGTCCATTGCCACCTGATAGATTTTGTCAAAAAGACGGTCGCCGCTCTTTAAGGTAGAACGATAAGGTACCGGGTATTCTACCCGATGAATCCCCACGGTATGTACCGCCTTGATACCCTTGTGAGCAAAAATCTGAAGATACCGTCCTGCAAAGCGGTGGATATAGCAGGCAATTTTTTGTCTGCCTTCACGACAGGTACAACGGAATCCGAAATTTCTGTTGCCGATAAAGGAACGAACTCTCAAATCATCCAGATGTTCTCCGAAGGCAAGGTCAAGAATCGCACCATCTTTTGCCTCTACATCAATCACAAAGTAACCTGCAATTTCTCGCCCTAAATCCATCAACCAGAAATTGTTATCACCCTCGGTGTAAACGCTTCCGTTTTCCCGTTTCATAAACTTCCAACGATCTTTATGCGCCATGGATGCATACTGCATCTGTGCCGCTGGTGTGTCACCATCAGTGATGGTAAAGATTCCTTGCCCGGCAGGTTTTCCGGTGCATACCTCATGAAGAGTCAGATTCTTAATAGGCCGAGGAGAATAGATAATCTCGGAATCATCCACCACCTGAGCGTTCTCCCACGCCTCACTGACATCGTTTTCTCTCCATCCGTCATCCCCACGGAAATCAATCTCCAGATTAAAAGGACGCTCCTGACTGATCCATTCTATATCACCACTGCGATATTCCTTGGCAGGACTCATCTTGGTCTTTTCACAACTTACAGAAAGGGGAGTTTCTCCCTCGACAACGGCAAACTTCACCATAGGAATTCCCACTGCACGCTGAGAAGAATCTCTACCCTGAGAATAACCCAAAACCGAAATCAGGTTGCTTCCCGCTTTCACATACTCGGTAATATCATAGGTATCATACATCTTCTCTTCGGGGAAATCCGCATACTGACCGAATCCCACCAGGCTTCCGTTGATGTACAATTCGTAATTGGTGTCGGTACAGATAAATACTGAAATGTTACCTTCTTTTTTGCTTTCAAACTGATCCTGAAAGCGAACAAATTGGTTCACGGTTGTTGTCTTGTCCCAAATGGCTTTAGCGCCATATTTTTCAAAAACATTCATGTCTTGCACTCCTTAACATGGTATTGTTAAGCGCATTATAACACAGACGAAAAATATTGCAACCTATATTTTTAGATTTAACAGATTTTAACATTTTTTTAATATTAGAAAGGCTATAATCGTAATTTAAATCATTTTTATATATTTTGCAAGCGAAAAAATTAGTATTCACAATTAATTTACACAAACCCAACTATTTCCCCACATAAAAGGACGAAAACAATCAAAAATAAAAGTGCAAATAAAATTTCAGGAGGTTACTATGAATATTCTTCGCAACACCATTTTCAACCCCGACTGGATTTTATTGCATCCCTTTCACCTGTTTCATTCTTCTCGCTGATTACACCATAAAAAAGCCCCTGCCAAAGATACGGCAGGGACTTTACATAAAGGAGATTTTTTTGCACATACTATGGTTCAGGAACTTTTTGGAAAGGAAGAAACGATATGGCACACTACCTTATTACACCGGGAGAACCACTTTCCGGAACCATCTCTATCAGCGGCTCTAAAAATGCATCTCTGCCTATTCTTGCAGCAGGCTTGCTCGCGGATACTCCCTCTGTCCTTCAAAGAATCCCTCTTTTGTCCGACACAGCGGACATGCTTACATTACTGTCTTCGGTGGGCGGAACAGTGGAGCAAATGGACGAAACCACCTTTTCTGTTTCCCTCTCGGCAGATGCCAAGCGCAAAACCCTTTCTCCCGCACAGTTCAACCGCCTTCGTGGTTCCTTTTTGATTATGGGACCACTCCTTGCACGAACGGGAAAAATACGAATTCCTCTGCCGGGCGGTTGTCAGATTGGTGCACGCCCGATTGACCTCCACCTAAAAGGTTTTTCGGCTATGGGCGTCAAAATCAAACAGGGACATGGGTTTGTAGAAGCGCGGTGTGATCAATTAATGGGCGCACGTATCTACCTGGACTTTCCCAGCGTGGGTGCCACCGAGAATCTTCTCCTTGCCGCCTGTCTTGCCAAAGGAGAAACCGTCATCGAAAATGCCGCCGCAGAACCTGAAATTGCAGATCTGGCTCTTTGCTTATCCAAGATGGGTGCACAGATAGAAGGTGCCGGCAGTGATACCATTACCATCCAAGGAAAAAAATCTCTCAAGGGATGTCGTCATCAGGTCATTCCTGATCGCATTGAGGCCGGAACCTTTCTTGCCATGGCCGCCGCATCTCACGGAGAAATCACCCTAACCGATGTCTGTCCCGATCATGTAAAGCCGGTTCTTGCCAAACTTCAGGAGATGGGTTTTGAAATCGAGGCAGGAGAAGATTTTCTCCATCTGTTCCCCTTGGAAAAATTTCGTTCGGTGGATATCAAAACCCTTCCCTATCCCGGTTTCCCCACCGATATGCAATCTCCCTTCATGGCATTGTTGAGTGTGGCAGACGGCACCGGTGTTGTGGTGGAAACCATCTTTGAAAATCGGTTTATGCAGGTTCCCGAACTTTTGCGAATGGGTGCCAAAATTAAATTAGACGGACGAACTGCCGTCATTGACGGAACCCGAAAATTAAGTGGCGCTCAGGTCAAAGCCACCGATCTTCGTGCAGGAGCCGCCTTGGTAGTGGCTGCCTTAGCCGCACAAGGTGAAACTCGTTTGGACGGCATTGAGCATATGGAACGCGGCTACGAACACTTCGTAGAAAAACTCTCTTCCATAGGTGGTAGAATCCAACGTATTGAGGACTGATGGTTATTCGTGTATCATCTTGCTAATATCCCGACGTAATCTCAAAATAATCCTTTTTTCTAATCTTGAAATATAGGACTGGGAAATCCCCAACATATCTGCCACCTCTTTTTGGGTCTTTTCCTCACTCCCTCGGTTCAATCCAAATCGCAACTCCATAATCCTTTGTTCTCTGCCTGAAAGTTTCTTCATGGCGATTCTCAAAAGTTGCTTATCCACTTCTTCGTCCAAACCACGCCAGATGATATCTTCCTCTGTCCCCAGTATATCTGAGAGCAACAATTCGTTCCCGTCCCAGTCCACATTCAAGGGTTCATCAATGGATATTTCAGATTTGGTTCCGTTATTTTTTCTCAGATACATCAAAATTTCATTCTCTATACAACGGGAGGCATAGGTTGCAAGTTTGATTTTCTTGTCTGTCTTGAAGGTATTGATTGCCTTGATTAAGCCAATGGTACCGATGGATATCAAATCCTCAATACCGATTCCGGTATTCTCAAACTTCCGTGCTATGTAAACAACCAATCGCAGGTTCCTTTCGATTAAGGTTTTCCGCACCTGTTCCCGTTCCTCCGGCAGATCCAATCGTGCAAGGAGACTTTCTTCCTCTTCCTTTCCAAGTGGTGCCGGAAGACTTTCGCTTCCGCCAATATAATACACATCCCTTGGCCGGACTCTTAACCATTTGGGTAAGATTTTTTGTAAGTACTGTAAAAACTTCTGTAGTTTCATCTTCATACTTTCTGCCTCCACTTTGCTTTATTTCGCTTATGATTTGAGGATTAAATACCCCCGAATATAATCCGTCCCTTGAAAAATTCTCCCTGACAATTCCAATCAAAGGCCTTTCTGCCAGTTCATAGCGTTGACTCAGACAGGTTATTTCTTCCGGATAGAACGCAGGAATCCTATCCTCTCCGGATGCGGTATGAATACTTAACCAAAAACTTTCCTTTGGCGTAACCCCTTCTATGAGTTTTTCCGAGATTAACAAGACACCCTCTCCGCTTACAGGTGCGGTTAATTCACAGCCGGTATCTGCAAGAGCTGTCAGGGTAATGTTCTCTTCTCCCACCATTATCTTCATAGGAATCAAAATCTTATCCCGTGAGAAATTTCGAATACAACTTCTGCGAAACCAAAGGAGGAGACCGAACGAAAGAAAAATCCCGGCTAATAATAGTCGCATATCAAGCAAAAAATATACTGTTCCATTAACAGAGATTCCCCGAAGGTTCCGCCCCAGTTGGGTACCAACGGCCAATCCATAAACCACACCGCCAACACCTACCGAAACCAATCCGAGCATTATTCTCGCCTTAAGAAAACCAAGCCATCCACCGTTGGGTTTTAAAATCCAAACAGCAACCATACCGACGATACCTCTCCCAAGAAAGGACGGGATGACCCCAACTTCAGGCAAAAAGCTTACCGTTCCGTAAAGAGCCAGCAAGGCCGATGCTATGGTCAACCGTCCTAAACGCCAATCTATTCTTGACAATTGGACTGTCAAAAAAAGGATTACCAAATCCATTAAAAAATTGGTAGCAAAAAGCACATCCGCATAGACTGTCAACTCCATCGTTCCCCCTCCCTTCCTCTTTATTATAGCCTTATGGGAAAAAGAAAACTGTCAAAATATGGAAATAGAATTCTAATTTTTCAGACAAAAAAAGACAAAAAAATCTCCCCATTCAGGGGAGACTTTTTTATGATTCGATTGGTTTCATTTCTTTGCTCAGCCGTTTGACAGAGAACAAGAATACACAGATAAACATAAGGGCCGCGCTGAGCCATGCAAGAGGGCCTGCAAAGGCAACACCCAAATGTCCGAAGGCACCTGCCAACAAGAAGGCACAAGATACACGGACACAGAACTCCAAAATACTTCCCACCAACACGATACCCGCTTTACCAATACCCTGCAAGGTATTCTTAAACACAAAGATTGCACCCATGGCAGGGAAGAAGCAAGCGGTGACAGTCATAAATTCACGGGCGTAGAAGATAACAGATTCCACGTTTTTCTCTCCGGAATCAATAAAGAGCAAGGTCAGATATCTTCCGAAGATGATAATCAACGCTCCGCCTACCACCGTAAGGCATCCCATCATAATACAGGTAATGGAAACGCCCTTCTTGATACGTTCCAGATTCTGTGCTCCGTAGTTCTGACCGATAAATGTTGCAAGCGTCATACCAAGGGATAACATAACCTGAGATACCAACTGTTCGATTCTGACCGATGCGGTAAATCCGGCTACCGCCTCTGTACCGAATCCGTTCAGGCTTGCCTGTACCGCAATAGCACCGGATGCGATTACTGCCATCTGGGCTCCCATGGGAAGTCCGAGACGAAGATGTGCCCAAGTAAACTTCCAGTCAAGTTTCCAATCCTCCTTCTTCAAATGAAGGGTGGGGAAGAAAAATACAATATAAAAGAAACAGAGAATGCCCGAAATCGCCTGAGAAACCACCGTCGCAACTGCGGCACCCATGGTTCCCATATGGAACACCAAAATACAAACAAAATCCAAAATGATATTCAAAATGGAAGCAATCAATAAGAACACCAGCGGGATCTTGCTATTTCCCAAAGCGCGCATAATGCTGGAAAGATAGTTATAAAGCATGGTTGTTGGGATACCCCAACAAATAACCACCAAATACATATATGCATCCTGCTCAATATCTTTAGGCGTATTCATCAGGCTTAAAATCCCATGGGATCCCAGTACGCAAACAGTGGTAAGAAGCAATGCAACAACGGAACTGATCACCGCACCTGTTGCCACACTACGTCGAACCCCCTGCATATCACCGGCACCGAATCGTTGGGATGTCATTATCACAAAACCATTGGTCAACCCTGCAGAAAAACCCACAATCAAAAAGACCAAAGATCCACATGCACCAACCGCAGCCAGGGCGTTCATACCCAATGTTCTTCCCACGATGATGGTGTCTGCCATATTATAAAGTTGCTGGAACACATTACCGATGATCAAAGGAATACTGAACATTAGCAAATGTCGAAAAATATTTCCTTTTGTCATATCTATCGTTTTGTCTTTTCTCATTACTTAGCCTCCGTTTTAATTTCATGCTACCACTATACTACGTTTCAGGGGCATCGTCAATAGATAGCAGGATTTCTTAATATATTTTTAAAATATGAAAACCGCCACAGATCTACTCTGTGGCGGTTTAAGGATACATTATCAAGGAGTCTGTGCCTCTTCTGCCGTTGCCTGAGATCGGGTATAGATATCCTGATACATTTCAACAAACTCGTCAATATCCATAAGTTCTAAGTTTTGTTTGTACAACTCCCAGTCGTTCTCTAAATTCTCGCCATCAATAATCCACTTTTCCAGTTTCACCTTAACCATGATAGCGATATCCGTAATCAATTCTGTCAGCCGTTCGGATTCCTCCTCTGTGCAATCCGGTCGAGTCCATGGTTCCTGATCCAGATACGGCTTATAGATTTCATAAACTTCCATTCTGGATTTCCACTCTTCCCGCAAAGGAAGTGTCTCTGTTCCATAAAGTTCCATCGGAAGATAACAGGGCATGGCACCGGTTAAGATACACCGATACACATAATCCTGAAATTCCATGTCCTCCTCTGGCAACTCATTCCATGTAAAGACATCGTTTTCCACGGAGAAGGTGGAGTTTTCCGCCGACTCACCAAAGGCGTTTCGGATGGACTCTTCCGGCAGGTAGAACTTATCAATCCAGCGCATTGCCGCACCCGGATTTTTGCAATTCTTAAACATACAAAAGGCATTCTTGGTTCCAATACGTAAAGGATTCACGTGCCATGAAGGCTTGACATTACTTTTCGCCTTCAAGGGAGCCATTGCCACATATTCGTCCCCATTGAGTTCCGGTTTCTCACTTGACACAAGAACACCTATGGTCGTTGTCTCCTCCTGCAATTTTTCAAGGAAGGTTTCGTTATCATGCTCAAAAACTTCCGAATCCAGAAGTCCCTCGCGATACAGTTCCCGATAGTAGGCAACCATCTCTTTCCATTCGTCCATAACGGGTGTAAATCTTACCTCTCCGTTCTTTACGTTCAACCAATAGTCACCTGTGCCTGCCTTACTCGAAATTCCCCAAGAGGACAGAAGCATCTCGGGATGAATCCCCTCGTCCAATGCATAAAAAGTCATGGGAACTTCGTCCGCTTCACCATTACCATTGGGGTCGTTTTCCTTAAATGCCCGAAGAACATTCTTAAGTTCCGCCAAGGTTCTGGGAACACCCAGATTCATTTTATCCAACCATGTTTTGTTAATCCACATGGCACTTTCGATATAATCGGGCATGAATTCCTTAATAGAGGGCAGGGTATAAATATGTCCATCTGCGGCAATGGAGGCCTTTTTTACATCGGGTCTTTCCTGATATAATTTCCAGATGTTAGGGGTATCCGTCTCGTTAATATAATCTTCAATGGGAAGAAGAATCCCTTTGGATGCATACTGAGAAAGTTCATCGGATGTGAACACCTTTCCAATTACAACCCCCGGATACTTTCCTTTTCCGATATTCTTCTTCATGGTATGTTGACCATGTCCGCCATTCATGTACTTCCACTCAATAGGAGCATCCGCAAGGCCTTCCAATCGCTTGATGCTGGCATCATAAAGACCATCAGGCTTTTCGTCACTTTCTGCAGGAATGGTAACCCGAAACGGCGTTGTTGTATCTATGGTAGGTTCTGTCTCCACCGTTTCTTCCGTCTTCCCTATATCCTCCGAAGTTTTTTCGGGGAAAAGGTAGTCCTTTGCAAAAAAACCGGCAACAGCCAACGCAAGGATAACAAGTATAATTGATAAAATGATTATTTTCTTCTTCATAGGAATTCCTCATCTTGATTTTCTCTATTTTATCATATGGATTTACTGCAATATTATGCTTCGCTTATTGTAACACAAAACCATTTTTTCGTCAAGAACCGCTCTTTTGCCACAAAAAAATACCGCAGAGAAACCTCTGCGGTATTTTTTAATGTCATTGCAAGACTTATTTGGGCATACCATCCTGGTATCTGTCGTATGCAGTCTGGTAGATTTCTACCATTTCATTTACGCCCATCTTTTCCATTTCTGCAACGTACTTCTTCCAAGAAGCATCGGTCAGTTCTTCCTGTCCGCAAACCCACTTTGCTCTCTGGGTCTCGGTCAGGTTGAAGATGTCGGTGGTCAGCTCGGAAAGTCTGTCTGCTTCGTCTACTGCATAGTAGGGACGAGGCCAGGTTTCCTTGTCAAGATATTCTTCATACATATTGTAGACTTCCATCTTTGCTTCCTGACCTTCCCGCCAAGGCATCTTCTCGCTTCCGTATACATCTTCAGGAATCCAGCAGGGCATACCACCGGTCAGTACGCACTGATACAGATAGGACGCGAAGTACTTACCTTCGGGAAGTTCGTTCCAGGAAACATTTCCGGTCTTCTCGTCGATGGTCAAAGTAGAATTGGGAGCGGACTCACCAAATGCGTTCTGGATGGAGTGATCGATTTCGAAGAACTTATCTGCCCACTTCAAAACATTTGCAGGGTTCTGACAAGACTTGAAGATTACCAAGAAGTCCTTGGTACCGATGTATCCGGGGTGGATACGCCATACAGGCTTAACCTTACCATCTGCGCTCAGAGGAGGAATTGCAATATACTCATCTGCATTCAGGAAGGGGTTCGCATTGGACCACATAACACCAACAGTGGATACGGGAGTCTGCTGCTTCGCATTGAACTGTGCGCCATCATGGGTGAATGCTTCAAAGTCCAGAAGACCTTCTGCGTACAGATCACGGTAGTATTCCAGCATCTGTCTCCATTCCTTCATAATGGGAGTGAACTTTACTTCGCCCTTCTGAACGGTGAGCCAGGAATCCCAGGTACCGAACTTGGTAGCAACACCCCAGGAAGAAAGGAGAACTTCAGGATAAGCAGAGGAACTGGTGGTGTTGAAGGTCAAGGGAATTTCATCTGCCTTACCATTACCGTTGGGATCCTTCTCCTTGAATGCTTTCAGTACTTCTTTCAGTTCAACCAGAGTGGTGGGAACTTCCATACCAACCTTATCGAGCCACTTTTTGTTGATGTACATAACGTTCTCGATGTAGTCGGGCATAAATTCCTTCAACCCGGGAAGGGTATACATGTGACCATCGGGAGCATTGAGCGCCGCTCTGATCTCAGGTCTTTCCTGGAACATCTTGTAGATGTTGGGGGTATCCTTTTCATTGATATAATCTTCGATGGGAAGAATGATACCATTTGCAGCAAACTGAGAAATGTCAGAGGGCTGGAAGCTGTTACCAACAACTACCTGCGGGAACTCACCTGCTGCGATTTGCTGTCTTAATACGTTTGCACCATCAACCTTTGCACTATATTCCCAAGTGATGGGAACATCGGTCAAGGATTCCATACGCTTCAGCGCTAAATCACGTACACCCTCGGGTACATCGTCACCTTCGGGAGGAATCAATACGCTGAAACCGCCGTTTTCTTTCTGCTGCTTCTGGAGTTCACTCAGGTTTTCGCCACCGCCACAACCGGCAAGGCACAGAGTGAGCATCAGAATTGCCATCATCAGGCAAATGCCTTTTTTGAACATTTTCATACTTACAACTCCTTTTATATATATTTTAATTTTTTTCAGATGAAAATGTTATGAATGGATTAACCCTTTACGGAACCAATCATAACGCCCTTTACGAAGTACTTCTGTACAAAGGGATACATCAGGAAGACGGGGATGGAACCAACAACCATAACAGCGTACTGTACAGCCTGTTCTGCCTTCATCTTCTCGATGAGTGCCTTGGAGTCCATCATAGAGCCGTCGGTAGATGCAGTTTTGAAGGTTTCGCTCAGACCCTTCAATACGATCTGCAGAGGCATCTTTTCGTTGGAACGCAGGAAGTAAAGTGCATCGGTGTAGTTGTTCCAGTGATAGAGTACGTGATAGAGGGTCAGTACTGCCAAGATTGCCTTGGACAGGGGAAGTACAACCTTGATAAAGAAGGTGGTGTAGCTACCGCCGTCAATCTTGGTTGCTTCGAACAATTCCTCGGAGATACTGCTCATCAAGAAGGAACGACATACGATCATGTTATATACGTTCAAAGCAGTAGGAATGATCATAACCCAAATGGTATCCAAAATAGCCAAGTCTCTGTAGAGGATGTAACTGGGAACCAGACCACCGCCCACATACATGGTCAGCATGAAGAAACCATTGATGATTCTTCTGAAGGGAAGCTCTTTTCTGGAAAGAGCGAATGAACAGGTTACACAGGTGAACATCTGTACAGATACACCGGTTACGGTGTAGAGAACGGAGTTCAGGAAACCATCCACGATACTGGGGTATTCCAGAAGCTTCTGATAACCCAGGAAGTTAATACCCTTGGGAATCAAGAAGGTCTGACCCAAGTTAACTGCGGTGGGGTCACTGATGGATGCGGACAGGATAAAATAAATCGGATAGAGCAACAACGCTGCGAAGAGACCCAGCAGAGTTCCGTTTACAATACCGAAGACTTTATCGCTGCCGGAGTCTTTGATTGTATTTTTCATAACTTTTTCTTTACTCATCACGCCCACCTCCTTAGAATACTGATGTATCACTGAGCTTGTTACAGATGGTGTTAACTGTTACAAGACAGATGATGTTAACAATTGTGTTAAACAAACTGATTGCTGTGGAGAAACCGTACTGCGCCTTAATAAGACCGGTTTTGTAGCTGTATGTAGAGATAATTTCGGATGCACCTCTGTTAAGCTCGGTCTGTAACAGCAACATCTTATCGGGACCTACTGCAAACATAGAACCACAACCCAATACCAGCTGAATAACAATGGTACTGATCAATGCCGGAATCTCGATGTGCCAGATGATTCTCATACGGCTTGCACCATCGATCTTTGCAGCTTCCAACTGCTCCTGGTCGATACCGGAGAGAGCCGCCAGATAGATGATTGCCGAGAAACCTGTACTGGACCACATATTGGTGACAATGTAGATCGGGAGAACGTACTTATCATGGCCGAAGAACAGAACCGGGTCACCACCCAATTTCTGAATGATGATGTTAATAACACCGGTGCTGGGTGCCAAGAATACGTTGGTGATTGCAATAACTACTACAACGGAGAACAGGTGAGGTATGTAGGAAATGTTCTGCACCAGTTTTTTCGCTCTTTCATTCCGTACCTGATTGAGCATCAATGCAAAAATAACGGGCAGGGGGAAACCAAACACCAGATTGTAAATTGCGGTTTTGGCAGTATTGCCAATCAATTCCCAGAAGTTGTTCAGACCAAAGAATCTTGCAAAATGCTTGAATCCCACCCAGGGAGCCTCCGCAATTGACTGACCAAACTTCATATCCTTAAACGCAAGCTGAATACCATAAATGGGAACATACTTAAAGATAATAGTAACCACAATGGCGGGAACCAAGAACAGATATAATTCCCAGCTGCCAAGGATGCGTTTCAGTAATGACTTTTTCTTGTTTAGAACCAAAGGTTTACTTGTTACGCTTTCCATAAACTAACATGTCCTCGCTTTCACTTAAATGTAATGTTTTGGGGTGAACCCGCAGTATCAGATCAAACCTGACAAAAAACAACAGACCGAATATGTACGGATGCGTCCGATCTCATGGTTTTTTGAACAAGCATAATCCTCCTACTGCATCTTCTATTTGTTCATTATAACAAATAGTATTTCACAATGCAATACCCAAAGCGGACATTTTTTCATATTTTTGTCTTATAATCATAAAATTGAGTTTTTTTTCTTGTTAATTTTCCTAATTTTATGATAATTTTTTTGCTTTTTTCTTTTTTATCATATTTTGACAGAATAAGAGATTTTTTTTGGGGAAGGTGAACAAAGGCGCGTGACGCTCCACCCAACGCCGGGCAGAATTTGCAAAAAGATTCACGCCCCTCATCCGTCGGCTCACGCCGACACCTTCCCCCGAGGGGGAAGGCTTTCCTGCATTTCCCATTTAATATGTTGAAAATGAGTGCGCAGAAAAGGAGCATTAACGGAACGACACATAGGTCGTTTCCTACAATGATTTATCGCAAAATGAGTGCGCAGAAAAATGAGTGAGATTCGTTTGGAGCGAGGTTCGGCAAGGTCATACCATTCTCGGTATCAAAGGATATTTCATTAAAATCACATCCACAACCGGAAGTTCCATACAATGCTTCTGCATTGGACGCAGTGAAATTGTATGTCTTGCTTGCCGCAACGACAACACCCACAATATCATCAATGGAATCGTAGGTTGTCACCTCTGCAGATACCTGCCATACGGGAAGAATGGTCATCACCATCATCACGCACAGAAGAACTGCTAACACTCTTGTTTTTTTCATGTAGGTCACTCCTTTTAAGAATATGATATATTTTCAGAGCATAATTTTACAAATATACAGCATAATTATACAAAAAATCCGCAAAAACTTCTTTGCACTTTTGTATTCTTTTTGTATATTTTTGAACACAAACCCACACATGAAAATATGGACTTTTAAACATAATTTTTAATTCTTTATCGAAAAACCGTGGTTTTTCTCCTAACTTCACCATATGGATCGGAGGTATTTCTATTATAAATAAAAATCGACAAAAAATCTATTGGTTTTTTTATCCGGACTTTTGGTTTGAGAAGACGACATGGACGTAGCGTTCCTGCGCTTCCGGATGGTTTGTATAAAACCAGAAGGTCAGTGTCGTCCTTCCCTTACCGGTTGCAAACAAAAAATTCCCGACCATATTGGTCGGGATTTTTGTTACTTAAAGTTCTTTTGAGAAGAAGTCCAGGGAGAATCTCAAACTATTCAACTGGAGACTACTCCAGGACTCGTAGGGACTGACAACAATGGTGCCAAGCTTTTCGGATACATAGAATCCAAAGGCCTCTGCAAAGGCATTGATGTCAATGTAGAGCTTACCATTAAAGGTAGATACCTGCTCGGGAGAGAATACGATCTCGTTGCCAAGGCTATTGATCACCAGACCACCATCCTCGGAGGATGCGATGGTACCGCTGACATAAGCCGCTGCAACATCTGCCGCCACGCCATTTTCGTAAGCCGCCTCTTCCACTCTCTTGTTATTGAGGAGTGCAGAACCGCTTTCAGGATGGAGTACCAGAGTCTTTAAGAACTGGAAGTCATAAACTGTCCGAGTGTTCTCTGCGTGATTATCCTGACGAAGGTGAAGCTGTTCGAAACGGTTGGAGCCTACCTGCGCATCCTTCTGGAGGGCGATGGTTCGACCGTACTGGGAACCACCAAAGCCATCATCGTAAGAAAATGCGTTACAGATAACCTGATTCTCGGTGATATGGATGTTGGTATTCATCATCGCACCGATGGTACCCTGATTCTCGTGAACGGTACCAATAATCTGCCAGGTCTTCATACTGTCGGTACTTCTTGCAAAGGTCCAACGGGTTCTGGGATACTGACCCTTACCAACAACGTTATCGTTATCGTAGCCAAACACCGCATATACGTGTTCAGGATTGTAGGGGTCAACCTCGACACTGTAACATACCTCAACGCTCAGGAGGGGCGTTACATATACGTTCTCGGTATCGAAGGTCTTACCACGGTCATAGGATCTGATGTAACCCAAGTAACCTAAGTTGGTTCTACCGAAGAGGTACAGATCTCCGTTTGCCAGTTCCAGAGGAACCAACTCAACGAAGGTAATACCGGGGGTGTTGTGGCTCGCGCCTGCCAACTGGGTATTATCGATGGTGGTTTCAGAATCGTTCCAAGTGAGACCATAGTCATCACTGTAGAACACCTTAAGCTGCGCCCACCACTCGCAGGCAACGTCCGTGGTACATACCGCGTACAATCTACCGGAAGGAGCCAACTTGATACGGTTCTGCATTGCAGCATAGGTCATACCAATATGGTCTTCTTCTGCCAGTTTATCGGTACCATGACGTTCCCATGTCTTACCATTGTCATGAGAGATGTAGGGAATGAAGTTCCAGTACTGTTTTCCATCTTCACCAACGGACTGGAGTTCGGACTTAAGACCCAGAACATCGCCATTGGGCAAAGAAACCAAGTTATCGCTGAGGGTGGTATAACTGGTATCCTGCACGAAGCTCTTACCACCGTCATCGGTTCTCCAAGCATTGGTATTTGCCAGAATGTAACTATCGCCACCCAAGTCAATCAGGTCAAGGTTTACGTTCAGGAAGGTCTCTCTTGCATCTGCAATAACCTTGGTATCACCACGATACTTGAAGTTATCCACGTATGCACTACCATCCTTCAGCACGAAACCGAACTTACCTCTCCAGTAAGAAGGAGAATCCTTCAAGGAGAGAACCTCTTCCCCGTTCACATACAACGTAGCAGTCTTAACATCGTTTACCTTGCGAACCTTCAACGCCATATTTACCCATTCGCCGGTGGGGAAGTCACCCTTCTTTGCCACACGAACATTCTGGGATGCACTGGTCTGAACATCCACAATCTCGAACTCACCGGTCTCGAAGTTGTAACCGGCTCTGGAATACGGATGGTTGGTAGCACGGTTAAAGTCGAACCAGAAGCCCTTGGCTCCGCTTACTACCTTAACATCTGCGCTGATATCAATATCACCACCGAATGCGGCAACATCCACAAAGGAGTACTTATCCGGTGCACCAAGAACCATGTACTGCTCCTTTTCATCAATGGATACGGAAATACCATTATCCTTGGAACGGTTCACATATCTCCACTGGGTCATGGTATCAAACTCGGTGTCTCCGGAGAAATCATCCTCGTAGTAGTATACGTCCTTATTATCGCCAACACATACATACTCAAAACCATCGCCGGAGGCTACATCGAACGCCGCAATACCCTCACCAACGGTGGGAACGCTACGGAAACTGAATACCCATCTGCCGTTGGCATAGAGTCTGGTCATACCAACTGCAGTCTCGGCACGGAGGTAAATCTTACCGTCTGCATTTGCCCAATCGGCAAGTTTACCTGCTTCCTTACGGAAGGGTTCCATCATCTCGACCTTGGTGGTCCATACATATACAGTACCATTTTCCACCTGCAGGTCGGTGCGGTAGTATTCATCGTTTACAACCAATCTACCTTCATCGGTTACGTCCAAAACCACATCCATTACGTGGTAGTTGGGCAGATCACCTAAGTTGTATACCAGATTCTTTCCAACCATATTGGTGGTCTGGAAGTAGGTTGCTCTGTCATAACTGGGAACGATACTCTCATTAGAGATGGTCAAACCATCGGATACAAAACTCTTTTCCAGAGTCTTGGTCATAGGCATTACAAAAGCGAATACCATCTGACCATTGCGATATGCCTCAGCAAAGGGACCATCGGTTACGATGATGAAATCACCAAGACCCTTGTCATAGGTCATCTCACCCTCGTCGGTCAGGTAGGTTACTCCATCTCTGGTGTGGGTCATCTTCAGCAGATGTCTGCCATTTGCATAAGTGACCTCAGCCTGACCAAACTCGCCTACTACATTGTACTTGATTTCGTTGGCAAAGTTCTCGGAAGGTGCACTTTGATATGCCTTACCTACCAACTGAACGGCATCCTCATATACAATGATACCGGATTCATTGTAGCAGATGGCTTCTAATGTGTGCTGCATGGGAGACAGTGCCGCCAGACTCATCTCATAGTAGGGACCCTGCTCGGCGGTGGCAACGGTGTTACCGTCCAGACGATACTCTACCTTGGTAATCTGGGGACGTCTGTCAAAGAACTCTAGGTTAGCAAACAGGTTGCCGTAATCGTCCTGACTGGTCTGGATTTCCGCCTTTACACCGGGAACCACAGAGAACTCTTTTTCCACCGCAACATAGTCACCATACTCTGCAGAAACCTGATAGTTACCTGCAGACATACCGTTGATGACAGCCTTGTAATCAGGCGCCTGACCGGTTGCAACTGTTTTACCATTGATTTTGTAATCAAGATAAGGAATTTCGTCCTTCAAATCCGCCGCTACGTGTGCCGCCAATTCGATGGGATCATCTTCTAAGTACTCGGAACCGGCAATGGGATCATCCACAACCACCTTATCCTTTACCAGCTCAACCTTAGTCCAGTCGATACTCAAACCTGAGAACATGGAACCGTTGGGGTAGGTAAAGTAGTAGGTCATACCATTTCTGGGATGATTGTTGTTGTCCAATGCAGGCTCAACTGCAGTAATGGGAACATCGTCAATAAAGAGCTGGTTTCTGGTACCGCCACCGGTAACCTCTACCTTGTACTCGTACCATCTGTTTTCTTCCAGATGAATCTCGTTACTTCTTTTCATGCCGTAAGGAGTTTCAAACTCTACATACTCACGATAGATGTAACCACGGAAAGAACCATTGGGCCAAGAGGGAATGATACCCTGCTGCTCACCAAACTTATCCATTCTGAAACGGGCAGTATAGGTGAAGTCCTGTCCTGCTTCTACTGCAAAGGGACCGTACAGAGAGAGCATCTTCAAGTCCTGTGTATTCCAGCTGGATGCAATACCATCTTTGATTTCCCAAGTTGCACGCTTTCTCCAACCTGCGTAATCATCCGGATTGTCAAACTCATAAAGAGTATCCTCGTTGGGAAGGGGCATATACTCCCAATCCTTTGCATCAAAGGTAGATGTGGTGGGCACGTCGCTCTGCTCGGTGTTACCGCCAATCTTTCTGCCGGTATACTTGTTAAACTTCATGTTACCGATCTTGTAGGACGCAGGACCACTATTCTGGGTTCTGGCAAGAATCTCGATACGACCCTGCTGATGGGTACTTGCCTCACCGCTGATGGTTCCTGCATAGTAACCGTCAATATACAAATCACCATAGTTACCATCGGTAATCAACTGATAATGGTGCATCTCATAACCGATGTCATAAGGTGTTGTCAGGGATTCATACTGCGCTGTAGAGGAATAACCTCTGCACCAGATGTTATCCAGATTAAAGTGCATATAAAATCTGTTCTTACCGGTGTAGAAAATAACCAGCTGAGAACCATTGTGCTTTAAAATCTGCAGATCAAATTCCACATCCATCTGGGGCTTTACATTACCTGCATCCACCTTATAGATGGTCGCCAAATCGGCATCAGCGGTAGTTTTACCGGATGTCAAAGTAGCAAAACCGTCTTTTCTGGCTACAGTACCGGTACCATCAGGATAGCCAATGGTAAAACTGTCATACCATTCTACCTCTGCCGCGGAGGCGGTTACGCCAAAAGCCGCAAACAAAGACACTGTCAGACAGAGTAAAGTAATAATTGATACTAATTTCTTCATTGTTTACGCCTCCTCTACAATCACAAGTACATATTGGATATGACCACCGCGCTGGATACTGATGGCCGCCTTTTGGTTGGTGTCGGGATCCATAGCATAGGTTACCAGATCCTTAGCACTACCCTGAGACACGGTGGGTTTACCATTGTTGTTTCTGTATACATAAATTACAGTACCATTATGCTTATAGTTATGAAGTTCATTGAACGCCTCAACACCATCCGGATCTTCCTTCACAGAAGTGGTATGGGTATAGATGTTATTCTCAAAACTTACCAAAGTACCATACATGGTTCTGAAGTTGTAATACAGGTTATGATAACCACCGTTACCACCACGGTTCTGAACACGGGTCTGATTGTGACCCAGAGAAACGTCAAAGAGAACCTCTACTGCCTGCACCACATTCTTTGCATTGGTCTGGAACTGAATAATATCACCGATGCTGATATCGGTATTATAAAGTTCATCCGACAGGGTAACCGTCTTTGAACCGGAAGGATGGGTAATATCCATCATTCGAACCGTCTGACCTTCCTCGTTCAGGGTATCATAGATATCAGAAATGATACTGGGCGCGTTGTATCTTAAGTCATTTGCCGCAGTATTGGTATCGTAGATCATCAGGTATTTTGCAACCTTAGTAAGCGGATCTACATTGAATGCTTCTACTACGGGGTAGTGACCATCGATGATGGTAGAACGGAAGTATTCAACCTCGTCTCTGTCGTCCTGCAGAACACGCATTGCTCTGTTCATGCCAAGCGCAGTAAATATCAGCTCAGAACCTGCCTGATTGTAGAAACTGTTGGGATAGGAAGCATAAGCCAGTCTTCTTACCTCGGATTTTCCTGTCTCTGCAGGCTGGAGAGAATCTTCTCTCTCGTAATCACGCTCATAGATAATGGTGTCGATGTGAGTCAACATTCCCTCATCATTCAAGCGGAAACGAATGGGCTGAGCATAGGGGAATTCCGCATCACCATTCTTCATTCTGTCAAGTTCATTGTTGCCATCAGCATCTGCGGTACCCAGAGTCATATCGTCGTTGTAAGCACGAAGTGCATTAGCATCACTCAAACGCTGCATTGCCGCATCTACCTTGTTGTACTTGATTTCGTCCATGTAGAAGTTCTTGGTTGCGGCAAACTCGCGAATTTCGTAGTTCTGGTCAATCAGTCGAACGGAAAGTTCACCATTGAAACCGCCACCACTATTCCGAGCTCCCAACAGATATGCAAACTGATATACATCGTTGGAAGCATGCAGAATTACTGCCGCCGCGTCTCCATCAGGGTAGATGGAAACTGTCTCGCCCAGACGAACGGTTTCGTCAATAACAGTACCGGTAGTTACCTTGTAGATGGTATCGTTTACGGTAATGGTATCATCCATGAAGGATGTAACCTGACCGGTAACAATATCTTCCATCTTGGTCATGGTAACCTTTACGGTTCCTGTGGTGTTCTTACTCTTACGATATCTCAAAACAGTACCTTCGGTCAGGGTACCCAGATTCACGGGACCATACTCACCGGTTAAGGTAATATCATTGATCTGACCCTTACCGCCAATAGCAGAATCCTGGGGATACTTACCATAGAGAATCTTATTCTCCTTATCCTGACTCTGGTATACCATGTACTCGATATCGTCTACGGTAATCACATCGTAGAGTTCGTCATCATCGTTATCAATCAAGGTTATGGTACCGGTTGCAGGCTTTAAATCCTCATCATCAAAGCCGGGGAACGCAACACCATTCACAATCACGTCAGGAGCCAAAGCAAGCTTATAACCCTTATCCTTTGCGCCAACCCAATACTTAAGTTGACCATCTTCGATACCGATAACATCTTCACCCTCGATGGTTACCATATTGTTTCTGGTTTCGTCTGCAAAGAGATAGAATATATCCTTTGCAGTGGAACTACCGTCTTTCTTGCTGTAGAAGTTTACATACTTACCAAGCAAGGTGGGATCATCCCAGTTAAAGATACGATTGTTAATCTGAATGGAACCTGCCGGAATCATATCGGTGGGTTCAATCAAGGTGGTGTACTGCACACCCTTTACGATGCCATCCTGCTTAACCAGACCGTGGTAGCACTCGATGGCAAGGAAGCCTTCGTTCTTCTTGAACTCCTTGGTATCACCATAGGTAATTGCCTCGAACATATCTGCGTGCAGAGTATTGTATGCCATTGCCAGCGCCTCACCATAGGTTACAACGCCGTCCATGGTAACACCTTCGGTAATCTCCGCATCCCGAGCAATCCGCAGGAAGGACATATACTCCCCTGCTTCCTTATAGCCCAGGAGAACAGAAAACACCTTGCAGATTTCAATATCGGAAACGGTATCATTGGGACGGAAGTAGCCATCTCCGTCTCCGGAAAGAACACCCATCTGACCCAATGCATAGATGTCAGCAAAATAAGGATTATCTTCCATAACATCATAGAAATAATAGTCCGTTCCTGTATATGCCGGTGCATTGGCAATCTTCGCACCTAAATGGGCCAACTCTCCTCTTGTCAACGCCTTGTCATAATTGGGATTCTTCTCAGTTACGACTCCCAACACACGGAGCAGACCTTCCTGACCGGGGGTCAGGAGGCTGCCGGTTGCCGCAGATGCGGACATTCCGGTACAAACGGAAAGCGTGGTTGCCAAGACAGTAATGGCAACGATTGCACTAATTTTACGTAGTAATTTTTTCATTGCCCTTATCTCCCTTCTACCATGTAATTATAGATTCTGTAAATTGCTACAGCCGACTCTGCACGAGTTGCAGAAGCGTTGCCTTCGAAGTTATTATCACCCTTACCATTCATCAACTGTGCCTGAGCCAAAGCGGTAACACTTGCTCTTGCATAATCGGGAATGGTATCGAAATCGTCGAAGACATATGCCGCAACCTTCTTCTCGATGCCAATGTTCTTGTAGTCCATAATCCGCTTGAGCATTACTGCCATGTCGGCTCTGGTAATCTTCTCACCAATACCGAAGGTAGTCTCGCTCATACCATTTACAATACCTGCCTCGTAAGCGATTGCAATGTAGGGATAATACCATGCGTTTGCATCCACATCAGTAAATGCCATATCCACATTACCGTTACCCTTGATGCCTGCCGCTTGCAGAGCCATCTTCAGGAATTCTTCACGGGTTACTTCACGGTTAGGAGCAAAGGTGCCATCACCGTTACCGGAAATTACACCCATATTTCTCAGGGCCTTGATGGAATCCTTTGCCCAATCAACATCACCTAAATCGGAGAAGTCCTCAGGAAGGGTAACAGGAGCCTGACCACCAAAGGAACCGCCACCTGCAGCACCACCGCCACCAGTATTCTCGAATCCGGTAGTACCCTGGAAGATGCCGGAACCAACGCTACCGCCACCTGCGGCACCACCACCTGCAGCACCACCGAAGCCTGCGCCGGTGTTGGATTCTGCAGTCTTTTGTGCCGCAAGAGCACTCTGGAATGCTGCCAGAACGTCAGCTTCACTACTATAGCCACCGGTCATTCTCATAAAGAGTGCCTTCTTATCGGAGATACCTGCCATACTTTCAACAGTAACGCCTAAGGTACCATCCATAACCAGATCCTGAACATCGGACCACTTACCATTCTTAGCAGCGGTGTTCACGTCCAGACAGAACTGACGCTCGTGAACCTCGCCATTGGTTGCAACGTCCATAACATCACGGAAGTCATAGAGAGTTGCGAAGGTTGTGGCAGAACCCTTAGCATCCAAGAACCGTGCATATACGTCGGATGCAAAAGTCTCTTCTTCATTCCACTTCTTTGCGGTTTCACTACCGTAGCTATCAATGAAAGAACTCATGCTATTTACATCGGTAATAGTGTTATAGGGAATATCGTCACAGAAGAGTTCGATGTCGGTTGTTACCGCCTCGGCACTACCATACTGAACTCTTACAGTGTAGGTTCCGCTGGGACAGGAAGGATCTACTGCAACGGAAACATCCACCAGACCGGTACCGGAGGAGGTGGTCTGACCTACCGCACGGAGATTGCCGCCTTCGTCTACCACACTGATGGTAACTCTGCCGTTCCTGATACCGGTGTAACCGGTTACTCTGACGTCATTGTAGTTTGCCTCTGCTTTCACCCCAACCTGAGCATCCTTTTTGGGAGCGCCGGTTGCATTGTTCTTGAGTGCCACACCTGCCATATCACCGAGGGGAATACCGGTTTCCAAAGTATCCCACAGCATTACTGCTGCAGTATCCTTGGTTTCGTCAACATTCTCGGTGACAAAGGTATTGGTCAGGTTTGCACCTCTACCGCTGAGTACTTCGTAATCCTTTGCCTTCACGAACTTGGTGTAGCCATAGGTTTCGTCGTATACTGCGGTGATCAAGGTTGCACGACGGTCATATCTGGATTCCAGAGTACCGGTGAAGTATTCACCACTGGTCTTTACCAGACCGGATTCCAGAACAGGTTCGTCAACTCTCAGGTAGTCACCGGAGTAAACCTTAACATCGTCCACCTCGCCCGCCAAGCTACAATGGAATGCCAGCTTGTCGTTTGCCTCGGAACCGGGAACGAACTTGGTGTGGGTCTTAATCCACTCATCATCCCCTACCTTGTGCCAGTAAACATCAACATATGCATTGTCGGTCCAGGAGAAGAGAAGTTCTGCCCAGTTACCAACACCTGCCGCCGCCAAAGTATCACTCTTACCCACACCGGCAGTACGATTGATGATGAAGACAGAGTCATCATGGCAGTCGATGGCGATTTTGTTACCGTTGTTTACCATATCACAGGACATAACAGATTCTGCAGTGGGAATTCTGTACTTAAAGCGTACGAACCACTGACCCTTGGGGTTCACCTGACTCAAATCAACATCCAGACGGGAAGAATTGGGGTAAGAGGTGTGAGGCTCTGCGTCGGGGTCTCTCTTGAACACACCATCCTCAATTTTACCGGTGATCATATTGTGAATTCCAGTATCCTCGGAGAAGTCCTCATCGATGTATACACGATTGGTCATGGTCGCAATGGCATTGGGGTCGGTCAATACCATTCTTTCAATCTTATATTGCTTTACTTCAGACAGGGTTACCTTGTTCGCGGTGGTGTTTGCAAAGAGGACACCATAGAAGCCTGCAGTACGGAAACCATTGGAGGTCACACGGAGGGTCCACTCGGTTTCACCGTCCAGCTTGGTCCATACCATAAAGTTGGAACTGTCACGGGTTACCAGGTAGTTCACCCAACCGGTACCGGGCGCAAAGTCTTTTGCCTGGGTCTGGCTGGTACCCTGAACAATCAGCTTTTCGGGGTACAGATAGATGCTTGCTCTGGGATTAGCATTGAGCTGAACATCCAACATACTGCCCGCGTCCAGTTTCGCACGGAACATCACAGGATTTTCCTTGGTCAGAGGCTTCCAGGAATTCTCGGTACCGGAGTTCCATGCAAAGTACTTACCTGCAGTCTGCACCAGTTCCAATCCGTTTGCGCCAACGGTGGGCTGTTCCTCTGCCACTTCGCCACTTTGTACATTCTTGAGCTGTGCATTGGCTTCGATACCATTGAAGTTAGCGTCGAATACCAGTTCTTCCTTGGCAACTGCAATACCGCCGATGATATCCTCAATGGTCATCTTGGTACCTGCCTCGGGGCCTTCCGGCTCGGGAAGCTGATCCTGCGTTCCGTAAACGGATGCATACTTGATCCAGCTGGAGCCCTTGGAGGAGTAAAGCTGAATACCCATGCCTGCACCGCCGCCGGGACGGAAGCTGGTGGTAGAACAAACTAAAGTCCAGTCTTCCTCTGCCTGAGGTTTCGCATAAACATCATAACCCTGATTTTCATTCATAGTAATCAGGTAATCATTCCAGTCACTTCCGGGCACATAATCTACCAGATTGGCAGCTCCCGCAAATCCACCTTGTCCGTCGCCCTGACATACCCAGACTTTGCCGGTCTCAATCTGAACGTAAGTACGAAGTGTATTATTGTTAGGATGCTTCACCTGAATCACGACTGCATCACCGGCTCCCACCTTAACACCGGCTGTCATACCCTTGTAGGCAAGGGGGGTGTATCCGCTTGCGGGCAGATACTGGAACTGTTTACCTTCCCCAAGCATCATACCCTTTCCATCATCAAAGAGGGAGTCTGCAGGAGAGGTTACGCCAGCCATCTGCTTATCAAAGTCGGTGGAGAACTGAAGATCTGTGATGATAACTGCATCGCTGCCCAAAACATCTGCAATCTTACCCTGGGTTCCATCATATGCCTCACCACTGGGGGTGGAGGGAGTGTTTCCGCCACCGCCGCTCTGTGCCACATTGGAGGGAGCCGCGATTGCCGCATAAGGAATTACTGCATTGGTTGCGGTAAAGTTAAAACCGCCGTTGTATCCACTGTTTCTCCAAGTGGTTGCGGTATAGAGCTTGGTCCACTCGGACACATTGCCGCCCTTAGCGTAAATAACCTGATCACGGTTGTCCTTGTAGAACATATATTCTACATAGCCGGTACCGGGTTTGAAGTCCTCCTTATGAACGGTAACACCACTTGCACCATGTATCGCAACACTTTCGCTTTCAATTTGGAGGTAAGCACGCCAATGGTCTGCTTCCGGCCAGTATGCCTGCATGATAACATTGCCGCCCTCGTTTACCTTTGCTTTGAAGTAGATAACACTACCATGAGAGAAGGGACACCACTTGGTGGAAGGATTGTACTTCCAGTTACCCTGCTCTGCACCAAAGGTCATACCTGCTTCCTTATAAGTAAGGTTGGTTGCGATTTCCACGCCGGCAGGTTGCTCGTAGGAGGTGCCTGCACCAACAAAGTCAAAAGCCAGACCCTCTGCAGGGAGGATAGACGCCTTGCCCAGTGCTGCACCTGCTGCATCAAACTCTTCCGCAGTAGGAGTGGTGCCACTGCCTTCGCTACCTGTGTTGTCACCACCGGGGGTGTCACCACCTGTTCCACCGCCGCCTGCGGGAGCATCTGCACCTACCCAGGAAACGGCATAGCTGACATAGGCATTTTTTGCAGTTACATAGAATCCCGTAGATCCCCATGCACCACCGCCTGAACGATAGGATGTGGTTGCCGCTACCTTTGTGAAGTTGGCATCAGTAGCTTTCTTCATATAGACAACATAGCCATCCGGACTATTGGGGGTAACCATCACATCAACCCAGTCAGTGCCGGGCACGAAGTCAACCAACTTGGTTACTACACCACTAGAAGCCCCATCAGCTCCACCATCGAAAATGGTAACGCCGGAGGTGGTGATATCCATAAAGATTCTCATGTTATTCCAAATCTTCGGAGACTGCTGATTCAGGGTTCCACCCTCCTTCAGCTTGAAACCAAAGGTATAGTTATTGGAAATACAGAGGGGCGACCAACCATTGTGCTTACAGGTGGGTCTATACTTCAGAATTGCATCGGTTGCGGGGAAAGTCGCACCCATCTTGCTATCGTAGGTGATGCCGGTTCCTGTGTTCATGCCATCCTGGGTAGAATCAAAGGTACCGGTGAATTCCAGATTCATAGCCGCCCAGTCACTGGAAGATGTTGCCGGGTCTGCATAAGCCGCGCCCAAAACACTACCAATAGCACTGCGCAATTCGGCGGTAACACCAGGAGCGTTCGTTTCGGTTTCACCACCGGGGGTGTCGCCGCCGGACTCACCGCCGCCGGAGCCGGAGGTATCCTGCTTGGTTGCAGAAGGTTCTACCACCGCGCAGTAGTTTACAGTACCGGAACCGGAGAAATTAACACCCACGTTATTGCTGGAATCTAACCACTTATCAATACCGGTCGTTGCGATCTTGGTCCAGTTGGTCAGGCTTCCACCCTTGACAAACCAGTTCTGTGCGCCGTTGCTGTAGGACGCACTCACACTGGGGTCTCTTTGGAGGATAATCTCAATCCATCCGGTACCGGGTGTGATTTCTGCCAGGTTGGTCATAGTACCATCCTTGTCATGGAAGGTAATCGCATCCTTGGTCAGCTTGAACACTGCCTTTGCATGGGTTGCGGCACACAGGTAAATGGAACCGGTAAGGGTTCCTTCCTCTGCCGCCTTTACCTTCATATAAACATAGGAACCGAAGTTAAAAACTGTCCATCTGGCAGCACCGGAATATCTCCAGTCGCCCTCGTTCAGCACCAATCCGTCCGCAGTATATTCTGCATCCACCATACTGGTGGCAGTTACAGAAAGATTTGCGCCGGAATTGGCAAAATCAAGAACACCGCCGGCATTAGCCAATGCATTTGCAGTAGGTGTAATGCTTGCCGCTCCTAAAAACTCACCGGCTGCATCCATTTCTGCCGCAGTCGGCGCTGCCAATGTCGCAACGGGAAGACAGGTGATTACCATCATCACGCACAACAAGGCTGCTAAAATTCTTGTCTTCTTCATAAAGATTCACTCCTTTGATGAATTTATAATGTATGTTTAATTATATTTACTAAGTAATATAGTATCAGACACCCTCATTTGAAACAAGGTCCTAATCTTGCATTTTTCGGTTTTTCCCTGATACAAAAGACATTTCAGGTGAATTTAAATCTTTTCTGTTATTTCATACCGAGACAACACACCTATTTTGCAACAATATTTTAACATAATCAACAAAAAGGGTCAACTACTGATTGTGCTTTTTTATAAACATATTATGCTTTTTTAGGAAAGTTCTGCTCACCCTTCCATAAATATAGCCCACAGGACGTTTTTTTCATTCTCTCTCCTTATAAAATATTCACAATCTGCAAAAAGAAAAAATAACCCATTATCATCACGATTCTAACACAAACATATTTAAATGTCAACTCAATTGAGGTAATGTTTTTAACTCAAAAGCGGTAGACTAAGAGTAACAAAACTCTTTGGAGGTAGGATCTCATGAATATTGGAGATGCGGTTCGGCTTCGGATTTTGGATTTATGCAAAACACAAGGCATTACCGTTAATAAACTGGCTACACGAAGCGGTGTGACCCAATCCACCTTGAACAATATTACCGGCGGACGAAACAACAGCGCCACCATTTCCACCATTAAGAAATTGTGTGACGGCTTGGAGATTAGCATTTTGGAGTTCTTCTCCTCCCCCTTATTTGAGCATTTGGAGCAGGAAATTAAATAAAAAGAATCCCAATCAAAAAGATTGGGATTCTTTTTTTATAGTTCTGTGGAGAAATAATCCAAAGCGAATCGGATACTTGCTCTTTGCACCTTACTCCAACCCTCATAGGGGCTGATGATTTTGGTACCCAACTCCTCTTCTGCGAAGAGGCCGTAGGCTTTTGCAAAAGCATCCATATCCACGAAGTATCTTCCATCCTTGATGGTGATATACTCTGCATGGAAGGTGGTTTCGTCATCCATTACCTTGAAGATCAGGTTACTCTCATCATCCACACCCATGGAAGCCCCCACATAAGACGCCGCAACATCTGCCGCCAGATAGTTGTCAAAGGCAACCCCCTCTACTCTGCGGTTGTGCAGAAGTGCATTACCTCCTGCCGAATACACTGCCAAGGTTCTTTCCGCCTGATCCGTGGACACAGCACGGGTGTTTTCCGCTTGTTCCGGATACTTCAAATGAATCTGTTCGAACCGATTGGTTCCCACCTGAGCATCCTTGGGCACGGTAATGATTCTTCCACCGGGTAAGGAACCGCTGAAATCATCCGTTGAGAACGCCTCTGCAACCAACAGATTTTCCGTGATGTTCAGGTTCAGGTTCATCATACATCCCGAAACATTCACATGATTGTTCTCGTACAAGGTGCCTAAAATCTGCCAAGTCTGCATGCTGTCCGAACTCTTTGCTAAGGTCCAACGGGTTCTGGGGAACTGACCTTTGCCGCTTAAGTTATCGTTATCATAACCGAATACTGCATAAACCGTCTGCGGATCATAGGGATCTACCTCGATGTTGTAGCAATTCTCAGTAGACAAGAACGGAGTGGTGTAAATATGCTCTGTATCAAAAGTCTTTCCTCGGTCATAGGACTTGATATAGCCAATATAACCCAATGACGTTCTACCAAAAAGGTAGACACTGCCATCTGCCAGCTCCAGAGGAACAACCTCACAAAAGACGCTTCCGGCAGGCTCATTGTTTCCGCTGCCGATTTCGGTGCTTTTGATTACCGTTTCACTTTCATTCCAAGTCCGACCATTGTCGTCACTGTAGAATACCTTGAGCCAATGTACCCACTCGGTAGCCACCTCGGTCTCGCAGGCAGCATAGATTCTGCCTGAGGGACCTTGCTTCACACGATTCTGCATAGATGCGTGGTTCAAGCCGATATGATCTTCTTCCGAAACCTTATCGTTACCGGCTCTTTCGTAGGTCTTACCCTGATCTTTGGAGATATAGGGGATAAAGTTCCGATAGGATCTTCCGTCGTCGCCAATATACTGCACCTCGGATTTGAGGGCAAGCACTTCCCCATTTTGCAAGGTGATTACATCATCACTCATAGGAGTAATCTCTGTGGCTTTCTGGAAGCTCCGACCGCCGTCGATGGTTTTCCATGCCGCACCGCCATTGGTCAGGACAAAGGAATCGTTGCCTAAGTCTATCATATCCATGGTCACGTTATCACACCATACGTCACGAGTATCTACCACCACCTTGGCGTCACCACGGAGGGAAAGATTATCCACATAAGCAGTTCCGTTGGTTAGAACAACCCCCGCTCTGCCTCGGTGATTACTGGAATCGGTCTTGGAAAGAACCTCTGTTCCGTTCAGGAAGAGTGTTACCTTTTTGCCGGCATCCTCCTGCTGAACCTCCACCGACAGTTTCACAAACTCACCCACGGGGAATTCTCCTGCTTGGGTAGCTGTTGTGGTCTTACCTTTGTCGTAGTCAATAATTTCAAACTCACCTGTTCTGAAATTGTAACCTGCCTTGGAGTAATAATGATACACCGGATGGTTCAACGCAAACCAGAAGCCATCGGTTCCTTCGATAACCTTTACATCGGCACTTAAGGAAAACTCTCCCAAGGATGCCGTTATGTCAGCAATGGCATCTTCCTGATTGGTAGCACTGAGCATCAGGTACTGAAGATCAGGGTCAATGGTCATGGACATATTATCCTGCAAACGCCACTGTGTTGCAGATGCAAATTCCGTGTCACCGCTAAAATCATCCTCATAGAAGTATACGTCCTTGTTGTCACCAACACAGAGGAACTCAAAACCGTTACCCTCTGTCACTTCTACCGCCAAGGTTCCGTCACCTACGGTGGGAACACTACGGAAACTGAACACCCATCTGCCGTTGGCATAAAGACGGGTCATGCCCACCGCCGTCTCGGCACGGAGGTATACTTTTCCATCTTCATTTGCCCAATCGCCAAGATTTCCTGCTTCTTTGCGGAAGGGATCGGTAAACTCGATTTTGGTAGTCCATACATAGACCTTTCCGTCCTCTATCTGTAAATCGGTGCGGTAATACTCATCATTGAGCACCAAACGCCCATTGTCATTTACATCCAGAACCACATCCACCACATGGTAGTTGGGTAAATCTCCCAAATCGTATACCGCCCTGGCTGTTACGTTGTTCATGGCAAAATAGTTTGCCCGATCAGGAGATGCCACAATGTTTTCTTTGGAGATGGTCAAGCCGTTGCCAGCGAAGGATTTTGCAATCTCCTTGGTCATAGGCATAACATAAGAGAACACCATCTGTCCGTTTCGATACACTTCAGCAAAGGCGCCATCGGTAACCACAAGGAAGTTACCGAGACCCTTATCATAAGTCATCTCTCCTGTATCGGTCAGGTAGGTAACCCCCTCTTTGGTGTGGGTCATCTTCAGTTGATGTCTGCCATTGGAGAAGTTCACTTCTGCCGTTCCGAATTCTCCGTCCACACTATAACGAACCTCGTTGGCAAAGTTTTCGGACGCCTGTGTCTGAACCTGCTTACTTTCAAATTTCTTAGCACTCTCATAAACCACAATACCTGCTTTGTCATAGCAGATTGCCTCTAAGGTGTGTTGCATGGGAGACAGAGCCGAAAGACTCATTTCGTAATAGGGTGCCGCCTCACTGGTGGCAACCACCTGTCCATCCAGACGGTACTCTACCTTGGAAACCTGAGCCCCCTTATCAAAGAACTCCAGATTCGCAAAGAAGTTACCGTAATCATCCTGACTGGTTTGTACCTCTGCCAAAACACCGGGGATTACTTTGAAAATACGAGCTTCTGATTTATGATTTTCCCCATACTCTGCAGTGATTTCATAAGTTCCTGCCGGAAGACCCGGGATTTCCGCCTGATAATCAGGAGCCTTACCGGCGGCGATTACCTTGCCGTTGATTTTATAATCCACCGAGGGAATTTCTCCCTGCTTTTCTTCGTCCACCTGAGCCGCCAGCCGAATCTTCTCATCTTCTAAGAACTCTGCCCCTGCCATGGGTTTTTGGAGTTTAATATCCTGATGTTCCAGCTCCACCTTGAACCAATCTACACTCAATCCGGAGAACATACCTAAGTTACCATAGGTAAAGAGATAAAGTTCGCCTTTGGTATAGGGGCCGTCGTTTGCTCCTGCTTCCTCTACACCGGTAATGGGCTTTCCGTCAATGAACAGCTGGTTCTTGGCTCCACCATCCGTCACCTGAAGCTTAAACTCATACCATTTTCCCTTCTCGAATTTGAAAAGTTCGCTTCGTTTCTGTCCGTGAGGGGTATGGAACTCAATATAATTTGTATACATATAGGCACGAAATGCACCGTTGGGCCAAGAAACAATGATACCCTGTTGCTCACCGAATTCCTCAATCCGATACCGTGCGGTCAGCGTAAAGTTCTGACCACGCTCCAATTCAAAAGGAACATATGCGGAGCGTTGCTGAAGATCCAGTTTGTTCATGCCGTATACCATGCCGTCCTTGATTTCCCATGTTTCACGAAGGGTCCAGTCTTTGTATTCCTCCAGATCTTCAAAACCCATATAGGTGTCTCCGTTGGGCAGGGTTCCGGCAAGCGCTTTTTCTTCTTCTACCTCCACCTTTTCTGTCCCTTCTGCTTTTGGCATTCCGTTGTACTTGTTAAACACCAGATTGCTGAACGAAACCGAAGATGTTCCTGCATCGGTACCATAGGCAACCAACTCGATTCTGCCGGGAGACTGGGTATTCTTTTCTGCAGAAACGTGTCCTGCATAGTATCCGTCGATGTAGAGGATACCCTCATATTTGCCGTCGGTAATCAACCGATAGTGATGCTTTTCGTATCCGATATCATAGGTGATTCTTTTGGATTCGAAGTTGGTTGAAGCCGAATATCCACGATACCAGATGTTATCCAGATTGAAATGGATATAGAACCGATATGCACCGGTATAGATTTCTATGTGTTGTTCCCCGTTATGCTTAATGATTTGTGCATCAAACTCCATATCAATCTTTCCGCCATTGACCTCGGGGATATTATTACGATAAGCATGGCCAAAGGTTTCCCCCGGCGCAGATGTTAAGATAAGGGTATCTCCCTTAGAGGTGACATCACCACTCTTGGTAAAACTATCGTGCCAAGACATACTTGCCGCCGATACCGTTGCTCCAAAGGAGGCAAACAAGGTAAGGGTGATACAAATTACTGTAAAAACAGAAATAAATTTTTTCATTGTTTACGCCTCCTCCATAATTAAAATATATTCCAGATAACCACCACGTCTTACACAGGTTACCGCCTTTTGGTTGGTATCCTTATCCATGGTGTAGGTTACCATATCTTTTACACTACCCTGACGGATTTCCATCTTTCCGCCCACCGTCTTACAAACGTAGATTTTGGTGCCGTTGTTCCGATAGTTGTGGAACTCATTGCATGCCTCTACCCCGTCATTGTCCTCCTTCACCGAGGTGGTGTGAGAGAACACATTACCGTCATAGTGATATAAGGTTCCGTAAGACACACGATAATTGTAATAAAGGTTATGATATCCGCCCGTACCGCCTCGGGTTGCTACACGGGTCTGGTCCTTGCCCAAACTCTTGTCAAACATCACTGATGCCGCCAGCATGAGGTTTTTGTCATTAACCTCTACCTGAATCACATCACCCACATCAATATCGGTTCGAATCTCCGGGGGCATGGTAACCGTCTTGGAATAGTTCGGATGGGCAAGATCCACCTTCCGAACGATGTTTCCGTCCTCATCCATGGTGTCATAGATATCCGTTACGATACAAGGAGGATTGGATTGAACAACGTTGTCTACCGCCTTGTCGTAAACCACCACATATTTGGCAACCTTGTTGTAAGGATCTAAGTTAAAGGCTTCTACCACGGGGTAATATCCGTCGATGATTTCTTCACGGAATCCTTCTGTCTCGTCCCGATCCACCTGCTGAATCCGAAGTGCTTGGTAGATATCACTTGCCGTAAACACCATTTCGGTTCCTGCATTGTTGTAAAAACTGTGGGGAGCGGAGGCAAACGCCAATCTTCTTACCTCGGAAACGCCGGTCTTTGCAGGTTGCAAAGAATCTTCTGTTTCGTAATCGGATTCGTAAATCATGGTATCCAGATGGGTCAGTTCCCCTGCATCATTCAGGCGGAACCGAACGGGTTGCGCATAGGGGAAGTCTGCATCTCCCGTCTGCATACGATCCAGATCATTCAAGCCGTTTTTGTCCACTTCACCCAATTCCATATCCTCATGATAGGTACGAAGACTATTGGCGGTCAGCAACCGTTCCAACATTGCATCTACCTTGGTATACTTGATTTCATCCAGATAGATGTTGGATGCTGCCACGTACTCTTTTAACATGTAGTTACGATCAACCACCCGAATGGACAACTTTCCGTTGAAGCCACCACCTGCATTTCTTGCACCGGTCAGGTAACCAAACTGGTAACTGTCATTGGAGGCATGGAGAATCACCGCCGCCAAATCCTGATCAGGGTAAACCGAAACCGTTTCTCCGATACGAACTGTTTCATCAATAACAGTACCGTTGTTGATGGTATATTCCTTGCCTGCAACGGTAATCTTATCCTTCAAAAATGCCGTAACCTGACCTGTTACACAGGTTTCAATCCGACTCATGGAAATCTTACGGATTCCCATTGTATTCTTACTGCTCTGAACCCGAAGTACATCGCCGGTCACCAAGGTTCCCACATTGATACGACCATAAGGACCTGTCATAACAATCTCATTTTTTACTTCCTTATCTCCGATGGCAACCTGAGGATATTTGCCGTAGAGAATCTGATTTTCCTTATCCTGACTGTCATAAACCACATATTCCACCGAATCAATAACAATCACATCATAAATATCATCATCATTGTTATCAATCAAGGTAACGGTTCCCGAGGGAGGCTTCAAATCCTCCTCGGTCGCAGTAGGATAGGCAACACCATTTAAAATGGTGTCATGTGCCGCTGTGAGTTTATAGCCTTTCTCCTTGGCGCCAACCCAATACTTCAACTGACCCTCACGAATACCGATGACATCGGTTCCCTCGATGGTTACGATGTTGTTCCGTTCTTCGTCGGGGTAGATATATTCAATATCCTTTGCAGTGGAATCTCCCTCTCGCTTACTGTAGAATACCACATATTTACCAAGCAGAGTTTCATCATCATAGCGGAATAAACGATTCCCAATCATGATTTCGCCTTCAGGGATATTGATATCGGGTTTAATCAAGGTGGTGTATTGTACACCTTCTACGATACCTTCTTGTCTTACCAAACCGTGATACCGCTCCATGGCAAGATACCCTTTTTGAACTTTATAGGTTCTCTCTTCTCCGTAGGTTGTAGGTTCCAGCATCTCTGCCATCAGAGTGTTATACGCCATAGAAAGCGCCTCTCCATAGATAACTACGCCATCCATTACCACCCCATCGGTTACACCTGCTTCCCGTGCGGTACGAAGATAACCCTCAAACTGACCGACTTCTTTATAACCCAATATCACAGAAAAGATTTTACTTGCCTCTTCTTCTGTAATGCCGTCATGGGGACGGAAATAGCCGTTACCGTCTCCTGAGAGAACCCCCTGCTGAACCAGACTATGAATTGCACCATAGTAGGGACTTTTCGCATCCACATCATAGAACTTGGTACCTTCCCCGGTATAGGCAGGAAGATTCATCACCTGAGCCGCCATTACGGCCAGTTCGCCACGATTAACACTTTTGTGATAATCAGGAGCATCCTCCGACACAATCTCAAGATGCCGAAGCAATCCTTCCTGACCATCATTTAACATACTGCCGCTTTCCACCGCAGAAACACCAAGTCCTGCCGAAAGCATGGTTGCCAAAAGGGTAATGGCAACGAGAGCACTAATCATCTTGTTATATTTCTTCATTGCCTTTATCTCCTTTCTGCCATATAGTTATAGATTCTGTAAATAGCCACCGCAGACTCTGCACGAGTTGCAGAAGCATCGCCTGCAAAACAATTGTTTCCCACACCGTTCATCAGTTCTGCTTGTGCAAGCAAATCAACACTTTCTCTTGCATACTGAGGAATGGTATTAAAGTCCGCAAAGACAAAAGGCGCAATGGTTTCTTCCACTTGGATTCCCTGATGATCCAGAATCCGCTTGATGATAACCGCCATGTCTGCTCTTGTAATCTGTTGACCGATACCGAAGTATTCTTCACTCATGCCATTGACGATACCAACCTGATATGCCATTGCCACATAGTCGTAATACCACGCATCTTTATCCACATCCAAGAAGGAAGCATCTCCTATCGCTTTGTTGGAAATTCCGGCCGCCTGCAACGCCATCTTCAGGAACTCCTCACGAGTGACCGCCCGATTGGGTGCAAAGGTGCCGTCTCCGTTTCCGTTAACGATTCCCATATTCCGCAGAGCCAGAATGCTTTCTTCTGCCCACGGAACGGAAGTTAAATCTCCGAATTCTTCCGGCTTTATTTCAGGTGTCTGCACCGAACCGCCAACACCGCCGCCACCGGCAACAGGACCGCTTACCGTTGCTCCGGTACTGTCGTACTTATTACCGGGTGCTATCGCACCACCACCGCCTGCACCGCCACCGCCGACAGCGCCGCCACCGACGTTACCTGTGCTTGCCTCGGCTTGTTTTTGTGCCACAACTGCACTGCGGAAACCTGCCAGAACTTCGTCCGCGCTTGTATAGTCAGAACCCATCCGCAAGAAGAGTTGCTTTTCGTTTTGGATACCTGCAATATCTGCAATACTGATGCCCAAAACTTCTCCGTACGTATGCAAAAGAAGATTCTGAACATCTGCCCATCTGCTCTCTTTTGCGGCTTCATTAACACGTTTACAAAGTTCCCGCTCCTGCACTTCGTCGTTGGTTGCAACGTCAATCACTTCACGGAAACGATAGAGACTGTCAAAGGTAACCACATTCCCCTTTTCCTCCAGATAACGTGCATAAACGTCAAATGCGAAATCGGATTCTGCGTTCCATTTCTTTGCAGTTTCACTTCCGTATTGGTTCAAAAATGCCCCCATGCTTGCCGCATCATGAATGGCATTATAAGGAATGTCGCCACAGAAGAGTTCCACCTGTGTTTCAGATGCCACCGCATTACCATACTGAACCCTTACCGTATAGGTTCCGCTGGCACAATCAGGATTTACTGCAACGGTGGTATCTACCAGTCCTGTCGCTGTTGCAACAGTCTGTCCTGCACCGCAAAGAACTCCCTCGGCATCGGTTACGCTGATGGTAACCCGACCATTTCTCACACCAATATTACCCACAACACGAATATCATTGTAGTTGGCTTCTGCATTCACCGAAACACCTGCTCCTGCTTCGAGAGCGCCGGATGCACGATTCTCAAGGGCTGCTCCTGCCATATCTCCCAAGGGGATTCCTGTTTCAATGGTATCCCAAAGCATAACAACTGCCTTGTCCTCGTTCTCGTCCACATCAGTTGTGCTGAAGGTGTTGGAAAGATTTACCCCTACACCGCTTGCCACTTCATAATTCTTTGCTTTGACAAACTTGGTATATCCGTACTCCTTATCGTAAACCGCAGTAATCAAGGTTGCTCGTCTGTCATACGGAGTGTCCAATGTACCGGAGAAGAATTCACCATTCGTCTTAACAACGCCTGATTCCAGTTCAGGCTCCTCAATTACCAGATAATCTCCGGCATAAATCTTAAGATCATCAAATTGTGCACTCATTCCTGCATGAATTTCCAGATTATCTCTGCCACTGGAACCGGGGACAAAGGCGGTATTCGTTTTCATCCATTCATCCTCGCCAACCTTATGCCAGTAAACATCCACCTTATCATTATCCGTCCACGCAAAGAGCAGTTCCGCCCATTGATTGGTCCCAAGCGGTGTGTCTTTTCCCACCGCATAGTTTGTGGTTCTGTTATGAAGTACTACCTTCGTTGAAGTTGCATCAATGGCAATTTTTGCCCCGTTGTTCTGCATATCAACAGAAATAACAGAATCACTTGTGGGAAGCATATACTTGTAACGGATAAACCATTGTCCCTTTGGATTGATGGTACCCATATCCACCACCAAACGACTCAGATCGGGATAAGATGGGTTGGGTTCTGCATCGGGATCTCTTTGGAATACACCATCTTCAATCTTACCGGTGATGATATCGTAATCTCCTCTGTCCTCCGAGAAATCTTCGTCCAGATACACCGTGTTGGTCATAGACGCAATCACAGAGGTATCCTTCAGTACCGCACGTTCACTCTTGTATTGTTTCACAGTGGATACATACGCCTTTGCCGTGGTGGTGTTATCCAACAGAACACCATAAAAACCTGCGGTACGGAATCCGTTGGAGGTTACCCGTACTGTCCACTTGGTTTCTCGGTCTGTTTTGGTATAGACGGTAAAATTACTTCCGTTTTGAGTTACCAGATAATTCACCCAATCGGTACCGGGAACAAAACCCTCCGCTACCTTCTGGTCAGAACCCCACGCCACAAGTTTCTCCGGATAAACATAGATGCTTGCTCTGGGATAACCATTCATCTGTACCCCCAACGCAGCCCCCGTGTCCACCTTGGCACGGAACATAACCGGATTGGCTGTCGTTAATGGTTTCCACGCATTTACACTGCCGGAACCCCATGCGAAATAAAATCCGCCTGTTTCCTTTAACTCCAAACCATGCTCACCCACGACGGGTTGCTCAGCTGCAACATTGCCGTTGGATACATTCATCAGTTGTGCATTCTCATCCACGCCATTAAAGTTGCTGTCAAATACCAACTCCTCTTTTACCACAGCCACACCTTCAACAATTTCATCCAAGGTGAACTGTTCTCCTGCCTGAGGGCCTTCCGGCTCAGGCAATTCTTCCTGCGTTCCATACATACTGATGTATTTGATAAACCCTTTTCCCTTTTCCGAGTATAATGACACACCAAGATTGGGGCCGCCACCGGGACGATAGGATGCGGTAGATGCAATCTTCGTCCAGTCGGCATCTTCTGCACTCTTGGCATAAACATCATAACCGCCACCGTCATTCACACACAGAGCATAGTCATGCCATTGGTTTTGAGGCACATAGTCTACCAGTTTGGTTGCACCTTGGAAGCCACCCTCGCCGTTACTCTCATAGATTGTCAGACCGGTTTCACTGATAACTATATATGCTCTTTGTGATACGTTGGTAGGACTGGTAATCTCCAGATGAATCTTCTCTTCCGCTCCTACCTTGACACCAAGGGTTATACCCTTACTGGAAAGAGGCGTGTATCCACTTGCGGGCAGATATTTCCATATGCTATCTGCCGGAATGGTTAATCCCATGGTATCAGAATAGGTCGCACTACTCGGAGAGGTAACACCGGTCTGCGCTTGATCAAAATCACCGGAGAACTGAAAATCCTTAATTTTTACCGCATCTTCACCCAATACATATCCAATGTTTCCTTGGGCTCCGTCATAGGGATCATCCGTTCCGGGAGTTTCTCCGCCCTGACCGGGATCGGGAGTTTCTCCGCCCTGACCGGGATCGGGTGCTTCTCCACCCTGACCGGGATCAGGTGCTTCTCCACCCTGACCGGGATCGGGTGTTTCACCGCCTTGACCGGGGTCGGGGTTCGGGTTTCCACCCTCTACCTGAAAACAAACAGAATATGCGAGACAGGCGTTTGCCGCATCGAATCTTCCGCCATAGGTGGTCCAACACTTGTTGTTATAGTTGGAGTTACTGTTTTTTGCGGCTACTGCCTCAATTACTTTGGTATAAGCAGTATCGGATGCTTTTTTCATATAAACTTCGTAGGCACTGGTGCCGTCACAAGTAATCAACACATCGTTCCAATCCGTTCCGCAAGAATATTCTGCAACCATGGCAGAAGATGCTTTGGAACTAACCGAAATATACGTAGGCGCAAAGGTAAGTTCAGAAATGGTGTTATCCCATCCGGTGGTGGCTGTACTGATCAACCAACCATTGGAATCCAATTTGAAACGGAATCCCCATGTTCCTAAGTTAAGAGGAGACCAATAAGCATTTCCCGTATCCGGCACCGTATACTTAATAGGAGAACTGTAATATAAATTACCTGAACTTCCAAACATGGCACCGCCAACAGAGTCGTAGGTCACACCGGACGTAGTCAATCCTACCACCGAAGAATCAAACTCACCGGTAAAATCCAGATTCATGGCACCCCAATCCTGAGTCCCCGGATGCGCCTCTGCCTTTTCCGCACCCAGCACAGCGCCGATGGCATTCAAAAGTCCATCGTCAATTACCGCTGCCGATACAGAAATTCCGGGAATCAACCCCGTTATCATTACAGTGCAAATCAGGCATGCTAACAAACGTTTTAGCTTCATATACCGTCCACTCCTTCAATCAATTTGTATTTTCGACTTACCTTTGTCAAATTGCTTTAATTCATTTATTCTATTTTATCACAACAAGAATATTTTGCGCAAGTGAAAACTCGAAACTACTTCCTGAAAAATTGGTTTGATTACCTCATGCTTTTTTAACTTTTCTTGCACTACTCAAATGAAAATTTTTTGTCATTGACAAATACTTAACTATATTGTATCATATTGAATAGTTGATATATTATGCTTTTTGGAAAGGAGTTCATCATGGATATTATCAAGGTCGGTTACGGTTTTCATGAACCTCCCTCTTTCTCTGTAAATCGTCCCTACGGTTCGGGGGACTACGTCCTGATTGTACTGCGTACAACCAGCTATTTTGTCCTTCACGGCAAGCATCAGATTGTTCCTGCCAATTCTGTTATTATCTTTCAGGAAGGTACTGCGCAACATTACGGTGCTGTAGAGGATCAATTTATTAATGACTGGATTCACTTTTCTCCTTCCGAAGAGGAAGTTGCCAAGTTTCACGAGATGGATATTCCTTTTGATACCATCCTTCCTCTTTATGACACAGCGCCCCTTTCTCTTCTGATCAAGAATCTGATTTATGAAAATATTTCTCAAAACAAAAACAAGAAGGATTCCATGAATCTTTACTTTGACTTGCTTTTATATAAAATTTCGGATCTTCTTTCCATATCCATCAACACAGATAAGAACTTTTTCCATGCCCTTTCTTCCCTGCGAAATAAAATTTATCTCTCTCCCGGTAAGGAATGGAAAATTGAACGCATCAGTAAAGATCTGAACTTCAGTCGTTCCTACATCCAACACTCTTATAAGACATGTTTTGGCGAAAGCATTCAGGATTCCATCACCAACAGTCGTATCGAATACGCCAAGCATCTTCTTTCCAGTACCGAAACCAAAATCAGTCATATTGCATCTCTTTGTGGTTATCACAGCGATGTGCATTTTATCCGTATTTTTAAATCCAAAATCGGTATAACACCCTCTCTCTTCCGAAAGACAAATTCCAATCCCACAAGGAAGAAATAACCTTACAATTAAAAAGCGTACTCTCTGCATATTCCTGCAAAGAGTACGCTTTTTTTATTCTCCCAGTTTCATCACAAACTCTACCAAATCTCGTGTGGAATTGGGTTTCCCTAAGAATCGTACCGCCTGATCCAGTATGCTTAGTCGCTCCTCATTGAGGAACAATTGATAAATCGCATCACTTAAGGAAAAGGTTTCACTGATTTTCAATGCCGCACCGGCATTTAAAAGAAACTCAACATTTCTGTCCTCCTGACCGGGAACCGGATTGTTCATGATAATGGGAAGTCCTTTCGCCAAGGCCTCACTGGTGGTCAATCCACCGGGTTTGGTGACCACGCAATCCACCGCATCCATAAAGACATCCACATTATCCACATAACCATAGTTATAGATATCTTTTTTTAAATCCAACCGATCGATTTGCTCCTTCAACTTTTTATTGTTGCCGCAAATGGTAACAATCTGAAAATCAAAGGGGAGTTTATCCAGTTCCAGAATACCGTCTGTCATCTTTCCGAAGCCCATGCTTCCGCTCATGACCAATACAGTCTTTCTTTCAGGAATTCCCAGCATGGAAAAGGCTTCTTTTTTGGTTCTTTTGGTTGCAAATTTAGGGTCAATGGGAATACCAAACGCCTTGAGCTTATTGGGAGCAATTCCCTTTTTTACCCCTTGATGTTCCAAAAGTTCACTGGCGGTTATATAGTAATCCAATTTGGTATCCTCCCAAAAAGGATGGATGGTGTAGTCGGTCACAATTCCAATGGTGTGTACCTTCTTTTGGAAATAATCTCTCAGGCATGTTACCAGTAGCGCCGCAAACACATGGGTGCAGATAATAAAATCCGGTTCTTCCTGCTCAATCAGTTTTAAAAGTTTTTTGGCAAGAACCCGATTGGTCAGCATGGGGAAACTATAGTTATTTCCGGCTTCTCTCATTTCCATCATCCGATAACCTGCACCAAATACCTTGGGAACATTTTTGGTTGACATCAGGTATATCTTGGAAATTGACTCGGAAAGCACAGGATGAATATACTCATACACATCCATATATTTACAAGAAATCCCGTTTTTCTCCAACTCTTCCGCCATTACTTTTGCTGTCTGGTTATGACCTTGACCTGTTGTAATAGAAAAAATTAATCCTTTCATCCTATCACCTCGTCTCGCTATATTTTCACAGCCTTACCACAATGAAGAAAATACAGGTATCGTTCCTTAACCGGGCATTCCAACACATCCGAAAGCCCCTTTGCATAATACTCCATCTGCAAACGATAAAACTCTGCACGTTCTTCTGATCGTTCTTCTGCAATCCGATCGGTTTTATAATCGATCAAGACTACGCCATCGCCATCATAGAAGAAACAGTCAGAAATACCCTGCAACAAAATGGCTTCGTCTTTGTCATCCTCAGACAGGTTATCATCCAGCACCGATGCCGGTATCTCCATATAGAAATCATACTCTCGTTCCACCTGTTCTGCCGCCTTTAATCTTTGTCCTAAGGGATGAACAAAAAATCCGTAAATCCCCTCCGGTGAAACTGCCGCTTTCTGCTTTTCTGTAATCAATCCTGCTGCAACCATTTCCTCTAACTGTCGGCAGACCTCTTCCAAGGTTCCTGTTCGACTAAAATCTATATGTTGCATCACATAGTGGGTGATGGTTCCTCGTTCCGACGCACCAATCTCCGTCATTTCACTCAGTACCACATCCCGTGTTTGCAACACGCTCTGTACATACTCATCCTCCGGCATATTCCGTCGCTTCATCTCGCTGATGGAAAGTTTTATCGGAACATGACCCAACATCTCATGGGGATATTGATAAGAAAGTCTATTAGAAACACTCTTATCTGAATCGCCTGTTTGCGATAAAGTCTTTTCCTCTGATGCCACGAAACTTCCTGTCACTTCCCCTTGAGGAACCTGATAACAAACGGAAAGGGGAAAATCCATCTGCAGATTCTGCCCTTCACATCCGGCAATTTCGCGAAGTTTCTTTCCTTCAGGATGCGCAAGCAGACAAGACAGCGTCCATTCACGCATGGACTTTTGTCTGCGCAAAAGACCTTCCGGCAAGGGACCGCCAACATACGGCGCCGCCTTTTTCCATCCGTCATAATGGGTTCCCACTGTGGTAGACAAAATCAACTTTTCCTTGGCACGGGTCAATGCCACATAGAAGATTCTCATTTCCTCTGCCCGAGAATCGCTGACAATCTGTCCATGTACCAACTTTTTCACAAGGTTTGGGTATCTTACCCGAAGGCGTGTATCCACATAATCCATGGCTACCCCTGCCTTTTCCTCCCAGATAATTCCTGCAGAGGCATCCCTTTCATTGAATTCTCCGTCCATACAACAAAGAATTACCACCGGGAACTCCAAACCCTTGGACTTGTGCACCGTCATAATGTTTACGGTATTTTCCTGATCGGAAAAATCCGTTCCAGCCTTCATATCCGCCTTTTCTTTCCGCAGATTTTCAATGTACAACATAAACTGGAACAATCCCTGAAGAGTGCCTTGTTCAAATTCTTCACCACGTTCATAGAGAAGATCCAAATTTCTCTGGCGCACCGTTCCTCCCGACATTGCCCCCACAAGGGTCCTATACTGCAGTTCATGACAAATACGGAAAATCAGGTGTCCCACACCTTTGCTTACCGCATCGTCACGAAGGCTTTCTAAAACATTCAAAAATTGCTTAACTCGCAAATTCCCTTCTTCTGCCGCAATCTGCAACGCCTCATAGAAAAGTCCCTTCGAACAAAGTCGTATTTGAGACAATTCCTCCGCCGTAAAGTTAAAAATAGCAGAACGAAGCACCGCCAGAAGTGGAATATCCTGTCTGGGGTTATCAATAATCTGCAGGAAACTCAGCACCGTCATAACTTCCAAAGAGTCAAGATACTGTTGACCCACCTCAGACATGGTAGGAATGCCATACCCATTCAGCACCGCTTCCATCTCCTGAACACGACCCTTGTTCCGAACCAGAATCGTAATATCTCCCATACGAACCGGCCTCGGCTCTTTGGTAACCGCATCCAGAACAGAAAGTTCCCCTTTGTCAACCATCCTTCGAATCCGCTTGGCAATCACCTCTGCCTCTGCCTTCGCCTTGGACGGTTCTTCCATGCTATTCTCCATGGCATCCTTCATGGCACCATAATCTGTAATCAGCAATTCGGTAGTATAATCATCTCCCGTTTGGGGATATGTTGCACCGGGAATCAAGAATTCCTCCGGCGTATAATCCACACCACCGGTCTTCTTCGTCATGATATTGGAAAAAATGCCGTTTACCCCGTCTACCACCGTCTGTCGGCTTCGGAAATTATTGAAAAGACGAATACAAATACCACCGTCACCATTCAGATAACGACGATATTTTTCCGCAAATATATTCGGGTTTGCATTTCGGAATCGATAGATACTTTGTTTCAGGTCACCAACCATGAAGATATTACTCTCATCCTTGGACAACAGCCTGAAAATGGTATCCTGAATGTCATTGGTATCCTGATATTCGTCCACCAGAATTTCCTCAAACCGCTCTCGCAACTGCAAAGCAATTCGGCTTGGCTCTCCGTGACGATTCACCAAAAGGCGAATCATTTCATGCTCCAGATCACCAAAATCCAGAAGGGATTTTTCACGCTTCATTGCTTTATGAAGTCTGCCTGTCTGTCGCACCAGTTTTTTCAGAACATCCACCCGTGGTGTACACTTTAACACCCGTTCCAACTTTTCAGGCTCCGTACTGTCTATAAGATTTTTCAATTCCTCCCATGAGGCTTTCAGCAAATTCTTTTTTACACTGTCAATCCGAGCAAAAACCTCTTCGTCCACCCCTTTTTTAACAGGGGTTTTGGGAATATCAAAATGGATAATCCCATCCCTTATGATATCCCATGATACGTCCGTCTTCATGATGGGTTCAAAGGTTTGGGAAAACCGTTGATATAACTCCTGATAATACTCAAAGTATTTATGATCCGAGGGGACATCTGCTTCTACAATCTTCCAGATAAACTCATAACATCCCATCAAATCTGAAAGCAACTCCCTGCAACGACTTTGAAGCATCTGTGCCCAATCTGTCCCCTCCAAGGTTCCTTCCTTGGCCAATTGCTTGTACTGTTTCACCCCATAGGAAAGCCATTTTTCAGGGTAGGTGAGGCTTTGGCTGTAGTGGTACAGTTTCATAACGGTTTCCCGCAGGTTATCATCTGATTTGGTTCCGCCATAACCTAACACCAGATCCCGAAAGGCGTCTTTCGTTTCAATTCTCTGGTAATATTTTTCCAGCACCGCATCTAAGGCCTTGTTTTCCAAGACCTTGTTTTCCACATCATCTATCAAGGAGAAATCCACCGGCAGATCCGTTTGATGAATGTTGTTCTGCAGAATGGTTTTACAAAAAGCATGCACGGTGGAAATGTGCGCCGACGAAACCATCAGAAGTTGATCCCGAATCCATCGATTGTTGGGTTCTAATCGCAACTTTTCTTCCAGCGCCGATGCAATTTTCCGCTTCATCTCTGCCGCCGCCGCTTCGGTAAAGGTCAACACCAAAAAGCGGTGTACCGGAATCGGGTTTTCCTCATCACAAATACGACGGATAATACGTTCTACCAAAACCGCCGTCTTTCCGCTACCTGCCGCCGCTGCCACCAAAATGTTACTGCCCCGTTCCCGAATGGCACGAAGTTGTTCATCTGTCCAGTTAACCGCCATAAGCGTGTCTCCTTTCTTCTTTTGTTTATTACTTCAAACTCTCCTCTGCGGAGATTTTTCTCTAATTCTTTGCTTTTTTCCAATCCAATCGCACCATAGCAATCACAATGGAAACCATCACAAAAACATTGCCTGCTACCGAGCCGTATGCTCCATTTGCCAAATTGTAAATCAACCAAAAAGGTGCGGCAAACAAGGAAAGAATTCGTATATTCTTTTCCTTGGTCAACCACATGGCAGTGATTTCAAAAACAATTCCTAAAATCGCAAATATACTGAAAATATTTTCATACAAGGCAAGCCCTACTGCCACCAATAACAGGTTAATCCCAATAATAATGACACCAAAATACTTTGCAACAAAAGCTTTTTCCTTTTGCCCTGCAAAGAAGGAAAACAAAAATCCCATAAAATCCAGAACGGCTCCTTCAAAGGCTCCGAGCAGGATATATTGCAGTATGTATAACATACGTGATGTCAGGTTGACTAGGATAATATTTCTCCGCGTTTTGAACTGAAAACTCGCAAGAAATGTCACCACGGCCAAAACGCCCAATATATGCCCCATCTGAAACTCTCCTCTGATTTTTGAACCTGTCTTGTGTTCGCCTGTTCGCTTTTAGTCCTTTTTCCAAACAAAATTAAAGTTTATGGATTCTCCACCATCAACAAGAATATTCTGTCCGGTACAGAATGAATTTATCATCGTAAGAAAATATGCCCATTCTGCAATCTCTTCCGGCGTTGCCCATCGTTTCAATGGCGTTTCTTTCATAACCTCTTCCCACAAGGTCTTATCCTTAATAACACAATCATTAAGGGGGGTCAGAACACCTCCGGGGTCAAGACTGTTACAGGTTGCGCCAAACTCCGCTACACGCATGGCCACATTCTTAGTGTATGCCATAACGCCACCCTTACTTGCACAATACTCAGGAAATTCCGCACCGGTATGACCGCTTGCAGAACCGATGTTAAGAATCGCCTTGATATCATTCTGGATTCCGTATTTTTCAGTAATATGAATTAACGCTTTAAGGTTTACGTCAATATCGGCTTCATTTTGTGTGCCCGCATTGTTGATCAGCACGTTAACATGATCTATCTCTGGTAGTTTATCAAATTCTCTGATATCACATACATAGTGTGTATATTTCGGATGGGATATGGTCTCCTCATTTCTGTCAATACCGATGACATCATGGTCTGCATCCAAAAATCTTGCCGCAATGGCTTTTCCAATCCCACGGGATGTTCCTGTAATTAAAATCCTCATCCTATTCCCTTCCTCCTGAAATATATTCCAAATATTCCCGGCCGACCTTCTTTTTCTTCCAACCGGTTACAATTCTGTAGCCTACAGGCGAAAAGATAATTTCCATAATAAGCTCTGCCACCGCTCCTGTCAAAGCACACATTGCACATTGTAAGATCGTCCAATGAAATCCGTTCCAGAATATTGGCGCAAATCCCACAAATACGATAATGGAAAAGATAAAATTATCACAGAACTGTCCGATAAATGTGGAAATATAACTTTGCATAGCAAAGGCAAGCTTTCCATCCGGATTCTTTCGAAAGGCTTTGCCAATCAACCAATTCAGCATATTGTTAATTACCGCCGACGCAAGAAATGCAACCGTACTTCCCAACAGAATAAACCATGTTCCTCCAAAAATGTTGTCAAATGCGCTGTAGTCATTTGCATTGGACGGAATCACACTTGCCACAAAGAAGATTAAGCAGGTAAGGAGGTTGATCATGGCGGCAAGCACAGATATCTTATTGGATGCTTTGGGGCCAAAATGCTTTGTTATGATATCCATGCACATGAATGAGAGCCATGATATCAGGATTCCTCCGTCTAATGCAATCCAATCAAGTTGCAGAAGCGTTTTGTTGGCAAGAAGATTCATACATATAACACTTACCACAAACAAAGTAACCACCGGCGCCGGAATGCACATCAGCAGTAAGGATGTCTCTGTTCGCTCTTTCTTTATGTAATTAACTATTTTTGACACTTTTTCCACCTCATCACCGTTGCTATCCACTCCACCTTCCCCTTAACAGGAAGACTTTTGTATTTTTTCAATATTTGGCACTTTAGATTTTAAGTTCAATATACACCGTCAATACACTTCACTCGTTTTATAACTCCATTTTATCACACTTATTTTTCCTTTGCAATAAGAACTTGTGTTCAAAGCTGAGGTATGTTATAATAACATCAATAGGGAGGGAGATATTATGAAACACGTGTTAATCACCGGGGCATCCCGTGGCATCGGAGCGGAGACGGCACGGCTTTTTGCCAAGGAAGGATATGCTGTCACACTGAATTATCGAACAGAACAGGCGGCGGCAGAAAAGCTTGCCAAGGAAATCGGCGCAACCCCTTTTCAAGCGGATGTGGCAGATTCTTCTCAGGTGGCATATATGCTGGAACAAATTCCGAACGTAGACATCCTCATCAACAATGCAGGCTTTGCACAGTTCGGCTTTTTCGATTCCCTCTCGGACGAGGATTGGAAACGGATGCTGGATGTGACCCTATCCGGCGCATTTTATTGTACCCGTGGTGTTCTTCCTCATATGATTCACCAAAAAAGCGGTGCTATTGTCAATGTATCTTCCATTTGGGGACTGGTCGGTTCTGCTTGTGAAGTTGCATATTCCACCGCCAAAGCAGGATTAATCGGCATGACCAAAGCCCTCGCCAAAGAAGTAGGGCCTTCCGGGATTCGGGTCAACTGTGTGGCTCCCGGCGTCATTGATACCCAAATGAACGCTAATTTAGATACCGAAACCATAGAACAACTGAAAGATGAGACCCCTCTCGGTCGATTGGGAACGCCCAAAGAAATCGCAGAGACAATTCTTTTCCTCTCCGATTCCAACAGTTTTATTACCGGCCAGGTGCTGAGCCCCAACGGCGGTTTGGTCATTTAAACTGAAAAAACGAAAAATAAAAAACCGATTCCAAACGGAATCGGTTTTTTGATGCAATGTTCTTATTTGTCCAGACCAAAACGCTTTCTGAACTTG
>JAZRQC010000038.1:0-15823 GCA_045649565.1 Ructibacterium sp.
CTTGGCCTCCGACTTATCTTCCTTGATTTTCATTTCGCAGGCTTCGTCTCCGCACCACATTGCCTTGACAAAACCGCCCTTTTCTTCCACAATCTGCTTGAACTCGTCATAAGTTCTTGCAATACTGGTCTTTTCTTCCCGATTCTGACGAGCTGCCTCTAACATCTGCGCCTGAATCTTGGTCAGCAATGCCTCTAATTCCTCCTCGATGTTGTCAAGGGAAACAAAGGTCTTGCTTCTGTCCACACGGCTTACCAAAACCGCCTGATTGTTCTCGATGTCCTTAGGACCGATTTCAATACGAACCGGAACACCACGCATCTCATACTCGCTGTACTTCCAACCGGGGGACTTGTCGCTGTCATCCAGCTTCACACGGAACTTTTCGGAAAGCTGGTCTTTCAGCTGACCTGCCCGCTCCAAAACGCCCTCTTTATGCTGAGCAACCGGAATGATAACCGCCTGAATGGGCGCGATTCTGGGAGGAAGTTTCAATCCTGCATCGTCACCGTGTACCATAATGATTGCACCAATGATACGGGTGGACATACCCCAAGAAGTCTGATGAACATACTCCATAGTGTTGTTGTCGCTTAAATACTGAATTCCAAATGCTTCTGCAAAACCGTTACCGAAGTTGTGGCTGGTTCCTGACTGAAGCGCCTTACCATCATGCATCAAACTCTCGATGGTGTAGGTTTCGTGAGCACCGGCAAACTTCTCCTTCTCGGTCTTTTGACCCTTGATAACAGGGATTGCCAGTTCTTCTTCACAGAAGTCTGCATAAACGTTCAGCATCTGGATGGTTCTCTCCTGAGCTTCCTCAGCAGTAGCGTGAGCGGTATGACCTTCCTGCCATAAGAATTCCATACTTCTTAAGAAAGGACGGGTGGTCTTTTCCCAACGAACTACGCTACACCACTGGTTGTAAAGCTTGGGCAGGTCCCGATAAGAACGGATGGTTCCCGCATAGTGCTCACAGAACAGGGTTTCGGAAGTAGGACGAACACAAAGACGTTCCTGCAGTTTCTCGTTTCCACCGTGAGTTACCCATGCAACCTCGGGAGCAAATCCCTCCACGTGATCCTTCTCCTTTTGAAGAAGATTCTCAGGGATAAACATAGGCATATATACGTTTTCAACGCCGGTTTTCTTGAACCGGTCATTCAAGCCATTCTGAATATTCTCCCAGATGGCATAGCCGTAAGGCTGAATCACCATACATCCACGAATGGATGAATACTCGCAAAGTTGCGTTTTCTTAATAATATCAGTATACCATTGTGCGAAATCCTCGCTCATGGAGGTAATTTCTTCTACCATTTTTTTCTCTTGTGCCAAAATTCTCATTCCTTCCCGGTCTTTTTGGGATACAATACACCCAATTTAATCTATTATATTTAGTATAAAGGAAAATCCCTCAAGTGTCAAGGCGTGACGAGGGATTTTTTCAAGAAAATTTCAGGAAATTTTCTGCATTTTTTCTTTTCGCAAAAAAGGTTTCTCCACTAAATGTTATGCTATTCTTCTGCGGTGAGTTTTCGCTTGATTCGTTGGAGAGCGTTATCAATGGATTTGGGAGAGCGGCCCAAATCTTCGGCAATTTCCTGATAGTTCTTACCATTTAAGTACAAAGACAGAACCTTCTGTTCCAGTCCGCTTAACTTTTCCGCAATATCTGCCTCCAAGGTTTCCGCTTTCTCCCGTCTTAGCATCATTTCTTCCGGATCAACGGCTTCCCGCTCCGCCAGAACCTCCAAAAGCATCCGTTCTGACTCATCCTCGTAGACAGGCGTATTCAAAGAAACGTAAGAATTAAGAGGTCCATGCTTCAGTCGAGCCGCAGTTTTTACCGCAGTAATCATCTGCCGTTTGATACACATTTCGGCAAATCCGTGAAAGGACGCCTGATAGGTGGCATCAAAGTCCCTGATTGCCTTGAAAAGACCAATCATTCCCTCCTGAATCAGGTCATCTTTATCCGCCCCTGCCAAGTAGTACATTTTCGCCTTGGCACGAACCATGTTCTTATACTTCTCTAAGATATACTCTGTGGCAGACTTGTCCCCCTCTGCCGAGAGTTCCACCACCTGCTCGTCCATCATTTCTTCATAACGAAAGGATTGTTCTTCCATTTGTTATCTCCTCTCCGTTCCACGATTCTCATTCAAACAGACGGGCGGACAGAGTCGTCCGCCCCTACTTCTATTTCTCTGCAGTTTCGCACAAAAGCCGAATAAAACTATCATTGATGTACACCTTTCCGTTGCAGACGTAGGGTTTCGCCTTGGCTCTGCCGGTATGCATCATATCAAAGTGTCCGCTGGTATACTGGTAGGAAACCTGGGTTTCCTCACCATTTACGAAAACTTTTTCCAAATAGAGATAGTGAATCGTTTCATCCCTCAACAAATCCACCTTGACGTCGGTCCTCTCCAGGGAAAAGGGCTTTGCGTTGGTTGTATCAATGGTCAACACATCGTTCTCGAAGGAATATTGGATATTCAAAAAATCAAAGGTTTCTGCTAAGGGGAGCATATTGGCATAGTAATACTCATTCACCGAGAACCCCTGCACCGTCTTTACTGCATCACCGGAAATTAGATGGTATTCTACCTGTCCGCCTGCGGCACACCAACGCTCATATTCCGAGGGTCGTCCCTCTGCCATACCGACTCCGATGTCGGTTTCTAACTTTTGATACTCCCGGACTTCGTCAGTTTTCAGGTCAATGATATAGTCCTTGTCATAGTGAACCAGTAGCGTTTCCTTCTCCCGGTCAATCTCCACCTTATCAAACCTTTTCTGTCCATGAAGGCTCACCGACTCGAACTGGTCGCTGTACTCTAATTTACTTCCATCTGCCTTGGAAATTTTAATCAAACGTTCAATATTCCCATGAGGCGTATGGGTAGCCAGATACAGGAAAAGATACTCCTCTGTTTCAAACTGTTCCTTGATGGTACACGCAGTATATCGTTTAAAGTAGTCCAGCCAATCCTCGACCGTTGGGTTAACTGTCCCTGCCCGGAAAATCATATCCTCCACCTTTTCGGTAAAGAAATACTCTACGGTGGTTTGAACTTCCCGCCCGTGATAGACGCCGTTCTCATCCGATTCTACCCACAGATCCGGAAACCGGCAACGATATCCAATAATTTCATCCTGATAGAACACCGGAATCATGGAATTGTCCGGAATCTCCTCCTCCAAAAGAATGTAGCCACCCGTCAAGGGTGCCGGAACCGGCTCTGCCTCCAATCTGTAGGTATAGTCCGATTTCTTTAGGATGATGTTATACCCCTTATCTTCCAGCATGGTTCGCATACTGTAGGGGTAGCGGTAAGCAGATTCCAGAGTGATAGTACGAAGCTCCGGGTTCCAGATATAGCAACCGCCGGTCTCGGAGAAGGCATTGTTCATTCCCAATTCCTCAATGATCACCGCCATCTTTCCATCCAGAGAAAAGGCAGTTAATTCCTTGCCCCGGAAATAGGTCTTGATGTCCGTTTCATAGATATTCCCCACAATCTTTCCGGGGGGTTGACTGCTCTGCATAGTGCCCGGAACAAGCTTATCCGGGGCGAAATCATCAATAATCAGGGTTCTGATATCCTCATAATACCGATATTGACTTGTGATATCCTCCACAACCACCACCGTAAGACCGCCAATGTTGTAAGAGTCTACCCAAACGCCATTGATACAGGCTTTGATGTCAGTGGAATAAATCTTTCCTGCAATGTCACCACTGGCGGCAAAACCCGTCACCGATGCAGTTAAAACCAGAACCGCTATCAAACCCAATGCTATCATCTTCTTCATTCCGAAACATCCTTTCATCCATTTTTCACGTCTATAAGGACAACAAATACTTATACACTACTGCCATAGCTTCGGCACGGGTCAGGGCATCCTGAGGACGAAGATTTCCACCATCGCCACAGACTACGCCAAGTCCCGAAAGAATTGCCGCATAACCTAGTTTTCCATCCGACAGTTCCGCCTGATCCTGATAGGTTACCCGATAAATTTCAGTTAGTTTTGCTACCTTCTCATAACCCGCCATACGGATGATATAGACAAAGGCATCCTCACGCTTGACCGGGCTTTCCGGCGCCTTTTCCTCTTCGGTAATATAGCCGCTTCGCATCAAACTGTCGTATAATTCTTCGGCAGAATAGTCCTGATAGTACTGTCCCATCACCGCCGATGCCAACAGCCGTAAAAAGTCCTCCTGGGTAACGGCATTTTCAGGATTTAGTGTACCACCGGGTAATCCCACCTGAATTTCTGCCAGTTTGAAAGCCGCCTCCTCCACCCAATGCCCCGCTATATCATCATAGGTATAGTCCGCCTTGGATTCCTGATTCCTGTTCTCTCCCGAAACAGCATCCACTGAAACAAAGTGTTTACTGAGGGTAAATGCCTTTTGGTACAGGCCTCCGCTTTTGATATAGACAGGCTGAATGGGAGCATATTCCAGTATCTTTTCGTATGCCTTTTCTGTTCCGATGGCATTCTTGGGGTTATCAAAATCACCCTCGGTAAAGTTCAGGCTATAGTTTCTTACCACATTATTTTTTGCATCAAAACTAATCCGGATTCCATTGTCAATATAGGGCACACCATGCACCATTCTGACATAGCGATGGGTGATGATGTTTCCATATACCTGTTCATTCTCTTTTTCCGTCTCGGCAAACTTCGCCTTGGCAACGGCGTTTAAGAATTCAGTCATTTTCTTCTCCCCACTGCGCTTTTGGGATTCGTTCAGTTCTTTCTCTTCCTCATAACGTCCGTTGCTCACAAGGTCAAGAATCTCTCCCGTCTTGGCATCTGCCCTGACGTTAAAATATTGATACGTAGTTTCATCCTCATAGGAATAACTCAGTCGGAAATGGTAGTTTCCTGAACTATCTTTGTAAAGGTTATTGCTATTGAGTTCCAGTTTATCCGAAAAATCAAGGTAGGGAAGTTTCTTCACCGCTTTTTCGATATCCTGATAGCCTAAAAGCCCTTCCACCTTTTTAAGTTCTGCCAGTTCCTGTGGGGTCAGGGAGCTTCCACCTGCCGATGCACCCATATTTACCACAGAATCTTCCGCCTCCGGTGCGCCTTTGTATTCCTCATCAAAGGCATCCTCGGTCATTACTTCACCCGTCACCGCATTCATATATCCCGCATTGTCATCCTTGATACGATAGACCAGCACGGGAGTAAACCGGGGTTCGTTCCCCTTGGCAAGGGGCTTATATTCATCCCGATAAATCATCTCTACCGGATATAATTCCTGATACCTGCTTTGATAGTCCGCAAGTTCCTCACCCGATTCTCCAAATTCTGCATCATAAGCAAATCGGACATCCATACTTCGCACCTGAATACGCTCATCCACCACGGAAAGGTACACATTGGCATAGTTATCCTTTACCCGAACGCCATCTTTTTGGCGCTGAAAACCGATATTGTACATCAGGTTTCCCGTTGGATAGTAACTTTCTTCATCATAGACAAGCAAATCGTTTTCGCTGATAAACGCTTCGGGAATCGTCTTCTTCAAAAACTCCTCTGCAAAAGCAATCAACTCCGCCTTGGATATATCGGACAGTTTCTTGTCTGACATTTTGAATGTATTTTGGTGGTAGCTTGTGATTCTTCCCTGATCGTCACAAGACACCGACATAGATTTCTCGTAATCGGGACTTGTCCAACTGAAATAGTAGGACACCTTTTGACTGTACTCCGACACATTTCCCACGAACTCGGTCAGTTCATCAGGAATGGTGATTTTCTCCTTTAAAAGAAGCAAGACTTCCTGCATTTTGGCTGAATCCTCCTGCGCCGCAAACACCGGCAGAGAAACCAAAACCAGCACCACGGCCAACACCATTGCTATTCTTCGTTTCATCACAAATACCACCTTTCTTTTGTTTTTGCTCATCGTCAAGGAAACCGTATCGGCTCCCAAACATACATCTCGACAAATTCCGTTACGACTCACACAAGTCTCTCACTCATCCCTGCCGTTCTTCTGTGACGGAACAGGGATTTCCGCCGATGCTTTTACGCCATGGTTTCCAACATTTTTAAAGAAACTTCATACAAAAGTGTTTGGCCTGCTACATAGCGTTTCGCTTCCTCCACCGCATACTCACCCATACGCAAACACTCGTTTCCGGCAGATCCTGCAATATGCGGTGTTAAAAATACATTCTCCATGGTATAAAATTCCGAGTCCTCTTTAGGTGGTTCCGGATGGGTTACATCCAGTACCGCTGTCCGCTCCGGCTTTTCCTTCAGGGCACGAATCAGGTCTGCTTCCACCACTTGTGCACCACGGCCGGTGTTTATAAACACACCGTTATCCTTCATCAAGGAAAAGTGCTTATATTGCAGCATACCCACCGTCTCAGGGATGTTCGGCACATGATTGGAAATCACCTGACACTCCCGGAATAATTCTTCTAAAGACATCAAAGTAACCCCCAGAGCCTCCGCCTTTTCTGCCGAACAGAAGGGATCGTAAGCACATACCTCCAAGCGATATCCTTTCAAGCGTTCTGCAACGCCTGCACCAATGGAGCCTAACCCCACCAAACCAACCTTAACATCATAGTTTCCGGGAAATGAATAGAAGTGGTTGAGGGCCTTTCTTCGGCTCTCCAAACTCTTCCAACTTCCTGCACATTGGTAGAATCCTTTGTTGGCAAGGATAATCTGCGCAGTTACATACTCCGCCACAGGCACACTGTTTGCCTGCCAGGCACTGACTACCTTAATCCCCTGATTCAGGAAGGGGCGTGCAAATTTTTGTACCGACCCGGCTCCATAGAACACCACCTTCAGGTTGGGTAAATATTCTTTTATTTCCTCCTCGCTGAGTTTCGGCATTCCCCATGTAGAAAAGATACAATCCACATCCTTGATTTCAGAAATATTGTCCCGATTGTATACACCTTCATATAGGTCAAACAGTTCTCCTATGGTCTTGACCAAGCCCTCTTTGTATACATTCGCCACATTTCCGTCACATACAAAAGCTGCTTTCATCATGATTCTTCCTGTCCTTTCTCTATCTCAACACAAACTCCAGTTGGAATTCCATCTGCTTTTCATCTTTAGCCATAAGATCAATCAAATAAACTACCGCATCCTCGGCCTCTGTATCCCGATTTTCTGCTCGGATTGCGTAGGTATCCGTGGAAAACTCCACCTTGTACTTCTCAGAATCATACAAGATTTTTCCCACACCCAAATCGATGCATCCATTCGAAAGTTCCGGTTTTTTTCTGCTAATCAATCGCTCTGTAATGGTCTTGGTTTGGGCAGATGGTACCATCTTGTCACAGAACAAAATCTTATCATCAAAGAAGGTAAAGGTTCTGGTTATTTTCTCAATCAATCCGTCAAGATACGCTCCCTCCAGATCCAGCTGAAAGGTGCGGTCGGTAACCTTTACATTCTTGGCACAAAATTCAGCACCCACCTGCTGATACTCTCCATTGATAATGGGAACACTATGTCCACGGGAACTATTCTGGAGCAGGGTATATCGGGTCTCCGGCAGGAAGGTTTCTTTTCGATATTGTCCCGCTCCCAAATCCACAAGGAAACTTTCTTCACCTTTAACGATACTGAAGGAACCCACATCGTTATGATTATGCGGCTCTCCGTTGTTTCCGCCCTTGGCGGCAAAACGATAACCTTTCTTCCGATTTATGTACCACTGGGTGGATGCGAAGTATTCCACCGACTCCCTATCCTCTTCCTCTTTTTCGTAGTTTTCATCAAACCACAAAACATCAGACAACGATGGGGTGGTAGCGCCCCAGGTTCGATACTTCAAGTCCGGCAAAACCACCTCCGGATAGATGGATTTCAAAAGGGACAAAATCCCTGCCGGAAACTCAAACTGCTCAACGGCATCGGAAAAACTTACCGTCTTGGCATCCGTCATCCGAACTCTTTGCGGAAAGAGCGCCAGAGCCTTGACTTTGGGCAATTGGAAGTAATTCACCTTCCCCTCGGTATACACCCGAATCATTTCTGCTAATCTCACAAAATTTCCGAATCCATAATTCCAGTAAGACACGCCCTCCTGACAGCATCCGTCTTCCTCGATGCCATCTAAGTAGGTATCAAGGCAACCGATAAACCGAGTTGCCAAGCGTTCTTTCTCCTCTTCGGTACCAAAGGCCAGAGCCGCCATCATACAACCGGCACCACATACCGTGGCCCAGTTCATCTTACAACTTTCCCACCAGTAGGATTTTCCTTCCACCATTCCGCCATTATCTGTCAGGCTGGCAAAGATGCGCCGATGAATTTCGTAGTCCATCCGCTCACGAATCCACTCTGGAAGCCTATCGCCTACGCACATCACAATTTCACCAAACAGCTTCGCTGTTTCTCCCTGAAACAAATCGATATGCTCCAAAGCCACCTGGTAATTCCGCTCAGGATAATTGATATGTGCAGGCAAACACCAGGTTCCTTCATCACAAATATAGGTAATATAATCAACAAGAGGAGTTACGTACTTTTCGTCCTCGGTCAGCCATAGGGCCATCATCAAGAAACAGCAATTTCTTCTGCGGCTAAAATATTTTTGCTCGTAGACCTGCCGATCTCCCGTTTCGTAGTAACGTGTATATTCACTGATTTTCAGTGCAGGAATTTCCATATGAATTGCCTCGTCTGCCCGTGCAATCACTTCATTAATCAATGCTTTTGCATTGGTTGCGGCAAGCAAAGACTTTCTCTTCTCGTTCAAATCTGTTCCGTAATAGCATTTCATAATGTGATGTACCTCCTGAATCAACAACTATCTGCTTTTTCATTATACACCCTATTTCTTCATAACACAAGAAAATTTCTCGAAATTTCTTGTCAAACCTGAATTTTATGCTATACTATAAGAGAAGAAAACCAAAAGGAGGGTGTCATATGAGAATCGGTGCCGTAGTTTGTGAATACAACCCTTTTCATAAAGGGCACCAGTACCAATTGGAACTTGCAAAAGAAGACCTTGGCTTGGATGCCATTGTGGGAATCATGAGCGGAAACTATGTCCAACGTGGAGATGTTGCCATCTACCCTAAAGAAGTTCGTGCACGTGCCGCCATTGCCTGCGGTATGGATCTGGTTTTGGAACTTCCTGCGGTTCTGACCCTGCAATCGGCAGAACGATATGCCAGAAATGCAATCCTGACTCTGAATGCATTGGGGTGTGTTGACACCCTCTTCTTTGGAGCGGAGTGTACTGATATTGACCTGCTGATAAGAATTGCCAAAACCTTAGTAGATGAGGACACACCCTTTCAGGATGCCCTGAAATCAGGACTTTCCCAAGGTTTGTCCTTTGCAACCGCCAGAGCGGAAGCCATTCGAACTGTCATTGGCAATGCCTCGGCAGAATTTTTGAGCAGACCCAACAACATTTTAGGGGTGGAATACCTGAAGGCACTTCTTCGTTGCAACAGTTCCATAACCCCCGTTGCCCTTCCTCGTAAGGGTGCCGACCACGATGCTACTGAGGCAACCGATGGATTTGCCTCTGCCTCTGCCATTCGGGCAGAAATTCAAAAGGATGGGAATTACATGGACTACCTCCCCCAAAAGGCATTGGCACTTTATGGTGAAGAAAATCCCGCTTCCATAGAACAGATGGAAAAAGCGATTCTATCTCGGCTCTGCCTGATGTCCAAAGAGGAGTTAGGGAAAACCGTCGATGTTTCCGAGGGCTTGGAAAACGCCATCAAGCGTGAGGCGTTGACTGCAGACTGTCTGGCTGATTTGATAGATGGTGTAAAGTCCAAACGTTATGCCTATAGCCGAATCCGTCGGCTTTTGCTGAATGCCTACCTGGGCATCACCAAAGAGGATGCAAATCTGCTTCCCTCCTACATTCGGGTTCTGGATTTCAACGAAAAGGGTCGGGAAGTTTTGAATCTGGCGCGGAAAACCGCAACTCTTCCCCTTGCCAAACACGGGGGACAAATTAAGGATAACCCCACCGCTCTTTCCCTTTGGCAGAGGGAACTTGCTTTAGATCGAGTGTATTGGTTATTGAAAAAGAATACTATAAAAAAGGAGAATTTATCATGCGAGTAACAGAAGAAATCAAATATATCGGTGTCAACGACCACCGCATTGACCTTTTTGAAGGACAGTATGTGGTAGAAAACGGAATGGCATATAATTCCTATCTTATTTTGGATGAACAAGTGGCAGTTATGGACACGGTGGATGCCCGTTTTGGCAAGGAATGGCTGTCCAACCTTGCCGCACAGCTCCGAGGCAGAACCCCCGATTACTTGGTGGTTCATCACATGGAGCCGGATCATTCCGCCAGCATTGCGCTCTTTATGAACGCCTATCCCGATGCAAAAATCGTAGCAAGCGCCAAGGCATTTCCTATGATGAAACAATTTTTCGGCACCGACTTTTCTAACCGTCAGGTGGTGGTGGGTGAGGGAGATACCCTCACATTGGGCCGTCATACCCTGACCTTTGTGACAGCACCTATGATTCATTGGCCGGAAGTGATTATGTCCTACGACAGTTATGAACACGTTCTCTTCTCTGCCGATGCTTTTGGTAAGTTCGGCGCCAACGACGTGGAAGAGGATTGGGCTTGCGAAGCTCGGCGTTACTACATCGGTATTGTGGGCAAGTACGGTGCTCAGGTTCAGGCACTTCTGAAAAAGGCATCTGCTTTGGATATCCGTATGATATGCCCTCTCCATGGCCCTGTTCTCCATATTGATATTCCCTACTACCTGAACCTTTACAACATCTGGTCCTCCTATGGCGTGGAGAGCGAGGGGGTTATGATTGCTTACACCTCCGTCTATGGCAACACCAAGACTGCGGCAGAAGAACTGGCTGAGGAACTGAAAAAGCAAGGATGTCCCAAGGTGGTTGTGAACGACCTGGCGCGTTGCGATATGGCAGAAGCCATTGAGGACGCTTTCCGCTACGGAAAAATTGTACTTGCTACCACCACCTACAACAACGATATCTTCCCCTTTATGCAGACCTTTATCCATGGCTTGGTAGAGCGGAACTTCCAGAATCGTCAGATTGGTCTCATGGAAAACGGTTCCTGGGCCCCCACCGCCGCAAAGAAGATGAAAGCTCTGCTGGAACCCTGCAAAAATCTGACCTTTACCGATACTGTGGTACAGATTAAGTCCGCTCTCAACGAGGACAGTCGAGCACAAATTACCGCACTGGCGGCTGAACTTTGTAAAGACTAACCCTTAAGGAGGGTTTTTATGAAAAAACTTGTGATTCTTTGTTGCCTTGTGTTAATGATTCTGATCCTTGCGTTTTTTTGCTCTTCCCGTTTTGTGTCCATTCCGGACACCAATGCTCCCGAGTTAAAAGTAAATTCTGTTGATCAACTGATGCAGGGAATGAGCTTAGAAGAAAAAATCTGGCAGATGATGTTTGTAACACCTGAGGATATTTGCAAAATCGGCACGGTAATTCAGGCAGGAGAAACCACCAAACAAGCCTTACAGGATTATCCGATAGGTGGTTTAATCTACTTCGCCAAGAACATCGAGAATCGGGAGCAACTTTCCCAAATGCTGAAAAATACTGCAGGCTATAGCAAGATCCCCCCCTTCCTTGCCATTGACGAGGAGGGCGGTCGGGTCTCTCGTTTGGGAGATGCCCATGTAGGAACCACCAAACATCCGCCTATGGCCGAAATTGGTGCTACACAAGACCCCAAAAAGGCAGAAGAAATCGGCATTACCTTAGGAAAAGAGTTAACGGAACTTGGCTTTAACACCGACTTTGCACCTGTTTCTGATATTCTGGCGGTGGAAACCAATCAGGATATTGGCGACCGCTCCTTTGGTACCGATCCTAATTTGGTGGCAGAAATGGTTGCCGCACAGGTAAAGGGGATGCAGGATCAAAATCTTTCTGCAACTCTAAAACATTTCCCCGGATGTGGCAGTACCGAAGCCAATACCCATGTGGAAAGCGGAAGTTCTGTCCGCACCTTGGAGGAAATGCGAAATGCAGAATTCCTTCCCTTCCGCGCAGGGATTGAAGTTGGTGTTGATTTCGTTATGGTTGCCCATATGTCCGCACCCAATATCACAGGAGATGAAACCCCTGCCATCCTTTCCTCACAGATTGTTACCGACCTTCTTCGTGAGGAATTGAACTTTCAAAAAGTTATTATTACTGATGCCATGAACATGGGGGCCATTACCTCGGCGTACTCTCCCGAAGATGCCGCCGTAAAAGCCGTGATTGCCGGTGTAGATATGCTCCTCATGTCTCCGGATGTTCACAAGGCGGTTGCCGCCCTGAAAGATGCGGTAGATTCCGGAAGAATCCCCGAATCCCGTATTGACGAAAGTGTGTTGCGGATTCTGACCCTGAAACAGGAGCGAGGAATATTGTATTAATGAAAATGGAAAGAGAAGAAACGATATCGCTTCTTCTCTTTTTTAGTTTTTTACTGATAAAATCCGGCATCACCAATGCAAATTGCCTGATGCCCCCAACTATATCCTCCACTATAGCTTTCAGCGTGACATATTATTTTAAAATCATTGTAATTTGACACATCTACCTCAAAATCAATAGGTTTTGAAGTCTTATTCATTTGAGGGGAGACATATAATTGTTTACCATCAGCCTCTATCGTAATACCAATACTCTTGTTAACAATATAATCCTTAGGCACATATAGAGTTCCTTTAAACTTCGAGTATTTTCCATTTAGCAATGTTTGGAATGTTTTTTCATTACGAGCACATCCCAAAGCATTCCCGTATGAATTTCCATAATTATCCACAAGAGTCGCGCTATCAACATTTCTAAAATATGAATCTTTATCAATGTCAACAGCATCCTTTAGCATAAGTGTCGGACTTTCAAGTTTCCCATCCATATCTCCTAAATAAACGGTATAATTGGGTCCATCCCAGGACACCGGTAAACCTAGCGCATCGGCAACTGCACGAACAGGCAAATAGGTTGTTCCGTTGTAAATAAATGGTTCAACCGTATTTCCTTGCGCATCTGCGGGTCTTAATTGTTTGCCATTCAGCACAATTTTTATCCCACCCATAACGACATCATAAAACGTGGTAGTATTGATTGCAAATGTACCAATCCCAGTCATTAGGGAGCCAATCAAAATGCCTGCTAACAATCCTTGTAATCTTTTTTTCATTTTCATCCCTCCATAGTGTTTTCTTTTATTATACTCAATCTTTGAGTAAATGTCAATACTCAGTATTTGAGTATGTTACTCTCTGCTTAAAGCATACTAACAGAGGGGGATGAACTCAATTGGATTATAGAACGAGATTAAAAAATTTGCGGGAAGACCACGATTATACCCAAGCCTATGTTGGCGAGTTTATCAAGAAATCTCAACAGGGCTACAACCATATTGAAACCGGAAGGGCAGAACTTAAGATTGAGGACTTGGCAATCCTTTGTGACCTCTACAATGTTTCCGCCGATTATATCATTGGTTTGATTGATGAAATAAAACCTTGCCGATAACAAGGAGTATTTCGTCAAATTATCTCGATTGTAAGAAATGGGCTTGCTCGTTCCGTTACCGGTATCGGGAGGAGCAAGCCCCTCCCCTACGATGTTATCCAGATAATATATCGCAATACGAGTGCGCAGAAAAATTGATGAGATTGCTTTGGGACGAGGTTTGGCAAGGCAGAACGATACTTTGTGTATGTGACTGGCTTGCCAAGCCGATATCACGAAGCAAGGTCGCAATTTTTCAAGCACGACTGTACGAATAAAAAGATGGACTAACCACCAGGTTAGCCCATCTTTTTATTCAAAGTCTTCTTGTCCCGGTTCCGATGCCGACTGATATGACGGCTCGCAAGTCAGGTGGATTCCCAATCTGCGGAATACTTTTTCATCCACAGAGGAAAGAATAACCGAGGAATGCACCTCACAACCACGAAGCTTGTCCAGTTGCTCCATGGCCTTTTCCGCATTGCTATCCGTTGCCGCACAGATAGAAAGTGCAATCAAGGTCTCATCCGTATGCAATCTGGGATTTCGATTTCCCAGATGGTCTACCTTCAAATGCTGAATGGGTTCGATAACCGTGGGAGAAATCAAATGGATATCGTCACTCAACCCCGCCAAGGTCTTGAGGGCATTTAAGAGCAATGCCGCAGATGCACCCAACAATTCCGAAGTCTTACCGGTAATTAACTGTCCGTCAGGAAGTTCCATCGCCGCTGCCGGAGCACCGGTTAACGCCGCCTTCTGCAAAGCCGGAGCGATTACCGGTCTGTCCAAGGTGGTGATTCCCGCCTTCTTCATCAAAAGTTCCAGTCTTAAAACCACTTCCTGACCCATACCGCTCTTTCTCTGATCACAGAGGGCTGTATAGTACCGACGAAGTATCTCTTGTTTGGATGCCGCACAGGTAATCTCATCATCCACAATGCAGTTACCTGCCATATTAACACCCATATCGGTAGGTGATTTGTAAGGGCATTCGCCCATAATCTTCTCAAAAATGGCAGTAACCACCGGGAAGATTTCCACATCACGATTATAATTTACTGTGGTTTCACCATAGGCTTCCAAATGGAATGGGTCAATCATATTCACGTCATCCAAATCCGCTGTTGCCGCCTCGTAGGCAAGGTTTACAGGATGTTGGAGAGGCAGGTTCCAGATTGGGAAGGTTTCAAACTTAGCATACCCCGCCTGAATTCCCTGCTTTTGTTCGTGATACAGCTGAGACATACAGGTTGCCATCTTACCGCTACCGGGGCCGGGAGCGGTCACCACAATCAAGTCACGTTGTGTTTCGATATATTCATTTTTGCCATAACCGTCATCACTGACAATAGTGGCAATGTCCGAAGGGTATCCCGCAATGGGGTAATGACGATAAACCTTGACACCCAGATTCTCTAACCGCTTTTGGAATGCCTCCACCGCAGGCTGGCCTTGGAAGAAGGTGAGAACCACGCTTCCCACATAGAGACCAATGGTACGGAAACAATCGATCAGACGAATCACGTCCATATCATATGTGATACCCAAATCACCACGAAGTTTGTTTTTCTCAATGTCTGCCGCATTGATGGCAATGACGATTTCCACCTGCTCCTTTAATTGCAGGAGCATACGAAGTTTACTGTCCGGCTGGAATCCGGGCAGGACACGAGATGCATGATAATCATCAAAGAGTTTTCCTCCAAATTCCAGATAGAGTTTTCCTCCAAACTGTGAAATGCGTTCCTTGATGTGTTCTGATTGCATCAACAGATATTTTTCATTATCAAAACCAATTCTATTCACCATTGCCACCCCTTTTTCTCAAACACTATCTTTTATTATATACAAAAAGCTTCAACCTTGCAAGAGGGTATCATGAAATTCTTTTGTTTTTTTGAAATATTACAAGCGGTAGGGGCGGACGACTCTGTCCGCCAGCAGAGATTTGTGATAAGATTTTCACGGGAGGAGCAAGCCCCTCCCCTACGATAATTCCCGGATAGTTTATCGTTTTGATTGTAGGGGTCATTCACCAATGACCCGCAGGATTTTTCACATAATGAGTGCGCAGAAAATTTGATGAGATTGGTTTGGGGCGAGGCTTGGCAAGGCAGGCGTGTACTTTGTGTACATAACTGTCTTGCCAAGCCGATGTCACGAGCCAAGATCGCAAATTTTCAAGCACGACTGTACAAAAAAAGACCTGCTGAAATCAGCAGGTCTTTTTGAAAAGAGTCTTATTTGATTACTTCGGTTACGACACCGGAACCAACGGTTCTACCACCCTCAC
>JAZRQC010000039.1:0-10081 GCA_045649565.1 Ructibacterium sp.
GGAGGCGGCACTTTCCAAGCGTAGTATCTTGTCAGTGGCAAAAGCTTTGGAAGGCCTCGGTGTGATTGAGATACGTGAGACCATTGACGAGAGCGTCTCGGTGAAGTATGTCCGCAAGGCTCGACTCAACTGCAGTGCCGAAGAAGGTTATGCTCTGGCGGATGAGTTGATGGCAAAGCGAGCCACAGCGCAGGCAAATCTGGTGCTTACCTTGTGTGATTGCGATGATTTGACCACCGCTGATTTGGTGATGATTTCCGAGGGAAACTATGCCTCTTTAAAAACCTTATGCGACAAGGGGATTGTCTCGGTCTATCGGGAAAAGGTGGAGCGGGAAGCTTATGATGCGGAGAAATACCAAAAAAGTCAGGCGTACACCCCCACCGAGGAACAAAAACCTATTATTGACTACCTGAATCGGAATATCGCCCATAACCTCCATGAGGAAATCCTTCTTCACGGGGTAACGGGCAGCGGAAAAACCGAGGTGTTTTTGCAGGCAATTCAAACCTGTATTGATCAGGGAAAGCAAGCGATTATGCTGGTTCCCGAAATCTCCCTCACCCCACAGATGGTAGAGCGGTTTGTCAGTCGGTTTGGCACCGATGTGGCGGTGATGCACAGTGGACTTTCCCAAGGGGAGCGGTTCGACCAATGGCAGAAGATGCGTCGGGGCGAGGTTAATGTGGTAGTTGGTGCCAGAAGCGCTATCTTTGCTCCCTTTGAACATATCGGAATTATTATTCTGGATGAAGAACATGAAAGCAGTTATAAGTCTGAAATTGCACCCCGATACCATGCTCGTGATGTGGCAATCTATCGGGGCAGAAAGCACGGTGCCACTGTTCTTATGGCATCGGCAACGCCTTCGGTGGAATCCTTCCATCGAGCAGAGAACGGAAGATATAAACTCTTCCGTATGGAAAAGAGATATAACGAAAACGACCTGCCTGCTACCCGAATTGTGGATATGCGGAGTGAACTTTTCGATTACCATAATATGTCCCCTATCAGTATTCGACTTCAAGACGAAATCCGTCGGAATCTGGAACGGGGAGAAAAGACTATTTTGTTTTTGAACCGACGTGGATTCAATACCTTTGTGTCTTGTCGGGAATGTGGACAAGTGATGGAATGCCCCCATTGCAGTATTGCAATGACCTACCATCGCAACACCGATAAACTGGCTTGTCACTACTGTGGTTATACTCAGGATAACGTGACTGTTTGTCCCACCTGCGGCTCCAAGTTCGTAAAGTTCTTCGGTACGGGAACCCAGAAGATTGAGGCAGAGCTCAATCAACTTTTCCCAGAGGCAAGAATTTTAAGAATGGATTTTGACACTACCTCTCAAAAGGGCGGACATGAGGCCATTTTGACAAGGTTTCGGAACAATGAGGCGGACATTCTTTTGGGTACCCAGATGGTAACCAAAGGACTGGACTTCCCCGATGTGACCTTGGTAGGTGTTCTGGCGGCAGACAGTTCTTTGTGTGTGGACGATTACCGAAGTGGTGAGCGGTGCTTCTCCCTGATTACGCAGGTCTGTGGTCGGGCAGGCAGAGGTGATTTGACTGGTAGAGCGGTAATACAGACCTACCAACCGGACAATAGCACCATCTGTTTTGCAAGAGCCCAGAACTATGATGCATTCTATCGGAACGAAATTCAGTATCGCAAGCGGATGCAGTATCCGCCCTTCTGTGATTTTCTCTACTTGCTGGTTTCCGGTGAAGAGGAGGAAGCGGTCAAGACAGAAATCGGGAATATCTTTGGGATGCTGAAAAATGCGGAGCTTCCTATGATAAAGGTCATTGGACCGGCTCCTGCACCCATTGCACGAATCAAGAATAACTACCGCTATCGGATTTTGATTAAGGTGGAAAATGCGGAACAATTTCTGCCTATCCTCCGTGAAATCAACGAAGAGCATAACGCTATGCGAGGCAAGAACCGTCTTGTGATTGATGTGAATCCGGTCAATATGATGTAGTGTTTAAACCGAAAGAAAGAGATAAAGTATATGGAACATTTTATCCCAAATGAGAAAAAACGGAATTATTCCTTGGATTTGTTAAAGTTTATTGCATCTTTTATGATTGTTTGTATCCATTTTAAATTCCCCGGTAGAGTAGGGGAGTTTATGACGGTAATGGCTCGTTTTGCAGTACCTGTCTTTTTTATGATATCCGGATATTATTCCAATCACAATGATAATAAAAAACTGAAACACAGCATATGGCATATTGCCAAAATCTATTTTTGTGCAGTTGTGATTTATTTCTGTTTTCGTATTCTGACCATGGTGTTTCAGGGTCAGTATCAGGAGGCAGTATGGTATGTGTCTACCTATTTTCGGATTCAATACACATCAAAGGTGTTGTTCTTTAATGAGTCCATTACCGCCATGCATCTTTGGTTTCTGGGGGCACTGATCTATGTTTATGGGATGCAGTACCTTGTGGTTAGGTTGAAGATAAAAGAAACCACAGTATATGCGGTTGCCATTCTTCTCTTGTTGATAAACCTTGCTTTGGGAATGGGTCTTTCGGTAGCAGGAGTAGAAACACCTGAAATACTACATAAGAACTATATACTGAGAAACTTCTTGTTTATGGGATTTCCTTTCTTTGTGTTAGGACGATTGATAAACAAGAAGGAAAATGCTATTTTAAAATCGGTATCCACAGGGATGCTTGCGATTTTGGTGGTAATCGGTATTTTGGATGCCGTTGTGATGTGTAACATTGACTGGGCGGAAGAATTGTACATAGGATCGGTTGTGCTTGCCTTTGCATTCTTTGTCATTGCTTTGAAAGGAAAGGAACAAAACTATTGTCCGAAACTGGTTGCCTTGTGGCAAACAAGTACCAATGTTTATCTGGTTCATGTGATGATAGGTGATATTCTTGCCATGACGGTTTTGGAAACCATGGGGTTATATCTGTGGTTAAAGCCTGTGATAATATTTGTTATTACCGTTTTGATATCTTTGGTGTTCAATTCTGTTATTTCAAGGAAAAGACTTATTAAGGCAAAGTAGCGCATAAGGAACAATAATAACCCATGCAGAATAGAAGAATAGGGGAAAGGTAGAAAAGAGGATATACCATGTACCGATACGAAACACATCTGCACACAAGTCCTGTCAGCAAGTGCGGAAAGGCTACAGTGCGAGAGTCATTAGAATATTATGCCTCCTTGGGCTATGATGGAGTTTTTATCACCAATCATTTTCTGGACGGACACATCAATATAGACGGAAACTTGCCCTACGAGGAGCGGATTCAGTTTTATTTTTCCGATTACGAAGCAGGACTTGCCATGGCGGAGGAAATCGGAATCAAGGTATTCTGTGGTGTGGAAATGACCTATGCAGGTACGGATTTTCTTGTTTACGGATTAGACAAGGAGTGGTATCTGGCAAATCCGCAAATTATGGAGATGCGCAAAAGCCAAGAGATGGCCTACTTAATGGAGTGCGGAGCGTTGGTGATTCAGGCGCATCCCTATCGAGAGGATTCCTATATTGACCATATTCGACTGTTTCCTCGGAGTGTGCATGGAGTAGAGGTAATAAACGCTTGCAGAAAGCCCTTGGAAAACCAAATGGCAAAGCATTATGCGGAGCAGTACGGGTTACTTCATTTTGCAGGGACGGACAACCACATCGGCAGTCAAAAGAAAGAACTTGCAGGAATGTGTTCGGAGGAACCCATTTGCTCGGAGCGGGAATTTGTGGATGCGGTGATGAATGGAAGAATGACAGTATTCTCCGAGAACATGGAATAAAAAAGAGAAAAGAAAAAAAGGGTGAACCAATCGGTTCACCCTTTTTGTGCTTGGTATTGTTTTCCGACAACAGCAAGGGACAGAAATAAATCTTGAGAAATATAAAAAAGACAGAAAAATCTACTAAAAGAGTGGGTAAAAGTTGACTAAAACCGAAAAAAGTTGACTTAAACCGAAAAAAGTTGTAAAATAAAAGCTAGAAGCAAAAAAATTAAGGAGAAGATAAGATGCACCAGATTAAAAAATCTACAAAACTTGAAAATGTACTTTACGATGTACGCGGTCCGGTATTGGAAGAAGCGGATCGGATGGAAGCAAATGGTACGAATGTACTAAAATTAAATATTGGAAATCCTGCACCGTTTGGCTTTCAGGCGCCGGATGAAGTTATTTATGATATGCGACATCAACTAACGGAATGTGAGGGGTATTCAAGTTCCAAAGGACTTTTTTCAGCACGAAAAGCCATTATGCAGTATGCCCAGTTAAAAAATATTCCAAATGTGACTGTTGAAGATATTTATACCGGAAACGGTGTGAGTGAACTCATTAATTTATCTATGTCAGCCCTTTTAAATGACGGCGATGAGGTTTTGATTCCAATGCCTGATTATCCTCTATGGACGGCATGTGTGACCTTATCCGGTGGAAAAGCAATCCATTATGTTTGTGATGAGCAGGCGGAGTGGTATCCGGATTTGAATGATATTCGCAGCAAGATTACGGATAAAACCAAAGCCATTGTAATTATTAACCCTAATAATCCGACAGGTGCTGTATATCCGAAGGAAGTATTAGAAGAAATTGTAAAGATAGCAAGACAGAATCGCTTAATAATTTTTTCGGATGAAATTTATGATCGTCTTGTTTTAGAAGGAGAAGAACATGTTTCGATTGCTTCATTGGCGCCGGATCTCTTTTGTGTGACATTTAGCGGTCTTTCAAAATCTCATATGATCGCAGGATTCCGTGTTGGATGGATGATTTTAAGTGGAAATAAGGAAATCGCGAAAGATTATATGCAAGGAATCAACATGCTCTCTAATATGCGTCTTTGTTCTAATGTTCCGGCACAGTCTGTAGTGCAGACAGCTTTGGGCGGATATCAAAGCGTAAAAAATTATATTGCTCCCGGTGGCAGACTCTACGAGCAAAGAGAGTATGTATACAAGGCGTTAAGTGATATTCCGGGAATTTCATTGGTAAAACCTAAAGCGGCATTTTATGTTTTTCCCAAAATTGATATAAAAAAATTTAATATCAAGGATGATGAGCAGTTCGTATTAGATTTTTTACGAGAGAAAAAGGTTCTCCTTCTTCATGGCAGAGGGTTCAATTGGAAGGATCCGGATCATTTTCGGGTGGTTTATCTTCCCCGTGTGGAAGTGTTAGAAAACGCTATGGATAAACTTAGTGATTTTTTAAGCAGTTACAAGCAAAAATAATAATATGTAAAACAAAAAAGGGGTGAACCGAATGGTTCACGCCTTTTCATGTTTGCATTAGTCAGAAGTGTAAGGCATCAGTGCAACCTGTCTTGCTCTCTTAATAGCAACGGTCAACTGTCTCTGATGCTTTGCGCAACAACCGCTGATTCTTCTGGGAAGAATCTTAGCACGCTCGGTCACGTACCGTCTCAGTTTTGCCACATCCTTGTAATCGATATGTTCAACTTTATCCACGCAGAACGCACAAACTTTTCTCTTTGCACGTCTAACTCTGGGTCTGTCGTTCATTCTTTCTTCAGCCATGAGATTTGCCTCCTTATCAATCAAAATTAAAACGGAAGATCATCGTCGGTGTCAAGCAGAGGAGTAAAAGCGTCATCTGCCGGACTATCAGGAAATGCGGGAGCCGAAGGAGCAGGTGCTGCTGCAGGTGCGCCGCCACCATAAGATGCGCCGCCATCCTGAGCACGCTTGGTTTCGCCGAAGCTAACCTCACTTGCCACAACCTCGGTTGCATAATTCTTCTTTCCGTCCTGACCTTCCCAGGTTCTGGTCGCAATACGACCGATGACAATAATCATCTTGCCCTTCTCGAAGTAGTTGCTGACAAATTCAGCAGTCTTGTTCCAAGCGACAATGTTGATAAAGTCAGTCTGCCGACGTTCACCAAAGCCGTTATCAACAGCAATGGAAAAACTGCAGACGGGAGTTCCTGCACCGGTATGGCGCAACTCCGGGTCACGTGTGAGTCTGCCCATCAAAATTACTTTGTTAATCATTGATTAGTCCTCCTCACGTCTTACTACGATGTCACGGATGATACCGTCGGTAATACCGTAGACACGCTCCAGTTCAACAGGGAAATCAGGTTTTGATTTAAAGTTAACCAAAACATAATAGCCTTCTGTCAGATCGTTGATCGGATAAGCCAGTCTTCTCTTGCCCCATTCATCTACGGACTCGATTTCACCGTACTTTTCGATCAATGACTTGAACTTCTCAACCAAAGCGGTAATTTCCTCTTCGGTCTTGGTTGCATCAACCACGAAGATAGTTTCGTACTTGTTGATTGCTTCTGCCATGATTCAGTCACCTCCTTCTGGACTTTGACCCTTGCGCTTTCGCAAGAGTAAGGATATTAATAACTCAAATATTATAGTACAAGTTTTTTGAATTGTCAAGCATAATTCAGGAAAATTTTTCGTAAGTATAGAAAAGGGCAAAAGACAAGCCGTAAAGAAAGGGGAAGAAGAGATGAAACGATTGTTTTTAAGTGCGGTGATGCTTTGTGTTTTGATGTTGGTCATACCCGTTGTGGTGGTACCGCTTGTTTCCATGGGAGAAACCGAGGAGGTGATTCCGGTTATGGAACCAAAATCCGGTGGCGGAGATAGGGTAACCGAGGGGCGTTTTCAGGACCCGTACAAGATTACCATTTATCGTACGGCAACACAAAAAACAGAAGAAGTAGACTTTGAGGAGTACGTTGCAGGCATGGTGGCATCGGAATTGACACCGCAATTCCCTCTTGAGGCCATAAAGGCACAGGCTGTGGCAACAAGGAGCTTTATGTTGAGTAAAATAGCGGAATACATGGAGAAAGATTCTGTTGAAGGCCATCATGGTGCCACGTTGTGTGATGATTTCATGCATTGTCGCAGTTATACGTCTATTGAGGAAGAAACAGATAAAGAATACATTGCACAAGTCAGGAAAGCGGTGGAGGAGACTCGTGGGGAGTATTTGACCTATGATAATCGGGTTGCCAAGACATATTTTCATAAAATCAGTGGCGGAAAGACTGAAAATGTGCAGGATATTTGGGGTGTGGAAATTCCGTATCTAATGTCGGTGGATAGTTCTTGGGATGCGACAGCGGATGGGTTTCAAAGCCGTGTGTTTTACCCCAAAGATGCCTTTTTGACAGTGATTCGTGGATTGAGACCGGAACTGACATTGCCTGATGCATTAGAGAATCAGACGTTATCTTCCGAACATTCGGATGCAGGAGCGGTTAAGTCAATTACCATATTTGGAGAAAAGTTTTCCGGTCAGGAAATGGTGGAGGCATTTGGACTTCGCAGCAGAAACTTTTCCTTAGAGTATCGAGATGGTCAGGCCGTTTTTGATGTGAGGGGGAACGGTCATGGTGTGGGAATGAGTCAGGCTGGTGCGCGAGGAATGGCAGAGGAAGGAAAGGAATATCAGGAGATTCTTCTCCATTATTATCCGGGCGTCAGCAAAATGTCTCTTTATCAAATGCCATAAAAATTCATAGAAAAGTTTGTGGAATATGCCACGCTCTTTCTGAGAAAAAAACATTCCCATTTTACCGAAAATGTGGTATAATAAGAAAAAAAGGAGGTTTGTATATGGCAGAAAAAATGGTTATTACCGTTGGCCGTCAGTTTGGTTCCGGTGGACGGGAAGTTGCAAGAAAAGTTGCAGAAATGCTGGGTATCAGCTTTTATGATAAGGAGTTAATTGCTCTGGCGGCTAAGGAGAGTGGCCTTTCCGAGGAATTGTTTGAAGGAATCGAGGATATGTCCTCCAATAGCTTGCTTTATTCTTTGGTTATGGGAATTCAGTCAGGAAACGGATCTTATTACCGATACGGAGACGTGTTTAATTCGGACGGATTGTTCCGTGTACAATCTCAGGTAATCCGAGGTCTTGCTGAGAAGGGGTCCTGTGTGGTAGTAGGCAGATGTGCAGACTATATCCTGAGGGAGCAACCCAATCTCATGAACGTATTTGTTCATGCGGAGCAGGATTGCAGAATCAAGCGTGTTTGCGAACTGCATAACCTCAGTGAAAAGGAGGCTGCGGCAACCATCAAAAAGACGGATAAGCGACGTGGTTCCTTTTACAACTTCTACACCAGTCAGACATGGGGTAATGTGAACAACTATCATTTGTCTGTAAACACCTCAAAACTTGGCATTGAGGGTGCGGCACAACTGATTGTGGATGCAACCAAGATTATGAAATAAAAAAAGGCTCTGTGTATGCAGAGCCTTTTTTCTATTCTTCAACGCGTTTATCGTCATAATGTCGGATGATATCAATCAGATATGCGGCACCCGAAACCAACATGGAAAAGGCAAGAATGCCACATAGGATCATGGACCAGGTTGTTGGAATGGGACGCCACAGAATCATAATAACCACAATGGTGTAAAGAATGACAGTGGTGACTTTTCCGTACCAACGGGAATATACCACGATTTTCTTCAGGTACAAAATGCCGCCGGTAATAATCATAGCTAATTCCTTGCACAGAATCAGAGCGACCAAGCCAAAGGGAAGAATCTCTGAAAGGCAAAGACAAACCAAAGCAGTAAGTTGCATCAACTTGTCCACAAAGGGATCGTAGATTTTGCCAAAATTAGTAATCATATGAAAGTGACGTGCAATATAGCCGTCTACCACATCGGTGATTCCCGAGAAAAGGAAAATCATAGCCGCGGCAGGAAATTCTTTGGCTCCCAATACCAAATAGGCAAAAATGGGAATCAGAATTAACCTGACGGTGGTTAATATGTTTGGTATCATAACCTCACCTCGTCATATTGTTCAAACAGAAATCCAAGAAGCCGAAAAGCTTTCTTAACTATTAATTATAATATAGATGTGTAGAGAAAGTCAAGGCAAAATTGTGCGGAATTTGTCAAGATTAGATATTGAAATTTGAAAATTTCTGTGTTATACTGGAACAAATATGGAAATTTGTTATGAATTTTAAGAAAGAAGGTTGAATCAGTTGAATATTACAATTCAGAAAACAACTGCACCCAAAGCAAAGCCCACCATGGAAAACCTGCCCTTTGGTAAGTTTTTCTCCGATCATATGTTTGTGATGGACTATACCGCAGGAAAAGGCTGGCATGATGCTCGCATCGTTCCTTATGGTCCGCTGGAACTGGACCCCTCTGCAATGGTGTTCCACTATGCGCAGGAGATCTTCGAGGGTTTGAAGGCGTACAAGTCCAAGGATGGCGAAGTTCGGTTGTTCCGTCCTTATAAGAACTTTGAAAGATTGAATGTTTCTGCAGAGCGTCTGGCAATTCCTCAGTTGGATGTAGATTTCTGTGTAGAAGCCCTCAAGCAGTTGGTAGAGCTGGATCAGGAATGGATTCCTGAGCAGGCAGGTGCATCTTTGTATATTCGTCCTTTCATCATTGCAACTGATGAGTATCTTGGTGTAAAGCCTTCTGATACCTATAAGTTTATCATCATCTGTTCTCCCAGTGGTCTGTACTATCCCGAGGGTTTGGCTCCCGTTAAGATTTACGTGGAAGACTCTTATGTTCGTGCCGTAAGAGGCGGTACCGGATTCACCAAGACCGGCGGTAACTATGCAAGCAGTATCAAGGCGCAGGAGATTGCACACGAACGTGGCTATTCTCAGGTTCTTTGGCTGGATGGTGTAGAACAGAAATATATCGAAGAAGTTGGCGCTATGAACATCTTCTTTAAGATTGATGGCGAGGTTGTAACTCCTATGCTCAGTGGAAGTATCCTGAGCGGTATTACCAGAATGTCCACCGTTGAACTTCTTAAGAAGTGGGGCGTTCCCGTTTCCGAGCGGAAGATTTCCATTCAGGAAGTTTACGAAGCATACCAGAACGGCAAGCTGGAGGAATGTTTCGGTACAGGTACCGCGGCAATCATCTCTCCCGTTGGTGAACTTCGTTGGGGTGACCACGTAATGAGCATCAACAACAACCAAATCGGTGAAGTAACCCAGAGAATTTTCGATACCATCACCGGTATCCAAAATGGTACTTTGGCAGATGAACTGGATTGGGTAGTGACAGTAAAATAAAAAAGAGCGCCTT
>JAZRQC010000040.1:0-3625 GCA_045649565.1 Ructibacterium sp.
AAAAATCAAGAAAGTGCTTTCTATGAACTATAAGGCACTTGGCATGGATACCTTAAAGAAATTCAGAGAGTATGTAGACCAAACTACAGAGCAAGCCCTATTCGATTTGCTTAAAAGAAAGCAAGCAATCGGTTAAACCGGTGTGCAAACAACGTGCCAAGGAGATTTACCTATGAACCAAAACAAAAAACTGAACAAGACAACGATCATCATAGCGATCCTTGCTCTGATAACCGTTGCAGCTCTCGGTGTTACGATGTGGGCGCTGTTTTTGCGAGAACCGGATGACAGCAACAAGGTCATCTTAGCTCCCGACTACGCACCGCAGAATAAAGAAGAAAACGCCGAGACCATCCCCGATGATACGGGCGACAAGATGGAAAACCCGGAAGGCGGCGGTGCTGTGAGCCTTACCTACTCCAACGAGGTCACGATTGATATAAGCGACAAGGCGGCAGGTCTTTACTTCGCAAACCCCGGCAAGTCAAACCAAGACATGGTGCTCCAGATTGTAATTCAGGACACTGTCATCCTCCAGTCGGGAACGCTGTCTCCCGGCAATCAAGTGAAGCTGCTGAATTTGTTGGAGGGAGCAGAAAAAATGCTCCAGCCCGGCGGCTATGAGGGCAAGTTCATTGTCCTCTACTACGATCAGACCAGCGGAGAAAAATCCATGGTCAACACGGAAATTCCCATCACGATCAACGTGGTTGGATAAAAAATCGGAAGAAAGGAGAAAAATGCAATGAAAAGAATCATCACAATTTTGATGGCGCTGGCAATGGTCATGAGTTTGAGTGTTACCGCCTTTGCTTCCGATCTCGGTGGCAGCAAGGATGTCACGGCAAAGTATGAGCAGAACGAAAGCGAACAGCCAATCTACAACGTAGATTTGAACTGGGGCGATCTGACTTTTACATACTCCGAGACCATCACAAAGGTCTGGAACCCCGACACTCATACCTATGACACCACAACCACCGGCAGTTGGGATAAAACCGAATCCACGGTTACGGTCACAAACCATTCCAACGTATCCGTTGCCGTGTCCATGTCCATTACTCCCGTTGACGGAACCGGCGTGGATGTGTCTCTGACAGGCGGCAACGCTACTCTGGCAGCGGGCGAAGTCGGAAATGTGGACGGTGCGGCAAGCGTGACCGGAACGATTAAGGTATCCGGCAAGCCTAACAGCACCGTTACCGAGAACGGTATCAAGGTTGCATCCATTACCGTCACCATTCAATGAGATTACAACCCGAAAGGAGAACCTATTATGAAGAAATTTTTTGCATTCCTTCTGACATTCGTCATGCTGTTCTCTCTGTCCATGCCTGCTATGGCGGCGGAAGTTACCGGCAACACCGAGGGCGAAGTCAGCGGCACTTTCAACCCCGAAATTGCGTACACAGGATTTACTTATATCAGTGATGAAATCTATACCTATGATGAAAGCACCAATACTTATACGGTTATCATTCCTCCCAATCACTATGGCGCAGATACAGAGTTTCAGATTACCGGCAAGAATTTGGAGTATCTCGAAAAAGACAATACGCTTCTGATGGTAAAGGAAAATCACTACACTACGGGAGAGTGGGATTTTCCGCTTGAAGACATCATAGACTATGGTTTTGAAGTTGGTTGGACCGGCATGCGCGATGGAAGTTGGGTTGAATACCAATACTCCAACGATGGCGGTATCACATGGAGTAAAGCAGTCAGAGCCGAAGTGAAACAGTCTTATTATGTCACTGTCAATGCTTCTGAAAACGGCTCCGTTACTGCGAAGGAATATGCAATTGCTGGCGAGACCGTCACTCTGAATGTATCCCCTGCCGAGGGCTATGCACTGGAGTCCATAACCGTTACCGATGCAGACGGCAGCAATGTACCCGTGGAGAACAATCAGTTCACTATGCCTGCAAAGGCTGTTACCGTAAGCGCAACCTTTAAGTATGCGCCGAAATACAATCTCACCGTCAACGATTCTGAAAATGGTTCTGTTTCTGCAGATATGCAGACTGCAACCGCAGGCACAACTGTCACAGTGACTGTCGATCCTGCCGAGGGTTATGAGTTGGATGCTCTGACTGTCAATGATGGTGCTGTTGAAGTTACCAAGGTTGATGATACAACCTATACCTTCGTAATGCCCGATGCCGAAGTTACCGTAAGTGTAACCTTTAAGAAGGTCCCTCACAGCATTACCATTGCCGAGACTGAAAACGGAACCGTCACTTCTGATAAGCAGACCGCTACCGAGGGCGAGACCGTTACTCTGACCGTAACCCTCGCCACCGGTTATAAGATCGGCAGCGTAACCGTGAAGGATGCCGAGGATAACACTGTGGAATTTACGGAAACTGGTGCGGTAAGCGGTACTTACAAATTCATGATGCCTGCATCTGATGTAACGGTTACTGTTGTCTTTGAGGCACTGCCTGTTGCTTCTGTTACACTCACTTGGGGCAGCATGAGCTTCACCTACGATGATACTGTTGCCGAAGGTGCAACCGAAGAAAACGGCTGGACTTGTGAGCAATATGCAAATGTAGTTTTTGTCGAAAACACCGGCGAAGCAGATCTATGGGTAGAGCTTGTATACACTCCTTATGAGGGTTACGAATCGATCAACGGTTACGGTATGTCTATGCCCCTTAACTCTGGACATGCCGGAGACTGGGAACTGAATCTATACGGCAAGCCTGACAAGGCTATCCCCGCAGGAACCAAGATCGGTAAAGTAACGGTCATCATTAGCAGATACGAAGAAAGCGAATAACAATCCTTCTGTCAAGGCGGGGCAACCCGTCCCGCCTTGACCTTTTAACAGTGAGCATAAAGGGATTTGTGCTTACTGATAAGAGTAAGCGAAAGGAGCATAACCGCTTTGAAGAAAAAGCAAAAGAAAAATTACATATTACCTCTGGCGGCTGTGCTGTGCGCTGTTTCCCTTGCCGTGATGATCTTTGCATTGACACGGCAGGAGGTTCAAACGGAAATGGGAGAATTTACCCCGCCGCCCTTTGATGGTGCCGCTGTGGTCGGCTCTCCCGCTGTTCCCGAGGGCTTGGGCTGGCAGGAGCTTGACGCAAAGGTTTATAAAGCAGGAATTTGTGGCAAGTTTATTCCGAAAGGAAACACCGCCGACGTTTGGCTCACAAATCCGGTCAGCAATACCGTCTGGTTGAAAGTCCGTGTGCTTGACGAAAAAGGCAACACCCTTGGCGAAACGGGCATCATCAAACCCGGCGAATATGTGCAGTCCGTGGAACTTGACAATGTTCCGAAAGCAGGAAAACCCATCGTATTGAAGATCATGGCATATCAGCCCGACACCTATTATTCCGAAGGGGCTGTATCTCTCAATACAACCATCAGCGAGGAATAAGACATGAGACGATTATTAGCAGCGCTGTTGGCGGTCGTGCTTGTGTGTTCCATGAGTATTCCCGCCTTTGCAGCAGAAGAAGAAAAAGAAAATAATGTAACGGTGAAATATATCACCACCGTTGAGGGAGCCTATGTAGCTGAGGTTAAAAACGGAACAGCTTCCATCAGCGCAGACGGTGTTTCCGTCAGCGTGACGGGCGCTCCATCCAATGCAAAGACCCTTGTGGTC
>JAZRQC010000041.1:0-7398 GCA_045649565.1 Ructibacterium sp.
CTTGCTCCTCTACAACCCAATTGGAAGATAAAACGACTGATTATGATTACAAGCAAAAAGCGGAAACATTTTTGTTTCCGCTTTATCATTTTCAAATTATAATCTTACAGGAACATCCTCCTTGTGGAGATATTCTTTCAAATCATTGATTTCAATTTCCCGGAAGTGGAAGAGGGATGCTGCAAGAGCTGCATCGGCTTTGCCCTCGGTAAGGGCATCCTTGAAATGCTCCATGGTTCCGGCACCGCCTGATGCAATGACGGGAACAGAAACATGATCCGAAATCAAACGGGTCAGTTCCAAGTCGTAACCGGCTTTGGTTCCGTCGCAGTCCATGGAAGTCAAAAGAATCTCGCCTGCACCCAGTTCGTCGGCTTTCATTGCCCATTCCAAGGCATCCATCCCTGTGTCGATACGACCACCGTTGATGAATACATTAAATCCGCTACCGTCCTCCCGACGCTTGGCATCAATGGCAACTACCACGCATTGCCGTCCGAACTTGTCTGCGGCGTCGCTGATGAGTCGAGGGTTTCGAATAGCAGAGGAGTTGATGGAAATCTTATCTGCACCTTCCTTTAACAAAAGACGAAAATCCTCTACGGTGCGGATGCCGCCGCCGATGGTAAAGGGAATAAAGACAGTCTCTGCAACCCGACGTGCTAAGTCCACCACGGTGGAGCGAGCCTCGTGGGTGGCGGTGATGTCCAAAAAGACCAACTCGTCGGCCCCTGCTTCGTTATAGATTTTCGCAACCTCAACGGGGTCACCTGCATCTCGAAGATTGACGAAGTTAACGCCTTTTACTACCCGCCCATCATGGATGTCCAGACAGGGAATGATTCGTTTTGCGTACATCAGAAGTCCCCCTTTGCATCAAGAAAATTCTTTAAAATAGAAAGACCTACATCACCGCTCTTTTCCGGATGGAACTGGGTGGCAAAGATATTGTCTTTTTGGATGGCCACAGTTAACTCGCCACAGTAATCGGTGGTGGCGGCAACAATGGAAGTATCCTTCGGCTTTGCATAAAAGGAATGCACAAAGTAAACAAAGGGGTTGTGGGGAAGGCCTTGGAAAAGAGGCGTCTCTTTAGGAAAGGATAAGGAGTTCCAACCCATGTGGGGGATTTTATAGCCTTCCTGTTTGGGGATTTTAACAATCTCTCCTTGGAAGATGCCAAGACCGGGAACGCCGGGTGTTTCTTCGCTGGATTCAAATAAAAGTTGCATCCCAAGGCAGATGCCAAGGAATGGTTTGCCGCTTTGTGCAGCTTTGGTTACAGTTTCGATGAGGTTGGCGTTTCGAAGGCTTTGCATACAGTCTCCAAAAGCGCCTACGCCGGGTAGAATCACATGATCTGCCTGTTGGATCACAGAGGCGTCGGATGTGATGACAGCCTCGGCACCCAAAAGTTCACATGCCTTTTGTACCGAGCGCAGATTTCCTGCACCGTAATCAATGATAGCAAGCATAAAGTGTCCCTCACTTTGTGTGTATGATAATGAATGACCCTATCATATCACAAAAAAACACTTTTTGCAACATGGATGCGAAAAAGTTGTTGAAATGATGGGGGATTTATGTTACAATATATCAAATTAATAAATTTCTTGTCTAAACTTTTCCGCTTTGCGGGAAATAGGAGGTAGTATGGAACAAGGAGTAAAGCGTAAGCGTCGGTTGGGGGACCGATACGATGGATATAGGGTCAGCTCCGGGGATCCTATGTTTGGGGTTATTCCGCATATTATGCGGTCAAGACTCGATTGTCAGGTGTTTTTTGAGGAAAAGATTGATATTTCGCATCTACGTGAATTCATTCTGAATCATCGCAAGGAGATGCCGGGTCTTTCTGCTTATCACATTTTTGTTGCGGCGTTGGTTCGTACCATTGCGCAAAAGCCTCGGTTGAATCGTTTTGTCAGCGGAAGAAAGATATATGCCAGAAACTATCTGCGGGCATCATTGATGGTGAAGACCAGTCGCAGTGAGGACGCAGATGAGGCTGTTGTTATGCCGGGATTTCTCCCTACAGATACCCTGTATGAGGTGGCGGAGCGGTTCAACGAACAGGTGGCGGAAGCAAAACGTCAAGATGAAGATGCTAAGGGCAATGAAACCGACGCATTGGTTAAGATTCTTAATTGTCTGCCCGGGTTTGTTCTTAAATTCGTCGTGTGGGCTCTGCGTAATCTGGATGCGGTTGGTATGATGCCCAAAATCATCAATCGACTCAGCCCGTTTCATTCCAGTGTTTATGTGACCAACGTGGGCTCTATCGGTATCAATTCCATTTATCATCATCTGTATGAATTCGGCACCACATCAGTGTTTATGGCGATTGGTAAAAAAGAGACCGCTCGTGAACTTCAAAGCGATGGAAGTGTGGAGACAAAGAACTTCATTACCACGCGCTTTGTTTTGGACGAGAGAATTTGTGATGGCTACTATTTTGCCACATCCATAAAACTCTTTAAATATTATATGAAGAATCCTGAACTGTTGTTGTTGCCCCCTGACTATATTAAAGAGGATATCTAATTCAAAAGTCATAGCATTTTGCTATGACTTTTTCTTATTTTTGTATTGCATCGGGAGGAGTTTTATGATATAGTAAAGAAAGATTGACAGTTCTTGCAAACTGAAATTGGCAAAAGGAGGAAAAATGATGAAAGCAATTATCAATGGGAAGTTGATTTTAAAGGATGGAATCTTAGAAAATCATGCCCTTTTGTATACAGATGTGATTCAGGGAATTGTTTCGGCAGATGCGATTCCTGCTGATGCGGAAATCATCGATGCCAAGGGTGGATATGTATCCCCCGGTCTGATTGATTTGCATATTCACGGATATCTGGGTAAGGATGTCTGTGATGGTGAGGAAGAGAGTATCCGTACCATCTCCAAAGGTATTGCGGCCAATGGTGTTACCGGTTATCTCCCCACCACCATGACCGAGGATATGGCGGTGATTACCAAAGCCTTGCAGGTGCTCCGTGACCTGAAAGAAGAAAGTAAATCCTGGGAGGGTAGCGAAATCTTGGGATGCCATGCAGAGGGCCCCTTTATCAGCGAATCCAAGAAGGGTGCTCAGGATGCAAAGTATATCTTAAAGCCCGATGCGGCATTTGTGAAAGAATACGCAGATATTATCAAGATTATCACCCTTGCACCTGAGTGTGACACCGAGGACTTTGCGGAAATTCGCAAGATGGTTCGGGATACTGATGTGGTGGTTTCCATGGGTCATACTTCTGCGGATTACGAGACTGCTATGGAATCTACCAAGAATGGTGTTAAGCATGCCACGCACCTGTTCAATGCCATGACTCCCCTGGCTCATCGGGCACCGGGTGTGGTTACTGCGGCATTATCTGCTGATGTGAGTTGCGAACTGATTGGTGATGCCTTCCATGTTTCTCCGGCGCTTTATGATATGCTCTGGAAGTTAAAGGGAAGAAAACTCTGTATCATTACCGACTGTCTCCCTGCAGGAGGACTTCCCTATGGTGAATATACCTTGGGTGGGCAGAAGATTGTTTATCGTGACATTGTGTGTCGTTTGGAAGACGGCACTGTAGCAGGTAGCGTTCTTCCCTTGAATAAGGGTGTTTGGAATCTCTATACCAATTCTCAGGTTCCCCTTTGGGAATGTGTGAATTGTGCATCCTTGAATCCTGCCACCACCATTGGTGTGGAAAAAACCAAGGGTTCTTTGGAAATTGGCAAAGACGCAGATATCATCATCTGCGATGCAGAATTTAATGTACAAAAAACCATCATGAAAGGAAATGTGAAATATGAAGTGTAAAGTACAGGCAAAATTGGATCCTCAGTTTGCACCCTTGGCGCTCAAGTGCCGTGAGATGCGCGAGGCTACCAAAGAAAATGGTCAGGATATGGTCATTGGTATCGAGAGAAACAAAGGTTATATGGTAACCTATAAGACCAGAATCTTCCAAGATGGCACCGGCCATGATGAGGAGAACTTCGACTTCATCGAGAGAATGGTAAAGTCCCTTCTGTGGGTTGCCGGTGGTTATAAGGTAATCATTGCCGGTAGTGAAGTGGTAGGTAACAAAATCAAAGAAGCCTACACCTACGGCGGTCTTCGTGACTTCGATGTGAAGTTCATGGAACGTGTTTACGAAACTTCTTTTGAAGTTGAGATTCGTGATATTAAGGATGCGCCTGTAGATAAGTCTGCGGCGGCTCCCATTGGTAGACATCTGGACGGTTGCAGAATCGGTTTTGATGCAGGTGGTAGTGACCGAAAGGTTAGTGCGGTAATCGATGGCGAGAGCGTATACTCCGAAGAGGTAGTATGGTTCCCCAAGACCAACTCCGATCCTGATTATCACTATGAGGGAATTTTAGAGGCAATGAAAACTGCGGCATCTCATATGCCCAGAGTTGATGCAATCGGTGTTTCCAGTGCCGGTGTTTATGTGGACAACCGTATCATGGTGGCATCCCTCTTCCTGAAAGTAAGTGATGAGGACTTTGATAAGAAAGTTAAGAATATGTATCTGGACGTTGCCAAGGAAATCGGTGCGGATATTCCCATCGAAGTTGCAAACGATGGTGACGTTACCGCTCTGGCAGGTGCTATGGACCTGAACGATAACGCAGTTTTGGGTGTTGCAATGGGAACTTCCGAAGCCGGCGGTTACGTAGATCCTCAGGGCAATATCACCGGTTGGTTGAACGAGTTAGCGTTCGTTCCGGTAGATGCTTGCAAGGATGCTATGGTGGACGAGTGGTCCGGTGACTATGGCTGTGGCGTAAAATACTTCTCTCAGGATGGCGTTATCAAACTGGCTCCCTATGCCGGTATCGAACTGGATGAGAGTCTTTCTCCTGCAGAAAAGTTAAAGGTAGTTCAGGGCTTGATGGCAGAAGGTGACCAGAGAGCGGCAGATATCTATGACACCATCGGTGCATATTTCGGTTATGCAATTGCGTATTACACCGAGTTCTATGATATCAAACACGTTTTGATTATGGGTCGTGTTACCTCCGGCGAGGGTGGTACCATTCTCTTGGCTCGTGCACAGGAGGTTCTGGATAAGGAATTCCCTGAATTGGCTGAGAAGATTCAACTCCACATTCCTGACGAGAGTTCTCGTCGTGTGGGTCAGTCTGTGGCTGCAGCAAGTCTGCCCGAACTCTAAAAATAATTTCAAAACAGAGCAATCGAAAGGTTGCTCTGTTTTTTAGTTTTTAATTATGCTACCATAGTTGAGGAATTTTATTGTATTGACGGATTTGGGAACCTATGGTAAAATATTGTCAGAAAAAGTCTTTTGGAAAAAGGAGAATTGCCATGCGAAAAAAATTGCAGGATATGATGTTTGAACTCAGTTATTTGTTCGAGTTGCTGGTTTCTGTGATTGTTGGTTTGTGCATCTTGGTTTTTGCGGTTAAACTTTGTGTCAGCACCTTTGGCCTTGTAATCAAGGAAACCGGGGTACAAGCCATGGTGGATGTGTTGGATGATGCTATTATCCTTGCCATCGGTGCTGAGTTGATTAAGATGCTTTGTAAGCATACACCCGAGACGGTGATTGAGGTTCTTGCCTTTGCTTTGGCAAGACAGTTAATTGTAGGTCACGTGGCACCTTGGGAAAACTTGATTACGGTCATTTCCATTGCGATTTTGTTTGGTGTCAGACGCTATCTCCTGAAGCGGCATGACATGGTGGAAACGCCGGATGGCCTGATTGAAGCGGACGATAAGAAATAGTGAAAGAGGATACTCTGTAACTTTCTTGGTTACGGAGTATTTTTTTGTTGAAATTTGAAATATCTTGTGGTATACTATACCTAATATGCCGAAATTTGGAGATACAACCTGCCGATTTCGGAAAAACAGGAGGTTAGTTTTATGAATTATCCTATGGGAAAAATGCGCTTGTTACTGATTGCAATGATTGCAATTCTGGTAATGAGTATGGCAATGCCGTTGATGGCATCTGCTGAGAGTATGTCCGCTGATGATGCGGCGGCCTACCTTGACAGTTATTCTGACAATGTGGGTGCTGAGGATTTTGACGACACGCTGAATGAAGCGCTCCAAGTCAAGAGAGAAAGCGTTAAGCCTTATGCGACATGGCTTTCCCTGCTTCCGGCAATCATCGCAATTGTGTTGGCTTTGATTACTAAGGAAGTTTACTCTTCTTTGTTCATCGGAATTTTAAGTGGTGCTTTGCTTTATGCAAACTTTAATTTCACCGGCACCATTGACCACCTTTTCCAGGATGGTTTCATCACTTCGGTGGCAGACAGCTACAACATCGGTATTTTGATTTTCCTGATTATCTTAGGTGCTATTGTATCTTTGATGAACAAGTCCGGCGGTTCTGCGGCGTTCGGACGTTGGGCGGCCACACACATCAAATCCAGAGTTGGTGCACAACTTGCTACCATCTGTCTGGGTGTTCTGATTTTTGTGGATGACTACTTCAACTGTCTGACGGTTGGCTCTGTAATGCGCCCCGTTACCGATAAGTTCAAGGTTTCCCGTTCCAAGCTTTCTTACCTGATTGATGCAACGGCGGCGCCGATTTGTATCATTGCTCCCATTTCTTCTTGGGCGGCAGCAGTTGCAGGTTTTGTATCTGAGGAGCAGATTGGTGGTCTGGAACTGTTTATCAAGGCAATTCCTTACAACTTCTATGCGCTTTTGACTATTATCATGATGGTTGCTATTGCGCTGATGAAGTTTGATTTCGGACCCATGAAGGTGCATGAAATCAATGCAGAGAATGGTGATATCTTCTCCGAAAATGGAAAAGAGAAGTTGGAAAAGGTAGAGGCTATGGATCAGAACAACAAGGGTAGCGTTTGGGATTTGGTAGCTCCCGTTCTGGTACTGATTGTTGCTTGTGTGCTTGGCCTGATTTACTCCGGTGGATTCTTTGCTGCGGATAGTGAAAACTTCCATAGCTTTATCGGTGCGTTCTCCGGTGCAGATGCTTCCGTTGGTCTGGTATATGGTTCCTTTGCAGGACTTATCTTCTCTGTGATTTACTTCCTTTGCCGTCGTGTTCTTTCCTTCAAAGATTGTATGGATTCTATTCCCGAAGGTTTCAAGGCAATGGTTCCTGCTATCCTGATTCTGTCCTGTGCATGGACTTTGAAGGCTATGACCGACAGTCTTGGCGCAAAGATCTTCATCGCAGAGTTCGTAAGAATCTACGCAAGTTCCTTTGTTCCGCTTCTGCCTGCAATCGTGTTCCTGATTGGTGTGGGTCTTTCCTTCTCCACCGGAACCTCTTGGGGTACTTTCGGTATCCTGATTCCCATTGTTTTGGCAATCTTCGGTGGCTCCATCGACAACGAGATCGCTATCATTGCAATTTCTGCTTGTATGGCAGGTGCAGTTTGCGGTGA
>JAZRQC010000042.1:0-73757 GCA_045649565.1 Ructibacterium sp.
TGTCAAATTCGTCAACGGGATGAAAAGATTTTCCGGTAGGTAGAGGGTGAGCATCGGCGGAAACGTTTGAAGGTGCGGTTAAAATAGGAAAGGGACGAAAAACCAAGAGTGTAAGCAATTTCAGAAAGATTCATCTTAGTAGAGAAAAGTTGATCTGCCTTGCTGATGCGCACAAAGTTGACATATTCCGAAGGAGTGGCATGCAAAATTTTTTTGAACAACCGACAGAAGTAACTTTCGCTAATCTGGAGATGATTGGCTAGTAATTTGGGGTTTATGGGATCGGTATAGTGTTGATCGATATAATCAAAAACCGGTAGGAGGCGCATCAGACCGGGGGAGTGTAAAATTTCATCAATCGGCGTGAAAAATCCGTTTTGAACAAGAATGCCGGAAATTGCATAAATGCCGGACAGAATAAAATAGTCTGTGGCAACAATGCTGTTTTGAGAATAGTTAGAAATGTTAAGAAAGTAATCACGTAATTCCTGATAAAATAAATCTTTTTGAGAAAAAACACAGATGGGAATGCCTCCTCTTTGAAGAAACTCGGAAAGCTCAGGAAGAAACTGGGTTGATTTTTCTCTTTCCTTGAACTGCAAAAGGATATATTTGGAATCAGGATCGAGACGTTCGTCGGCGTGGGGAATCCCGGAATTCACAAAGAGAATATCCCCTTGCTTTGCGATTACCTCCATTTCTTCATTGTAGCATCTGATTTGCCCTTGGAGGATATAAAGCAGCTCGAATTCAGAATGATAATGCAGAGTGTTAATATATCGGCGTGGGATTTTCAAATGGCGGGTAATTCGTATTTTGTATGACGGATAGGTATATCGTATGGCTTCCAGTTGCATATTGATTCCTCCGTTTGTTCAGTATAGTTCAAAAAGCGAAATATAGAGTTGTAGAAAACCTTGACAAAATAGCCTATAATTATAGTAGCATAAGAAAGAAAGACTGTCAATAAAATGCTATTGCAAAAAAATTAAAGGACGGAAAAGAAAATGCAGAGAGCAAAGTGGATATGGCGAAATGGTGCAGGTGTGAAAAATGAATATGTAGACTTTTATCGGGCGTTTGTGGTAGAGGCAATCGATCCAAATGCGGAATTGTATATCAGTGCAGATAGTGAGTATGTATTATTTCTCAATGGTACTTTTTTGGGTTGTTGTCAATATGATGATTACCCTGATAAAAAAGTATACGACACCTATTCTGTTGGTTCCTTGCTTCGTGAAGGGGAGAATAAGATTGAGATATATGCTTTTTATCAGGGAGTGGGTAGCTTCCAGTATTCTCTCGGAACCCCAGGTGTGTGGTTTTGTCTGAAAAGTGGATCCCAAACCATTGTCAGTGATGAGGAAACGCTTTGTCGTCGTTCGGGACAGTACCAAAGCGGCGAGCATTATATGATCAGCAGACAGTTAGGGTTCTCTTTCACCTATGATGCAGAAGGAGAGGATTTGTCATGGGAGAATGCAGTGCTGATGGATGTCCAAACCACCTTGATGGCACGACCGATTAAAAATGTTGAGGTCAGTCCTTTTTCAACCGGAAAGGTGATTTCCCAAGGTTACTTTATGCGAAAAATGCAGGATGGAACAACTGCAGATTTTCTCTATAAGGATTATCTTTCCTTCCGAACGGTGGAAGAGATGTTTGGTGAAATCAAGGAGGGTGAGCCTCTTGTTCTAAAAGGAGAAGAGGGAGATGGCTGTTACCTTATCTTTGATTTGGAAAAAGAAAGCACAGGTTATCTGACCTTGGATGTATTGGCAGAATCGGGTACGGTACTGGAGATTGGCTATGGCGAGCATCTGAAAGATTTGCGTGTTCGTACCAAAATAGGAATTCGTAACTTTGCGGTAAATTATCGCTGTAAAGCAGGAAAAAATCGCTTTACCCATTGGTTTAAGCGAATCGCAGGACGGTATCTGCAGGTTCATATCAGAAACTTTTCTCAAATCGCAATTTATGGCATTGGTCTTTGCCAAGCCAATTATCCTATGGAGCAAATCGGACATTTTTCCTGTGACAATGTTTTGCACAACCGCATTTTCCAGGTGGCTGTTGACACACAACGGCTTTGCATGCACGAACATTATGAGGATTGTCCGTGGAGAGAGCAAGGTTTATACGCTTTTGATTCCAGAAACCAGATGCTGACAACCTATTATGCTTTTGGTGAACATTCCTTTGCGCGTGCAAATCTTGATCTGTTGGCACAACATCCCGGTAAGGACGCACAATTGCGCATTTCTGCACCCACCGATGACCCCATGCGAATTCCGACGTTCAGTCTGTGGTGGCTTGTTGAAATGAAGGAGTATGTGGAATTCAGCGGAGATACCACCTTAGCCGAAGAACATTGGGAACAGATGGAGGAGATGATTGCCACCAATGTTTCCTGGGCGCAGAACGATCTGGTAACGCCTCCGGGTAAGCAGGAGTTCTGGAATCTTTATGAATGGACAGACCTTTTTATGCGTGGAAAATGCAAGGAAATGGTGCTGGACTATGACGGCAACTATCACTTGAACTTCTATATTGCTCTTCAAAGTGTATTATGGATGGCAAAAAGGATTGGTAAAGCAGAGTTTTTGGAAACGTACGAGAAATACCTTGAAATTTATTCTGAGTCATATTGTAAAACGTTTTGGAATGAGGAAAAGCAGGGCTTTGCATCTTACATCTTTGAAGGTGAGCAACAGCATTACACCGAATATGCACAGGCACTTGCTTTGTGGTCGGGTATTTGTAAGGATCCGAAAAAAGAGAAAATGCTTTATCAAAAGCTGTTATGCGGAAACGATTTTATCAGGATATCATTGGCCACTTCTATTTTCAAGTATGAGGCGTTGTTGCGGTACAACAAGGAGTGCGCAAAGCAAGTATTTGATGAAATCGGAGCGCGCTGGGGTGCTATGTTGGAGCAAGGTGCCACAAGTTTTTGGGAAACAGATATGGGCGAGGCTGATTTTCGTAAGGCCGGAAGTCTTTGCCATGCATGGACATCAACACCGGTTTATTTGTATATGCGTTATGGAGCGGGGATTTGTCCCGATGGCGGTACAGAAACACCCCTTTTGCCGTTCCAGGATCTTTCAGCCGAAACCATAATGAATGGGAAAGTTATAAAGGTGGAGCGCTAAAAGATTCGTTGACTAGTTCGACTGAAAAGGAAAAAACTGTATGGGGTGGCTTATATTCTCAGTTGAAGCGGGAGTTGGGCTATGCTACGATGAAAAGGTAGATCTACGATAGAGTATGAGGGCTTGTAAAGGTCACAACCGATGGAGGTGTAACACATGAAAAATACTAGAGTTTTAGCACGGTTGCTTTCGGTGATACTTTTTGTGTGCACGTTTTCTGCACCTACCTTTGCAAGTGGCACAGATGTATCCTTAACTTTGGATAGTATTCTTGGATACGATGCGGTAGCCTCAACAGTAACCTTTGATGAAAACTTTGAAAGTGGTGCAACAGGTTATGTAGCGCAAGCGGTAGATTTAGCGACTCGTGATGCATTGGGAACAACTGCCCTCTGCGAAGGATTTGTGATTGATGATTCCAGCGGTGAAATGGCACTTAAGGTTGTAAATCCCACGATTGAGGGGAAGTCCCCGGCGTTTGGTTGGGGTATAGGAGCTTCTCCCGGATGGAACCCCTTGAGTGCGACCAGTGCCATTCGCTTTCGAGCAAAGCTGACGAAGGGTGCATCCCTAGGTGTTCGTATCAACCGCACCCGTACTGATATTGTAATTTCGGAAAATAAAATCAGTATGCTTGGAGGCACCAACGGAAATAAGAATATTGCAGTATCTCCGGGAGTATCGTGGAACACCTATCTTGTGACTACGGACGGAACCGGGTATAGCTTATATATGCAGCCTGATGGTGGGGAATGGAGCTTAGTACACACTTGTGACGGATTTAAGGACAGTAAGGGTGATTGGGGTGTTGTATTCAGCGTTGGTGCAGGACAGAGCGCCTATCTTGATTATGTTGAAACGTTAAAAAAAGACGAGAGAATCTTTTTGGGTGGGCGTCTTTGGGAAAAAACTGTAGAAAACCTCGGAACAATTGATTGCGATCAGGAAACCGAAGCGGTTACCTTTTCTTGTAATGTTCCATATAGCCAGGGCGGACAATTGGGAATTCGTACTCCCCTGACTATAAAAAAGGATGCATTTGATATTGCCTGGACCATGAGTGCAGAGAATTATTCCGGAAGAGAGTCTGTGATTATCTATACGGGTACCTACAGAATGTATCTTATTTTTGGACAGGGACATATTAGGTTACAAAATATTGGGCGTACCGGATATCCTATGACACAGGAAGAAACAAGAATTCGGGTTGTCGGAAAAAAAGGAAATGCCGCACTTTATGTCAATGATGATCTTATTGTGACAAATATTCCGTTGCGTGCCAGTACAGAAACTGCAGGAATTGAAATCGGAAGCTACGGTGGGGATAATGGCGAGTTGAGCCGCTTTACCGTCAAGGATATGGTGATTCGTGACGTTGATGGAAGTCTGGTGGTTCCTGCACAGCCATCCCCCCAAGAGGAGAAAATAGAGTTTGATGGACAAAACACTCAACTGATATTGGAGGATACATGGGCTCTGGACACCGCAGACGGCGGAAGCTTAACGGGTAAGAATTCGGAATATTTTACAAGACGTTATGCCACCATGCCTCTTTCTTTTGCCGATGAGTTTGTCCTGGAGTTCCGAATGCGTTTTCTTGGATATGGTGATTGTGCGGGTATCAACCTTCATTGGCCCGGAGGAACTTTTCAACTTGACATGCGAGAGCAATTTTTCCATACCGAGAATGAAACAACCGATATTCTTCCCCTTGGCTATCTCGGGAACGAATATCATACCATTAAATTAGAATCCTATGCAGACAAAAGCAGAGTCAGAGTTTTTGTGGACGAAGATTTCATCGGAGATTTTCAAACTGAGAGCGGAGAGGAAGTAATCTATAGCCGTATTTCGCTCTGTACATACGGAACGGGTACAGATGCTTCCTGGGTAGAATACGATTGGATTCAGCATACCCCCCTCTGGAACGCGGTAAAAATTAACTCACCTATCCATGGTGCAACCTATCAGCAAGGAAGTACCATTTCACTCACAGCAACCCGAAGAGATGGCGGGAGTATGAGTGAAATCAATTATTACTTAAATGGCACGAAAGCTGCAAGCAACAGTATCCTTGGATTTACTTTTTTGAGAAATCTCCCTGTCGGTGATTATACATTGGTGGCAGAAGCGGACGGTGTGAAAGGACATGAAATTGAGTTTTCTGTTCTGCCCAGCGGAACAGGAAGTTTGAATCTAAATCTTGAAAAAGAGGGAACGGCGGTTGCTACTGTTGTTCCTGTTGAAGGAACAACGGAAGTTGAGTTTTTGCTTGATGGTATCTCCCTGGGAAGTGTAGCAGAACCTTTTAGCAAAAAGATTTCCTATGATGCTTCCTATGGACATTCTGTTACAGCTATTTTCAAGGATGTATCAGGATTGGTGCTGGACAAGCTGAACGAGAATATTGATGCAATTCCCTCGTGGGATGTTGCGACAACCCACTATTCCAACGAGGTATCCTATACCGTGAGAGGAGCTGGGGGAAAAGCAACTACGAAGATGGCAAACGGGAAGCATCTACTTTCCTTGACCCATAGTACAAATGCTCTGACTTATTTGACAGAGGAAGGAGAAAGAAGTGTTGCGGCCGGTATCGGCGATTATCGAATCCTGACCGATGGTCCTTTTGCGGATGTGTATTATGGTGGCAAGCACCTTGTTTCTTTCTTGATGCCGAGAAGTGATGTTGCCAAGAACTCTTTTGCGGAGAATGGTTTGCGGATAAAGGATTACATGGTGTCGATTCCCGAAGGGCGGCAGAATTATTTCTGCCTTGAAAATGTGACTGATCAAGACAAAGTGTATGATCTGACCGGCGTGGAAGGTTATTATAACTTGGATTTTGTAGCCAAGGATACCGATGCGGTTCATCTTGCTGTCAATGATGGTGTTTTTCGTGGCGATTTAACCCTTAAAAATGGAAAGTTCTATGTAGAAACTGCGAACAACTCCAAATCAGAGCCCTTTACCATGGAATTGGCGGACGCGCCCACAGGCGAAGTGTATTATCGACTTGCAATGTCCGGCGGTATGGCAACCCTTTATGGCGATGGTCATTTTTTAGGAACCTTTCGCGCTATTAAGGCGGTGGGTGATGCCAAAATCGGAATTACAGTTTCTGCAGGCAGTCTTGAATATCTGGCGGTGAATGAGTATACCGACTTGTATATCTATGAGGAATCTTTTGCAGATGCAGGCGAGAATGCTACAGAAGATTATTGGCATTTAACCGGAATGAATCGGCAAATTGACTCCATACGAAGACGAATGACCCTGAATGCGAAAGGTCAAAGTAACGCCATTGCGGAACTTTCTGCCTATGCTGGTAATTTATCTATGGAAGCGGAGCTGACCATCGAGGAATGTGTGGGTGGTTTTGGTTTCCTTTTGAATCACTGTACCACAGAAACTTACACCCGGGCGTGGTATAACGCAGAACTGGGATGCTTTGAAATTATTGATCGTAAAGAGAGTGATGATACCTCGGCAGTAGATGCAGTAACATCAGGAGCGGTTACTTTGCCGAAAAACGAGAAAATTTCTCTGAAAGTAACGGTAGAGGAGCGACCCGAGGGAAAACTGGTAATCTTATATGTGGATGGGAAAGAGGTTGTCCGCAAGGAGAATTCTTTTGACCATCGTGGCAAGGTAGGGTTTATTCTGAGTGATGCCAAGGTACAGGTGACTTCCTTTACATATCGTGGCGATACCAAGCCAATGTTGGACGTGAGAGATGTTGTCCTTCCGGCAACCACGCTGGATATGATTGAAGCAAAAGATGGTACCATTTATATGGTGAATACCTCTGGCGGTTACTTGACCAAGGACGGAGGAAAAACATGGGAAGCAACCCCCGACACTTGGATGATGTCTCCGAATATGTTGCGTTTATCTACAGGAGAAATTCTTTCCTATGACCGCAATAAAGTCGGGACGACAGATTATGGACGACCGATATTTCAGCACAGAATCGGCATTTCTGACGATGATGGCGCTACATGGAAGCAACAAGGGATGCTTGAGGATGAACCCCAAGAGGGATACGGAAATACCATCCATCGTCTGACCGAAGGTCCTGTTCCGGAAGGAAAAGAATGTGGGAGAATATATTTCATCGGCTACTTTAATGAAATCAATGAAAATTATGGTTCCTCACAGGTGTATTACAGCGATGATAAAGGGAAAACGTGGAACAAAGGGTTTGTTTTTACCTATGAGAATCTGGGTAATACCAATATGCAAGAACCCATTATTATTGAAACGAAGGAATGGACAAGATGCTATTACCGTAACGATAAGGGTATGATTCGGTATCTGGAGTCTCCGGATCGTGGTGTTACCTGGAATCCCAAGGAGAGTTATTCTACACCATTCTTTATGGCGATGAATTGCTTTGGTATGGATGTTCAACGAAGTAAGGATGCAGAAACGGGAGAAATCAAAGAAGAACTTTATCTATCCTGGTCTGCGGATAACCAGAATCTTCATCCGCGGTTCCAATATCCCAGAACCAACTGGAGGGTAGCAAGAAGCCTTGATTATGGAGAAAACTGGGAGTTTTACGGAACTTTACACGAGAATAACTCCTATATCACGAACCAGATGAATCAAGGGGTCAATGTTTCCTCGGAATATATTCTTGTGAATTCTTACACTACGGATGTTGCAGGAACATCGGAAGGGAAAAACGGAAGAATCGGACTTTTGCCGAGAGAGAAGCAAACGACAACCTTGCGTCCCGATAGATTACATGCGCTATATCCGGAACAATTAACAGAAGCGACAGCAATCCAGCAAAACCGTGTAAATCGTGCATTGGTTGTCAATGAGAAAAGCGGTATGGCGTTGCTCCGTGGATTTGGTGTAGAGGGAGCGGTCAGAGGCAACACCATCAGCGTTTCCTGTGCGGCGGCCTACCTTGGAGCCGAAGTAACTCAGGAAGGAAGTCAGGTTTCTCTGAAAGTAGGGAGTTCTGTTGAAACCTTTGACAGCGTAGAAGATGGATTTATTGATTTCACGGAGTTTGCTGAACGATACGGGTTCTATCTGCACGCGTTAGAGGACGAGAGTGTTAAAGTCCTCAGTCCCTATTCGTCATGGACCTGGAGAGAGCAAAATGCGCTTTATTGTGCAGTAGTATTTTCATAAGAAAAAGGAGGGTGAGGCCTATGTCCGAAAAAAACATTACAGTATTTCCCAAGCCTCAATTTTTTGAGGAAGGAATCCTGAGAAAAAAACTTACAGACTATGGGGAAATTATTGTTCCCCATAAGGAATTCATCAAGGCAGGACGGCTGTTGCAACGGTTTTTGTATTTGTTTTACGGATACAATGTACCGCTGGTGCAAAAATCCCAAAATGGTATTTGCATTTGCCGAGATTCCAAAATAGCATCCGGCGGATATCGTCTGGAACAGGAATCGGATAAAGTCTTTATTTTTGCATCAGACATCAATGGTGCAGTTTCGGGCGTCAGCACCCTCATCCAGATGATAGATGAGAACCGGGAACTTTGTTTGAAAGTGGTTGAAGATTCTCCCAACAAGCCAATACGGGGTGTGCATCTTTATTTGCCACCAAGAGATAAAATCAAGACCTTTAAGCGGTTGATGGATGTTCTTGCCCTTTTAAAAATGAACACGGTTATTCTTGAGGTGGGCGCAGGGATGCAGTATGAGCGCCGACCGGAAATCAATACCGTTTGGGAAAAGTTCTGTGCGGATATGGATAACTTTCCGGGCGTGGGCGGATCCCGTGCATTGCAGGGAAGCGACATATATTGGAAGGACTCCGTCCACACGGAACTTGCAGGCGGCTCCTATTTGAGCAAGGATGAGGTGCGTGGATTGGTACAGTATGCAAAGGATTTGGGGATTCAGGTTATCCCTGAAATTCAGGCACTCAGCCATGCATACTATTTAACACTTCCGTACCGACAGATCGCAGAAGTGGAACACGACCATTATCCGGACACCTATTGTCCGCTTAACGAGGAAAGCTATGAAATTTATTTTGACGTAGCCGAGGAAGTATTGGAAGTTTTTGAACCTTCTGTTGTTTCGGTTGGGCATGATGAAATCCGTATTCTTGGGCAATGTCCCAAGTGCAGAGAGAAAACCGGAGCCGAACTTTTGTTACATGACCTGAACAAGCTTCATGATTTTTATGCGGCAAGAGGAATTCGCATGGCTATGTGGGGTGAAAGTCTACAGTATTTCACCACTTATGCAGGTGCAGTTCGTGGTGCAGGATATGATGTAATCAATAAATATGGACATCACTATACCATGCCGGAAATGCATCAGGCGATTGAATCCGTTCCGAAGGATATCTTGATGCTGGATTGGTATTACAAACTTTCCTCGGAGACGGAGAAAATTTTTATTGACCGTGATATTCAGCTGATTTTCGGTAACTTTGTGGGAGGATTGTTTGGTAATTGGGATGTTCGATCTAAAGATCCGCACGTGTTGGGTGCTGAGGTTTCTACCTGGTGCACGGTGGATGAAAAAACCTTTGCGGAGGACGGAATCTTTTATCAGCTTGCATATTCGGCAGCCTTGTTGTGGGAGCGGGAGTGCAACAATGATTCCTTTGATGAAATAAATCTAGCTATCATGCGTTTGATGCCCTATTTACGTACGATTATGCGCGGAAAGACGGCACTTTCGGATAAAGCGACCGAGGGGAACCTCCTGTTTGCGGGAAGAGAGGAAAAATCTGTTGCATCCATCCGGATTGGAAAGGCAAAGATTGCAAATCAGAAGATAGAAAAATTGATTGATTGCTTTGGTGAGCAACTCTATGGAGAGCCCATTGACCGCTCTTTGATTCGCGTCAAGCCGGAACGAAAAGCAAACGGATTGCTATTTGTTCATGCGGCGCTCAAGGAAGAACCATTCATTCCGAGCCACCAGTTTCCCCGTTTGGAGAATCGAGGATTGGGTGCATACACTGTTTTGTATGAGGATGGCAGTCTGGAGCGAATCGGACTCTATTACGGCGGCGAGGTAGGTAGTATGGATTTCCGCCTTGCAAGAAATCTGCCTGAGGTGGCAGTGAAGGACGATACCATCGATGCCGAGGTGGAAGGCGAAGAGGCGGGAAAAAATGAGTCGCCTTGCTATGTTTTACAATCACCTTGGACAGGGAGTCTGTTGTATCAGACAACACCGGTGCTGGGTGAAGAGACAACATGTTTTATTTATGAATGGGAAAACCCATTTCCGGATAAAAAAATTATGGAAATTAAAGCCTTAAACACAAAGCCGGAGTTAGAACAAGCGGTGGTGTTGTTCGGCATTGCGGCGATATAATCTCGAATGGGATAGTTGATACAAAACGATTCCGGGGAGAAATGAGAAAGGAGATTTGTATGAAAACGATATCTGGAATTTTGGCGGTAATGATGCTTCTTATGGTATTTCCGACAGCAGTATTCGCCCAAGAGGAAGAGGTAAACTTTTTGAGCGAAAACGAAATCGCTTTGGCTGAGGCTGTTGATGAAACCTATACCATGGATGAAATCATTGAAGGCAACCTTACTGTTTACCAAAACCATAAGTTTGATGGTTCCTTTGATACAACAAAATTAGATGATATGATGGTAAATCATACAGGTGGTGTTAAGCCTGAGAATTTTGTCATTGGAGAAAGCGGTCTTGAAGTAAAGGCGGTGGACACAGGTGCTTGGTTTGTGTGGGGTGCCACAGAGGGCTGGTCTCCTCGTCCTGAAATGCCGATGCAGTTTCGTATGAAGCTTGGGGAAAATACCATTGCTTCGTTGGAGATTGGACGTCCCGAGGTTTTTGCTACCATTTACCCTGAGAAGATAACCTTGAAAACTGGTACAAAAAATGTAGATGCAACCACGGTTACCTGTACCAACTTTATCCCCGGAACCGATTGGGTTACCTATCTTTTAACAACGGAAGATACCAATGGTAACGGAACCTCCGGTGAGGTAGGTGACCTCTATTCCTTGTATGCCAAAAGGGATGGGGATAGCGAGTATACTTTGGTTGAGAAGCTGACTTTCTTTTCCAGTGGTTTTTATGGATTTAACATTTCTGTTTCTGCACCGAAAAACTCGAGCTCTTCGGTAACTCCCACTGCTTACTTGGATTATTTGACGGTCTATAAGATACGGGAGGAAAAGCCCATTTTGACCGACAGAACTGCCATTTCGATTAAGAACCAAGTTATTCTTGCAGATGAAACCATGGAAACTGCCGAGAATTGGGAGTTGAACGGGAAATTTAGCAATCAAGACGGTATGTTAAAACTGGATATGGGCGGCGCCGCCGAAACGTCTTCTATCGTATGCAATCTACCAACCGAGGGATATGATTATACGGGGGATTGGTATCTTAATTTCAAATTATCCATGAATGAATCCACAGGCGGTTCCTTTGGTATATTGCCTGCGGGGAAAAAGCGGATTGTTTTTACCATTAACCAGACTACCTTTTCCACCGGTTCAAGCGGAGCGGTTGCGATGCCAACCCTTGCATGGGATACGATGTATGAATGGTTGTTTGCAATCAAAGATTTTAATACCTTTAGTGTATATCGGCGATTGGCAGATTCCAATGCAGAATGGACTTGTATCCTGAAGGATGCAACCATGGAAGCGAGAACTCCGGATTATCTTTTCCAGTTAGGCAACGGAAAATGGTCTGATTCTGCCAAGATGTCCTTGGATTCCTTGAAGATTTATCGGGGTAGCTATGCAAAGTTGGGACAACCGATTGTGCAAAACGGAAGTGTAACCACGGCGGGAAGCTTCCTGTGGGGAACTCCGGATGCGGAAGAGGACAGACGTCTCTCGGTGATTACATCAGTTTATGATAAGAAATACGGCTATACAACAAAGGTGATGAAAGAAGATTACCTGATCTACGGTGGAGAAACGGTTGATTTGTCTAATAACTATGCGGTTGCCGGTATTAATGCGGAAAACAATGATGTTTCGGTGATGGCATGGGATGCAGTAGAAACAGGATTGCCCCTTTCTGCAGCAGCAGAAACAGCACCAAGAAACACAGCTGCGGGAACCCCTGCGGAAGGCCAAGAGGTTGGGCTGCAGTATACAACAACATATAACGAAGTGCGGCTTCATGGTTGGCTTGGTTCCATACCTCAGCATGTAACCGCAAGTATCTCTAAGGATGGCACCTTGGTTGCTGCATCTCAGCTGGTAAGCAATGAATACGGAATGATTGATTCTGTTCTGGCTGTCAATCCTGACACCTGTGCAAGCGGAGAATATACTCTGCGTTTGCAATACGGGGACAACGAAGTACAAACCGAAGTGATAACACTCTATTCCGGCAGCGATGTGAAGTATAACGAAATTACAGATGCAGCGTCCTTGCAGAGCTTTTTGAAAACCTACGGGGATGACGAAACAAAGCGTTGGGCAGAGAATGCTTCCTTTGCGGCGGCGGTGTATGAGAAACTGGAAGATGCTAAGAATGAAAATTCTGGTTTTGCGAATCTCTATGAGTTCCGTGCTGTTTTGGAACCTATTGTAGCAAAAGAAGGATTTACCATTGATATGCTTGCCGAAATCAATCAGGCGGTTGCGGGAAAAAGATGGGAAGAACTGGAAACCCTTTTGACCAAAACCTATCAAGCTGAAATCGGAATCAATCCGGATGATTTGGCAGGAATCAAAAATCACAAAGAACTGTTCCTTCGTATGACACAGAACTATCAAACCAAAAATGAGGTTTTACTTGACTTTAAGGCGGCAGTAGCCGCACAACGTACGGTGGAAAATACCATTCAGTCCGGCAATGGAGGCAATATTGGTAACACCGGTGGTTTTGGTGGCGGTGCCGGCGGCGGAGCCGGTGGATCCAAAGCACCCGTTGGGGGCGGCTTTGGCGGCGGTAATAACGTTACGGTAGAAAAAGAAAATCCGTCAACGATTCCGGGAAAGCCGGTAGAACCTATTGCGGAATTTCAAGATTTGTCCTCTGTCGCCTGGGCAACTGATAGTATTCGGGAACTGCAACTTATGGGAGTTTTAAAGGGCGATGGCGACGGAAAGTTTTATCCGAACCGAGAGATTGTTCGGGAAGAATTTCTGAAAATCGTGATGGAAGCGGTAGGAATTCCCACGGCAGATACAGAGCTTTCCTTTGCAGACGTTGACCGCAGTGCATGGTATTATACTTATATTGCCGGTGCATATCAGCTTGGCATCATCAATGGTATTGACGAGTCACGATTCGGTGTTGGCGAAGAAATTACCAGAGCCGATATGGCAGTTATCTTAGAGCGTGTTTTGAAATACTGTCAGGTGGATGTGGACGTGGTTAAAACGGCTGTTGTTTTTGATGACTACAAGGAAATTCCTGAGTATGCATACTCGAGTATCTCGACCCTTTATATCGGTGGCTTGATGCAGGGTGTCGGCAATAATTGCTATGCTCCAAGGGCGTTTACAACCAGAGCGGAAGCATCAACTGCAATTTACAGACTTTACAAGTATATGGATGAAAGGAGATGAGCTTATGCGTGGAATGAAAAAGAGATTGCTTGGTATTGTTTTGATGATGGCAATGCTGCCCATCCAATTGCTGGGAGGGGATATTTCTGCAGCAGAAACCACAGGTAGCTTACTCCATAGCGGTGGAGAAGGTCTTTTAAGGCATTTAGGCGTCGTAACAGAAGAAACAATTCCTTATGAAAAAGAAGTTACCCGTGCTGAACTGGCACAAGTGGCAGCAAGGGTCAGTGCTGTGCCTGCCTATCACGGGGAAGAGGAGTTTTTTCACGATGTTCCAAAAGGACATCCCGTTTATCAGGATGTAGCAGGGCTGGTACAAACAGGTGTGATTGCAGGTGACGGAAATGGATTCTACCGTCCCGATGATGAGGTTACACCGCTGGAAATCTGTAAGGTTTTTTCTGTTATCTTGGGATATCGTGCCGTTGGAGAACATGTTTCCTACCTCAAGATAGCGAACCAGATTGGCATTACGGATGGCATTAAATTTGGTAAATCCGTTACCTGGGCACAGATGCTCCAGATGGCCTATCGGACTCTTGATACCGAAATGTTTGAGGTTATCGGCTTTGACAATAATGAAGCGATTTATCGGATGCAAGAGGGTTTTTTGGCGATTGAAAGATATCATGGATTGCTGAAAAATAGTGGCTTGGTAGAAGGTGCGGCAGGTACCACGTTAATTCGGGCAGATGCCTCTGTTGCGGATGGTGAAATTCTGATTGGGGACCGATTCTTCCGATATGATGATTCCACCGTGCTGGGTAAGAGAGTTATATATTATATTGCGGCAAAGGAGAGCGAGGCAGTCCGTCCGGATATTGCATATCTCTATGTCGATGAGTGGAAAACGGACGTTCTTACGATAAGTGATAAAGATATCGTCGGTAAAGAGGGTGATACCTTTGTCTACTATCAGAATGATAAAAAGAAGTCTGTTAACCTGATTTCTGTTCTTGATGTGGTTATCAATGGTATTGCTCACGCCAGTTATCAGCCGGAGGATTTGAAGCCTGCAGCAGGTAATGTGACACTGATTGATAATAATAAAGATGGTTTCTATGATGTTCTGATCGTAGAAAGTTATACCTATATGATGGTAAGTAAGGTTGACAGGGAGAATGGCATTCTCTATGGAAAGTATCCTGTCGGTTCTCAGATTGGCGGTGTCGATGAGGAGGTTCAATATACTGTCTGGATGCAGGTAGGAGAAGGATACTTACATCATTTGGTGGAGAATGATATCATATCCGCGAAAGTGACCCAAAATATCAGTGGAACGAAAAGAGCGGAGATTCGTCTTTTGGGCAAAGGAAATTCGGGTGTTGTCGAGAGCATAAAGGGAGATCGGATTACGGTGGGCGGTACACAATACACCGTAACAGCAGCGACTGCCAAGGACAGAGAAGCCCGTCTTGGTGAGTATGTAACGGTGTATGAGCATGAGGGAAGATGTGCGGCTATCATTCATGCGGAAAACGATGGATATCGGTTTGGATATCTGGTAGCGGCAACCAATAAGGGAAGTGCCTTTTCGGGTCGCTTGTCCGTCAAAATTGCAGAAAACGGTCAGGGGATCATGGTATTCGATGCCAAAGATAAAGTTATGATTGACGAAATCCCCTTTAAGAATGCGGACGAAATGCTGAGAAGGCTGAAGGATGCAGCCGGCCGCAGAACAATGGCTGCAGAATTGACAGAAACCGAAAAGCAGCAACTGAGTGAAGGCGATGCGGCGTGGCCCTATTCGCAACCAATTCGGTTCCGTATCAACAATGACGGATTGCTGACACATTTGGATACCATGCTGAAAGAACCTGAGGAAACCAAGGAATCTTTAGAGCCGTATAGCAGCGACGGTGGAAACTACTTTGCGGAAACCAACCAGGGATTCTGGAATTCCTATTCCTATAACTTCTTCAAGGGTGATAAGTTGTTATTCACGGTTTCTGATATGAATAACGTCATTTTCCCGCCGTTGGTCGAAAGAGATGATGAGGCGTGGTATGGTGATACCATGATCAATTTGGGAACCTACAAGGTGGAGGGATATGCCGTAGATCCGGAAACCAAGATTGCCAGATATGCGGTGATATACAATGATATCCCCACAGAGGTTCGTGAGGATTTGTATCCCTACGTTATTACGGATAGCGTTAAAGTTTTGGGTGAGGAAGGTGAGGTTGTCCGTCGTTTGACTCTGTCGGGACGTGGCGGAACCACTACAGAATATCAGGTGGACGATAATGTTCCCGATGCCGATTTGGTTTTAGGTGATATTATCAGAATCCAGACCGACCTGAAAGGAAGGATTGCCATTGTTTCTCCCTTCTATCCCATCAGTAAGGGTGATGGTGAGCCAACCGAGCGTGTGGTTACCCACGGAAAAGATTACGGGAACAACTACAGCTATCGGCATCGTGCGGCTTACGGAACTGCTCTTGCCTATGAAAATAATATCATCACACACACCACATCAGTTAAGGATGATGTGGGTGGTGTAAGCAATTATATGAATCAGCACAACTATTTTGTAACAAACTCGACGGTATTCTTTGTTTATGATGTGGAAAATGGAGAGGTTAAAATCCGTAAGGGAAGTATCAAAGACCTGACACCCTATTCCTTAGATCCGAATCTGGGACAACGTACCGTTATGGTAACCTATCAGGGCAGATTAGATTATGTCTGTATCATCAATGAGAGATAAGGAGGAAGACAATGAAACGAAGTATAACAATTTTTCTGATATTTTGTATGCTTTTTAGTGTCGTTGGTGTACTTCCTGTATCGGCGGCTCAGTGGCATGAGGACTATGAATTAACACAGGACCAAGGAACGATAAATCGTGACGGAAGCAATCTCAAGTTCTATTCTGATGTGTATCACGAGAATGGCGGAAACATTAGTGCGGTTAAAAAAGACTTTTTACCCATAAATGGTGCCGTTGATGTAGAATGGACCATGCAGATAAATTCTTATTCCGGTTACGAAAACCTTATTATAAACACAGGAGTATATCGTGTTTACCTTACATTTTCGGCAACAGGAATTCGATATCGTGATGGAAGCGGACAGAGTGTTTTGGTTGAGTATCCTTTGGGATATGACGAAACTGTTTTTCGAGTTATTGCCCAGAACGCAGTTGGTTCCATTTACGTAAATGGACGTGTTATTGCGGAAAATATAACCTTCCAGAACGAAAAAACACCGGCCCAGATTGCCGTCGGTACTTATGGTGGTAAGCAAGGGCAGTTAAGTGATTTTACTGTCAGCAATATCACCGTACATCCCTATTCCGGAGAAACCGGAACGGCGGCAGGCGGTGACCCGCCTTCCTTAACAACTCCGCCGGAGACAGTATATTATGACTTTACCGAGGAAGAGGATTTAAGCGAGTGGCGGCTCAGCGGTCAGAATATCTGGAGCATTGATCGGGAGAACGGAATCCTTCGCGGTGAAAACGGCGGTTACTATGAAATGCAATCTGCCTTTTTGCGTGTAAGTTTCGCCGATGACTTCATTTTTGAAACCAGACTTCGCTTTGTGGAGCATGGTGATGATACAGGTATCAAGATGTATTGGCCCGGCGGTTACTTTGATTTGGGTATGCGTGAGAGATACTTTGACTGGGACAATAATGTCAGTGATATTTTTGAACCGGGAGAAATCGGTGACGGTTGGCATGTTATCAAACTGAAGAGTATTAATAACAAGGAACGGATTCAGGTGTATGTGGATGACAAGCCGGTTTGGAGTATTGTGCCGAAAGCCAGCAGTCGTGCATACTATCACATTCAGCTCACCACCTATGGTACAGGAAATGCCAAGTCTATCACGGAATATGACTGGGTTCGCTATGAACCAATTTGGAACGGCGATATTCAGTTGCCGGAAGCCTTGGACGGCGGAGAATACCTGCAAGGGGAAGCCATTCCTTTAAAGGCGGAGGTGACAGCCGCAAGTGAGGTTCCTTATGTGGAGTATCAGCTCAACGGCAAAACCTTTGCCACCGGTAAGGCTGAGGATGGATACGCTGTTTCCCTGACGGATGTTCCTGCCGGAAAACATAGTATTACTGCATCCTATGGGGAATGGAAAAGTCTTGCATCCAACATTACAGTGGTTCCACCGGTAGAGGCGGAAATTAACATTGAAAATGTTTCCAAGGACAAGATAGTTGCCCACATTGACTCTTATGATAAGCTAGGTCAAATCGCAGAAGTATCATATTTCTTAAATGGTTCTTCTGTTGCAACTCAAACAAACCCACCCTATCGTGCAGAAGTGAAGTTCCAAGGCACAGAGGGAGCACATCTGGTGGCTGTTTGTAAGGATGCAAACGGAATTGTTCTTGGAAAAGCAATCAAGAATATTTTGCCGCAATTCTCAGATAAGGACATCTCGGAACACTATTCTAACGAGATCTCCTATCAGGTAAAAGGTGATGGCGGTTCGGCAACGGTAGAACTGAGCAACGGAACACATCAGCTCAAACTGAAGCACACAACCGATAGCGTAACTTGTTTCACATTAGATGGAGAGGTCTCCCTGCCTGTGGGCGTTGGTTCCTTTACCATTTTAACAGACGGACCCTTTGCGGATTTATATTACGGAGGCAAGCATCTAAAATCCTTCTTCTTGCCCCAAACAACCGAACGAAAGAATCAAAGGAAGGAAGAGGGCTTGCAGATTTCGGATTGGAGCGTGAGCATTCCGGAATCCAGAGGAAGCTATTTCGTCGCACGGGATGTGAAGGCGGAAAAGACGGTGTATCCCTTGACAGGCGTAGAAGGCTTTTATAATCTTGATTTTATTGCAAGTGAAACTGACCAAGGACAGTTGGTTGTCAACGATACAGCCCACGGTTTGGATTTGACTTTGCGGGATGGAAAAATCTATGTTCAGACCTCTAACAATGCAAAGTCTGTTCCTTACGAGAAAGAACTTGCGGTGATGCCCCAGGGCGAGGTTTATTACCGGGTGGCTATGGCGGCAGGTATGGGAACCCTCTATGGTAATGGAAAGTTCCTGGCCGCATTCCGCTGTGTCAAAGCAGGCGGCGAAGGAACCCTGGGCGTTGACATCAAAGGGGGCGACGGTCTTTCCTACCTTGCGGTTCATGAATACAATGACCTGTATCTGTATCAGGAAGACTTTAATCAGTCGGGTCTGACCGATTCCATGGACTTTTGGATGAATTCTAAGGGTAGCACAAACTACATTGATGATGCAGAGGAAACTATGGTTGTCAATGCCCTTGGAAAAACAAACGCCATTACTGAGCTGAATGCCTTTGCGGGAAATGTCAGTATGGAAGCAGAGGTTACTCTGAAAAATTGTAAGGATGGCTTCTGGTTCCTCTTGAATCATCCTGTTTCCGAAACTTACACGAAGGCGGGCTATAATTTCAAGACAAAGAAGTTTGAAATTCTTGATCGTATTGACAGCGACGCTAAAATAACCAAGGTCGAGACGGATGGAGAATGGAAGATAGGCGAGAAGGTTCATTTGGCGGTTACGGCAGAGGAAAAGGGAGCCGGCAAGGTTGTCACCTTGTATGTAAATGGTACTCCGGTTCTCAGCAAGAATGATTCCTTCCCTCACCGTGGTAAAGTTGGATTTATCATCAGCGATGGGGTGGCTTCCATTGAGAGCTTTTCCTATCGTGGTGATACCAAGCCTTTGGTTGATGTGCGGGATACCGTTAACGTTGGTACGACCCAGGAGATGATTGAACAGAAGGACGGAAGCATTATCTTAGGTAACCTTGGCAGCCGCAGTATGACAACCGACGGCGGTAAGACCTGGACCTCCCTTGGTGCAGATGGTTGGATGTCTCCACACGTTTTGCGTTTGCGTAATGGTGCCGTTGTCGCAAAGACCGGTCAAAGATTGGGAACCACCGAGTGGGGAAGACCTGCATATTCTCAGATTATCGGCATCTCTTATGATGACGGAAAAACCTGGACCCAGCAGGGTGTCTTGAAAGAAGGAAACCATGAGGGACACGGTAATACCATTCACCGCTTAAGTGAAGGTCCCTTGCTTCCCGGCAAGGATTACGGACGACTCTATTTTATCGGCTCTTATACATTGCGTTCGGAGAACTATGGTAATGCTACGGTTTGGTATAGTGATGACATGGGCAAGACTTGGACAGAGGGATTTACCTTTACCTATGAAAACATGGGTTATACCAATATGCAGGAGCCTGTTGTCGTTGCAACCGAAACCTCCACCAGAATCTACTATCGTTCCGATCGTGGTACCATACGGTATTTCGAATCCCCGGACGGCGGTGTGACATGGGATCCGCTAACGAGTTATGACACGCCCTTCTTCATGTCCCTGAACTGCTTTGGTATGGATGTGGATTTAGCAACAGGAGAGATCTATCTCGTCTGGTCAGCAGATAATACCAATGGCGGTGCACGATATCAGTTCCCGAGAACAAACTGGCGTGTTGCAAAAAGCTCGGATGATGGAGAAACCTGGGAGTATATCGGAACGCTGTTTGAGAATAACACCGACGAGTGTCCCCAGATGAACTTGGGCGGTTATACCACATCGGAATACTTCATTGCAAACTCCTATATGTCAGATACCTACAACACATCGGATTACCTAGGTCGTGTCGGTATGTTCCCCAAGACAAAGCAGACCACACAGGTTCGTGACGACCAAGTGCATCTGTATTCCAGAGCATACCTGGAGCAAATGCGCGGCGTCAGAACAGAGCTGCTGGAAAGTTCGCTTTTGCTGCATCCACAAAGCGGTGCCGCAATGCTGTACGGAAATCGTTTGGAAAATGCGGCCAATGAAAGTGGCATTGCTGCAGAATATGCGGCGGTTTTCCTGGGAGCAAGCATCGAGGAAGGCGAAACCGGTACTGTAGTTTTCCGTACAGGAAATACAACAGTAGTTCTGGAAGCAACCGAGAAAGATGGAAGAAAAATGATTGCACCTGAAGTAATAGCAGAAGAATATGGGTTGCATCTGCAACAGGAACAGGGTGTTACGATTCTGAGTTCTTATCAGGATTGGACACTGAGAGAAAGGGAAACTCTTTCTAATGCTTTAAACCTGTTTGCAGACTAAAATGAAAAAAATAAATAAAAATATATAATTTACTAAAGGAGATGTAAAAATGAAAAAAAGAGTTTTAGCAGTCTTATTGGCTCTCACACTTCTTGTAAGCATGTCCGCAACCTCTGTTTTTGCAACCGGAGAAGAAACTGTCTTAACACTGGAGAGTATTCTAGGGTTTTCGGCAGTAAAGTCAGACCTGAAGGTAACCTTTGACGAAAACTTCGACAGTGACGCAACGGGCTACGTAGCACAAGCGGTGGATCTTGCAACTCGTGGTGCTTTGGGCGAAACCGCACTTTGCGAGGGTTTTGAGATTACCGATGAAAGCGGAGAGATGGCGCTAAAGGTTGTTAATCCGACGATTACGGGTAAGTCCCCGGCGTTTGGTTGGGGCATCGGTGCCTCTCCCGGATGGAACCCCTTGAGTGCAACCAGCGCAGTACGCTTCCGTGCAAAGTTGAACGAGGGTGCATCGATGGGCATCCTGATCAATCGTACCCGTACCAATATTACGCTTTCGGAAAATAGCATCGGTATGTTGGGCGGTACCAATGGTGATAAGAATATTGGGGTAGCTCCGGGCACTGGATGGAATACCTATCTTGTGACAACGGACGGAACCGGGTACAGCCTGTATATACAACCCGATAATGGTACTTGGAGTCATGTACATACCTGTGACGCATTTCAGAATAGTAAGGGTGACTGGGGTGTAGTATTTAATGTTAGCGCAGGACAGAGTGCCTATGTTGATTATGTAGAAACCTTAGTAGAGGATACCAGTATCAGCACGGAAGATCTTTTAGGTGCTAATGTGGTTACCACCAATTATGTTAAGTTTGACAGAGAGTACAAAGAGAATGGAAGCAAACTGGAAATGACCCAGGAGCAATCGGCCTATAATTATACAACAGCAGTAATGGGCGAAGAGTATATGGAACTGGAAGGTACCGAGTGGAGCTTCGGCAAGGCGCTGACAGCAACTGATACCAATGTTACCTTTGGTCTGGATAAGCCCATCGAAATGCGTGTAAAGCTTCCTGAGGACGGAAAACTTTCCATTCAGGGACCTCATACAGTACGTGGTGGCGGACGGTATTATATCGAGCTTACCCCATCCAGGACCAGAGCCTATGGCGGTGATGGTGTAAAGAAAAGCGGATATGATAAAGCGTTCGATACTACCGGAATCGGCACAGAGTGGACAACACTTCTCCTGAAGCTGATTCCCAATGAGCAGGCAGTTACCAAACCTGGTGACGATACTTCTGTCAGTGCAACAATTCCGAAGTATTCTTACGAGATTTATTATCAGGATGATGATACCCAAAGATGGACAAAAGCTGTAACCACCGTGGGTTACCGTGGCGATAACTGCTACCAGTTGTCCTTGAGCGGCGGTGCGCAAGGAGCACCGGTTCTGGTGGATTATATCAAGTTCTATGATACAGACGGAGCTGTGGAAGAAACAAGAACCAAGCCGGAGGCGGCAAATCTTCTTTACTACAACGAGGAATTTAATGCAACTCCTGACGCAGAAAATATCACCATGGGAAGCGGTACTGCTGTTGCAAGTGATGTTCTGGAATTGACCACTGATGGAAGCAAGGCGGGAACATTTGATGTAAATCAGACGGAAATTCCTGTTGGGGGCTATGCCGAGTTTAAGTTTAAGTCCGGTGCAAAGACAGAATTGATTTTTGCCGGAACCACAGAGGATGGTAAAGAAAATCTTAGCATCCAGTTTGGTAAGTTGACAGGTGCTTATCACAATTCCGATAAGCAGACCTTGGGTGCTAATGAAGCAAATATCTGGCACACCTATCGTTTGGTTCGTGTTAATGAAAGCGGCTATCATCTTTATAAAAAGACAGAGGGCGATGACAACTGGCAAATTGATTTGGAAAATATGAGCACAAAAGGATTTGCTAGTGACAGCGTTGCTACCAAACTGGCGCAATATGCGAAAGAAGATGGAAGTGTAGCAAAAGCACAGTTTGATTACCTGAAGATTTATGGTCCTGCCGGTGAGGAAAAGCTGATTATTACCGATGGTATTACTACCTTGAACCCCACCAATGCGGCAATACTGAACTATCCCGGTCAGTTACGTGCCATAGTAAACGGTGTAGCAGATGGAAATCAATTGATTTTTGCCGGATATGCGGGCAATAATCTTGTCAAGGTAGAACTTCATAACGTTGCTGATTTGGAGAATGGGGAATCCATTTTTGATGCGACCGATGCGAAAGAGACTATTACAAAAGTAAAAGTCTTTTTGTGGGATGGATTTTCCGGTTTAACCCCGGTTTCTACTGCAAGAAACTTTGGAGTATCTTCAAACTAAATCGATATATGGATGATAGAGAAGTTCACACACTCCCTTCTCTGTTAAAAAAGAGGAAGATCTAGTTGTAATTGTCTTTCTCACAGATAAAAAGAAATCCGACGGCAAATCTGCCGTCGGATTTCTTTTTTAAGTGACTTTCTTGAAGTCAACAATAGGGGTTAAATTAGTTAAAATTCTTGTAGAATCAATTCTTGCGGAGTAATCAATGGAATCATATTATCACTGTCCATCTTCCAAAGGAAGGCTTTTGCTGATGCAATTCCGTCAATTTCTCCGGTATCAAATGTCAGACTATCTGTTTCTACGTTGCGCACCTCGGTATGGATGATTCTGCCGTCAATATTGTATGCAACAAAGAGTAGCGTGCCATCGGCATTCTTTTTGTCAACAACAGCGACCAGTTCGGTAGGGTGATTTAAGAGATAGGTGTTGCCGCTATAGCCATCTAAAACCTCCAGGGTGTATCCGTCGGTTAAACGAAGTCCGTCAATGTCACTCGGACCATAGATGCGGAGATAATCTAATTTCATACTTCCGGTTACCTGTTTCAACGTGAGTCCTTTGTCGATGTCAGAAATGCCATATTCCCACTGGAAGAGACGGACCCATTTGAGGTCTTCGCCAACCCGGCGATAGATGGTGTAGGTACCATCGAAGTTTCGCAGAATTCGATAGGTCTGCCATATATTTGATGGTGCAATTGCTTGAATATTTTTTGTTTTTCCGTCCTCTGCGGAAACTGTAGCCATTTGCATATTGGTTTGCAATTGTAAAAGACGAGTGCCATCTTGTGCTTGCAGAAGGGTTTCTCCATCGGTTTGATACCGCAACTCTGCATAACCACCAAGAGGGATGGCGACACCGTTGATTGCATAACTTCCACCATTGGCGATGTTTAACGCACCTTTTGCAATCGAGCCGCCTTTGGTAATTAAATTGCTCCCTGTCGGGATCTCGATGCCGTTGAAATTTTCGTTATAGAGTAGGCGTGGATTGGGTTCTGTTTTGGCTTCGATGTCTTCTATGCCACCTTGCAAATCATATACCTTGAAATAATCTAGTTCTGCATTGGCAGAAAGGAAGGATATGCCTTTGCTTGTTGAACCGCTTTGACGTAATCCAATGGAAGATGCCATCTTTTTCCAGGTTTCGCTGGTTTCATCCTTACGAAAAACATCGTAGGCATAAGGCGGATAAATTCCGGTTGCTCCATTGTTGGAAATCAATTCCTCGGTGTTTTCGCGTAAGCGAATCAGGTAGGTTTCCGGTGTTCCCGGCTGAATCGGGAATTTTGATGTTTTACCATTGGCGGTATTGACCCCATCTCCGCCATAAATATGTCCCTGATTGTTTTTAAACTCAAAGACCAGCCGTCCCGGAACCAGTTCCGATGCAGTACTGCCTACGTTTTTCATTTCAATCCAGATGTTGCTGTCCTGCGGTACAGTAAGACGAAACTCAACGGCGTGATTCACATCAAAGGGAGGGAGGATGTTGCCGTTTATGTCGGAACGTCGAAACTCAATGCTCTCACCTTCTGCATCAAAGACTGCGCTGTCACCCTGATCGAGGGTAGCGGTTGCGCTATCGAAAATGTCGTCTGCTTTAAAGCCTGTACCAAAATCAAAGTTCAGTTCGGTTACTGCGTTACCCCCAAGAACCTCTTGGGTGGTATAGGAAGGGTAGGTGCTGGTGGAATGGTATTCGGAAATTGCCTCAATTGTAATGCCGGTAGAAGTATTCCCGTTTCCTTCTGCCAAAGAGGTGATCCGGAACGCATCCATTTTTTCTGTTTCCGTCAGGGGACCCTGATAAAGCTGTGTGTATGTCTGGTCGGCGGTTCTTTTTCCGTAACAGGAAACTGTACTGCCGTTCCGCTTGATCAGCACATCATAAAAGACATCTTCCTCCAGATTTATCGGCGTTATAGGCTCCGCAATTGTGCCATGGCAAACACTACCTTCATCTGTTATGAACCAAATATATTCTACACCATCGCTCTGACCGCTTGATAGTTTAATGTCGGACTTCGCATCGTCCAGGCGGAAGGTAACCTTAACGGCACCACCATCAGATCCATGGGAGAGAACACTGCCGATACCGGCCATATTGTAAGAGGTGTGACCATCTTTACCGCTTTCGATGGGTTCGGCGTCATCGCTTTTGCCCGAAATCAAAAACAATCCTTCGGCACCTGTTTGTACAGTGTAGGTATCGGTGTCGGAATATAGCATTCCGAGGTTCCAGAACTCTCCGCCTCCCAGTTCAAGAATCCTTTCTCGGCTCTTGTCAGCAAATTCCAGATGCGCTCGAGGAGTCAATCCGCTTAAAATTGTGTCTTCGCTTTCTGTAGCCATAACAGCCCCGCCGGACCAAAGGGGTATCAAAGCAATGACAGATAAAACCCCTGCTAAAAATCTAAATTTTCTCATTCATTTGCCTCCTTTTGAAATGCGGTAAATTCAACCAAGGAATCTTGTGGTTGTTGCATATAAAACGGATTCATAATTTCGTGATAAAGTTTTCTCTATTATAGCAAAAAAAACGAGAAAAATCAATAGAAAGAAGGATAACTATAGTGGCATTTTTCTTCAAAATATTGAACAGAATATGGAGGTTTATCATATTAAAAAATAATTCGAGTATACTCATTTGAACAATAAAAGTGACGACAGATCTGTGGATAAAATCAACCAACGTTTTGGCAATATGAAAGAAATTTGTTAATCAAGAATCAGGCAAAAATCAGTCAAATGGGGTTTTAGAGGTTTTGTGAGAATAAGAAAACCCCTGTAACCCGCATGGTTACAAGGATTCTTGGTGGTGACCCATCGGAGATTCGAACTCCGGACACCTTGATTAAAAGTCGTAAAATGGGTATTTTAGTAACTGCTTGTATTTACTGCGTTTTCGCTAAAAATCCGAGTAAAAATGCGGGTTTGAAGTGTTCAGTAATGAACAGCAATGAACAGTAAAATGTTAGTCAATTTGTTAGTCAGTTAGTCAAAATTTAGTCAAAAATTATGCAAGAAGAGTGTATGTGATATTCCTTTTATTTTAATATTTGAACTATGACATTAGCAACATATGTCGTGTTCAAATCTTGAAATTAATGGAGTACAATAGTGTATAAAACTATCATCTTATATTGAAAAAATGATGGTAGAGAAATCTTGTCGTTCCATTGCCTTTTTGCCGAATGGTGCGTGCTCGGATATAGCGATGAATGAATTGCTTGATATGTTCGTGGAATAAATTTTTGTTGATTATTTAGGTTCAATGTGATAAAATATTTATATCGATGGAGCTTACCTAAAATACAAATTAACGATGATATTAACAAATGATTTTTGGCTCTGAATTTACACGAACCCATGATTCCTTTGGCAGAAAATGCCACTAAATAAAATTATTAGAGAAAAAAGGAGAATGTATTATGTTTGCAAAGACAGATATAAACACAGGACGACAGGTTGAACTTGATTATATGAAGGGCTTGTTTGTTCCTATGATTTTGTTTATTCATGCTTTTCAGATGCTTGGAGGTCCCGATACACTCGTGTCGGCGTACAAAATTACATACATAATTGCAACCATGACAGGCGCAGCGATTTTTATGTTCGTGTTGGGAGTTGGAACTACCTATTCGGGGAAAAGCAATAAAACTCTTGCGTTATATGGTGTAAAGCTAATTGCGATGGAATTTGTATGGAACATTCTTACCCTTGCCTTGCCTATGGTTTTAGGTCAGATAGTGCGCACATTGGTAGGGGTTACTCCTGCGTGGGCAGAAACATGGATGCGTGTACCGGTGATGGTTGAATACATAAACGTATTCTTTATTGCAGGTATGTGTTATCTTGTGATAGCGGCACTTCGCAAACTGAAACTGTCAACGGCCTGGTATATTGCTTTGGCAATAACGCTCTTTGTTGTTAATCCCTTTTTGTATATGAATGGCAAAACAACGGGCAACGAGATTGTTGATTATATTCTTATGACATTTGTGGGCGGAAGAGATGCGGTTTCTTTAACTTTTATTTCTTTGTTGCCTCACGCACTTCTGGGGGTAGGCTTCGGCAAATTATTGCGTCGCACAGAAAACAAAGGAAAATTCTATGGCGTGCTGGCAATTCCACTTTTGTTGATTGTTATAGGGTATTTTGTGTACGCACTTACAACACATACCGATCTTGCGTCTTTGTATGATTATTCGGATATGGGGTATGTTTACCCGGGAGTTTTGCGCGCATTTGCCAATGCATCAAGCGTAATTTTGCTTGCGGGTTTGTTGTATGCCATTCGCAATATTATTGCAAAATGCAAACCCTTGCATAATCTTATTATGCAGTTCTGCCGAAACAATACACCATATTATGCAATACATCCGTTTTATTATTGTTGCATTACTGCAATTGCGGCGTATGTACCGTTTTCGGCAGGTTTTTGTACTGCCAGCGCGGTTGTTGTGGGTGCACTTTGTTATGGCACAATTTTACTGTGGCGTTGCGTAAAAAAATAAATATCAGCATTAATCTGAATAAAGCTTCCGGCATTATCCGGAGGCTTTATTTTATTACAGAAGATTACAACTCACCGTTGTGCTCATATAATAAAAAATCTTTATTTTCCTGTAATATTTTGAAAAAAATTTTAGAAAACTATTGCATCGTACCTTGGGGGACGATGTATAATTAAAATAGTGTATTGTATATAGGTAATTAGCGTATAAATTATTGTAAAGTGGAAAGAAAAAATTGAATTAAGAAGAAGTTTAATATTTGCATTGTGATTGTATGTTTGTTGACACCTATATTATGCTTTACGGTATTTGAAATAAATTTTTGGAGGATTTTATTATGAAAAAAATCAAGTTAGTTTTAACAATGGTATTAACAGCAGTATTAGTTTTGGCAATGAGTATATCGGTTTTTGCTGAAGGTAAAATTTTTGTTGATCTTCAGGAAGTTGTATCAGATACACCTTCACAGATTATTAACAACAGAACAATGGTTCCTGTTCGTGCAATTACCGAAATGCTTGGTTATGATGTATACTGGCATGAAGATACCCGTCAGGTTGATGTTTGTGAAAAAGACAGCACAGTTCCTGTAATTATTATGCAGATTGACAGCACAGTAGCATATTACACCAAATATGACGCGGAACTTGGAGAAACTGTGGGTGTTGAGGCTATACTTGATTCTCCTGCAACTCTTATAAACAACAGAACATTCGTTCCCCTTCGTTTTATTTCCGAAGCAGTAGGCTATCTGGTAGAATATGACGAAGTATCACGTGACGTGTATCTTTTCTCTCCTGAATATATTGAAAGACATCAGGGTGACGGCAAGGGCGGAGAACCCGGAGGTACTGCTGATGACGGCATAGGCGAGGATTTGGAAGGCGTTGACGCTGACGGCAAGGGAAATGTTATTCCTCTTACAAAAGAAGAAATGGAATATGTTCTTGAACAGACAACCAATTCTTGGCTTGATATGACCCAGGAAGAAAAAGAAGAACTGGTTATTTTAGTGGGCAGATGGTGGGAAGATTATGAAAATATTATTGTAGAAGACTATGATGATATGATTAAAGTAATGGATCACCAGATGGAAACCTATTACAGAAATAATGTGGATGCAAACTTTTTCCTTACAGTTTGTGAAATATACGAAGTAGATGCAACTAAATATGCAACATTTGAATAATATCCTTTGTTTTGAAGCGAAATTTAATCTTTTCGAACCATAATATGTTTTCACATAGCCTACGTTTATTATGGTGGTAGGCTATACTGATATATTTCATTATTAAACGAATTGTACTTGATAATATCAACTATTTTTAATACAATAGATATAAAAAGGCACTACTTACATCTACCATAGCAGATGCGGAATACTATCAGGGATGGACTCGCCTCTGCAATCATACCGTGCCAAACGATTGAAAATAACACCCTGCCGGAGCATACACGGTATCGCTACGGAGTTGTTTTCTGTCTTGAAAATGAAATAATGAAGGGTGGATACTGATTTAATAAAAGGAAAAACTCAAGATGAAATCAAACCTAAAGATTATGCCACAAGAGCAGAAGTGGCTGTGATTCTTGAAAGATTTATGAATTTATGCCGGCAAGGGATAAATGATGAAAAAATATAAAACAAACAATATTATTAATTTGAGGTGATTTTAATGACTGCAAGGCATGGCCTTTTGAAAATTGAAGATGTTTACGACCACAAAAATTCTTCAGAACTTTTCTTGGAAGCTATGAGAGAATGTTTGACACATCATATAGAAAATTGTGAGTTTTTCAGAAATTTGTGTGATGATGCGGGATTTAAGGTAGAGGATTTAAAAACAGAGAAGGACTTGGAAAAAATTCCACCTATACACGCAAATTTTTTCAAAAAGTATGAGGTGCTTTCGGTTCCCTTTGAAACAATTACCGAGCACGCTACAAGCTCGGGTACGGGCGGACAGAAAAGTCAGATGTTTTTTGACAAAGACAGCTTTGATTTCGGAAACTCTATGATAGAGAATGAATTCCGTTACTACGGATTTCTTTCGGAGGAGCTTACAAATTATCTTCTCTTTACATACGAGCCTGCAGATGTCAGCAAGGATCTGGGTACAGCAAAAACAGATTTGGGTCTTTTGAGCTATGCTCCTGTAAACGATACATTCTTTGCTTTGCGATACAACGGTCAGGGACACGATTTTGATGTGTACGGCACCATTGCCGCTCTTGAAGAATATGAAAGACAGGGAAAGCCGGTCAGAATTTTTGGTTTTCCGTCATTTTTGTATTTTACCGTAAGACAAATGAAGGATACAGGACATCGCCCCTTGAAACTTAACACAAAATCAATGACAATGCTTGGCGGTGGCTGGAAGGGTTATGCCGATAAGCAAATTCAGAAAAGTGAGCTTTACGCTCTTGTTGAAGAAATGCTTGGAATACCCGAGGAAAACTGTCGTGACGGTTATGGCTCAACGGAGCATTCGGTACCATACTTTGAATGTAAAAACCACCACTTCCATATTCCTGCTTACAGCAGAATGTTCATTCGTGATGTTGAAACCCTTGAACCACTGCCAAATGGTAAGCCGGGTTTTGCTAACTTTGTCACACCTCATCTTATGAGTGTGCCTGCTGTATCGGTTCTTATGGGAGATATGGCGGTATTGCACGATGCAGAAGAATGCGGATGCGGTATTGAAACACCGTATATGGAAATTCTTGGCAGAGCCGGTACAAGCGCAACAAAAAGTTGTGCAATAAAGGCGAGCGAACTTTTGAAAAGATAGGGGGCGAGAGATTATGGAATTTATCATCAGAGGTAAAAAGATTGAACTTGAAAAAGAAAATTGTTTTCAGGGGATAAATGAACAAATAACCAAAGACCTTTCAAATGGGGATTTGGACATAAGAAGAGCCATTTCAAGCCTTGATAAGCTTGGAAATTTTGTTGCTGAAGATAAGGAGTTCCTGGTTGCGGAGCTTATGGAACTGGGCTTTTCAAAAGAAGAGGCAATGCAGACGAAAAAGGATTCATTGGCTGTTTTGTCTGCGGACGAACTTTATAAAAAAATAAAAAGGGAACTGGGTGGTCTTCCTTTTGAAATTGCACGCCAGACAAGCAGAGAGGAGCAGTTTGAGGGTTGGATGCCCGTTGGTGTTTTGGGCCACGTTACAAGCTCAAATGATGCAATGCTTCCGTTCTTCAGCTCTGTGGAAGGTATTTTGACAGGAAACATAAATGTTATTAAAACGGCATCCGGGGCGCATAAGGTTGCAATGAAACTTGTTGAAAAGCTTTGTCAATTGGATGAAAGCCTTTGTCCGTACTTTTATGTATTTCCTCTTTCGTCAAAGGATAAAGAGCTTTTGACTGAGCTTTTCAGTTTGTGTAATTCGGTTGCAGTATGGGGTTCTGACGGCGCCGTTGCAGGTGTAAGAGAGCTTGCGCCTGATGGTGTAAACATTGTTGCCTGGGGCAACAGAATCAGTTTTGCTTACTTTACAGAAAAAGGTTGCACAAAAGAAAGACTTGTGGGTCTTGCTCATGATGTATGTGTAAACGACCAGCAGGCATGCAGTGCACCTCAGATTGTATATTATGAAACGGATTCCAAAGAAGAACTTCTGAAGTTTGCGGAGGATTTTTATGGCGAACTTCAAAAGGTTTCGGATACATATCCCCTTCATCCTATGACCGAGCCCGAAAAAGCTGAGCTTACAGCACAAACAAAAATGTGCTATCTTGAAGAAATTATGGGAGACGCAAAACTCATCAACGGAAACGGATGTCGTCTCTTTGTTAAATTTGATAATGAGCTTTGTGCATCACCCCTTTATCGTACTGTTATTGTTAAAGCTATTAAAAGATGTGATTTGGTTGGCGCTTTAAGACCATTCCGTTCATATTTGCAAAGTGTCGGTCTTGCTTGTGCGACTGATGAAATTGTTCCCCTTACAAAACTTTTGATTGCCGGTGGTGTAAATCGTATAACCGAGCCGGGACTTATGATGGGGGGCTATACCGGCGAGCCTCACGATGGTGTGTATGCTATGACACGTTATCTTAAGAGAGTAAGTTTTATAAATAACGGATTGCCGTCAGGCAGTATGTCTTTGGCGGAAATGAGCGTTGAAATGAGGAAACCCTTTGAGGACGGTACACCTGTGCTTAAAAAGGACGAATTCCCCGCAAAGAGAGAAATTGAAGATGAGGGATACCTTGTGCTGAAAAGCGGAGGCAGTTCGGGAAAAGCAAAATACGCTCCTCATACATACGCCGATGCGGAAGTAACTTATGAAGAAACAGGTCGTTTCATTGTGGCTGCAGGTGTTGACCCCAAAAAAGATATATGTATGAACCTTTTTTATTCAGGCGAATTGTACGGAGGATTTATCAGCATATATGAGGCGTTGAAAAGCGCAGAAATTATACAGCTCCCCATGACTGCCATTATGGATATGGAACGGGTTGCCAATGAGATTGTAGAAAGCCGTGCAAATGTGCTGATGGGTATGCCTACATATCTTTTGAGACTGTTTTCAGAGCAAAAGGAAACTCTTAAAGCTTATGGCGGAATTGACCTTGTACTCTACGGCGGAGAACATTTTGACATGGCTCAGGCAGAATATCTGAAGGAAACCTTTCATATAAAGAGAGTTGCATCCATTACCTACGGCTGTAATGAAATCGGGTCTATGGGATATGCATGTGAATACTGCGATGGCGGTGTTCACCATATTGCACCAAGTAAATACCTTGAAATTTTAAAGCTTGACAAGGATGAACCTGTAGAAGACGGCGAGATTGGAAGACTTGTATGGACACCTGTTGACCAGGAAAACACACCTATCAAGAGATATGAAATAGGTGACCTGGGAAGATTTATAAAAGAACCTTGCAAGTGCGGAAGACTTGCTCCCCGGTTTGAACTTCTGGGAAGATTTGGCGATATATTTAAATTTGCAACAAACTATGTAAATTACAAAAATATCAAAGCCATATTCACCGAAAAAATGAATTACAACGGTTGGCTTCAGGTAGTTTTATCATATGACGGTATCAGTGTTATGACCATTTGTGTGGAAGATGATTTTGCATATGAGTCCGATGCGGCGCTGAAAATATTGATGGATAATTATGCGGAAATAAATGAATGTATTACCGACAAAACCGGTGATGTGCGAATAGTAAAACAGAATAAGGACGCATTTGAATTGAGCTCAGGCGGCGGAAAAGTGAAAGGCGTTATTGATCGCAGAAATTGTGATTAATGGAGAAATATATGGAAAACGTATTTTATTGTAAACGAAACCCTCTGGTTCTTAAAACATTTTTGTCCATTCTTGTACCGACAATTCTTATGAATCTTACCACTGCAATCGGCTCTATGGCAGATGCAATTATCATAGGTCAGTACCTTGATGAGTTGTCACTCTCGGTGGTGACCTATGCAACGCCTGTTTATATGGTTATCAATACAATTGCCGCACTTTTTGCGGTTGGCGGTTGCATCGCAATGAGTGTAGATACAGGAAAGGGTGAGAAGAAAACTGCAAATCGCTCGTTCAGTATGTCTATGGAGCTTTTAGCCATTGCATCTGTGATTTTAATGTTTGCAGGGTTATTCTTAAGCGGTACGATAACCCATTGGCTTGGTGCAGGAAGCGCAGAAGTATTTGAACTGGTTAAGATTTATGTTCGGATTATTCTGGTGGGTGCCCCGGTTTTCATTATGAATATTGCTATTGCATTTTTTGTAAGAAACGATGGCAACCCAAACCTTTCTATGGCAGGTATGTTCCTGTCCATTGTGGTGGATATCATATTAAATGTTGTTTTTGTGGGATTTATGAATATGGGCGTTGATGGAGCCGCGTATTCTACCGTTTTGGGACAAGTGGTAAGTATTGTTGTGATTGGAAGTCACTTTTTCTCGTCAAAAAATACCCTCAGATTTACTTTTGCTTTTGACTCTTCAGTTATAAGGATTGTGAAAAACGGCATTGGTTCAGCACTTACTTTTGTATATCAGTTTGTTACAATAATTATTCTGAATCATTATGTGGTATCCATGGCGGGACCCAACGGTGTTGTTATTTATACGGTGGTGTTTAACCTGTGTACCGTTTCACTTGCGGTATTTGAAGGTCTCAGCCAGACTATACAGCCCATGGTAAGCGTGTATTACGGCGAAAACAGTAACAAGAAAATCAAAGGCAGTATTAAGCTTGCTATTCTTTCTGCAATTATCATTTGCACAAGCGTAATGCTTGTGCTGGAGATATTCCCTGAGATTGTGCCACATTTGTTTGGAATTACAGTTGCGGATTTAGTGAATCAGGCTTCTTTTGCGGTAAGAATTTATGCTACCAGTATGCTTATTATGACGGTGAATGTAATAATCGGGTATTATCTGCAATCTGTTGAAATGGGTTCGATGGCAAGTGTTCTTATCAGTCTGAGATGTTGTATACTGCTTCTGTTAAGCACTTTTGTGCTGGGCTTTCTGTTTGGTATCAACGGAATATGGGCTGCATATTCTGTGGCAGAGGTTTCCACCTTTGTAATTTTTGTTATTATGAATATTGCCAAAAGAAAAAATCTTGCAAAAGATAATGTGAATGCAGATTTATTTTTCCTTAACAAAGAAGAGGAAAAAAATACTTCTTCTCTTATATTCAGCGGTTGTTCCTGCGGCTTTGATGCTTTCCGGAATGAAGTGAAATCGGTTATGGAAAAGGATGTAGCTTTCGGTGAATCAATTCTGTGTGCAGTAAATGAATATCTTTCAAAACTTCAATCGGTGATTGAGTTGAAAAAGAATAAGTATGTAGAAGTTGAAATGAATCGTGTGCAGAAGAAGATTATTATACGAGACAATATGAACCATTCTGCGGTGCAGAACGAATTAAGCAAGCTGAAACAGGACGGTATGGAAACAGAATACGGACCTGTTCTCGGCTGGAACAGACTTTATATCAAGGGAGCTGAAATTGATGAATAGAAAAAAGCTGGCATCATTGGAAATAAAAAATGATAAAGCTTACATTTTCCCTGTATTAAGCTTTATTGATTCGCTGGCACAATACCACACATCCATAGATTCCACAAGATACCAGCAACTTCGACACGTTGCGGGAGAAATGTTGAAACAAAGAATTGAAAATTCTTACCCTGGTTCTAAAGGTGAAATATATGTTGAACTGTATTTTGTAGGAGATTTTTTTGAAATTTCCATCAGAGACAAGGGCGTACCCGGCTGGCAGGATTTTTCTTTTGACATAAATGAAATTGCAGAAAGCAACAAGGCGTTGCGTAACTATATTATCAGCCTCTATGTGGATGAAATCGGTATGGAAAAGCTGGGCAATGACGGGCAAAGGATTTTTGTTCGTAAAAAGATAGTAAATCCTTTAGACTTTGTAAAACCGGAACCGTATGAAGAAACGGTTGCGCTGGATGAAAACATAACAATTCGACCGGTTGAAAGCTATGAGGATGTTATCGAAGCAATTCGTTGTATCTATTCTGAATACGGATATTCTTATGCTTATGAACGACTTTACTATGTGAACTCATATATGCAGCTTATCAAAGATAAGGAGATTATGGCATTTCTGGCGGTTAATGACCACGGACAGACGGCAGGTCATTTTGTACTTGCGTTTTCTGACTTTTATAAAAATATGCCCGAGGTTTCTACCGTTGTGATTAAAAAGGAATTTCGTGGACTTGGTCTGTTTTCCAAGTTTATGCAGCACTGCGAAAAGGTTGGAAAGGAATGTGGATTCCGTGCATTGATGGGACAACCTGTTACCTTCCATCCTATGTCCCAGAAAGCCTTTTTAAGAGCCGGCTATACAGCAACTTCTTTGCTTATGTCATATATCAGCGCAGAACTTGAAAGTGAATATAATAAAGGAGACCGTCTTGGACTCAGCGCAAGTATCAAAATTCTGGACCCGGATGCATACAGTAAGGTTTATGCACCTGTGGAGCTTGCCGGATTTATTGATAAGATATACAAACGCTTGGGTTGGAAATACGACATCGTTTGTGAAAGCAATGTTGATGATGCAACAGAAATCTCCTTTGAAACAAGTACGGCACTTAAAATGTCAAAAATTATTATTCGCAAAGCCGGTGATGATTTGGGACAGATGTTGGGTCAGTACATAAAAGACAGTATCAAACAAAAAAGCGAAATGGTAGAACTTGTTATCTGTCTGAACTCTTCAAGCTGTGCTTATGCTTATGAGTGTGCCAAGAAAAATCAGTTCTCGCTTTCGGGTATTATTCCGGGAAGTGAAAATGGTGACTATCTTATTATGCAGATGCTCCCGGGTGACAGTATGAACTATGATGACCTTGTTCTTGTGGGAGAATTTGAAGAAATCAGAAATGATATCGTTAATATAATAAAAGGTTAAAAAGGAGGAGGTAAAAGTATGAGTTATAAACTCTATACATTGGATGAAATCATAAAATATGCGAGAACAAAATCACCATATTATCGTGAGTTGTATAAGGATATTCCCGAAGATGCAACATTGGAACAACTTCCGCTCATTGATCAGAGCGATTTCTGGAATCATTGCGACAAGCACGGCGGTACTGTGGCAACCTTTGAACAGACTGACGGGCAGGTGTTTAAAAGCGGAGGAACCACGGGAGAGCCCAAATACTCTCTTTACACGGCTGAAGAATGGCAGGCAATGTGTGAGTGCAGCGGTGCTGTTCTTGCAAAGGGCGGACTTCAAAACGGTGCAAAAATCGCCAATTTGTTCTATGCTGGAGGAATGTATGCAAGCTTCCTTTATACGTACAGTATGTTGTATTTTGCACCTGCAAAAACAGTGATGTATAATATTTCCGGTAATGGCTCTATCAAGGACATGACCGAAACTATCCTGGACCATCAGATTAACTGTATAGCAGGTCTGCCTTCCATTATCAATCAGATTGTTTCGTACATAAACGAAAATAAACTGACAGGCTTTGCGGTAGATACAATTTATTTTGCAGGCGAAACCCTTTACCCTGACCAAAGAGAAAGAATTTGCAAAACCTTTGGTCGTGACATTGATTTCAGGTCGGTATTCTATGCTTCCAATGACGGCGGACCCATTGGTTATTATACCAAGGATTGCGGCTACAACGAGCACAGAACTTTGACAGACCTTACTTTGATTGAGCTAATTGATCCCGATACCGGCGAGGTTATCACAGAAATGAATCGTCCCGGTGAAATTTATGTTACTTCTCTGTTTAAGACACTGATTCCACTGGTTCGTTATCCTGCCGGTGATATGGGCGAATATACCGAGCCGGAAGGTGTTCCGGACCGTAAGTTCAGATTATTGGGAAGAGCACAAACTGCGGCAAAAGCGGGATACGTTTCCATTTCTCCCCAGGATATTGCGGATGTGCTTAAAGCCGCAGGAATTGAGTATGATGCATATCAGATTATTGTTACTCACGACATTAAAGATAAATTCACATTCAAAATCGCAGTTCCTGATGCTGATGCTGTGGATAAAGAAAAATTTGTACAGTCACTTTATGAACTGAGACCTCTCCTTAAGGATGCGGTTGATGCTGATGACGTAATTCAGCCTGAAATTGTATGGTGCAAGATGTCAGAGCTTGAATTTAACCCCAGAACCGGTAAACTTAAGGTGATTATGGACAAGAGAAACTAAAAAAATTGCACTGTGGTGCAAATAAAAAAGGAGAATAAAAATGAAATTGTTTAATGGTATTTTAGGTGTGTTCGCAGCGTTTGCAGCATTGTTTTGCTTTATGTATCCGGGTCGTACTTTTTTAAATGCCGGCTGGCTGGTAACTTTTTTGCTTGTGTGCTGGGGTGTGTGCGTACTGTTTGATTATGTAAGCAATAAGTTGGAAAAAAAGAGTAAGAGTAATTTGGTAAAAGGTATACTTGCAATTACTTTTGGTTTGATTACCGGATGTGCTTCAGTAGCTGTGGTTGTATACCCCAAATTTTCGTTAATAACTGATATGGTAATTATTATATCCTTCTTGTCATGGGTATTAATAAACGGGACAATGGAAATTTTCGGTGCAGTAAGAATGAAAAACACTGTGCCCGGGAAAAAATGGATTTTTATGCTGGTATTAGGCATTCTGACCGTGTTGTCGGGAATTTATGGTATATATCACATCTTTTTGACGGTATGGGCTATTACCATAATGTTTGGTGTAGTTCTTACGATCTATAGTGTGCGTTTGCTTTCATCCATATTTGAATAACAAGGAGTACAAGAATGAAGTGTATTTTAGATGAACTGAAGAGGTATGCCAAAGAGTTGGTACTGATTGTATTAAGTGTTATCGGCACAACTCTGTGTACATTGGGATTACCTTTGATGCTCACAAGGTTGATTGACAATGCTATTCCCAACAAGAATATTGCCGGCGTATTTATGATTGCGGGTATTATGCTTGGATTGGTGGTAATAGGTGTTGTGTGTGGTATTGTGACCAGCAGATTGTCGGCAACAGTATCTATGGGTGTAGGCAAAAATCTCAGAAGCAGATTGTTCCGCAAGGTACAGTATTTGTCACAGAGAGAAATAGACAAATATTCTATTTCTTCGTTGATTACACGTACCAACAACGACGTTTCACAGATACAGAAGTTCTTAAATCAGTGCCTCAGAATTGCAATTCAGGCACCTGTTATGTGTATCTGCGGTATTATTCTTGCAATTTCAAGCTGTCCCGAGCTTTCAGCAGTTTTGGTGATTTCGGTACCGTTGATGGCTTTGATTTTGGCAATAATCGGTAAGATTGCGATTCCACTTTCTAAAAAAATTCAGGAAAAGCTGGATAACCTTAATCTTATTGTAAGAGAAAAGTTGACGGGTGTTCGTGTAATCCGTGCTTTCGGTACAACACAATTTGAAAGTGAAAGATTTGAAAATATCAACAATGAGTGCCGACACATCAATTCAAAAATGCAGCGCACAACCAATAGTGTGTTGCCGATACTGACCATAATTTTATCTACAACAACTGCAGTAGTTATGCTGATGGCGGCAAATCAGTTTATGAATAAAGGCGCCAATTATACTATTGGTGAAGTAATGGCGGTTATTCAGTATGTGATGCAGATTATGGCATCTGTTATTATGCTGACTGTTGTATTTATTATGCTTCCCCGTGCGGCAACTGCAGCATCAAGAGCGCAGGAAGTGCTTACAACCGAGTCTGCAATCAAAAACCCCGAGCATCCCCAAAAGGCTGATGGCAAAAAGGGTTACCTTACATTTAAGAATGTATCGTTTACATACGAAGGTGCAGATATTCCTGCTATCAGGGATTTGTCCTTTGAGGCAAAGCCCGGCGAGATAACGGCTATTATCGGTGGTACAGGTATGGGTAAGAGTACCATTGTAAATCTTATCCCAAGACTCTATGATGTAACAGAGGGTCAGGTGCTTGTAGATGGTGTGGATGTTCGTGATTATGACATTGCAGACCTTCGTGATAAAATTGGTTTTGTTCCTCAAAAAGCAAATCTGTTTTCGGGTACAATTGAGAGCAATCTGGAGTTTGGGGATAGCAATGCTGACGAATACCGTATTGAAGAAGCGGTGAAAATTGCCCAGTCCTATGATTTCGTAACGAAAAAGGAACAAGGCTTTGACTCACCCATATCTCAGGGCGGAACGAATGTTTCCGGTGGTCAGCGTCAAAGACTGTGTATCGCGCGTGCAATTGTAAGAAAGCCCGAGATTTATGTATTTGATGACAGTTTTTCTGCATTGGACTTTAAGACAGACAAGGCTCTTCGTCAGGCATTATTTGCCGAGATTGATGAAGCTACCGTTGTTATTGTTGCACAGCGTATCAGTACAATACTGGATGCAGATCGCATAATTGTTGTGGAAAACGGTGAAGTTATGGACATCGGTACACATGCCGAACTGATGAAAAACTGTGAAGTGTATCAGGAAATTGCGCGTTCACAGATGGGAGGGGAGGAGCAGAAATGAGCAAGAAAAAACGTGTTACACAAAAGGGCTCATACAAACGTCTTTTTTCCTATGTGAAACGGTATAAAGTAAGACTGTTCCTTGCTATATTGTTTGTGGTTTTGGCAACGGTATTCTATTCTCTGGCACCGCTTTTTATGGGACAGGCTACCAATTCATTGTCTGAAATCTTCTCAGGTGGCAATGTGCCTGAACTGTTCCGTCAGTTTTTAAAATTCCTGTTACTGATGCTTAGTGCATATCTCCTGAATGCAATTTTATCCTATTGCGCTACAACACTGATTGTAAGCGTAACCGAAAATACGGTGTTTGATTTGCGTAAGGATATTGATGCCAAGCTGTCACGCTTGCCTTTGAATTACTATGATACTAATTCTTATGGTGATATATTAAGCCGAGTTACAAACGATGTGGATACAGTTTCAAACTCTCTGCAACAGAGTATTTATCAGGTGTTGAATGCGATATTTACAATTGTTATAGTTTTTTCTATAATGCTCAACATCAGTGGATTTTTAACTATTGTTGCTCTTGCAATTGTGCCGGTGGCATTGTTCCTGTCCTCCAAAGTTGTAAAAAAATCAAAGAGCTATATTGACAAGCAACAGCAGAAAACCGGTGAGCTGAATGGCTATGTGGAAGAGTATTACGGCGGTCACATGGTGGTTTCTGTATTCGGTAAGGAAGAGGATGTCATTGATGATTTTGAAGAAATCAACGAGGATTTGTTTGAGGCATCCACAACAGGACAGTTTTTGTCAGGCATTCTGATGCCCATTATGCAGAATATGACCAACTTCAGCTACGCGATTGTATGTCTGGTTGGTGCACTTCTTGCAATTATCGGTGGTTTTTCCATTGGTATGATTCAGGCGTTTACTCAGTATTTAAGACAGTTTTCACAGCCTATGACACAGGTAATGCAGATTTCGGGTATTATACAGTCAACCGGTAGTGCTGCAACAAGAATTTTTGAATTTTTGGATGAACCCGAAGAGGTTGCTGATGCTGAAGATGCTATGTTCCCTGAAAAATTAAAAGGACAGGTGCAGTTTGACCACATTAGATTTGGTTATCTGCCGCATCAGACCTTGATTCACGATTTGGACTTTACTGTGCAGGCAGGTGAAAAAACAGCCATTGTAGGTCCCACAGGTGCAGGTAAGACTACGTTGATTAACCTGATTATGCGTTTCTATGATGTAAAGGGCGGTGCTATCCGTATTGATGGTGTGGATATTCGCGATATGAAACGTGAACGCCTGAGAGAAATTTTTGGTATGGTGTTGCAGGATACCTGGTTGTATAGTGGTACAATCCGTGAAAATATCCGCTACGGTAAATTGGATGCAACAGACAAAGAGGTAGAGGCAGCGGCAAAAAAAGCACGTGCAGACGCCTTTATCCGTACATTGCCCGGTGGCTATGATTTTGTTCTGCAGGAGGGTGCATCCAATATTGCCCAGGGACAGCGTCAGCTTCTGACAATTGCCCGTGCAATGCTTAGCGATCCTCCCATCCTTATTCTTGACGAAGCTACCTCTTCGGTAGATACCCGTACCGAATTGATGATTCAGGAGGCAATGTCTGCAATGATGAAGGGAAGAACTTCGTTTGTTATTGCACATCGTTTGTCTACCATTGTGGACTCTGACAACATCCTCTATATGCAGGATGGTGATATTTTAGAGGTTGGTAACCACGAAACTCTGATGGCAAAGGATGGACTGTACGCAAAATTATATAACAGTCAGTTCAGTGAGGATGAATAAAATAATTATAAGTAAGACGGACTTCCTTCGGGAAGTCCGTTTTTGTCTGCGTCAAGTGTTGCTATGTTGTTTATTTGAGTAAAACTGTCACAAAAAAATAGCAAAAATGTGGATTGAATTTTTAAAAGGTTAATGGTATATATTGGGCGTACTATTGGCATCGCAACGAAATAGATAGAGCAGGTAAAGGCGTTCATTTAATAGGAAGATTTTACATTGAATGAATTTTTTTAAGGAGATAGTTCAAAACATAGAATGTTTTAAAATTTAAAAACATACATTGTAATAAACGATAGAAAGGATGTTGCTATGCAATTAACGGCCAAAAAACAGGCGCAAAGGATAAAAAACAGAGAGGTAATTTTAGGATATCAGATAGAACGAGAATTTGGAAAGAAATCAATTGAAGATTGTATACAGGAACTCTCGCGCATACATATTATGAATCAAAAATGAAAAGAGTAAACTGAAATTTATGGAAGGGAGAGTATACAATGGTGTATATGGCTGGTGTATACAGTCGTATATCAAGAGATGATGGTGACAAGGCAGAGAGTGATTCGTTAGCTAATCAGCGAGAAATAGTTAAAACATTTGTTAAAAGAAACCCTGACATAGAGATCGTAGAATATTATAACGATGATAACTATTCAGGCACGAACTTTGATAGACCCGACTTTATAAGAATGTATGACGATATCAAGACGGGCAAAATAAATTGTGTCATTGTAAAAGATTTATCCAGATTAGGAAGAGACTACATCGAAGTTGGTAATTATATTCAAAGAGTGTTTCCCCGGTATGGAGTTCGATTTATCGCAATTAATGATGGAGTTGATTCTCTGTCAAAGCAGTACGATATGATAACTCCCATCAAGAATATATTCAACGAACAATACGCCAGGGATATATCAAACAAAATCATCTCTACAATTAGAAATAAACAAGAGTCTGGTAAATTTATAGGTGCTTTTGCCTCATACGGATATTTGAAAGACCCTGAAAACAAGCATCATCTTATTGTTGATTCGTATGCTGCCGAGGTGGTCAGGATGATATTCCAATTATTCTGTAGTGGGTATGGGAAAATATCAATCGCAAAAATTTTAAACGAAAAGGGCATATTGTGCCCATCAGAATATAAGAAGTCGATTGGACAAAAATATTCCAATAGTCATAAACTCGATCAGACGAATTATTGGACATACAGTACGGTAAACAATATTCTCAAAAATGAAATATACATTGGCAACATGGTACAGCACAAAAATAACGCAAGTAAGTTTGATTATAGCAGTGCTACGGTTGATAAGAAAGATTGGATTATCGTCGAAAATACACACGAACCAATCATTGATAGAACAACGTGGGACACAGCACAAGCACTACTAAAGCGAAGAACCAGACAACTGTCATTGAAACAAAACGTATCGTGCTTTGCAGGTTTTCTGGTGTGCGGAGATTGTAAAAGAGCAATGGCGAAGATTGCGTGCAGAGGACAAGTCCGTTACGTGTGTGGCAGTTACAAAAGATATTCTTCAGGTATATGTTCTGCACATAAAATTTATCATGAGCAACTCACAAAGATTGTACTTAATGACATTAATTCTATCATATCAAAGGTTGATAATTTAAAAAGAATCGTTCAGGAAGAGCTGGTCGCTGCGAAAGATGATAAATGCGCAAAAGGGTCTAGTATAGAAAATGTCAAGCATATTGAAGCGCAAATTGATAAAACAAAACACCTTAAGAAGTCATTATATGAGGATCACAAGGCCGGATTGCTTACCAAGGACGAATTTGTAGAATATAAAGCTGATTATGATAAACAAATTACGAGTCTTGAGCAAATGATAGCGCAGATGAAGCAAGAAAAGAGAAGCGGAAAAGAAATACTCCTCGAATCCGAGTTTATAAAGAATTTAAAAAACAAAGAGCAAATCACGCAACTTGACAGAACCGTGTTAGAGTCGTTCTATGAGAAAATTGAGATATACGAAGACAAACGAATTAAGTTTTTCTACAAATTTACCGATGTAGTAAACATGATAAAAGACTGTGCGCAATCCCAGGAAAAACGGGGTTCCATATCTACCATTAGCATGGGGTAATGAGGACACGCAACAGCTCATTGATATATTAGAAAAGTATAAGGTTAAGGCGACTTTTTTTGTAGTAGGGGAGTGGGTTGATAAGTTTCCTGAATCGGTGAAGGCATTATCTGATGCCGGCCACGAAGTTATGAACCATTCGGATTCTCACCCTCACATGACCCAAATATCCAAGGATAAGATGAAAGAAGAAGTGGAAAAGTGTAATGAAAAAATTCAGAAAATTACAGGAAAAACGCCAACTTTATTCCGAGCACCCTATGGGGATTATAATAACGACGTGGTGCAAACAGTTCGTGATTGTGGCTGTTATACCATACAATGGGATGTGGAAGTAGATGCAACGGATGGAATCCCGCATGGAATAAGGGCTTGAGAGACGTAAATACGGCAGATGGATACCCATCTGCCGTGTTGATTTTACCATAAAAGCCCGTTTTTTATTATATAAAGTAATCTTCAAATTGAATCAAGTTGGTCATGGAATTAAGTGCATTTTCAAATGTGCTATTTGTCATGGCATCTTGGTTCTTTTTTTGTATAAAGGCTGAGAGTTTTTCTTCTGCAACTTCAATGCCCATAAAGCACTTGGTGTTATTGGCAGCTCGGTGTTCCTTTTCGACCAATCCCATGGATTTCAATTTTTTGGAAAGCAGGGTTGGATGTTTTAGGATATCAAGATCAAATTTCCCCATAACAGCGGCATATCGTTTCAATGCAATACAAAAATCCTTTGTTTTGGTGTATTTAAGGTTCTTTTTGCTTGTTTTCTCGGATGCATAAGGATTGGTGTCATCTTTGATGCAAAACGTATTCAGAAAGTCAAAAATCAGCTCGTCAGCAATTATGTCTTCGTCAATATCCGGTTGATTTTGATAAATAAGGTGCAGCCCTCGAGCGGTTAAGTATAATTTCAGCCAGCCTCTGTCTTCGTCCGTCAGGAAGTCTGGATTGAAGTCACCAACCGTAATAGTTCTGCAAGGAATCTTTTTAAAAAATTTTTTAAAATCCAATCCGGATTGTATGATAGCAACCACCGGAAGATACTCTTGCTTGTGGAGGATAAAAGGATCATCTGTTTGCGTGATGTTTGTGCCTTGAATCAGTTTCTTTATCACAGAACGGTTGGTTTCGTATAGTTGCTTTTGGCTCACCATATTGCGATTGATTTGAAGAAGTGAATGGTTTGCACTATCCAGAATCAATGCCTGATAAAGATGCTTGCCTTTTGTTTCGTAAATACTGGATGAAGTTTTTGCATCGCATAACCAGGATAGCAGTTTAGCAAAGTTTCGGCTACCAATGCCGGATAGATGCCATAAGTATTTTGAGGGTAGACTCTTTACCAGCATCCGAGCAACCAGTTCTGAAATAGAATCCAACGCCTCGATAGAGCCTCCTGTCATTTCGGTTAAAACCTTTCTAAGGTTATTGGAAAGAGTAGGCGGGATTGATGTTGGTGCAAGACCTAGTTTAAGATAGGGCTTGTATAACGGATCTTGTAAAGCGCCAGACTCAAATTTTGTAACCTTCATGCTGGGAAGATAGGTCAATCTCCCCTCCAAAAAAGATACCGAAAAGATGTCAGGGAAATCTTGTTCCGTATAGCCAAACTGATCTAAAATTGCTGTAGCTAACTTTCTTTTAGCGCTTTCGGTAGCCAGATATCTTCCGCGGTTTTCGGTGACTATTTTCTTCATAAGAGAATCGGTGAGCAGACAAGATGAGCAGGTTCCATATTTGTTCCAGAATAACAGGTATATTTTATTATCCCGGATCGTAATATTCTTCAGATCATCAAAGTAGGGCAGAAAGCGTAACCCACATTGCCACTTAAAATGAAACAGTGCTTTCTCATAGGGGGACAAGGTGAATTGAGAGAGATAGGCATATAAGGTTTCGATGAGTCCTTTGATGATATTATCCGGGAGGAGCGTTTGAGGAAAGTATTCCTCGTTGAAAAGATTATAGACTTTTTTAGAGAGTCCATTTTTCATATTAATTTCTATGCTTGAGCCAAGGCAGCGGAGTGTCTGGTTTACAACATAGAAAAACCTTCCGGGGTTACTCAAAATGGGGTGCTCAAGACCTACATATTGGGACATAAAGTTGTAATAGTTATGATATGCAACGCCCCTGTTAATCCTTTCTACGCTATCCATGATGTTTTCGTTTTCGGACATAAGATCACCTCATAAATCAGTATAACATAGGTTCGACAAAATTGGTAGGAAAATTTAGAATGTAGGAATAATTCGACAAAATAAATATTTTAATAGGCGTTTTAATTTATTATTTGAATACATTTTGTAGAAGTTTATCCAAAAGAAATCGATAGAGGGTAGATGGTCTATTATAATGCATAATACCTCATAAAACGCCAAAATAATATGTAATGTTTTACAATCACAATTACATATTATTAAAATGAAGGAGGTGTATGATGTGGTAGTAACAAATACATACATATCAAAAGATAAAAAATCCTACAAACAAAAACGGGATCTGATTCACAGACGGTGTGTGCTGATCCTTCGTAGTAAGCGTGGAGGTGCATAGAATGCATGCTATCTACGCAAGACAAAGTATCGACAAGAAGGACAGTCTGTCCATTGAAGGGCAGATTGATTATTGTAGGAAGTATGCCGGAGAGGATGTTACAGTATTTCAGGACAAGGGTTTCTCCGGCAAGAATACCAATCGCCCTGCGTTCCAGGAATTGATGGAAGCGGTTGAAGCCGGAAAGGTAAAGAAGATTTTTGTGTATCGCCTTGACAGATTCAGCCGCTCCATTGCGGATTTTAGCAGGCTTTGGGAACTGCTCGAAAAAAATGGTGTGGAATTCCAATCCGTAACCGAGCAGTTTGATACATCATCTCCTATGGGGAGAGCGATGCTGAATATCGTGATAACCTTCGCACAGTTAGAGAGGGAAACCACCGCTGACCGAGTAAAGGATAATTATATTCATCGATTTATTTCCGGTGCGTGGCCCGGCGGTCCCGCTCCTTACGGCTATCGTTTAAGTAAGATTATAACAGATGCCGGAACCAAGGTATCCACTCTGGTAGAGGATAGCGAAAAGAGCGAGGTTGTAAAAATGCTTTTCGAAAACTATGCTCAAGAGGGTGTATCTTTGCGAAGCCTGGCAAAGAAGTTAATGGAAGCGGGGATTCATGGTCCAAGAAGAGAGAGTTGGGACAATGTGACGCTTTCCAGGATATTGCATAGCCCAGTTTATGTGAAAGCGGATGAGGATGTGTACTGGTATTATATGGCGATGGGTCTTAATATCCAAAATGAGATTGAGGACTTTGACGGTCTACATGCCTGTAACGTCATTGGACAGAGGAATAGAAGCAAAAACAAATATAACTCTCTGGAAAATCAGAAGATGGCAATGTCAAATCATCTCGGCATTATCGACTCCAAGTTATGGTTAAAGGTGCAGGATAAGTTGTCCAACAACAAACAGATTTCCATCCGTAATGCAGGTAAGTATAGTTGGTTGACCGGACTGATGAAATGTAGCAAGTGTGGATATGCAGTTAAGGTGAACTACAGTAAGCTGGAACAAAAACTGTATTTAATTTGTTCAGGAAAATCCAATTTAAAAGTCTGTGATGCCCACTTAAAAGTCGATCTGAGGGAATTGGAGAATGCAGTGGAACAGGAACTGATTCGGGTCATTCGTGAATGCAACTTTGAGGAGGAGTCTTACATCGATGTAGAAAGCACAAGCCTTATGCTCGAAATTGAACAGAAGATTGAACGACTTGTCAGTGCATTGGCAGAAAGCAGCAGTGTTTCAGCAACGTATATTTCAAAAGAGATTGAAAGATTGCATAAAGAGCGTGAACGCCTTGCGGTATCAGAGAGCCGGAAAGGGACAAGAATGACCAATATCGAATTTTCAAAAATGGCATTTGAGGAGAAGAAGTTCGTGGCTGCTCAATTCATCGACAGGGTTTTGTTGAGTGAGAGTTCGGTGGAAATTATATGGAAAATTTAAGTTGATATGCACCTCAAAGCAAGTTGCTTTTGGGGTGCATTTTTCATAAAAAGAACTCTGTTGTAATTCCGGTACTCATTGTCTATAGTACCGGATGACTCCTGATATAAAAAGGGGTCAGACAACAGAGTTTAATTTATGATAATTTCAGGTGGTTTTCTTTTTTATTTTATAACAAATCATATAACATAGTAATAAATAAAAGGGCCCCATGGGGAAGGATGATAAAACATTCTTCCCCGACTTGCGACCCTATAGAAGATTAGAATAAAATAAAGGAGATGACGAATATGGCTATACTAAAGATAGCGAATAGTATTGGTAAATACTATGATAATAATTCCAGAGAATCGGTGATTGAGTATATTACCAACCCAAGAAAAACAATGAATAGAAATATCGGTGTATCTGCAATGGAGGGGTGTGAATATGCAAAGGAGATGGATGAAGTTGCAAGCATCTATCATAAGAATACAGGCGTAAGATTAAGACATTTTATTATTAGCTTTGAATCATGGGAAGTGAATGATCCCGAGGTAGCGTATCAGATTGGACAAGATATCGCCGAATATCTCGGGAGAGAATATCAAACAGTGTTTAGTGTGCATCAGGATACAGATCAGCTTCATATCCATATCGTGATTAATGCAGTAAGTTACCTTGACGGTCATCGCTACCGAGGAACCAGAGGTGAGTTCTATGGCTTTAAAGACTGGGTAGATATGGTTCTGAAAAGATATGGAATAAACAGAGTAAGATACTTATCAAATCATAGTTAATTAACATAAAGTAATATAGAATAAGGAGATATACAATATGCAAGAGAACTATGTAGAAATTATAACCATAGATGAGATGTGTGAACTATTGATGATTGGTCGTACTACGGCGTACAAGTTGCTGAACAGTAACGAGATCAAAGCGTTCAGAATCGGAAAGGTATGGAAGATATCCAAAGCCTCGGTAGAACAGTACATCAAAGAGCGTAGTAACCTATGATGGGTTACTACGCTCTTGGTTCTATTAATCTAATATTATAAAGAATCTATGCATAAACGAGCAAAATAATCGTCACTATTATAATTTCTATTACTTAAATTTTCGAAATCAAAAATTAAATTTAGTGATTCTAACATGTTTTCAATGTTGTCAAGAATGGATTTTTGAATTTTACTTCCTGTTGAGTTCATCCAATGTTCAATGTCATCATGCAGTTCGCTCGGGTTATGCCTCGTAACATTTAAACGCATTTTTGAGTCAGCAGTACAATTGCAGGTTATTTTAAAATAACCAAAGGGAATGAGATGCTCTAAATTAAATGGAATTTTTATTCCATCCTGGTAATATGAAGAAGTTAAATTACGTGAAAGATTTTCAAAGCGAAACGCATTTTCATCGGTTTTGTTATTTTTTATGTAATAAGAAACAATTCGGTCTTCAAAATCATAATGACATTTTTCTCCATTATATTCGTCGGCTAAAGAACCGCTAATGTCGATAGAATGTTCTGTTAACATTAATTTATTATTTTCAATAAAAATAACATCATAAGTATCTGCATATATGTTTTTAGCATCATCGTCATCCGTGAGGTTATAATGGTTTTGATAATACTCTTCTTCCAAATCATCATCAAAAGCATACCAAGCCTCCCAAGGTTCGCAATATGTTCCAACAATGCAATCTTCCATATGTTTTCCAATCTTATATATAACTTCTTCCCTGCTAAACTTTGCAATAGAATTACAAAGTTCACCATCGTGAAATAAAAATCCATTTATGCAATCATACTCAAATCCAACATCGTAATCAGATATTTGATGATTTAGTAAAAGTACTCCGGTTCCTGAAGATAAATCAATTGGATCATTTGTGTATATAATTCTTGATATTCCTAATGATTCATTAAGTAACACAATCATGTATTTTTTATCAGAATAAGGGTAAATAGAAGAGTTATAGATTGTGTCTCCAAAAGAAGGATACTTTTCCAATTTGGAGAATAATCTTTTATGAGCTTGTTGAATGGTTTCAAAATAATCATTCAATTTTGGAGTATATTCAAATTCTGTCAGCAAACTTTTTTCGTTAATATTCTCTTGCTTAAGTGGAAATTTATAATTACTGTTCTCAGTTTCTATATAATGGCAGATTTCGGCAACAAAATTTTTGAAATCTTTAAATTTTTTCTTATCAGGATATTTTTCATCGTACTCTTGATTATCTTGCATCCATACTAGTAGATTTTCAACTTTATTGCACAAAGTAACTAATACACTTCGTTCTTTTTTTATTGGAGTAATAATCTCAGTTCGTTTTTCATCGGTGGTTGTAAAAACATTTTTTAGTAAATAGGGTTTTTTGCTTAGCAAATAGTAATTTTCATCCATAGATTGAGATTTAGAAAAACTTTCAATTAAATCAATATTAATATAAGTGATACCAACACTAGAATATTTAAATGTTCTATTTAAATATTCTTTAATATCCGAAAAAGTGAATTGGTTCTTTAAAGAAAGTACAATTGTTGTTCCAACAAAATCTGTACATTTTTCATCCTCCATAAACGCCAAATTAGAATTTGATTCAAGTGTGACATAATGCAGGTACTTGTCGGTATCTTTTTTTGTGTATATTTTAATGTTTTCAGCATTAACCAAGCAGGATATAAATCCAATACCAAATTTTGCAATACCCGGAAAATCGAAATGTCTTATATCGGGATCAGCTTTACCTGAACCGCTTATTTTAAATAAGAAATTTGTGAGATCCATAGTTGACATGCCTATTCCGTTATCTATAACATACAGCTGGTTATTCTTTTCAGAGTAACCAACAACAATATCTTCGCCGTTTCTTTTTATGGTCCATGATCTAGGAGACTTACTGTTAAGCGTTATAGAGGGGTTGTTATATATTTTCATAAGGGTAGCATCTATTGCGTTTTGTAGAAGTTCACGCAAAAAATCTAATTTGTTTGTATAAATAGATTGCGAGATAATATCCCATATTCCTCCCTTTTCGTCAATTTCAAAACGAAGTTCCTGGACATTATACATAGCTCCATCTGACTTTGTAATTTTGTATTGTAATTTGGGAAAATGAATGTTATTCAAATATGTATTCGCACGAAGTATATCATTTTCTAAATAGTTAAACCATGTTAACCAGATTTTGTGCTGCGTGACATTATCGGCTATTACTTCAATATCGATCTTTTCTGGAGTATAATCATAAAAAACAATATTTTGATGGCGAAGGTTATGTGCTAACGCGTCCTTATCGAATGTGTTCTCCAAGAGGGATAAAACAAATTTATTAGATCTCATGTTTTCTAAATCCATAAGATCTCCAATCCGTATAAGAACAGCCAAAAGAGAATATCTAACTTTATCAAATGCAATGTTATCGGTTATTTCAAATTGCTTACCCTTGTATAAATCATCTAGTAACCGGTTGTGGCTTTTACATGCAAATAAAACTGCAGTTTTAATTCTGTCAGCATTGGTAAGCAGCTGTAATTTTTCCTCAAAATATTTGTTGATTACAAGCTCACTTTTGTAATGATGATTCTCTCTCGTGTCATCCTTTTCACCCGATTCAAAAAGTGCCATGCCTGTGTCATGAAACAACGCTGATAAAATTAAACAAAATAGCTCAGTATCAGTCATGTCCCTTATCTCTTTATCAGTGAGTATAGACGCAATGTAGTTTAAAATTCGAAAAGAGTGATCTAAACCATGGTCTGGGTATTCCGGAAATAGTTTCTTTATATAACTTAATATTTCGTTTGCATCAGAAACAATAGGAAACAATGTGCCTGCGTACATTATTGCAGAAGATGATTCACGCTGTTTTAATTCTTTGTAAATTTTGAGTTCTCCAAGTGATAGCATAAAAACCCTCCTTATCTTTCGGTAGCATTGCATAAAAACATCTTAATAATTAAAAATGTTTTATTAGTTATTAGTTTTTCCTAACCCTATTTAAATCTTACGGATACCTTATATCAATATAATTATATCATAACAGTTTTATATTTACAATATTTTTCTAAATTTGCCATATTTCTGCAAAAGTTTTCTATTTTAATCACATATTATATCTTTGATATGCTATAGGCATATTCCGTAAGGCTACGGTACATAGAAAAAAGAAAGGATGTGATTGATGAGTGTTTCGAAACAAGCGCTATAGGACCATTGGCGTAAAAGAAAAAGTCCCATTGTTGATACAGTTGTTTCTCTGGCAATGTATTGATGAGTTGAAGGAACCCAAAGATAGCTTTCAGGTTTTTCAATGTTCTATCAATGATGGTGCATTAAAAGTTTTACATATTCAGGAAGAACCTGAATACAAAAGGGAGTATCGGTTTGTAGCTGATACTCCTATTTTTATTGGAAAAATTTATGTCATAGATGATGGATGCCATTCCACCATGCTTTTGGCAGAAGAGTATTAAAGGAGGAAAATGCTTTATGAAAACAAAAGAAAAGATTCTATGTGTTTTCTGCGGAAAAGAATTGACAGAAGAAAATAAAAAAGAGTTTGATGGAAGTACATTATGTGAGGAATGTCTTGAGCAAAGAACAACAGTATGTGAGAATTGCGGGGACAGAATTTGGAATGATGATGTTCAGGGAGATGGACATACGCTATTATGTAACTACTGTTATGAACATCACTTTACAAACTGTGAACGATGTGGACGATTGATTCACAACAATAGTGCGTATTACTTTGATGACGAAGATGATTATGCGTATTGTTATGAATGTATGGAAAAAATGAAGAACGCACCAATTAAATCATACAACTATAAGCCCGAACCGATTTTCTACGGTTCGGGCAATTTCTATATGGGGATTGAGTTGGAAATCGATAAAGGCGGAGAAAACGAGGAAAATGCCACCAAGATTCTTGATATAGCAAATTCGATTGCCGACCATCTCTATTGTAAGCACGATGGAAGCATTGAAAACGGATTTGAATTGGTATCGCATCCAATGTCTTATGAGTATCACCTCAATAATATGAATTGGCGGGAGGTATTTGATAAAGCGGTTTCGTTGGGATATCGTTCTCATCAGACCAATACCTGCGGATTACACATTCATTGTTCCCGCTCCGCATTTGGGAAAACCTATGAGGAGCAAGAACTGGCAATTGGAAGAATTGTATTCTTCGTAGAAAAGCATTGGAATGAACTTGTGAAATTCAGCAGACGGACCGCAGATAACCTGAACCGATGGGCAGCAAAGTATGCGTCTATCTCCAATACCACAGCCGAAACCTATACCAAGGCAAAGGATAAAAATATGGGGAGATATGTAGCGGTCAATCTTGAAAACTATAATACCGTAGAGTTTCGATTGTTTCGGGGAACGCTCTGCTATAAAACATTTATTGCTACCCTGCAGTTAGTTGATGAAATTTGTTTTCAGGCTATGTGCTTAACCGATAGGGAAATGGAAGAACTGTCCTGGTCGGAATTTGTTTCAAGAATTCTTCCTAAGAAAACAGAACTGATTGAATACCTGAAGCTGAAACGTTTATATGTTAACGAAGCCATTGAACAAGAGGAGGAGATGTAATGTGCTGCTTATTTGGATTTTATAATTATAGCGGACAACCAATTAAAGGGATATCCAATCTAACCAATGCCCTTGCTATGGAGGCAACCGTAAGAGGTACCGATGCTACCGGTATTGCTTATAACGACGATGGAAAACTTGTGATTCATAAAGAACCCAAATCTGCGTTTCAGATTGATTTCAAGCATCCGGATGATAGTATTTGTGTTATGGGACATACCCGCCATTCTACCCAGGGGAGTAAGAATAAGAACTTTAACAATCATCCCTTTTCAGGGCATTGCCATAACCTTAATTTCGCTCTTGCACACAATGGTGTACTAAGTAACGATAAGCAATTAAGAAGGGAATTAAAACTTCCCCGCACTAAAATTGAAACCGATAGTTATATAGCGGTACAACTCATCGAGAAGAAAAAAGTTCTTAATAGTGGCAGTATCAAGTTTATGGCAGAGCATGTAGAGGGGAGTTTTGCATTCTCTGTTTTGGATAGTGATGATACCTTATGGATTGTCCGGGGCGATAGCCCTTTGTCACTGATACATATCCCTAGGTATCAGTTGTATGTATATGCATCAACTGAGGAGATATTATACAAGGCACTGGTGGAAACCAAACTCTTTGATGAGATTAAAAAGGGAGCAGTAGAAGAAATTGATATTCAGCTGGGAGATATCTTAAACCTTTTGCCGGATGGAACTGTTGTTCAGGATAAGTTTCAATATACAGACTATAGCGGTTTTGGATATTCCCATTGGTGGGACTTCACCATACCTAAAGATGATTATATTGAGGATTTAAAGTCGGTTGCACCCTATTACGGATGTTCCCCGGATGAGGTTGATGAATTATTGGAAAGTGGGTTTACGCCGGAAGAAGTTGAGGAGTATCTTTATTGTACATGAAGGGGGTGTTTTTAAAGGTACACCTTTAGACACCACGAAAAATGAAGTAAAATAAAGCAAAAAAGTTTCCATAAAGGTTCCGAAAGAGTTCTGGGAGATGTGTCTAAACAGAACAACCTTTATGGAAACGTTTCTATTGGAGGTTATATGAATAACAAGATATTTTATTATGCACGGGTATCCAGCAGAGAACAAAACCTGGATCGTCAGATTGAAGCATTTTTAAAACTGGGCGCAGAGGAGCGGGGAATTATATGCGATAAAGAAAGTGGTAAGAACTTAGAACGTGTCGGTTATCAGGCGCTAAAAAACACCCTGCTGCGAAGCGGAGATACGTTGGTTATTAAATCCCTTGACAGACTATCCAGAAATAAAACGGATATCAAAAACGAGTTACAGTATTTTAAAGACAACAATATCCGTTTGAAGGTCATTGACCTGCCGACTACCATGATGGAATTGCCGGACGGACAGGAATGGGTGTTTGAGATGGTTAATAATATTTTGATTGAGGTTCTCGGTACCATTGCCGAGCAGGAGCGGGAGACCATCCGGAAAAGACAACAAGAAGGCATTGAGGCTGCCAGAGCAAGAGGAAAGCATCTTGGTAGACCAAGAGCAATTAAACCGGATAATTGGGATGAAGTAATAGACGAATGGAAAAGCGGGAGAATAACAGCACGCCAAGCATATACCATGCTTGGCGTGAGTAAAAGTATATTTTACCGATGGATAAATGCGTAAAGCAAATGTTTTTATATTTTTCTGAGCTCATCTAAAATTTTGATATATTGACTTCGTTTTGGTTCAGGGGCAGACAACAAATCATGGATGATGTCAGCAAGTTTTACGTCATTTTTCATCCACTCAATCATCTCTTTTTGGAGTTCCTCAAAGGGGAGGGAGAGTATTGTGAGAATGAATCTCCGTCCGAAATAATCTAGATTTTTATCGCAAAATGGTAATGCCTTGGTCTGTCAGCTCCTGATAGAGTTCATCACTTAAAGAGGAGTTGGTCACAATATAATTGGCAATAGACAAATCGGAAATCTTGGTAAAGGCTGTCCGTTCAAACTTGGAGGTGTCCGCTACCACAATCCGTGTTTCTGATTGTTCCATCATAGTTTGTGCAATACTGACTTCTTTATCATAGTAAGTGGTGAAACCATTCTTTATATCAATGCCATCAACCGAGAGAATTAGTTTATCCGCATGATAGTTCTTCAAAAGAGCCACCGCATCGAACCCATAGGTGAATTGATAGGTGGTGTTTACCGAACCTCCTACCAGAACAATATTGAAGTTAGGAATAGTTGCTGCCTCTAATGCAATTGCAATAGAGTTGGTAACAATATTAAGATGAAAGTGAGAAGGAAGGGCGCGAAAAGCCAGTAGGGAAGTGGTTCCTGAATTGATCATAACGGTGTCGTGATCAACAATCAATGTGGCAACCTGATCTGCAATTTCTTTTTTCTTGCTTTGGTTTGCTTTCATCCGTTGGTTCAGGTTCATATTATAATAAGGTTTGTAGGAACTGACCGCACCACCATGTACTCTGGATAGTAAACCCATAGATTCCAGCTCTGATAAATCAGTTCGGATGGTTACCTCAGACACTAAAAAGTGTTCGCTTAGCTCCGAAACCGAAACCTGGCCCTTTTCTTCCAGTAATTCCAATATCTTTTCTTTTCTTTCGTTTAGTCCCATGAAACTTGTCTCCTTGCCTTGTGTTCTATCTGTAAGTTTAGCATATTAAAGGAAAAAAGGCAATTCTTTTTTTAAAATAAACTTTCAAACGAAAGCAAACGAAAGGTTAACAAAAACGAAACGCAAAATTTTCGTTGACTTTCTTCATAAAAAGTGTATAATAAAAAGAGATCGAAAACTAAAATGAAAAGGAGAATTACGATGAGTAAAGATTGGGCAAAGATGGATTTGACAAAGGTTCCGAATATGGTAAGCGCTACCGTTCCGGGCCCGAAGTCGGTAGAGTATCACGAAAGATGTGCGAAATATATGAAGGGTTATTCCAGCCAGGTAAAACTGTTTCCGGTTACCTTTGAATCCGGTTATGGTTATACTCTGACTGACGTGGATGGTAATACATACCTTGACTTCTCTTCCGGTATCTATGTAACCGGTTTGGGTCATTGTCATCCGAAAATCAGTGAGGCAGTGGCAGAACAAGCAAAGAAACTGATGAACTGTCACGATTTTACTACCAAGGTAAAGATGGAACTGGTAGAGAAGATGCACGAAATCACTGGTGGACGGTTCGGTGGTTTTCAGTTTTATGATTCCGGTACCACCGCAGTAGAGGCAGGTCTTCGTTGCGCTCGTGCGGCAACCGGAAAGCAGGAGTTTATTTCCTTCTTCCGTGATTTCCACGGCAAGACCTACGGTGCAAACTCTCTGGCAGTAGTTGGTCCTGACACTCATATGAGAGCTCCCGGCTTTATGCTGGTTCCCAGACCCAATCCGTATCGTGATTTCTTTGGCAGAACACCTGAAGAGGCTTGGAAGGATTCTTCGCCCTATATTCATATGATAGAAGGTATGCTGGACAACGCTTGTGCGTCCGGTGGCAAAAATGTTGCGGCTATCGTGCTTGAGCCTATTCAGGGTTGGGGCGGTTCTATTATTCCTCCTGATGACTTCATTCCGGCACTTCGTGAACTCTGTAATAAGAGAGATATTCTCCTCTTTGCAGATGAGGTTCTTAACTGTATGGCAAGAACCGGTAAGTACTTAGCAATGGATCATTGGAACACCACCGCAGACATCACCACTTTGGGTAAGGGCTTTGGTAATGGATTCCCGGTAACTGCTTTGGCAGTTTCCAAGGATCTGGCTCCTGCCATCGAGAAGATCTCCGCATCCTCCAGCTACGGCGGTAATCCCATGGCTTGTGTTGCGGCCCTGGAGTCTATTCGCGTTATTGAAGAAGAAAACCTGAATGAGCGTTCCGAACATTTGGGTAAGATTATGCTTGCCAAGATGGAAAAGATGATGGAAGAGCATCCCATTATTGGTGATGTTCGTGCCATCGGCTGTCTGCAAGCAATTGAAATTGTTAAGGACAGAGAGACCAAGGAAGCATTCCCCGAAGCTGGTACTATGATTTACCAGAAGGCATTTGAGAAGGGTCTGGCTTGGGTTCCCTCCGGTCATATTCTCCGTATGTCTCCTCCCATGATTCTGGACGACGAGGCGGCACTTAAGGGTCTTGACATTATCGAAGAGGCAGTTGCAGAGACCGAGAAGCATTTCGGATATTAAAGTTGAGTATCCATAAGGGTTATTGCGTCTGCAATAACCCTTATTGCAATTATTCAGGAAGACAAAAGAAAGGAAGAATTACTATGAAAACAGTAAGATTTGGATTGATTGGCTGCGGTCTGATGGCAAGAGAGTTTGCCTCTGCGGCGGCAAGATGGTGTCACCTGATGCCGGATATTCCCAGACCGGAAATCGTGGGTATCTGTTCGGTTGTTCCCAAGGAAATGGAGTGGTTCCAGAAGAACTTCCCCGAAATTAAGTATGCAGTTTCTGACTACAAGGAGCTTTTGGATAAGGAGGACATTGATGCGATTTACTGCGCAGTACCCCACAATCTCCATGAGCAGTTCTATATTGACATTATCAAGAGTGGTAAGGCTCTCTTGGGCGAGAAACCTTTCGGTATCGACAAGGTTGCCAACGATAATATTATGAAAGCCATTCAAGAAAATCCCGATACCTTTGTAAGGTGTTGCGGAGAGTTCCCCTACTATCCTGCAATGCAGACTATGATTCAATGGTTCAAGGAAGGGAAATTTGGTAAGATTCTGGAAATCCATTGTGGATTTAACCATTGTAGTGATATGGATACGGAAAAACCTATCAACTGGAAGAGAATGGTGAAGTTTAATGGCGAATATGGATGCCTAGGTGATTTGGGTATTCATACCCAACACGTTCCTTTTCGGCTGGGATTTAAACCCAAGACGGTACGGGCACATTTCAGTAACATCGTAAAAGAGCGTCCTGACGGTAAGGGCGGTATGGCAGTTTGCGATACCTTTGATAACTGTACCATCTTTGCAACCACCTTAAATGCTGATGGTGATGAGATACCTATGACCTTTGAAACCAAACGGATGAGCCCTGGTTCTACCAATCGTTGGTTCTTTGAGATTTATGGTATGGATTGCAGTGCAAAGTTCACAAGTGATGATGCCAATGCATTTTACTACACCTCCTCCTGGGGAAAGGAGCAGTCTTGGAACCGGATTATCATTGGCTATAAGCCCATGATTCCCACCATTACAGGACCTATTTTTGAGTTTGGCTTCACTGATGCTATCCAACAGCAGATTGCGGCATTTATCTTAGAGTATATGGGCGAAGAAGTTCCCTTCGGACTCTTTACCCCCGAAGAAACTATTTTGTCGCATACTATGGCAACGGCTGCACTGAAGTCTTTCTACAACAAGACGGTAGAGACTATTGACTAGGAAACAGGTTCTTGGTTATCATACATAAAAACTAAATGGAAGGAGTGGAAACCATGGGAGCATATCTTGCAATTGATTTGGGAACAACGGGATGTCGAAGCAGTATATTTGATGAAAACCTGAACGTCATTGCCTATGCTTATGAGGAATATCCTCTCATTACCCCCTGTGAAAATCAGGTGGAGCAGGATGCTAACCTCTGGTGGGAGCTAACCTTAAAGACTGTTTCTGAAAGCATAGACAAAAGCGAAATTTCCGGCAAGGAAATCCGTAGTATTTCAGTAAGCTCTCAAGGAATTACCCTGGTTCCTGTGGACGAAGTCGGAAAACCCCTGATGAATGCCATCAGTTGGTTGGATTCCCGGGCAGTCGAGGAAACCGAGCAAATCCGAAAGGATTTCGGTGACGAAAAAATCTTTTCCATGACAGGGAAGCCTATCAACGAGGCGTATACACTCCCCAAGCTTCTGTGGATTAAGAAACATTATCCTGAGGTTTATCAAAAGGCAGAGAAGTTTTTGATGCCCATGGATTTCTTAATTGGAAAGATAACAGGAAAGTTTGTTACCGACTACAGTATGGCATCGGGAACCTTGATGTATGATTTGAAAAACCATTGTTGGAGCGAAGAGATTCTGGCAAAGTACGATATCCCTGTGCAGAAGTTACCGGAACTTATGGAAAGTGGTACGGTAGTGGGAAAGGTTTCCCCAGGACTCGCGGTAGTGCTTGGACTTTCCTTGGATTGCACGGTTATCCAGGGAGCGCAGGACCAGAAGTGTGCGGCATTTGGCGTGGGACTTTCTCCGGAAAAAATGACGGTGTCTTTGGGAACTGCGGCAGCGGTAACCGGTTATCGGGAGTCAGCAGAGAATCTTACTAATCAGGGAATTGGTTGGTGTGGATACACCAAGAAGGATATTTTTGTGATGGAAGGCGTTATTAACACTGCTGGAACCTGCCTGCGTTGGGTGCGGGACACAATATTTCCGGGGAAGGGTTATGATATCATCAACCGGGCGGCCAAAGAGGCAGAAGAAAAAGGTGGTCGGGTGCTGTTCTATCCCTATCTGGCAGGTGCCTCGGCACCGGATTTCTATCCGGAGAGCGAGGGTGTGTTTTATGGGTTGAGTCTGGATAACAAACCGGGCGATCTTGCTTTAGCAGTGATGAAAGGGGTTGCCTTTCAACTGCGAACTCTTTTGGAGGCCATGGATGCCTATGCAAAGGTAACGTCCCTTATTATCTTCGGCGGTGGAGCCGAAAGCGAATTGTGGTGCAGAATTATTGCGGATAGCACAGGAATGAAGGTCTGTATTCCCGAAACCACCGAGGCGGCATGTTATGGTGCAGCACGATTGGCGGCAATAGGCGTTGGTGCTGATGTACCGCCTTTGAAAACAAAAAAAGAACTGGAACCGGGGGAGAAATCCACATGGTATCAAGAAGAATATAAACGTTTCAAGCAAATCGAAGAAAAACTTTGGAGGGAGAATAACCGATGAATGCAATCAAGAATGTAACCATTGCACTGGAAGATAAACTCCTTCAAGATGGGGTGATTCTTTGGGAAGATGGCAGAATCAAGGCGGTTGGAACTTCAAAAGAGGTAACAATCCCGGAGGGAACAACCTGCATTGATGCAGAGGGCAAATTTGTGGGTCCAGGACTTGTGGATATCCATTGCCACGGCGGTGGAGGATTTGAGTTTTCCCAAAACCCCAAGGAGGCAGCGGAATACTTTCTGAAAAACGGAACTACTACGATTCTTGCTACACTCTATTATACCTTGGGAAAAGAGGAGTTCCTCTCTGCTATCAAACGGGTGCAAAATATAATGGAGGACAGTAATATTGGAGGTTTCTATATGGAAGGACCATATATGAATCCCAAATATGGTGCCTCTCCCGAACGGAACCAATGGCGGGGCGAGATTAAGCCGGAGGATTACAAGGAGCTTTTGGTGGAAGCCGGAACCGATGCCAAGGTCTGGGCGGTTGCCCCGGAGCGGGAAGGTATTGTGGATTTCGTAATGGATGTAAAACGAGCAAATCCCAATGCGGTGATTGCGGTCGGGCATAGCGAAGCATCCCCCAAGGAAATTGAGGCATTAAAACCATATGGTCTATGCCTGGAAACCCATTGTATGAACGCCACCGGCTATCCGGAGCGGGAATACTTAGGAACCAAAAACTGCGGACCCGATGAGGCATGTATGATGGACAAAGAAATGTATGCGGAATTGATTTGCGACTCCATGGGGATTCACGTTCCGACCGATTTACTCCGGTATGTGCTGACCCTGAAAGGGACAGAAAAGGTGATTCTGATTTCGGATAGTTTCATTAGCAGTCAACCATCTCCCAAACACTTAGAGCATATCAAGGATTTGCAGTTTGATGAAAACGGAAACCTGAGCGGAAGTCGGTTAACCCTTTCTATGGCGTGCCGGAATATGATGAACCACCTTGGGTGCGATATGGTGGAGTTGTTCCAGATGGCGTCTTATAATCCGGCAAAGGTGATTGGGATGGCAGATGAAATCGGCAGTATCGCCGTAGGCAAGAAAGCCAATTTGATTATAGTGGACGAGAATTTCTTGGTTCAACAAGTGATATTTCAAGGAAACGTAGTAAACAAAGGAGAAGATGAGAGATGTTAAAGGCAGGCGTAACAAGAAAAGACATTACCCCCCCTCAGGGGTTGGAACTGGCGGGATATCCACATTATCCTAGATACAACACAGGGTTTCACGACCCGTTGTATGCAACCTGTATGTTGCTCCAAAACGAGACAACAACCCTTGCAATGGTAACCTTGGATATTCTGTTCTTTTCCAAAAAGCACGTCAAAGAGGTGCGGAAAAGAGTAGAAGAAATCTGTGGAATCCCCGGTGGACATATTATGATTAGTTGTACCCACACTCATTCAGGTCCTTGGGCATCAGGGCGGCTTGATATTGAAAGCTTAGAGGCTGGCAAGGAACAACCGGCGGAATACGTAGAATTTTTGATTTCTACCATTGTGGATGCGATCAAAGAGGCAAAAGAAAATGCATTTTCTGCATCCTTTGCGTCAGGTATCGAGGTTTGCGGCGCCGAGAGCGGTGTTGGCGGTAATCGACGGATTCCCGGTGGTCCTCACGATCCTCTGGTGAGTGTGCTGGCAGTACGGGATATGGAGAAAAAGGTTCGGGGTGTCTTTGTGAACTACACCCTGCATCCCACCTTTATCCACGAATGGAGTACTGTTTGCACTGCAGACTATCCGGCATATCTGAAACTTCAGATTGAGGAGATGGAACAGGAAGCTATTGTGGGATTCACCCAGGGGACTTCGGGGAACCAGTCCAGCCGGTACTATCGTCAGGGCGAGAGCTATGATGAGGCAGAACGGGTTGGTAGAATTCTGGGAAAAGCTGCACATAAGGTTTTGGAAAAAGTAGAATGGCAGGAAGAACTTGAACTTGCCGCTGCTACCTGTGAGAGAGAACTGGAGCTGCGGGAGTTTGGTACCGAAGAAGAATTGATTGCTCAGGTGGAGCGAGACGAGAAGATTTACAAGGAACTCTATGCCAAGTATGGCGACTCCACCAATCGGGAAGAATACTATCTTTGGCAGAACGCAAACCTGAAACTCTTAGGGTCTGAGGACCAGCTTGGTTATGTGCGAATGCAGAAAAAAGGTATCAAGGTGGAACTGTTAGAGGATGAAGCGCCTGCGGAAATTCAGGTGTTCCGTCTGGGCGGAACCTGTGTGGTGGGACTCCCCGGTGAACTCTTTGTGGAGTTTGGTTTGTATATCAAGGCAATGGCAGGCTATGGTATGGTTGTGGTGAACGAACTGACCAATGGCGTATTGCCGGGTTACTTGTACACGCCGGAATCCTTGGTGACCGGCGGTTATGAAACCGACACTTCCATGTTGGGCGAAGAATTTGGAAGACATATGGTAAACAGCGCCATTGATCTGGCAAGAACCATTCGATAAGGAGGAAGAAGAAATGATTTTCAATAAGGAAGAATTTAATTTTAAACCTGCGGAGTTCTACCCGTTCAAGGATGTAGCAGAAATTAATCGGGTTCGTGCCATCACGAAAGAGGATATGGAGGCAATGGGTGGAAAGCATCCAACGGCCCCCAACATGACATTTGAGATTGCCCGAAACGATGAGGTTGAAATGGTCATGATTGCTGATATGGTAAAACGTATTATTGATTCTGACCGCTATGATCAAAAGTGTGTCATGATTATGCCGAACCCTTGCCCCACCTACCGAAAGGTAGCTTATATGCTCCGGGAACTGGGTGTAAACTGCCGGAACGTGAAGTTCTATATGATGGATGAGTGGGCAGATGAGGACGGCAATGTTGCACCTCTTAGCTATAAGGCAGGATTTGGTAATGCCTTCTATAGATTTATGGTTCAAAATATTTTAGATCTCGGCTTCAAGGAAGAAAACTTCATCTATCACAGCAACAAAACAACACCTGATTTTTCCAAAATGCTGGAACAGGACGGAGAGGCAGATGTAGTTTATTCCGGACCCGGTTGGCCGGGACACCTTGCCTTTATTGACCCGGTGGAGGATTGGTTTAAGCCTACTATGGAAGAATACCTGGCGCAGGAGGCAAAGGTGGCAAATCTTCATCCTTTGACCATTGCCCAGAACTCCCTCCACGGCGGATTTGGATGCTCCGGTGATATTGCCAAGGTTCCTCCCAAGGGAGCTATGATGGGACCTCGGGATGCCATGAAAGCAAAGTTTGTTCTGGACACTCACGGAATCACCACTGCTGGCACCCAAGTAGCATGGCAGCGTCTCACATCTCGATTGGTACTCTTTGGAAAGCCGAGTCAGGAAGTTCCGGAATCGGTACTTCAGCTTCGAGAGATGCCAACCCATGTTGTGGTAAGTGAAAACATCGCTTCCACTATTGTAGAAGACGATTTCTTCCAGTACTAAAGCGCATAGAGAATCAAAAGAATGCAGGTAGAATTTGCTAAAAAAACCGCAGTGAAAATCACTGCGTTTTTTTCTGTGTCAAATGAATAATGGTTGACAATAGAATTAAATATTTTTTGAAAGTACTTCTATATTCAAGGGTGGGAATATTCATTTCTTTTTTAAAATAGGAGAAAAGTATTCTATGAAGAAAAGAGGTTGGAATTAAAAGAAATATTAAGAAAATTATGCCAATGGAAAGGTGGAGAGATATCAGAAAACCCTACAGTGTTGGAAATATCTGTGACAGAAATATTTGTTGTTCGAAGTAATTCTTTTGCTTTGGATAGGCGTTTTGTTTTAACATGCTTGGCGTGAGTAAAAGCATTTTTTATCGATGGGTACGGGCGTAAGGAATCATTTTAATAATTGTTTAGAACAATCCGGTTAACAGCATTCACAAGGTACAAAAAGAAACTATAAAGCCGATCCTCGTTACGAGTATGCAGGAATATACCTTGACAAACATCAATGCGACAGCATAGGTGCATGCATAAATAAACTGTTGGTTCAGAAAATGGACCGTATCATAAAGACATGTTGGAAGAGTAACGGACACCCCTTCTAATGTTTACAAGATTTTATTAAGGATTCTGTAATTGCTCGGTGTAGTATCGGTGTTTTTGCGGAATGTGTAAATAAAGTGGCTTAATGATGAAAAGCCGACATTGGAAGAAATCTCGGAAATAGAAATGTCGGTTGTCAACAAAAGGCGCTTTGCTTCGTCAATGCGAGCATCAATAAGGAAATGAGAAAAACTTTTTCCCATTACTTGTTTGAACATTTTGGAAAAGTAGCTGTAGCTCATGTGTGCATGTCGGGCAGCATCTTGTGCAGAAATCACAGAAAGATTTTCGGTAATATAGGATGCGGTAGCAAGAATGGTTGTTGTTGTTTCATCATCAATTGTGGTAGGGAGAAAAATTTTGCCCTCACCTTTCGTGCGCAACAACTTAGAAAAAAGGTTTAGAATTTCACCGCGAATTGCAAACTCGAACCCCAATTCTTCTGTTTTCCATTCTTGAAAAATGTGTTGAAAGGATTGGAAGACATCGATTGAAGAGAGAAACTCTTTTTTTATTATGTGATTTTTGTGATAATGCTTTTGAAGATAAGGAAGCAAGACCCTTGTTTCTGCAAGAGTCTGTCCTTTGTATGATAATAGTTCAGGAGAGAATTTAATAACCTGATAATGATTATTTTGATTTCTTGAATACATGTAATGTGTTTCCATCGGAGAAATTAGGCAAATGTCCCCGCTACAGAAGGACTCCTCGCGGTCATCAATCCAAACGGTTATATCGCAATCTAGGCCGTAGAGGATTTCGATATAATTGTGATAATGAAAGATGGCATATACACCAGGGGTTTTGTGGTTGAATTCAATGCAATGAATGGAACTTCTTTGGCTATTTTTTATATAATAACCTTCGTCAAATCCTTGATTCATAATTTCACCTCGACAAAAAAACGATATAAAAGAATATGTATATTATAGCATAATAATTTTAAAAATGCTATACTTTTTTTGTAAAAAGGAGAAGATTTTATGAAAAATATCTATCAGTACAGGACAACACCCGTGGCAGATCCCCAAGCGATTGTTGCCGGTGAGACATATCGATTCACGGTTTTGACACCAAAGCTTATCAGAATCGAATATAATGAAAACGGGATTTTTGAAGACAGAGCGACACAGGTTGCGATTAATCGGAAATTTGAGGTTCCGGAATTTACAGTAGTGGAGAGAGAAGATTTTCTGATCATCCGGACTGAGTGCATTGAACTTACCTATACAAAACAGCCGTTTTCTCAAAGTAGCCTTAAAATAAAGTATATTGGAAAATGTGCCGGAGTTCACGAAGGTAGTGTTATGGGCGGCGGCTGGTTTTTCGGCAAATCAAATTTCCGGAATAATTTAAAAAGCACCATTCGGACACTGGATAGGGTCAATGGTGAATGTGAGCTTCCGGACGGTATTATGACCAGGGGAGAAATCACTGCGTTGGATGACAGTAAATCTTTAATTATTGCAGATGATGGAAGAATTTTGCCCCGTACGGAAGACTGCATTGATCAATATGTATTTTGTTATGGAGATTCTCAAAATAAATACGACTATCAGGGTTGCTTGCGGGATTTTTATCATCTGACGGGGAAAACTCCCATGATTCCACGTTTTGCTCTTGGCAACTGGTGGAGTAAGTACCATGCATATACTCAGGAAGAATATACTGATTTGATGAAGCGATTCAAAAAAGAGAACATTCCGTTTAGCGTTGCGGTTCTTGATATGGATTGGCATTATGTCAATATTGAATCACACTATGGAACCGGTTGGACAGGTTACACCTGGAACAAAGAATTGTTTCCAAATCACAAAGAAATGCTTAATTTCTTGCATAAAGAGGGTATAAAGGTCAGTTTAAATCTCCATCCGCAGGAGGGGGTTGCGTCTCATGAGAAACCATATTGTGCTATGGCGGAAGCAATGGGAATGGATCTGGAAAGCGGTGATACAGTCCCCTTTGATATTACCAATCCTTTATTTATTGAAAACTACTTTGAACTCTTGCATCATCCATTGGAGAAGGAAGGAATTGACTTCTGGTGGATGGACTGGCAACAGGGAAATACAACCCATGTTCCCGGTCTTGATCCGCTTTGGATGCTGAATCATTATCATTATCTTGACAATGAGAAAAATAATACCAGAGGATTGCTTTTCTCCAGATATGCAGGGCCTGGAAGCCATCGTTACCCGGTTGGGTTCTCCGGGGATAGCATTATTACATGGGAAAGCCTTGACTTTCAGCCCTATTTTACGGCTACAGCATCGAATATTGGTTATGGATGGTGGAGTCATGATATCGGCGGCAATCATGCCGGTTATCGGAATCAGGAACTGACTTGTCGTTGGATTCAGTTTGGTGCATTTTCACCCATTAATCGTCTGCATAATACTAATAGCGAGTTTTTGGGCAAGGAGCCGTGGAGATTCAATCAAATTGTGGAAGGATCCATGAAAAAGTTCTTGAAGCTTCGTCATGAGTTAATTCCCTATTTATATACTATGAATTATCGCGCTCATACCTATGATGAGCCCCTGATGCGTCCTCTTTATTACGAATATCATAATAATGAAGTCTATGAATATAAAAATGAGTACATCTTTGGAACAGAAATGATTGTATCGCCGATCACTTCACCACATGATGATAAGACGATGTTGGGAAGTGTGAAAACCTATATTCCGGAGGGCGAATGGTATGATTTCTTTACCAATATCCGTTACACGGGCGGTAGAGCAGTAACCTTGTTCCGGAATTTGCATGAGATGCCGGTATTGGTAAAAAGCGGTGGTATTATTCCTATGGCAAAATTGAGTCATGTTAATGATGTTGAAAATCCTGAAAATATGAAAATCAGAGTTTTTACAGGGAAAAGTAATACCTTTGAACTTTACGAAGATGACGGAGAGACCAACAGTCATCGGCAAGGTGCTTATGCAATTACTGAAATGAAGTTGGATTGGAAAAAGGAACCAACCTTTATCATTAGAACACCCAAGGGTGATATAACGGTTATTCCGGAAAAACGAAACTATGAGATTGAACTGATTGGGCTTAAGGGTTGTGATGGAATTCGCGTAACCGAAAACGGAAAAGAGAAGGAATTCCAATCATGTTACGAAAACAATGTGTTGTCGATTCAGGTAGATAGTGTGCAGGGCGAATTATGTATCGCTCTTCCGGATACAACGGAAAAGGCGGAAAATCATTATCTGCCGCGTATGCGCTATATCATCGAAAATCTTGAAAACGTTCCTAATGGCATCAAGGATTCCCTTTCCGCCTTGCTTCGCAATGCAAAATCAAAAGAAGAATTAATCAGTGGTGTTGTGCAATTGAATCTGGGTGAAAGCGTTACCCTTGCATTAGCAGAGATGATTTTAGCAGAGATATCATAAATGGATGAGAAATTCTACTTCTCATCCGTTGGATGGCTTTGGATTTTGATGGTGTTTTGTGGGTGTTGCAGTCAATTGTGATTCGGCTTATTTGATTATAACTTCCTCTGATAATTCGGTTTAGACGGTATGTGTTTTGAAGAAATATACTGTGCGCACTAATGCTAAGATTGGTTTGCTGTTTGGTTATCTTATCTCCATGCGCATGTCGAAAATGCCCACGCCAAAGCGGAATATCCTGAAAAGGCCCGAAAAGGAAAATATTGTTCGTTTACAAGAGACAACCGAAGCGGGTATACTTTTGAATGAAATGTTACATAAAGGGTCAGGAATGGTGAACCTGATTGGTAAAAATAATCCGGTTCATAAAAGTTAATCCTTTGTGTTTGATATAAATTAAGTACAAATTAATATGACAATTTGAGTGAGACATACACTATATTTTAGGAGGTTTTATTGATGAAAAAAGTTTTATCTGTTATGTTGGTGTGCATGATGCTGGTATCTGCACTTGTGATTCCGGTATCTGCAACAGGTGCCGAGGAAATCTTTAGCCTAACCGACTTGGTTGGGGATTTCTATGCGGTAAAAGATGTGAAGCGCGATAATGTCGTTTCAAGTAGTAGTGGAAAATGGATTAATCCGTCTGATGGCACTGCAGCACTGGGAACAACGGGCGACGCTGTGGAAATGAGCTTTAACATTACCATGCCGCAGGATGATGATTCCGTTAATGAATCTGCGACAATCGTAATTTATGACGGGCAAGGCGGAAGAGTTTATATGGGAGTTCAGGAGAGTGGCGCATGGATTACCAATAATTCCGCGAATGCAGCTGTCAACTTCGCGAAGGCAGATGCTGCGAAAATGATCAATCAGGATGTAACACTTCTGTTTGTGAATAATGGAATGAATTACAGCATTTACATGAAGGAAAATGGTAGCTATCGGCATATTTTGACAACCGAAGGCAAGCGGTCAGGAACGGGAACCGCCGTGAATGTTACTACCGCAAACAATACCGTTATGAACATTGCAACCATTACATATTTTGATGGTGTACTTTTGGGTAATAACTATTACTTGAGAGATAACATCGGTTCTTACACTACGGTGGGAGATGCAGATGGTGTGATTTACACCTCCGCACCATTGGACGGAGGATTTATGTTGGGCAATGCCGGAGACTTTGCGGAAATCAAATTTAGAACCAATATGACTATCGACACGGCTACCGATGGAAACAATCAGTATGTTGATTTCTCTATGGCAGATAAAGATGCAAAAAGAGCATGGCTCAGAATCCATGAAAATGGTGCGTGGTTTAAAAATGGAGATGCGACAGAAAATTTGGACACAGCCGCTGTGACAAAGATTCGCAATGTGGATGCGACCTTGTTAATTGTGAACAACGGTGACAATTATCTTTTGTATGTAAAAAATGCAGACGGGGCATATGAAAAAATCTTTACATCAACCGGTAAGGGATCAAGTGATAGTACCCGTAACAATATTGCGATTACAGGAGCCTCAGGTGCCAGTGTTGATGTAGAGTATGCTAAGTGCTATGCGGCTACCGGGATGGAAGAAGCAGCAACATTGAGTGCTGTAACCGGAACTTATCTGTTATCCGAGCAGAATTTTGCAACTGTAGTTCACGGTGATGTAACCAAGGGCGCAAACGTTTCTGTTGCTGATGGAGTCTTGACCGTTCCTGCGGGCGAGTCTGTCGCTTTGAATGGTGCGCCCATTCCTGTCGGCGGTTATGCAGATGTTTCCTTCAAGACTGCCAAAAAGCTAACCTTGCAAATTGGTGACGGTACAGCAGGCTGTGATATTTATATGAATATCAGTGCTACACGGAAAGGCTCGAATTATGCACCTGCGACCGGAGCTTGGCCTACTTTTGGAAGTTATGTGGAAAATAGAGCGGATGAGTGGCACACTTATCGTATTGTGAGGGAAGCTGCGACTGTTTATTCTGTATATCACAAGGGTGAGAATGACAAGAGCTGGGTTCAGGTAATCACCAGCCATAATATGGGAGAGAGAAATCCCAATATGAATGCATTCAAACTGACAGCGGTAGATGGTCCCGCACAGATTGATTTGGTTAATGTTTATGGTTTTGCTGGCGTAGACGGACTTTTGGTTACTGACAGTGCTTATAAGACTATGGAGGTAACTCCCGGTGCAACCATCAAGACTGATGAGCTTCGCGCATTGGTAACTGGCGTATCCGGCCAGTTAATCTTTGCAGGTTATGATGATGATTGGAATTTGATTACAGCGGAGCTGCATGCAGTGGATGGAACTGACAATACTGCTGAGGAAGTTTTTGATACCACTGTGAAGGATGGCATTACCAAGGTGAAGGTGTTCCTGTGGACTGATTTTGATTCTTTGAATCCTGTAGCGTTCTCTCGGAATGTGGTTGTGGATTAAATTTAAAGGATAATATTGTTTTGTTTTCATATAGCAGGAAATTGTCGAATTTCCTGCTATATGTTGATTATGGTAAGAAAAAAGTATGAAATACAGAAGCGGATTTTGATGGAAGATGGAGGCGTATCGACATGGGAGGAGAAGGAGAATGAAGGAATATAGAATACATCATAGAGTACTATCTTTGGTCTTGTGTTTCCTTTTGGTATTGGGTTGTGTACAGATGCCAATTGTATTTGCCGATGATAGTTACACATTAGCAGAGATTCTGGGCTCGAACTATGCGGCACGGAATACGGGACTTGGAAGCTATACGATAACTTCCTCGAAGTATTTAACGCCTGCTGACGGAAAAGCCGCATTGGGCAACACTGGAGATGCTTTGGAAGTTAGTTTTCATGCTACAATTACCATTGATGGCACTAATGACCAAAATGTAGAGTTTCAGATTTTTGGCAGCGATACTAACCGTGTTTATATGAGAATTCATGAAACCGGAGCGTGGATTTCCAATAGTAGTGCATCGGATCTTTCTACATTTAGTGCAGATGCGGTCACGAAAATCAGAAATGTGGACACAACGCTTTTATTTAAGAATAATGAAAATACATATACTGTGTATATAAAAAATACTGATGGAACCTACACGGAGTTATTGACAACGACGGCAAAGCGTCCCGGAAGTGAAAGTCTAAATATGAATTTATTTGCTACTGGCGGTGCAACAATAACTGTGAATTCCGTTACCTGTTATGACACATCGGTACAAAGCACAGAAACCGAGGCAGTACTTCGGCGGGTGGATGAGGTCAATCTCACTGGAAAAGAAAATGGATTTTATGGTGTGAATATTTCTCCGAAACCAATGGGGAATCCTGGAGATTCTGTCGAGATTACCTTGAAAGCCAATATTACTGTCGATGGTGACAATGACCAGATAGTGGATATTCAGGTACCTGACCAGGACAACAACCGTGTTTATATGAGAATTCATGAAACTGGAGCATGGATTTCCGGTAGCGGAGGGGCTGTGGTGGCATTTCCTGTAGAGGAAGCTGCCAACATGCGGAACCAAAAAATTACAATCAAGCTTGTTAATACAGAGACAGGCTATCAGGTGTCTTATAAAAAGGCGGCTGCCGAGCAGTATATTGCGTTGGGTATCTCCTCTGGAAAGCGGGATGGAGGTTCGGCAAGCAATGTCAGTATTGTACCGGGTAGCGGTGCAACGGTAGACATTGACTCGATTAAGTATTACGGAAGTGTTCCACAACCTGTGGGACCCTATGCGGATGGTGCAACCAAACCAGAAAAATGCGTTCTGTCAGCAGAAACTGAAGCGTTTATGCTGACAGAAGGAGAAAGCAGAAGCTTTCCGGATGCGGTAATTCCTATAGGAGGTTATGCAGAGATCAAGGTGAAGCCTTCTGGTACAGTGCTTATTCAAAACAGCGATGGTTCTTTGGGAAGTGATATAAATTTTGCTGTTAGTACTGAGGAGAACGGTTCTTATTATCGGCAGAACTTTTCGGAGAGCTCGGTAGCTACCACCTTTGTCAGCGGCGCAGAAGAGAAAGCGGACGTATGGCACACCTATCGCGTTGTGCGCGACAGTGCAAATGCGGCACTTTATTCTGTCTATCATCAGGCAGAGGGAGAATCCGCATGGATGAAGGTTCTGGATACTGTAGACACAACCGGAGCAGAAGCCGGATTCAGCGGGATGATTTTTGAAATGGTTTCTGGAAGTACTTCTGTTGATTACATCAAGGTGTTTGCAAAGAGTAATCTTCTGGAGGATGTGGCAATTATAGCTGCGGAAAAGAATGAAATTTGGTTGGATGAAACCTTTGATGAAGAAAATGATGTTGTTGCCATCAGCAATGTACAAATTTCCAACGGAACTCTCAAAGCAACTAAGCTTGGAGAAGGTATCAGTGGTTACGCGGATATTTCTATGAAGAATATGGAGCTTGATGGGGAATGGTATTTGAAGATGACTCATCGCCTTGAGGAGGGAACCTCTGCGGCGAGTGTTGTTGTCAACGGAAAGCGGCTTCGCTGGACATTTGCAGAAACATATTCCTTTATCCAGACGTTTGAAAAAAATATTTCCGTTTCTCACACCCGCGAAAAGAATGTATGGTATGAATACCTTTTCTGGTTTGACGGGAAAGGAGTCGCTAATATCTATTATCGTAAGCTTGGAGAAGAGACATGGAGTGTTCTTGCTACTGATTTAATGCTGGTAGATAATACCGAGGATGCACATCTTAGGTTTGAGGCAGGAGCCAATGGTGCTTATTGTGTAGATGATTTTCGGATTTACACAGGAATCCCGTTGGAAATTTCGGGGCCGGTTGTTTCAAATGGAACGATGCATATCGAAGTAGAAGCTTCTGTTGGTCATCCGTATTCAGAATACGACAGAAGAGCTGTCGTTATTGGTGTGGCTTACGACAAAGAATATGGGTACACTTCGTTTGTTGATAGTGACGAAGCTATTATGTTCCGAGGAAAAGACGCAGAATTATTGGCAGATTTTGATGTAAACCAGTTGGATATGAGTAAAAATAAGGTTGCGGCTATGGTTTGGGATTCTATCAATACTGCTGTTCCGCTTGTCAATGTAGTTGGTGATAATACACCTAATGCAGCGACAGGAAGACCGGATGATAGTCAGCAACAGGGATTGGATGTAGATGTAAGCTACAACGAGGTGCGTATTTCCGGACTTTTAAATGCCAAAGAATCAGTTTCGGCAGTTGTGTTGGACGATTCCGGAAATATGAAAGCAGTTGCTCAAAATAAAGCAAACCAATACGGACTTGTTGACTTATTGCTTGCAGTTGATCCGACGTGCAGTAGTGGTAGTTATACCTTACGGATTCAGCATGGTAAAAATAATGCAAACGATCAAATTGTCCAACTTAATTGTGCAGATGTATTGACTACCGTTCCTATTACAGATGGGGCAAGCTTGAAAGCATTCATCAATGCATATGGCAGTGATGAGGAAAAGATTCAGATTAATGTGGATGGGGTTGCTAACCAGGCATATGCAAATTACAGAACATTAATTGGTGAGAATGGACATGACCTGTATAAGGTAAGAAAAGCGATTGCAGTATCCATTTTAGGGGAAAAGACCCAACGCGAGATGATGACAGCAATTCAAAAGGCTGTCGCTGAAGAAAAGTGGTCACTTCTCGAAACCCTGATTTTAACAACATATCATGATTATCTTGTGGATTATACGGAAGAAAACAATTTATCTTTAGCGTCGATTGAGGGCATCAAGAGTACCAAGAATCTGTTTATGCGGATGCTAGATCATACCTATTTAACCCCGGAAGATGTGATTAGTGTGTTTAACTCTTCAGTAGTAGCACAAAGAAGTGCGGAGAAAAATGCGGAAGTTCAGATTGGTAGCGCTGGTTCTGGAAGTACTGGCGGCGGAGCCGGTGGAGTATTTGGCGGCGGCGGTGCAGTAGGTGTCGGCGGAGGAACTACCCTTTACGACGAGGCAGTTATGCAGCCAGTCACTCCTGTAGGAAAAGCACAGGTGTTTACTGATTTAGATGATGTTGAGTGGGCGAAAGAGAGTATTTTGAAACTGCAGAATCAAGGAGTGTTAATCGGTGATGGAAATGGTTTATTCTATCCGCAGCGTAATATTACCAGAGAAGAGTTTTTGAAACTAGTTTTAGAAGCTTTAAGAATTTCATCTAATTCAAATGAGAATGTTGGTTTTCTTGATGTAGATGAGGATGCTT
>JAZRQC010000043.1:0-30859 GCA_045649565.1 Ructibacterium sp.
CCTTTGATATCACTATAATCTCCTGCTATCACCTTAACGGGATGCACAAAGCACATTCCGTGATTCATATCAAGAGCATCCCCTTCTGCTTTATCGCGATTGATATCAATTAAAACAATTTCTGAAATTAATCCGCTAAGCATCAGGGTATACGCTGTAGTCGCGCCCACATTTCCGGCGCCTACAACCGTTATCTTTCCTTTAAACATATTTCTCACCTCGGGTTTAATTTTCCCGAAGTACTCAGAAAAGATACATTTTAATTATCAAAATAAAACGCCTTGTATCCCTTATAAGTCATATAAATATCAAGCTTGCCTGCAACCTCGAAGGGAGAGTGCATAGACAACAAGGGAACACCAACATCAATAACATCCATATCAAGATTTGCAACAAACTGGGCAATGGTGCCGCCACCACCTGCATCAACCTTACCTAATTCACCCATCTGCCACTCTACACCATTTTCATTGAAAATCTTGCGAATCTTTGCAACCAATTCAGCACTTGCATCACTTGCTCCGCCTTTACCTCTGGATCCTGTATACTTTGTCAAAAAGATACCACAGTTTAAATAAGCCGTATTACGTTTTTCTGCCACATCCGCATAAATAGGATCCATAGCCGCACCAACATCTGCAGAAAGACAGGTGGAATTTGACAGGCACTCGCGCAGCACCAAGTCATTGTATGCATCCGTGGTTTTTGCACAGATTTTTGCCAAAACATTCTCAAAGAATCGAGATTGCATACCGGTTGCACCCATGCTGCCAACCTCTTCTTTATCTACCAAAAGACAAACAGCCGTCTTATTGGGGTTCTTTGCCTCTAAAATTGCACGAAGAGCGGTGTATGCACAAACTCTGTCATCCTGACCATAGCCTGCAATCATACTTCTGTCAAGGCCTAAATCCCGTGCATCAAAGGCAGGAACAACTTCGATTTCGCTACTTAATAAATCCTCTTCACAAATATCATATTTTTCATTAAGAATCTGAAGAATGTTCGCTTTAACGCCCTCTTTTACATCCGGATCGTCACAGGCAATATTTCCAAGCAGAATATTTAAATTCTCACCCGGAATTGCTTCAAACATTTTTTTATGCATCTGAGCATCCGCTAAATGGGGAAGTAAATCCGTAACACAGAAAACAGGATCCTTATCATCTTCACCAATCACGATTTTAATTTGCGTTCCATCCTGCAACGCCGCAACACCGTGAATTGCCAAAGGAATGGCAGTCCATTGATATTTCTTAATACCGCCATAATAGTGGGTCTTAAAATATGCCAAATCCTGATCCTCGTACAAAGGATTGGGTTTTAAATCCAAACGTGGCGAATCTATATGAGCACCAACCAAACTAATACCGTTTTCCGGTGCCTCTTTTCCAATAACCGCCGCCATAACACCTTTTCCTCGATTTACAGCATATACCTTATCACCGGGTTTTAATGTTTTCTTCTCATCCAGAATTACAAATCCGTTTTCTTCCAAAACCCGACAAGTATCCTCACAGAACTCACGTTCGGTTTTTGCTTTAGAGATAAACTTTCTGTAATCCTCACAGAAATCAAATATTTTCGCTTTTTCTTCCTTGGAAATTTCTCCAAAGATATTTTTGTTTTCATAGGTTAAGTTCTTCGCCATTGTTTGTTTCTCCTCCATCTAAATTATATATACTTTGATAATTCCAGTAAGCATCCGTTACCTTCTTTACATAGTCTCTGGTTTCTTTGAACGGAATGTCATGTAGTGTTCCATCTCCCGGACTATATTGCGGATCTCTCAACCATTTATCCACATTGCCGGGGCCACCATTGTATGCCGCAATTGCTGTTTCCGTAATTCCATCATACTCACGAATCAATCGATTTAAATAATAGCACCCCAATCGAATATTAACTTCCGGTTCAAATAATTGTTCTGCAGAAAATTCGGCAAGTCCGAGTTTTCTCGCACAGTCATAGCCGGTCTCGTCCGTTAACTGCATCAACCCTTTAGCGCCTGCGTTGGATTCTGCATAAGTGTCAAATTTACTTTCTGTCAGGATAACCGCATAAACCAAAGCCTCATCTAATCCAAATTCTTTAGCATAGGTTTCCACGGCTGTTTGGTACCTTATTGGATATCTTGCTTGCAGGATATAGGTTTTAAGGCCCATTTCCATGGCAATCCGATAACCAAAATACCCAAGCAGTCCGAATATGATTACAATAACCAAAAACCGGCCCAGGCAACAGCCCGATTTATTCTTTTGTTTTCTTCTTGGGGCTTTGCTGTGAATTTCACGCATGGTTATTTCTCCATTATATCATAATATATTTCCAAAACTTTTTCTTTTATGTCATCTATTGTTCCGTTATTCCAAAGGCAAACGTCTGCTTTCTCCTGAAATTCCTCATTGGAAAGTTGTTTTTTCATTCGCGCTTCTGCATCTTCTTTTGCGCATCCGTCTCGATTCATCACCCTGTTAATACGGATATCATCCGAAGCAATTACTGCCAATGTTTTGTGACAGGGAATAGGAAAATCGCAGGTAAACAAAAGCGGCACATCCAAACAAACAAGATCGGTTTCTGCTTTTGCAATCTGCTCCTTCATTTCTTCAAAAACAGCCGGATGTGTCAATTGATTCAATCGGTTCAGTTTTTCAGAATCTGCAAAAACCATACTCGCCAATAACTTACGATCAATGGAATGGTCCTCTTTCAAAATCACCTTTCCAAAAAAATCCACCACATTGTTAAACGCTCTGCCATTGGGTTCGAGAATTTCTCTGGCAATCTTATCGGCATCCACGACCGTTGCGCCCAATTCTTCAAACATTTTGGCAACAAGGCTCTTCCCGGAACCTATTCCTCCTGTGATTCCCAAAATCTTCTTCATGACTACTCTCCTCATATGGGAATCTAATGCTCAATAATTTACAATTGCATTCCCATCCAAACTATATACCGTGTGGGTATTAAGATTTACATAAAAATTCATGGTCTTCTCCGGAGAACTGCAGGCAAAAAAGAAATTTGACGGAACATCACCTATCCGGAACGAAAACGGTCTAATTACGTCATAGTTAAACCCCGGAAGCGTTCTTACCTGATCTAAAATATCATCAGATGCCTCCTTGGTTACTCTGTTATAAATGTAAAGTCTATCCTTAACCAACCCAAGGCTCACAGATTCCTTAATAAAGAAAATGTATGCATCATCGGTCTGATAATATGTTACAACATAATCATTGGAAGATTTCTTCAACCTCTCTGCAATCGTGTCAGGACCATTGGTTACATAGTCCGGAACATGTATTTCATAGGGGGAGCCATTGGATTCACCAACAGTAAATAAAATCTCCCAAATCTCATCTTGAGTGAAGGTCGGCAAATCTTCAACAGTAAAATAAAAATCTCGATGTCCGTTCCCGGCACCGCTTAAAACATTAACTTTCTCCGCTTTCTGCCCATTAATCGAAATAGTCACTACCCGGTTGACTAATTCATATTTTTCATCCTTGTCGCACGGTTCCTCAATGCCGTATCCGTCATAACACAAAGCTCGTAATTTATCCTGTAACAACGTAGAATTATACAAAGCTTTATTCTGATAAAAAACCATATTAAATTGATAACCCCGCCCGATTGCCTGCATGGTCATATCAAAATAATCAGCATCATCTGTTCCGATTAACCCATCTTTGGTATATTTTACAGAACACACCCCAACCCCATCGGTGCCGGGATTACCATTTCCCCACCCTTTATCAACTCCAAAGGATAAAGGAATTTTATATACATACCCTGCACGAATTGGTGAAGTAATTGTTAATGTTCTCTCCAATGCATTCCAAACTACATCATACCCAAACTTACGCATTTCCTCTGCATGAACATAGGTTCTTCCGCCAATATTGTATGCGATAATCGGGACGTTATCCAGATATGTAACAATATCCGTTTCGTAATAATACCCAATGGGTGTTCCACTCGGTAATTTTGATGGCATAACAGCAGGAGGAATTCCATTAGATGCCAAAGCGATTTCATCAATCTGCAAAGTTCTTTCTTGGGCATCCCACAAAACAGAAAAACCATAATAGCCCATATCTTCTGCGCTAATCAAAGTTTCTCCACCAACATTAATCGACGAGATTTCTGCTCCGTTTAAATATGTTTTTATATCAGTAGCATAATACTCCCCTGCAATGTCTCCGGATTTTGCCATAACCGACACCATAAAGATAAACCCCATCACGAATGTAACTAACACACTCACCAAAAGTTTCTTCATCCATAAACGCCTCCAATCTGACAGCCTTTATTTCAAATACTTTTATCGTATTCACATTTTGATTATAGCACATTATAACGAATTTCACAACAGTTTATATCAAAATATTTTAATAATAAAAAAACAGGTATCTCCCAAGGAAATACCTGTTTTATTCAGTCAATTCAAATCATTTAACAGATGAAATCTTACTGATAAATGGTCCAATCCATATTCTCTCTAAGACCGGTCCAAGTTTCATAAATGTCATCCTTCTTCTCATAAGTATGACTATTGGTTGCTTCTTGTACTGCCAGATAGTACCATGCATCTACATCAGCATTATCAGGCCATACAACCATCTCTTCATAGAGATCATCCGCACTTTCAGGAATACGATTCAGTACTCTGTTAATCATGGTCATAGCTTCAGCACGAGAAATCAACTGATCCGGCTTGAATGTACCATCTTCATAACCCTTAATCCATCCGTAAGCCGCCGCTTCGTGGATATCAGCCTCTGCCCAATGACCTGCAACATCAGTAAAGGAATCGATAACCTCATATTCAGAGTCATCAAATCTTGCACAAATTGCCGCAAACTCGGCACGAGTAATATAATCCTCGGGAGCAAACAAACCTTCGCCCTTACCCTGAACAATACCAAGTTTTTCCATGGTTGAAATCGCCTTATTGTACCAATCATCAGCGGTAACATCAGCAAAAGAACTCTGATCAACCAGGTTTTGCTCTCTAATTTCCTCCTTCAAAAGACGGAAGAAAATAGTAACAACCTCTGCACGATTAATGTTGTCATCAGGGCGAACAGAACCATCAGGATATCCCATGATATACGCGAAATGATCTTCACCATTGAGCGCATCCGGAGTTGCATGAATGATTCCGGGGGTATCTCCCTTTCTATTCCACTTTGCATACAAAGTAATAGACTGAGTTACCTTTGTTTCGGGATCATAAGGAACGGTTAACTCTTCATCAAGATACCAACCATCAAAGATATATCCGTCACGAACGGGTGTCGGAAGTGTAACATCTTTTGAAGGAGTAACTACGATATCTTCATGCTCATCTCCACCATTTGACTCAAAGGAAATAACAGGGTTCTTGGTAGTAAGACCACTTACACCGCCACCTCCACTGGGCTGTGCAGGAACAGACAAGGAAACGAGGCACTCGTCAGCTCCAACATAGTTAAAGATCTGCGTTTTGCTGGCAAAACAAACATTAGTTGAACCGCTCATCTCTACCTTTACCACATACTGACCTGCTGCACGATAATCCAAACTGTCTGTCAGGTAGAAAGCAATATCCTTCAAATATGCTTCTTTGTTATCAAGCAATTCAGCTACAGTAAGACCATCCCGATTCTTATAAACAATGGTCAATGTATTATCCACAGAAGTTCTGGATACTTCACTAAAGATACTACCTGCATCAAGATTACCTGCTGTGTTCAAATCAGCAGAAAAATTCGCAGCTGCAGGATATGTGATTTTTACAGAAATCTCAGTAGCAACCGTGCCTGCCTCAAACTCCGCCTGCGCGTCCGGATCTCCACTCATACCGGAAGCAATGATACTTCTGTCAAACAATGCGCGAATGGGTGCCATATCAAGTGTAGATACGTAATCAACCCCCACACCGGCCGCAATGTTATTTTCCATCAATCCAAGAGAGGCAACATACTCATTGCTCGTTCCGCTCTTACGAGCCAAAACGTCAACTGTCATCTCTACATCAATCGGATTAGGAAGAAATGTTGTCTTATCACTAACCGTTGCAGCAGAAACCATTGCAACAGCAGAGAAAACCATCATAACCGCCAACACAATACTTACTATTCTCTTCATAAGCTTTCTCTCCTTCTATGTAAATTAATATTATATACACGTAATTCATTATACCCTTGAATCATAAAAAAGTCAACACATTTTCTGCGATATTATTTTCCACTGCATATTCTTTCTTTTTTACAGTATTTTCCCATTCTTTTTCATTTTACTCTTGCATAATTCCATTGCATCATGTATAATGAAACAGATAAATCTAACAAAAATCGCACCAATTTAAACAGTCACACCTAAATTTATTGGTACGTATATAAAAGGAGTGTTCTTATGATTCAATTTAAAGAAATTTCTTATAAATCTTTTGGCCGTTGCATTTCTGTAAGTAACGGAAAAATCGAATTGATTGCAACCCTTGATTTTGGACCGCGTATAATTTCATTTTCTGAAATCGGCGGTAAAAATGTTATGTTGGAAGACGAAAACCGCTCATTAAACCAACTGGATGACGCGGCTGTCTTTGCTGAAAAATTCGGAGAGGACGCAGGCGTGTTTTACAACTATGGTGGGCATCGTCTTTGGGTTAGTCCCGAGGCTCTCCCTCGCACCTATTACCCCGACAACAATCCTGTCTCCTATCGTGTTGAGGATAATGTATTAACCTTGATTCCTCCTCCTCAGGATTGGACACAGCAACAATTGGAAGTCAAAGTCGTTATGTCCGAAACCGAGAACAAAGCGGACGTTTATCACAAGGTCAGTAACATCGGTCCTTGGCCCCAGAAATATGCACCTTGGGCACTAACCGTTCTTGATGCCGGCGGTGTAGAGATTATCCCCATGCCGAACCGTCCTACCGGCTTGCTGCACAACCGCAAGATTGCTCTTTGGGAATATGCAAAAATGAACGATCCCAGAGTAATCTGGGGAGATAAATACATCTTCCTTACACAAGATCCCCAGGCTGAAACTGCATTTAAGTTTGGCATTGACAGCCAACACGGATGGTCCGCATACTTCAATAACGGATCTGCGTTTGTTAAGAAATTCGACGTACTTCCCGATGCCGAATATCCGGATGATGGTATGAATTTTGAAACCTACACCTGCGGAACATTTATTGAAATGGAATCCATTGGCGAATACAAAGTTGTAAACCCCGGTGATTATATCATGCATCACGAAAGTTGGGAACTTGTTCCTTCTTTGGCTTTCCCCGGATACGACGAATCTGCCATCACCAAAGCACTTGCGGCATACATTGATTAGGAACACGCTTTCCTTCAAAATCATATTGAAAATTATCATTTACAACAAAGGAGATTTATCATGCGCGCTGTAGTAACCGTTATGGGAAATGACAAACCCGGCATCATTGCCGGAACAAGCACCTTGCTTGCAAATAACCAAGTTAACATTCTGGATATAACCCAAACCATTGTTCAAGGCATTTTTACCATGGTTATGTTGGTTGATATCCGAAATAGTCAAAAAGAACTTGCAGACCTTTCTGATTCTCTAAAGGTCCTCGGTCATGATTTGGGCGTCGAAATCCGTATCCAACACGAGGACATCTTCAACTCCATGCATCGTATTTAACTATTTAGAGAAAGGAAACCTGAGATATGCTTAATATAAATCCTAATGAAATTGTGGAAACTATTAAGATGATTCGTGACGAACATCTTGATATCCGAACAATTACTATGGGAATTTCTCTTTTGGATTGTGCTGATTACGATCCCAAAGTTGCCTGTCAAAAAATCTACGATAAAATTACAAAATACGCCAAGGATTTGGTAAAAACCGGAGAGGATATCAGTCGCTGTTACGGTATACCGATTATCAACAAAAGAATTTCTGTTACACCTATTTCCTTAGTTGCTTCTGCAAGCAACACAACAGACTACGTTCCATTTGCAAAAGCATTGGACAAAGCCGCAAAAGAAACCGGCGTAAACTTTATTGGTGGTTTTTCTGCATTGGTTCAAAAAGGCTATGCAAAAGGTGACGAAAACCTGATTCGTTCCATCCCCGAAGCACTCTGCTCCACAGACTTTGTTTGTTCTTCTGTGGGCGTTGCTTCTACCAAGTCCGGCATTAACATGGATGCTGTTCGACAGATGGGAGAAATCATCACCGAAACTGCAAAAATCTCTGCCGATAACAACTCCATGGGATGTGCAAAATTCGTAGTCTTTGCAAACCCTGTTGAAGATAATCCCTTTATGGCAGGTGCGTTTCATGGTGTTGGCGAAGGCGACTGTATCATCAATGTTGGTGTTAGTGGCCCGGGCGTTGTAAAATGTGCTTTGGAAGAAATCAAAGGACAAGACTTCGGTGTTTTAGCCGAAACCATCAAAAAGACTGCATTTAAAATTACACGTATGGGACAATTGGTAGCACAAGAAGCATCCAGACGATTAAATGTTCCATTCGGCATCGTAGACTTGTCTCTTGCACCAACCCCCGCAGTCGGTGATAGTGTTGCCTATATTTTGGAAGAAATGGGACTTGAAAAATGCGGAACACACGGCACCACCGCAGCACTTGCTCTTCTTAACGACGCTGTGAAAAAAGGCGGTGTTATGGCATCCAGTTCCGTTGGCGGTTTAAGTGGCGCATTCATTCCCGTCAGCGAAGATGCAGGCATGATTGCTGCAACAGAATGCGGCGCACTGACGCTGGATAAATTGGAAGCAATGACCTGTGTATGCTCCGTTGGTCTTGATATGATTGCAGTTCCCGGAGACACTTCTGCGTCCACCATTTCCGCAATCATTGCAGACGAAATGGCCATCGGTGTTGTGAATCAAAAAACCACTGCTGTCCGCATCATCCCTGCCGCCGGCAAAAGTGTCGGTGACAGCGTTTCTTTTGGTGGCTTATTGGGAGAAGCTCCCGTCATGCCCGTACACCCCTATTCCAGCGAAGATTTCATTGCACGTGGCGGCAGAATTCCTGCTCCGCTTCACAGTTTACGGAATTAAAATTTACGCAAAATGAAAAAAATGCAATTTTTTTAAAAAAAGACTTGCATTTTTAAAAGAAGCATGGTAAAATAGGGAAGTTGATATGAGATTAGACCGATTTTTCGGTTTTTTCTACTGTGATAACACAGATAAAATTGATTGTTTGGAGGTGAATTCATGCCTAACATTAAATCAGCGAAGAAAAGAGTTAAAGTTATTAAGAAAAAGACTCTTCAAAATCAAATGATTAAGTCTCAGCTCAAAACTGCTATTAAGAAGTTTGAGGCCTCTTTGAAAGAGGGTAAGGCAGCAGCCTCTGAAGCTTACAATTTTGTTGTTAAGAAAACTGATCAGGCTGTGGCTAAGGGTATCCTGCACAAGAATACCGCAGCTCGCAGAAAGAGTCAATATGCTGCAAAATTGAACAAAACTGCATAAGTGATGCAGTCTTAATGTCAAAGTTTAAAAATTCTACAACACAAAAGGCACAGTATAAACTGTGCCTTTTTTCTTTTTTAATCTTCTAACGAAAGATTTGGGATTGCATTTAAAGACATATCCGCAACAGATCCATTTTGGTATGCATAATACGCCGCACATCCAATCATGGCCGCATTGTCGGTGCACAAAGAAAATCGAGGGTATTGAAAAACAAAGTCTTCTTCCTTTGCACGCATACTGATACGTTCACGAAGAGGTGTATTTGCTGCAACCCCTCCTGCAAGAGCAATTTTATCCACCCCGGATTCTTTTGCGCATGTAATCAAATGTTCGGTCAATACATCAATAACGGCTTCCTGAAAGGATGCGGCAACATCAGCCGAATTAACTTCCTCACCCTTTTGCTCTGCATGATGCAGATAATTAAGCACAGCAGTTTTTACGCCACTAAAACTAAAATCCAGACCATGTTCTCCCATATTTACTCGAGGGAAGTGAATGGCATTGGGATTTCCTTTTTCTGCCGCCTTTTGAATTGCCGGTCCACCCGGATAGCCAAGTCCCAACACACGGGATACTTTATCAAAAGCCTCTCCTGCCGCATCATCTCTTGTTCTGGCCAGAATGCGATAGCGATCATAATCTTCTACCAACACCAAATGGCTATGTCCGCCGGATGCTACCAAACAAAGAAACGGAGGCTTAAAATCCGGATTTTCAATATAATTAGCACATATATGCCCTTTGATATGGTGTACCGGAATAAGCGGTTTCTTAGTTGCAAACGCCAGTCCTTTTGCCGTTGACACGCCAACCAGCAAGGCGCCTACCAAACCGGGGCCATAGGTTACCGCAATGGCATCCATCTCTTCTAATTGATAGCCACTTTCCTCTAAGGCCTTATCCACAACAGCGCTAATATTCTCTATGTGCTTTCTTGATGCAATTTCAGGAACAACTCCGCCGTAAAGTTTATGAAGTTCAATCTGTGTATTTATAACATTGGAAAGAACTCTTGTTCCATCCTCTACGACCGCTGCCGCAGTTTCATCACAGGAACTTTCAATGGCTAATATCCGCATAGTTATTCCTCCGTATGGGAAAATTCCAATGTCATAATTCTGGCATCTTCTTTTCCTTGATAGTATCGTTTTCTATTTCCGCAATGAACAAATCCTGCGGATTCATATAGTTTTTGTGCCGGCACATTACTTTCTCGAACCTCAAGGGTAATTGCCGACATATTACGCTCTTTTGCGATTTGAATCAATAGTTTCAAAAGTTCTCCACCAATTCCTTCACGACGATAATCAGGATGAACCGCAATATTGGTAATATCCGCAACATCATGCATCAACCACATACCACCATATCCCATCATACATCCCGTCTCGTCATCACGCGCCACAAAGAAAATGGAAAGAGGATTATCAATTTCTGTTTCAAAGGATGCGCGACTCCATGGATCCTCAGGAAAACAAAGTTGTTCCAACTGAAAGATTTCTTCAATATCTGATTTTTCAAGTAAGCAAATGCTAATCATAATTTCTTTGGATTCCTCTCTCAATCAGTTCATCCAGTTGTGTGCAACAATTCCGATATGTGTCAACAGAACCTCCATACGGATCTACCACGTCATCCTCTACACCTGCCCATTCTCCAATGGTCAAAATTTTCCCTTTTGCATCAGGAAAGGCTGAAAGAAGCATCATCTTATGGCTTTGAGTCATGGTTAAAACAAGACCCGCCTCCGCCACAAGATCATTGGTAACTTGTGTAGAACGTTGGTTCGAAAGATCGATTCCACGTTCGTTCATGACAATGCATGCATTCTCAGACACAAAGCTACCATCAGCAAAGATCCCTGCTGATAAAACCTTCGTGTTTTTTAGTCCTTTTTGTCGCATCAAGCCTTCTGCCATGGGACTACGGCATGTATTTCCGGTACAAACGAACAAAATTGTATTCAGGCTATCCAAATTCACGATCTGGTCACCCGCAGCACGATAAAGACGATTTCGAACCGCCTTCCACACACCGGTATCAGGAATTTCAGGTGCAAGAATCAAAGATACATTCTTCTTATCCAACTCTCGCATTCCTGCAAAAAGTTTCTGAGCCGCCGCCGATGGATCCGATTTGCTTCCGAGAGAAAATCTGTGCAGCCGCTCATCAAACGAAGGGAACTCATCAAAGACCAACATGCCGGTTTCTGCCTCATCACAGCACGAACTTACATATACCTCTACCTGCTCCAGATTACCATGAAGAATTCGAACCGGAGCATTGGGCGCATAATGCCGATATTTCAAACCCGGTGATTTCGGCGCTTCCCCTTCCTTTGCTTTGGTCAGTACAGCAACCTCACCGAGAATCTCTTCCAGTTGTTCTAATGTAACCATACCGGGGCGATAAAGCACCGGTATATCTCCACTGATATCTAGAACCGTTGATTCCACCCCAACCTGACAATCGCCACCTTCAATGATAGCATCAACACGACCGTTCATGTCCTCTTTTACATGAGAAAACTTGGTAGGACTGGGAAGTCCCGAACGATTTGCAGACGGTGCGGCAACCGGAATATTCGTAATTTCCAACAATTGTTTTGCAACAGGGTGTGCAGGCATGCGAATCGCCACCGTATCAAGTCCACCTGTAACAGTTTTGGGAATCATATCAGATTTTTTAAAAATCAGCGTGAGAGGGCCCGGCCAAAAACGCTCCATCAGCGCCTCTGCTACCGCCGGGATTTCCGCTACCAGATTTGCAAGCGCATTACGACTTCCAATATGTACAATCAACGGATTATCAGACGGTCTTCCCTTGGCATGGAAAATCTTTTCGACTGCGGATTCAGACAATGCATTAGCACCAAGGCCATAAACCGTTTCTGTTGGAAAGATAACGGTTTTCCCTTGTTCTAACAACTCACCTGCAAGGCGCAGATCCTTTTCTTGTTCTGTCAAATATTTGGTTTTTACAACCATCTGTATCATCTCACTTCGAAGAAAATTTTAACGTTCTTCACCCTGAGCCTTTAACTTTTCACTCTGATCCGTAGTAATCAATGCATCGATAATCTCATCAATATCACCGTTCATGATATTTTCAAGTTTATATAAGGTCAGACCAATTCTATGATCTGTCATACGACCCTGAGGGAAATTATAGGTACGAATTCTTTCACTTCGGTCTCCGGTACCTACCTGACTCTTTCTGTCTGCCGCAATGGATGCATTCCGCTCCTGCTCCATCATATCATAGAGTCTGGAACGAAGCATCTTCATTGCCGCCTCACGATTCTTATGCTGAGAACGCTCGTCCTGGCATGCCACCACAATACCGGTGGGTATATGGGTGATACGAATCGCAGACTCGGTCTTGTTAACGTGCTGACCGCCTGCACCACTACTTCTATAGGTATCAATCTGCAAATCATCCGGATTGATTTCTACTTCTACATCATCAACTTCCGGAAGCACAGCCACCGTAACGGTAGAAGTATGAATACGACCACTGGACTCTGTTTCAGGCACTCTCTGAACTCGATGAACACCACTTTCAAACTTCAGTCGACTATACGCACCATCACCCTCAATCATAAAGGTAACTTCCTTAATACCGCCGATTCCGATTTCACTGATATTAAGCACCTCTGTCTTCCATCGTTTGGAATCTGCATACATGGAGTACATTCTGAAAAGATCGCCTGCAAATAATGCCGCCTCATCACCGCCTGCACCGCCACGAATTTCCACCATAACATTCTTCTCATCGTTGGGGTCTTTGGGAAGCAACAAGATTTTTAATTCTTCCTCAATACGGACAATGTTTTCTTTGGCTTGCTTGGATTCTTCTGCAAGCATTTCCTTAAACTCCTTGTCACTTTCGGGATCATCCATCATAATCTTTGCATCTTCGATGGTATCGCGGTTCATCTTATACTCACGATATTTATCAACAATGGGAGTTAAATCAGAATGTTCCTTACAAAGTTTCCGCCATGTTTCCTGATCTGCAATCACAGCAGGATCACTGATTTTTTCCGCCAACTCCTCAAACTGTTTCTCGATAAAAGATAATTTATCAAACATAGTATTCTCCTTAAATAAACGCTTATAATTCTCCTTTAGATTTCGCAATCAGATAGGCATTAACAAAGCCATCCAAATCCCCATCCATGACTGCTCCCACATTACCAACCTCGAAATTGGTTCTGTGGTCTTTTACCATGCTGTACGGATGGAATACATAGGAGCGAATCTGACTTCCCCATCCGATTTCCATCTGAACACCTTTTAAATCTTCAATTTTTTCTTTCTGCTCCCGTTCAGCAATTTCAATCAACTTAGCCGTTAACATCTTCATGGCAGTTTCTCGGTTCTTATGCTGAGAACGTTCGTTTTGACAAGTCACTACAACACCGGTTGGAATGTGCGTGATTCGAATCGCCGATTCTGTCTTATTGATATGCTGACCACCGGCACCGCTGCTTCTGTAGGTATCAACACGCAAATCTTCCTGATTGATTTCAACCTGAACACTTTCGTCCATCTCAGGCATAACCTCAACTGACGCAAAGGAAGTATGCCGTCTTGCAGCAGAATCAAAAGGAGAAATCCGAACCAGACGATGTACACCTTTTTCACTTTTGGCATAGCCGTAGGCATTAAGTCCCTCCACCGAAAAGGTCACGCTCTTAATTCCGGCCTCTTCTCCCGCGAGATAGTCCAATGTCTCTGTCTTATATCCTCGACGTTCCGCCCAATGGGTGTACATACGAAAGAGCATCTCGCACCAATCTTGCGCTTCTGTTCCGCCGGCTCCTGCATGCAATGTCATAATGGCACTATTTTTATCATATTTTCCGGAAAGAAGGGTTTCCAACTTCATGGCTTCCAAATCCTTTTGGAGTTGGCTGTACCCTGACTTAATTTCCTCCAATACATCTTCGTCATTTTCCTCAATGCCGAGTTCTACCAAAGTAAGTAAATCTTCCCATGTCGATTTTAAGGTTTCATAACGAGAAATCTTATCCCGCATCCCTTTGATCTGTTGTAGGATTTTGCCCGCCGCATCCATATCATTATAAAAATCAGGTGCCGCTGTCTTACTTTCTAAAGAATCTGCTTCTTCTTGCGTTTTTGCAATGTTAAAGTGAATCCCTCAGTTCTGTTATCTCCTTCTCCATTCCTTCCAGAGAAAGGCGGTATTCATCAAATGCCACGATCACAGTATCACATCCTTTTATCATGAAAAATATTTTTTATTGTTCCTTATCCATGCAACAATGCTTATACTTTTTTCCGCTTCCGCAAGGACAAGGGTCATTTCTGCCAATCGAAACCTTTTTCCGAACAGGCTCTTTTTTCACAGTTCCGTCTCCGCCGAGATTTTCCGCCACAGGCTTTGCTACCTGTGTTCGTTCAATTTTGGTTTGCGGAACCGCATGGAACAAATGCTTCACAGTGTCTTCTTTGATAGATGCAACCATCTCCTCAAACATATCCATTGCTTCAAACTTATATTCCACAACCGGATCTCTTTGAGCATATGCACGAAGGTTAATTCCTTGTCGAAGTTGTTCCATGTTATCAATATGCGCCATCCACTTCTGATCAACAACACGAAGCAGAATAACACGTTCCACTTCTCGAATGGCTTCTCCGAACTCTTCCTCTTTTTCCCGATACTTTTCTTCAACGGCCTCTTGAAGTTGGGCTTTGAGCCCCTCTACGGTCATCATATCCAATTCATTCAAATCAATATCAAATGCAGACTCGCTGAGTTCACCGAAAACGGAAGTTATATTTTCCTGAAGACCTGCCAAATCCCACTCTAAAGAATCTCTGCCGGCTGTGTAAACAGAAATGATGGCATCCAGCGTATCATTTCTCATATTGCGAATGAATCCCTGCATGTCTTCACCGTTTAACACACGGTCTCTTTGTTCGTATATCATTTCACGTTGCTGATTATTCACATCATCATACTGAAGTACGTGTTTTCTGATATCAAAGTTTCTTCCCTCAACACGACGTTGCGCAGTTTCAATGGCATTGGACAACATCTTACTCTCAATTGCTTCATCATCAGCAAACCCAAGGGTCTCCATAACGCTATTGATTCGTTCCGGTGCAAACAATCTCATCAAGTCATCTTCCAAAGAAAGATAAAACTTAGATGCACCGCAGTCACCCTGACGTCCGGAACGTCCACGCAACTGATTATCAATACGACGGCTTTCATGCCGTTCTGTACCCAGAATGCACAGACCACCTGCCGCAAGCACTTCTTCCTGCTCCGGTAAAATCTCTGCTTTAAAACGGTTCAATAATTCACGATATGTTTTTCTGGAATTCAGAATTTCTTCGTTATCCGTTTCCGCAAAACTGGTAGCCTGAACAATCATAGGTTCTGTGTAACCAAGTTTACGCATTTCATCCTTTGCCATGAACTCAGCATTACCACCCAGAACAATATCCGTACCACGGCCGGCCATATTAGTTGCAATGGTTACCGCACCTTTTTTACCTGCTTGGGCAACGATTTCTGCCTCTTTGTCATGGAATTTCGCATTCAGCACCTGATGCGGAACGCCACGTTTTTTCAACAACTTACTTAACAATTCAGATTTTTCGATAGAGACAGTACCAATCAAAACAGGTTGCCCCTTTTCGTGAGCCTTTACAACCTCATCAATTACCGCATTGTACTTTCCAAGTTCAGTCTTGAAGATGCTGTCAGGATTATCCTCGCGCATGAGAGGTTTATTGGTAGGAATCACAATAACATCAAGATTATAAATCTCCTGGAATTCTTCTTCCTCTGTTTGTGCCGTACCGGTCATACCGGACAACTTTTTATAAAGGCGGAAGAAATTCTGGAACGTTATGGTCGCAAGCGTCTTGCTTTCGTGTTCTACCGTAACGCCTTCTTTTGCTTCGATAGCCTGATGTAAGCCATCACTGTAACGACGACCAAACATCATACGTCCGGTAAATTCATCAACAATAATTACTTCGCCATCTTTCACCACATAATCCCGATCACGCTTCATTACACCAATAGCCTTAATTGCCTGATTGATATGATGTGATAATGTCATGTTAGAAGGATCTGTCAGATTTTCAATCTGGAAAGCCGCCTCTGCTTTGCGCACACCTTGAGGTGTCAGCATAGCCGTATGTGCTTTTTCATCAACAATATAATCATATTCTCTGTATTCTTCGGCATCTTCTACTTCCACCTTAGAATCAGTTTCTACAACCTTTTTATATTTGAGTGTTTTTGCAAAGCGATCTGCCTGAACATACAAATCGGTTGATTTGTCACCAATACCGGAAATAATCAAAGGAGTACGTGCCTCATCAATCAGGATGCTGTCCACCTCATCCACAATGGCATACACATGACCACGTTGCACCTTACTCTCTTTATAGATAACCATGTTATCACGAAGATAATCAAAACCCAATTCATTATTGGTACCATAGGTAATATCTGCCGCATATGCTTCCTGACGCTGCGCATTGGTTTTTTCATGAACAATCAAACCGACCGTAAGACCAAGGAAATTATAAAGTTTACCCATCCACTCACTGTCACGCTTTGCAAGATAGTCATTCACCGTAACAATATGAACACCATTACCTGTCAATGCATTCAAGTAAGCCGGCAAGGTCGCAACCAATGTTTTACCCTCACCGGTTTTCATTTCGGCAATTCTACCTTGGTGAAGTACAATACCACCGATAATCTGAACAGGGAAATGCTTCATTCCAAGCACACGCCATGCAGCTTCTCGACAAACGGCAAATGCCTCCGGTAATATATCATCCGTAGTCTCGCCTTGTTCTAATCTGCGCTTGAACACATCCGTCATCTCACGAAGTTCGCTGTCACTTTTTTTCTCCATTTCGGATTCTAAAGCAAGAACACGGTCACGAATGGGAATAATCTTTTTCAACTCCCTTTCGCTATACGTACCAATCATTTTCTCAATTATTCCTTTGAAAGACATTATCATCCCTCCAAAATCTGCTCTCATTGTAACTGTAATACTTCCCAATTACATAATTGTTTTAATTATACCACTTTCTTAAATGCAATGCAAGAAAAATCTTGTCGATACTTCTCTTTTTTCCTACAAAAAATCAGCCTTTCACCCTTCTCTTTGATAACGTAAACAAATTGTAATCATTTTTTTACCTAATTTCAATATCACAACACATCCTAATGGTATAATAAAAGCATAAGAATACAAAATATTGTGTTTTACACAAAATAATAGGAGGTTATCATGACGAAAAAACACAACCAAATTTTATGCTTAATTTTATCATTGATTCTTGCTTTCAGCTTATCTTTGTCCGTCTTTGCCGATGGCGAGGATCTTACTCCTGACAGCAATATTGATGCAGGTGTTCCCGGAGATGCCGGGGATAACTCATCCCAAGAAGGCTCCACAGAGACTCCTGTCCTTCAAAGCATTGACATAAATGCAAACTACTATACCGGAGAAAATAATACCTATACAATTATTTTTACAGCCATGAATGAAATTCCTGCCTTTACAGAATTATCTATAAAGATTAAGTTTACAGGCGCTTCTGTAAATCAAGCTTCCTTTGACGAAAACATTTTGGCAGGTGGCACGGCAGACATCATGCGCGGTTCTGATTATGCCATTCTTCCTTTAATCTACACAACCGCAAAGGCAATTCCGGAAAAAACTGCTCTGTGTACCTTGGTCGCAACCTCTCCCGCTGCTCCTAGCACTGAAACTCTAACCATTTCTGAATTCAGTATTATCAAGGCAGAAGAGACAGAAAGTACAGCTTTTTCTGCAAATATTACTGTTGCGGCCGGACCTATTATTCCTACATTAAATGAAGAAGCGCAGAGCGTTTATGATATGCTTTGTGCATTACCGAATCCCGCTACCCTGTCCTACTATCAGGAAGACGGTGCTATTGTTAATCTCCCTGCACTGCTCCAAAAAGTTGAAGATGCGAAGAACGCTTACAACAATCTTCCCTCTGCAACCAAAACTGACCTTGACACCGTCATGGAATATTATAACAAACCTAATTATGCAACAGGGAATTTGGCGTCCATGATTCAGGCCATGATGGATGCACAAGGTCTTATTGAAATTGCAAAAACAACAGAGGCAATTACCGCCGAAAATGCGTTATCCTATCAATTTTTAACTGCTGTTTTCCAACAAAAGAAGAACATAAGCCTTGAAAACATCATTCCGGGTTCAACTGCTCAAACAGAAATCAGTCAAGTGATTTCTGCAATGCAAACTGCATCCGAGCTTGTTGCAACCGCAATTGCAACCGCTAATGCAGAAGCAGATCAAGGTTGCAAAACCAAAACCTATGCATGTCAAACACAGCTTACCACCATCCAAGGTCTTGGTGGCCATAAATATCATACAGATTACCTGACCAATTTGCAGTCACAAATTGCCGCTCTTAAGATGAATATCGAAGAAGAATATGCTTCTGATGCTATTATGAAAAAGGCCTTACTTGACACCCTGGCCGATGTAGAATCCTCCATTCTCCTGATTAAAGATGGTGTAAAAGATATGCCCACCGTCAAGATTGATGGCATTAACCGCGGTCAAATATTCAAGGTTACTTTTACCAGAAAAACAACTCTCCCCGAGGTTATGAACATCAAAGCCTCCTTCGTTGTTACTGATAAGAACGGAAACGAAATTGACATTGAAGAAAAGGAATTTCCTGCTAACGCTTTGTCCATTGAACTCACAAAAACCGCCTTTACAACCAAGTATAACATAGATGAGTATTACACCATTACTTCCTATTATCATGTTAATGACGGCAAATTCTTGGTTGATACACAAAACGTTAAATGCTATCAAATCAGAACCGAACAGGTAGGCGGTCTTGGCAACAACATCAACACAGGTTCCGGTCTGGGTGGTTCGGGAGGCAAGGGTTCTTCCTCCGGTTCTTCCACTCCTGCGCCAACCACTCCCACACCTTCCGGTGGCGGTACAATCTTCCCTGAAAGCAATGATGATCCCGAAGAAACCGATCCTGAAGACGGAAACACAACTGACGTTTCTTCTAACTTTAGTGATATTGCAACTTACACTTGGGCAACCGAGGCGATTAACACATTGTATGATGCAGGAATCATCAATGGTATGGAAGAAGGAATTTTTAATCCTGCAGGTCAAGTTACCCGTGAGCAGTTCTGCAAAATGGTTGTTGCACTCTTTAATCTTCCCGTTTCAACAGCCGACACCTCTTTTGTTGACGTAAATGCAGAAGGTTGGTATGCACCATATATAACCGCTGCAATGCAGGCCGGATATATTCAGGGACAGTCTAATGAGTATTTTGGCGTTGGCGAATCCATTATGCGTCAAGATATTGCCGTGATTCTTTATCGTGCTCTTGGCGACCAGAACAGCAAAGCAATTCTGAATTTCAGCGACAAGGAAAATATTGCATCTTATGCAGAAGACGCCATTGCTGAATTGGTCGGCCTCGGCATCATCAACGGCTACGAAGACGGAAGTCTAAATCCCAGAGGAACTGCTACTCGTGCAGAAGCCGCAAAAATGATTTACGGTATCTATCAGTATATTAACAAATAAAACTTAAGAGCAGGGTTTCTCCCTGCTCTTAAAACTTCATACAGTTCATAAGATTTTAACATATATTTTCAACACAGACGCTTTGATTTTTCACTTGAAAACCCTCTGCTACATGATATAATATAAGTGAATCATCCTTTGGAGGTATAACAAATGAACATAATTGAAAGAATTAGTGAAAAAGAAAGACAGTATGTAGAAGAAGTTTTAAGCATGAACTTCAGAACATCTGCCAACAGCCAAATGACAAGACGTCTTGAAGAGGCTTTCGCAGAAAAGTTTGACAGCAAATACGCTATTGCCTTTTGTAACGGCACCGCCACATTACACATCGCCTTGGAAGCAGTTGGCGTTGGTTTAGGAGATGAAGTTATTGTACCTCCTCTTACCATGTCCAGCACTACTTACGGTGTTCTTCATGCCAATGCAACTCCTGTTTTTGCAGATGTGGATCCTGAAACCTTTGTTATTTCTGCAGAAGCTATTGAAAAATGCATTACCCCTCGAACCAAGGCTATTGTAGTTGTTTCATTGTTTGGCCTTGCGCCCGACTTTGATGCAATCAATGCAGTTGCTAAAAAACACAATCTTGCGGTTATCGAAGATGATGCGCAATGCTTCCTTGGTAAATACAAGGGCAAGACTGTAGGAACCCTTGGTGATATTGCAAGTTTCAGTTTTCAAAGCTCGAAACACATTACCTGTGGCGAGGGCGGTATGTTGATTACCCAAAGCGAAGAGCTGGCAGACAAGATTCGTAAATATTCTTGTCTTGGCTATGCCAACGTAAGTTCTTCCAAGGGCAAAATCACAAAGACTGACATACAAGACCCTGACTACTGCAGACATGGTTCTCTTGGTTGGAACTACAGATTAAGTGATGTATGTAGTGCTGTAGCCTTAGGTCAGGTTGAACGTCTTGAGGAACTGGTTGCATTACGTCAAAAATCAGCCGCTTATTTTATGGAAGCTGTCAAAGACGCTCCCTTCCTGACTCCGCAAAAAACCGGAGAGGAATACGAAAACTCCTACTGGGCATTTGTTGCGAAACTCACCGACGATTCAATTCCTTGGAGAACCTTCAGAGATAAGTACATGGAATTAGGCGGTGACGGCATCTACGCTGCATGGAAACTTACCTATCAGGAACCCATGTTCCGAGAAATGACCCTGCTTCGCAGAGAAGGTCTTTTAAACGAAGGTGTTAACTACAATGACGGAATCTGCCCTATTGCAGAATATTTACAGCCCAGACTTCTTCAGTTTAAGACAAACTATTTCGATATGAACGAGGCAGAACAACAAGCTGAAATTTTAAGCAAAACCATTCAGTATTTCAAATAACAGTTCTATGCTCTACCAAGAAAAAGGCCAAAGAAAATCTTTAGCCTTTTTCTTCGTTCACGGAGGTGACCCTTATGCAGAATCAAGATTTTCATTATCAGTTCACCGAGGTACTCTGTTCCGATTTGAAAATCATCTTTATCACAGATGAGAAAACAACCGACACAAGTAATAGCAACATCCATATGCATTCCTTTTGGGAACTCTTCTTCATTCGCGAAGGAAACCTTACGGTAACCGCTGATAACCAAGTCTATCAGGTTGGAGAGAACCAAGCATTGCTTATTCCGCCTAATGCATATCATAGTACAAACTTTGATTCTAATGCAGCCAAAATAAGTATCTTTTTCGCCTTTGAAAAAATCAAATGTAAGGAAGACGAACAACTCCTTGACGAAGTCCTTCGCGTTTTCTCCGGATGCGATTTCCATCTTTTTACCGATCCGTATATTGGTCATTTGTTGGAATTATTCTTTGAAAACACATCATCCAACAAGACCGGAAAATTATGGCGCGTCAAGTCCAACATAACCGATTTAATCTTCTATCTTTTTGACCGACTCAAAGGGGATGCCCCTTTCCAAAACAACTCTCTAATCCAACAAAACAGTTATTGGGTATATAAATATGCCATTGACCGACTACTGGATATTTACTACACACGAGATATCAGTTTAGAAGAATTAAGCGAAAAACTTTCCGTTTCTCCCCAGTATATAACACGCATCATCTCCTCGGCATACGGGAAAAGTTTTAACACTTTAAAACTGGAACTAAAGATGAGAAATGCAAAAAAATTACTGCGAGAAACAAACTTGACCGCAAACGAAATCGGTTCTCAAATCGGCTACACTTCGTTCCGAGGCTTCTTGTCTGCATTTCAAAAATACGAAGGCTGTTCCCCCAGCGAATATCGAAAACTATTGGATAAATAAAAACCTCCCTTTTGGGAGGTTTTTATTTATCCAATTTTTCGGAAAAGTCGTTCAGTTTTTGGCATAATATACATGCTCCAGAATATAATCTCCCCGCAAACAGAATACATATGATGTATTCGGTGTGGATAAGTGAAACATCTTATTTTTCTCGTCATAAATAATGGGCATGATGCCATCTCCATTCAAGGCTTTATTTTTTTTGGGTTCTGTCAAAATCAAATTGCAGTGTATTCATCATATTTCCATCCTGATCTTTAATGATCAATTCCCGTTTAATTCGTTCCACCGCGTTTGCAATTTCCTCTTTACTTTCTGCAATCAAAGTAAATCGACCAAAGTGCTGTCCTAAGGTACCGATATGCTTTGAAGTAATGGAATCGCCCACCTGATAGTACTGAATAAAATCCTGTAAACAAGGGAGTTTCTTCAAATCTTCCAAACCTTCAATGGATGCAATGGTTCCTTCCCATAAAGGAATCATCAACTGTGCTCCAATTCTCTTGTTTGATGCAATATCAAGTCTTTTAAGTTCCTCATCGGAACAGATTTCTTCACCCAATGCGAAGCGTATCATCATCTTCATATCATTGACACCCATAAGAGGATCCGTCAATTTAAAGAGCATACCACCGCTTAAGCGATAGCCCATCTCATGGAAATAAATTTTCCCGTCATAAGGCAACGCCTGAAAGAATGCAGTACCATTTTTTAATCCCATGTTATTTAGCATCTGACGAACCTGTTTATCCATATTCTTCATGTAATAATCAGAATACTTAGACGGCGTATACGTAAAATGACTGATCAAGCTTCTTTTTTCAATAGGATCTGCAACATAGGTATCCATCAACAAATACGGATATGCCTCACCATTTTTAATCAAATATCTTGCGCCGAAAAGCTCTCCGCCATTTTCAATGTATTTTTCTACCACAATCCGTTTACAGGTAGAGTAATCCATAGCCATCTTGCAGGAATTTCGCAGACTTTGGACATCGGTAGCAACAGAAATGCCATTGGAGCTGTGCCCATCAACCGGCTTTACAATAACAGGAAATTCTACCTTGGATAACTCCTCATCCGTGGAACTGTCGTCCACATAAAAACGTTTCGGACAATCCACTCCATTATCCATGCAATATTGCTTAAATTCGTCTTTATTGGCACAACGATCCCAGATTTCCATGTTGGTATAACAAGGAAGACCTGTTTTTTCACAAAGTCGAATCAGGTTTCGCAAATTAAATTCACTGGGTCCACAAAATACACCATCCACCTGGCGTTCCTTTACCAATGCTTCTAATCCCTCTATATCGGTGGTGCTCACAAGTGCAGTTTCATCTGCAATTGCTTTTGTAACACCTTCTTCCAGATAATCCGTTACAATGGTATAAACGCCCATTTCCTTTGCATTTTTCACCAAATCAAATGTGGCAGATGTTCCGCCTAAAATCAAAAGTCTCTTACCTTCTACTCCCATGTTGAAAATTCTCCTTTGTTCATATTATCTCGATTATATCATCCGCAATGTCGAAAATCAAGATGTAAATAAATTTTAAGAAATAAAATGTTGATTTCTAAATCTAAATATAGTATACTGCAAGTAGCAATAAAAGGAGATGTTGATAATGCTAATTTCAATTGCAATCCCATGCTACAAATCAGAGAAAACCTTGCAAAGAGTTGTTGATGAAATACGTCAGGTTATAAACAACACACCTGACTATGAATATCAGATTATTCTGGTCAACGACTATCCTTTTGACAACACTTTCTCGTTAATAAAAAAACTCTGTGACGAAGACCCCAATATTACCGGTGTCAATCTGTCTCGAAACTTTGGTCAGGCATCTGCCAAAATGGCGGCCATTCCTCATGTGAAAGGTGACGTGCTCGTCTTTATGGATGACGACGGTCAACATCCTGCTGAAGGTATCATTCCGTTGGTTGAAAAAATAAAAGAAGGCTATGACGTAGTATACGCCTATTTTAAGAGCAAAAAACATAGTCTCTTCAAACGTATCACCAGTAAAATTACTGCAAAAATTTCCGAATTTAACGGCACACGTCTTAAGGGTATTCATGTCTCCAGTTTCTATGCCATTAGTCGCTTTGCAGTGGACTGTTACCAGAATTATGATAGTCCTTTCCCCTCTATGATGGGATATCTCAACACAATGGTTGGCAAGGTAACCGATATTGAAATGCCTCACAGAGCACGTTTAGAGGGCACATCCAATTACTCCTTAAAGAAATTATTGAATCTGTGGCTGAACGGCTTCACTAACTTCTCGGTAAGACCCTTACGTGTAATACTGTCTTCCGGTGCAATCATTGCATGCTTTGGATTTTTACTTGGTCTTTATATGATTATTCATAAACTGATCAATCCCAACATCGCTGCAGGTTACACCTCTACCATGGCAGTCCTTCTCTTCCTTGGCGGTTTGATATTGGTGGCCCTCGGATTTATTGGCGAATATGTAGGTCGCATCTACATGACTGTCAGTCATCTGCAACAATATCGCGTCAGAGAAGTATATTCAGGCGCAGAAAAGAATGATTAATTTAAAACAGACTGAAAGGAAATCTTTCAGTCTGTTTTTTCATCGGTAGCAGATTATTTCCTATATGGTCATAGTTCGTCATCTTCCTGCATATATTGAACCATAACTGATGTTCGCAAGAACAAAATGTATGGGAGGCAATATATGTGAGGTGCTATATCGAAGAGAGAACTGTTGAACTTGCAAATTATATCATTGAAAACAAATGTACCGTACGGGAGGCCGCAAAAAAATTCGGTATTTCCAAATCAACCGTACATAAAGATGTAACCGAACGATTGGTGAAAATCAATCGACATCTGGCAGAACAAACGCGCGAAATCCTTTTAGAAAACAAACAAGAACGCCATATTCGAGGCGGTATAGCCACCAGAGAAAAGTATCTTCGGGAACAACTTTCTTCCAAGAAATCTCTTGCATAACCAAAAGAATGTCGCAACTTTTGTTGCGACATTCTTTTTTATACCGTAATATTCAATTTTTCGCCGTCGGAATCCACCGTAGCAACCATTCCGGATGCTAACTCGCCTGCAATCAGCATCTTGGCAAGGCCGTCCTCAATATGCCGTTCTATATATCGGCGCAAAGGACGAGCACCATAAGCCTTTTGGTATGCCTGTTTCAGTACAAACTCCTTAGCCGCTTTGGTTACATGGAAGGAAATATCTTTCTCCTCAAGACCTTCCTCCAAATCCTCTAACATCAAGTCAATAATCTTAAGCAGTTCCTCTTCCTTAAGGGAACGGAAGTGAACAATCTCATCTACTCGATTTAAGAACTCAGGTCGGAACAGTTCTTTCAGCGCACGTTCCACCTTAATATCCTTTGCATCTTCTTCCTCACCAAATCCTACCACATTGGACCGCTGATCACTTCCTGCATTGGAAGTCATAACGAGAATTGTGTTTTCAAAGGAAACCATTTTCCCATGGCTATCGGTGATACGTCCATCGTCCAGAATCTGAAGCAACATATTAAAAACGTCTTCGTGTGCCTTCTCGATTTCATCTAATAAGACAACCGAATAAGGACGTCTTCGAATTTTTTCTGTTAACTGGCCTGCATCGTCATAACCCACATAGCCCGGAGGTGAACCAATCAGTTTCGCAACAGAATGTTTCTCCATGTACTCGGACATATCCAGTCGAATCATGGCATCTTCGCCATCAAAGACCTCTCTTGCAATCTGCTTTACAAGTTCTGTTTTACCTACACCTGTAGGACCTACGAAGATAAAGGATACCGGTCTGCGCTTCAAACTGATTCCTGCCCGTTTTCTGCGAATTGCTCTGCTTACCGCATCCACAGCTTCATCCTGGCCAATCAATCTTTGGTGAAGTCTTTCCTCTAAATTAATCAAACGATTAACCTCATACTCACTAATATGCTTTACGGGAATTTTTGTCCAGAGTTCAATAACAGCCGCAATATCATCTACTTCCAGAGCTGGAATTGGCTTTTTTTCAAGTTCTGCAATTTGTTCTTCCAATTTGCACTTTTTACTCTTCAAATCGGCTACACGTTGAAACTCTTCAATGGAGTCAGACACCGTGCTATTTTCCTGTTCCAACTCCTCATCTACAGCAACAATCTCTTCTTTTAATTTTTCAATAACAACCAAATCATCATTGGCAAGATTTGCTTTCGATGCCGCTTCATCAATAACATCGATTGCCTTATCAGGAAGGAATCTGTCATGAATATACCGTTCTGCCAGAACTGTGGCAGTACGAATCAACTCATCAGAAATCTGCACCTTATGATAATTCTCGTAATACTCCTTGATTCCTTTGAGAATCTCGACAGTCTCTTCCACTGATGGTTCTTCAACCATAATGGTTTGGAATCGACGTTCTAAGGCCGCATCCTTTTCAATATGCTTCCGATACTCCTCAATGGTAGTTGCGCCAATAACCTGAATTTCACCACGTGAAAGCGCAGGTTTCAAAATATTTCCGGCATTCATACCACCTTCTGCGTCACCGGCCTTAGCAATGGTATGGATCTCGTCAATCACAAGAATAACATTTCCCAGTTGCTTTACTTCTTCGATAATATTTCTGAGTCTTGACTCAAACTGTCCTCGGAACTGTGTACCTGCAACAACCGCCGTCATATCAAGAAGATAAATCTCATATTTCAAAAGTTTTGCAGGAACATCCCCCTGCACAATTCGCAACGCAAGTCCCTCTGCAATAGCCGTCTTACCTACACCGGGCTCACCAATTAAGCAGGGATTGTTCTTGGTTCGACGGTTTAAAACCTGTACCGCACGCTCCAACTCTGCATCTCTGCCAACAACTCTGTCAATCAATCCGTTTTTTGCTTTTTCTGTCAGGTTAACTCCGTATAAATCCAGATTTTTTCTCTTTTTCTTTTCCTTCTTGGACTTCGCAGTCGCTTTTCCATCTTCTTTACCTTCGTCGCTTTTCTCATCGGTTTCCGAAGACTTCTTCCCGCCAAAAATCCGATTCATCATCTCAAAAGGATTCTTTTGCATACTGCGACTCATTTGCTCTCCGTCTTCTGTATCTTCGTCGTCCATCTCTGCGCCTAGCATTTCTTCCGGGAACTGTCCACCCATCTCCTCCATCATGGCGGACATCTCCTTGTTCAGTCCATCCATCTCTTCCGGGTTAATCCCCATCTTTTCCATCATTTCATTTACGGGTCCGATATTTAATTCTTTTGCACATGTCAGACAATATCCTTCATTGACCGACTTACCATCCTCATCCATCCGACTAATATAGACCACAGCAAGATTTTTCTTGCACTTACAACATAACATCCGTCACACCTCCTGGTCGATGTCTTTCATCTAAAATAATATTCCCAAATGTTCCAATAAAATCTTTAATCCAATAAAAATAAGTACCACTCCGCCAACAAGTTCGGCACGAGATTTATATTTACAGCCAAAAATATTTCCAATTTTCATTCCGATAACCGAAATTATGAAGGTGATAAAACCAATCAAAAGAACAGCAGGAACAATTTCTACTTTCAAAAACGCAAAGGTAACACCCACCGCCAATGCATCAATGCTGGTAGCAACCGCCAATGGGAACATAGTCTTAAAACCAAAGGAAGCATCTACTGTCTCGCTCTCACCGAGTGCTTCTTTAATCATATTCGCTCCAATCAGTCCCAGTAAAACGAATGCAATCCAGTGATCAATATTTTGAATAAGACCTTCAAACTGTTTTCCCAAAAAATATCCGATAACAGGCATTGCCGCCTGAAATCCACCAAAATATAATCCAACAATTGCTTGTTGACTAAATCTTACTTTCTTAACAGAAAGACCCTTACATATAGCCACCGCACCTGCATCCATTGCAAGCGCAATTGCCAGGATAACCAGTTCCCAAACCTTCATTTGAATCCTCCTCAATAAAACAGAAAAAGAAAGACTCTATCCGTGTCCCCACAGATAAGCCCCCCATCTTGCGTACGGCTTTTACCATACCACAAAAACCCTGTTCTGTCAAGATATTTCCCATATTCAAAAGACTTCAAAAAAATAAATCCTTGCTTTCAGACAGTTCTTATGATATACTGAAACTACCTTAAAAATCGGAGGAATTTATTTATGAAAAAAATTATCATGTCTCTTCTTTTGGTTTGTGCACTTATTCTGCCTTGTGCAAACGCCTTTGCAGCAGCACAAATGATTACTTTAGACGGAGTCACTCTTGAAATCCCTGCTGAAATGGGTAGGATTCAGGAAAAAGATGACCGCACCTTTGTTCCTGTTCGTTTTGTTATGGAATATTTCGGTTGCTCTGTTAACTACAACGAGGTACAAAAGAGTGCAACCATCACCGACAAAAACAACACGTCCTACCTTGTTATGGATGGTTCCAATCAGCTCTTTGTATTACCTGACTTCGCAATTCCTTCCATGTATAACATGGACACAAAGACCTTCATTGATCCTGACGATAGCAGAATGTACATTCCCGTACGTTTTCTGGCTGAGGCAATGAACTTTACTGTAAACTGGAACGAGGCTACCGAAACCGTTTCCATCACATCAATGGTTGAATAAGCAAAGGAGAGAAACCATGCGTTTTACAAAAGTTCTTATTTTATGCATGCTACTGACTCTGCTCCTTTCTTCTGTCACAGCGTTTGCTGCGGCAGAATCCATTGTTATCGATGGTACAACCACAGAAATCCCTGCAGAAATGGGCAGTATTCAAGAAAAAGATAACCGAACCTTTGTTCCTGTTCGTTTTATTATGGAATATTTAGGTTGCGACGTTGTTTACGACGATGTTTCGAGCACCGCGTTTATAACCGCACCATCGCATTCTTATCTGATTCAAGAAGGAAATCCCACCTTATACATTCTTCCAACTGCTTACAGCGAAACAATTGAAAAGAAAATGGACACATCTGCCTACATTGAATCCACATGGATTGATGATGTTGAATACGGCAGAATGTATATTCCTATCCGTTTCCTGGCAGAAGCAATTGGTTATACGGTTGGCTGGGATGAAGAAAATCAAATTGTGACATTAACATCCGAAACAAAGTAAAAAAAGAAGCACTCCTACGAGTGCTTCTTTTTTTCTATTAATTTTTCAACCCAAACAAAAATGAGGGGATACAGGAATAAAATCAAAACAAATGCAATCACAAAGAAGGACAGATTCCCCCAATACGGATCCAGCGCTTTCATGGGATCCTTGGCAAAAACAACAAAGGAAAGTAGAATAATCGAGCCTATCACACCACGAACCCATTTTGTCTTAGCAGAAACGTCAGTTGAAAACTTGACAAACCGCCGTTCCAGAATCCATCCGATGAAAAATCCAAACATACATCCGGCCGCGCTATAGCAATCGGCTATCATTTCACGAAGAGAAACCTGAGAGACACCCCCTGCCGTTTGCTCCATCGGATATCCTTTTAACGTTGTATATGCCAACAAAAGAATACCAACCAAAACAGCAATACCTGTCACAAGTATGTCGCGATTTTTACGTTTATCAACCCAATCCAAAACCTTAGGCATAGCACTGACCACAAAACACGCAATCATAAGACTTGCAATAACATCAGGAACCGTATGAACTCCCAGATAATTTCGGGTAAACATCACAAGCATTACCATAAACAGGCACAATGCAACAATCCATTTTTTCTTTTTTTGCCATACGGCAATGGTCAAAAACTCTGTAGCCGCAAGCTGTGTGTGACCGCTGGGAAAGGAATATCCCGTTGCATTTTCCATAGCCGCAGGCACAGGTTTCACTTCGGGGTTTCGTATCCATGGTCTCTGGATACAAAAAATATTTTTCACCGTTTGATTTATCATAGTTCCAACGCTAAGATTCAACGCAAGTTTTATGGCCACCTCTTTGGCAAAACACCAGTACAAAACAGCCACAAAAAGATAGATAATGGGACTGGTAACAATTTCGGTTATGTATGATAAAATCACATTTACCGTATCATTGCGCATCCCTTGTAACCACAATAGATAATTCACTTTACTCACACTCCCTTACTGCACATATCAAACGAAAGGCCTGTTCTGCTGCATCTCTTAGATTACCATAAGCAACATCCGGTTTCATAGCTTCTTCTAAGGTAGAGATTCCACGAACAATAGGGAAAAACGCATCTACACCATGCTCGTTGCACAAGCCGGCCTCCGGTGTCACCGCACCGGCAAAAGCCAAAACCGGAACATGATATTTCTTGGCTATTTTCGCAACACCTACCGGAACTTTTCCCATCACCGTCTGGGAATCCAATCTTCCCTCACCGGTAATGACATAATCTGCACATTTTACATATTCCTCTAAACCGGTTTCACCCAAGACAAGCTCAATTCCATTCTTCAATTCACCGCCC
>JAZRQC010000044.1:0-30768 GCA_045649565.1 Ructibacterium sp.
CAAGTCTTTCTTGGGAGGGCGCGTACTTTGTGTACGTAACCGACCAAGGAAGGCGCTGGCGCGAGCCAAGATTGCCTGATTTTCAAGCACGACTGTCAACCTAGTCTTGGATGCTGAATAACAACTCCCCATAACTCGGGAAGGGCCACACATCCTTGGGAGTATAGATTTCCATCTCGTCGGAGATTTGGCGGATTTGGTTCATAAGGGTAAGAACCTTGTCACAATAGAAGGTGGCTTGTTCCAACTTATCCTCGATGGCTTTGGCGCTATGTACCACTTGTTCCAGTTCCTCGGTCAGCTCATAGACAGCGGATACACCCTTGGAAAGACGTTCGATGAGCGCCTTTTCCATAGTGCAGGATGCAGAGGGAACTGCCTTGATTTTTGCCACCATGGTTCCGCTCAAAGCGCCGATATAACTGTCTACTGCCGGAATCACACTCCGACGAATCATCTCAAGGAGGGTCAATGCCTCAATGTTGATGACCTTGCTGTAGTTTTCCAGATTGATTTCGTAACGGGAATGAGACTCCTCACGGGTGAGAATGTGATGTTTTTCCAGCAGAGCCACATTCTTCTCCTCACTGAGAGCCACCAATGCCTCGGGGGTTCTTCTTCGATTGGAAAGGCCTCTCTTTTCTGCCTCGACTACCCATTCATCTGCATAGTTGTTGCCGTTGAAGATGATACGGAAATGCTTCTTCAGAACCTCTTGGAGCAGGGCATAAACCGCTTGATCCAGAGGAATATCACCCTTGGCCTCCAGTACATCGGCAAAACCGCTTAATACTTCGGCAACTGCGGTGTTCAAGATAAAGTTGGGGCCGGACACCGAAAGACTGGAGCCGGGCATACGGAACTCGAACTTGTTACCGGTAAAGGCAAAGGGAGAGGTACGGTTTCGGTCGGTGGTGTCCTTGGTGAAGTTGGGCAGGGCATCCACGCCACCGGTTTCCATAATCTCACGCTTACGATTCTTGTAGTCACTGCCGTCACGGATGGACTCTAATACCTCGGTCAGCTCATCTCCCAAGAAGATGGAGATGATGGCAGGGGGTGCTTCCGCCGCACCCAAACGATGGTCGTTACCTGCGGTGGCAACGGTCATCCGAAGGAGATCCTGATACTCGTCTACCGCCTGAATCACGGCACAGAAGAACACCAAGAACTCTAAATTATCGTGGGGAGTTTTCCCCGGCTTTAACAGATTGATTCCGGTATCGGTGCCGATGGACCAGTTGTCATGCTTACCGCTGCCGTTCACCCCTGCAAAGGGCTTTTCGTGAAGGAGACACTTCAGGGAATGCTTTTCCGCAATCTTCTTCATGAGCTCCATGGTAAGCTGGTTATGGTCTGCCGCCACGTTGCCGGCACAGAAGATAGGCGCCAGTTCATGCTGAGCAGGTGCCGCCTCGTTATGCTTGGTCTTGGCAAGGATACCCAATTTCCAGAGTTCTCTGTCCAAATCCTTCATGTATTCGGCAATTCGGGACTTGACCACACCAAAGTAATGGTCATCCAGCTCCTGACCCTTGGGAGGCATTGCCCCCAGCAAGGTTCTGCCGGTATAGGTCAGGTCGGGGCGCTTTGCCGCAACCTTTCTATCGATTAAGAAATATTCCTGCTCGGGACCAACGGTGGTGGTCACTCTCTTGACCTCGGTGTGTCCCATGGCGTGAAGTACCCGAAGCGCCTGGGTGTTCAGGGTCTCCAAAGACCGCATGAGCGGGGTCTTCTTATCCAGAGCCATGCCGTTGTAGGAACAGAAAATCGTGGGAATACAAAGGATGCCGTCCTTAATAAAGGCGTTGGCGGTGGGATCCCATGCGGTATAGCCTCGTGCTTCGAAGGTGGAACGAAGACCACCCGAAGGGAAGGAGGAAGCGTCCGGCTCGCTCTTGATAAGCTCCTTGCCGGAGAATTCCATGATAATCTTGTCCTTTCCCTGAGGGGCAATGAAACTGTCGTGCTTCTCTGCGGTAACACCGGTCATAGGCTGGAACCAATGTGCAAAGTGGGTAACCCCTTTTTCCATGGCCCAATCCTTCATGGCATGGGCAACCTCGTCTGCAACCTCACGGGTGAGGGGAACGCCCTCTTCCTTGGTTTGGGTTACCTGCGCATAGGTGTCCGCTGTGAGCATTTCCTGCATCACAGCATCGTCAAAGACCATACTGCCAAACAGTTCGTAGATGTTTTCTTTCTTCTCCAAAAAAATCTTCCCCTTTCAGGCAAAGTTTGTATTCCATTCAAGAAAAGCACTGCGAGGCCTCCTCACAGCGCTTCTGTGTCTTCTTATTATAAAAGGATTCCCGAAATTTGTCAAGTGATTGAGGAAATTTTCATTTTCCATTATTTTTGCAAATTTTAGCGAAAAAGGTGGATGACTTTTTCTTGCACTCCTCTCTGTATATTGGTAAAATATGGTAAAACAACAGAGAAAGGAGCATTGCTATGCTGTTAGATTATAAACGAGAAGGAAAGGTACGTCAGATTTGTCGGACTTCGGCAGGTGCGGAGGCTCTGCCGCAGGTGGGAAAAAGCTTTACAAGGTGCGGAGAAGTACGGGATATTCCCATGGAGAATATTCGAGTGAATCCCCATCAGCCACGGAAGGAACTGGATCCTTATGCTTTGCAGGATCTTGCCATTTCTATTATGGAATACGGGTTGATGCAACCCATTTCGGTTCGGCAGGTGAGTCCTTTTGATTATGAGTTGATTGCAGGGGAGCGACGACTGACCGCCTGCAAAAACTTAGGCATGTCCTACATTCCTGCAATTGTAATGGCGGCAACCGCCACCGACAGTGCCATTCTGGCTTTGGTGGAGAATATTCAACGGGAGAACCTGAGTTACATGGAGGAGGCGGAGGGATTTCATCGGCTTTTAACCGAGCACGGTCTCACTCAGGAGGAGTTGGCGGACAAGCTTGGAAAGAGCCAGTCTGCCATTGCCAACAAGTTACGGATTTTAAAACTTTCCCCACAGGTACGGGAGATTCTTTCCACCCATAACCTGACCGAGCGCCATGCCCGAGCCCTGTTACGGCTTCCCGATGTCAAACTGCAACTTCGTACGGTGAAGTTGATTGTGAGTCGGGGGCTTACTGTGGCAAAAACGGAAGAGCTGATTGAGAAGTTGGTTCATGGTTCACCCAAACCAACGCCGGAACAACGGCCGGGGCGGGAGCGGATTTTTCGGGACGTGCGGATTTTCGGGAACACCCTCCGTCAGGCGGTGGAGTTGATGCGGAAGTCGGGGATTGACGCCACCGCCAACAAGACGGAGAATGAAAATTTTATTGAATATACGATTTTAATTCCAAAATAATATTTTCCATCCCCGAAAAATCCATTGCCTTTCCGTAAATCTCTTCCAGATCATCGTGGTACGCCTTGGCCTCTCTCAGACAGGCACGGGCAAGATTGATTTGCTCTCCGTACTCCCGCCTGTAGAGGGAGAGAAGTTCAAAGTTATCCTCATCGGTGCCGGGACGAACCGCCCCTTGGTACAAATCCAGAACCCAATCCCCCTCCCGCTCCGGAAAGAGTTCATGGGGAGCCGTGGCATCAAAGACCCCAAAGGAAAGCTGAGGCAGAACCACCATATCAAGCGAGGTTGGGTCGAAACTGCAATGGTAAACCTCTGCATCAAGGCCCTGCTTTCCTGCCCGTTCCACCAACTTCTTCATGAGAGTGGATTTTCCCGTGCCGGGCCGACCCTTGATAAAGCACCGATTCTGAACCCCTGCCAGAAGGGATTCCAGAAAGTTCACCGTTCCATCCTTCCCTAAGGCTCCGAAAAAGCGGTGGGAAACCTTTCCTTCCCCTTTGCCCTTAGGCGCCTTTCCCAAAACCTCATCCAAAAAGGCTTCGGTTATCTCGTTGAGGAGGGCATAGTCGGTGTTCTCACCGTAGACCTTCTCCCAGCGGTCGTGAATCTCCTTCGCCTGACCCAAAAAGTCATAGGCATCCCGATAACAATGGGAAATCCACGCCTTGTACCTGAGAATCTCCTCCCGATGGGGGATGAGTTTTTGGCTGTCCCAGAGAACGCCAAGGTTCAAATACTCCTCCTTGGCTCCGGGGGCGGTGGGCTCGATAACATGGGGCGCGGTTCCATCCACCACCGCCACTTTTTTCCCACAAAAAAGGACCCCATCAAGAGATGTGGGGTCCGAACTGCAATGAATGTAGTCTACGTCCTCCCCCTTTTCCCAAAGGTAAGTGCCCAACCTCTTCATCAGGGTGGATTTTCCCGTTCCGGGGCCACCTTTTAAAATGAACACCCGCTTGAGGGAGTCCAAGGTTTCGGGGAAGAAATTCCAAAACCCATAGGCCGAGTTGGCGCAGACAAAATAATGTTTTACCGACGGCATGGCTATCACACTCCTTTTGATTCCTTGGTGTATCCTATGCCGTTTTGGATTTTTGGTGCAGGTCTGAGGCTTTTCCATATATATTTTTGCGTGCGCAGAAAATTTAGTGAGATGTGTTCGTTTCGAGATTCGGTAGGGCGGGAGCGTACTCCTTGTACGTGACTGTCCTGCCGAGTCGATGAAAGGGGCGCAGATTGCTGAATTTTCAAGCACCACTGTCTAAAATTCCTTTGCTTCTACCAAGGCATCCCCTCGATAGGTCAACTTCAGGGAAAAAGGTTCCTCCCGCTCCTCAAGAAGGCGGAACATCACCTTGTCCCCCTCCCAAAGGTTCAGGGACGGAATCTCCTCCTTGTCCACCCAGACCAGTTCCCCTTCGTCGCAGTCGGTAAGGGTTCCCTCGAACTGATCGGCGGTATAGAGAAAGATGTATTCCGGATCCATGGCATCGCAACGGAAGGTGAGAACACCACGGAAGCGGTAGGAGAGCAGGGTAAGTCCCGTTTCCTCCTTCACTTCACGGAGAAGACATTCCTCAGGAGCCTCCCCCGGCTCGAACTTTCCGCCGACACCAATCCACTTGTCCTTATTCACATCGTTCTTCTTGGAAACCCGGTGAAGCATCAGGTATTTCCCGTCTTGTTCCAAATAACAAAGGGTGGTCTGTAACATGACAAAAACTCCTTTTCTTAACAGGTTCTTTCCCTTATCATACTATATCTGTCCCCTTTTGTACAGAAAAACTTTCCTCCCTGCCTTTTTCCGTTTTTCGGAAAAAAAGGGGGGATTTTTACATAAAATACAATTTTATCTTGCAAAGTTTTTCGGGAAGGTCTATAATGTTCTTATCCAAAACTTTTTTAGGAGGAGACTATGAATCACGAGAACTATTATTCCTATCACCATCCCGAACCACCGCCACAAAAGAACTCCAACATGGTAGTAATTGCACTCCTTATCTTTTTGATTTTTCTGGTGATAGTGGCAACGGCAGTTTTCCTTGTCCTTTATGAACCGGCCGGCAGTGACACTTCCTCGGATCCTTCCGTTGCATCCACCGAGGCACCTGCGGTGACCGAACCTCCCAAACCGGAAGTTGTTCCCACCGCCGAACCCACACCGCCCCCCAATACCACGGTGGTGGGGTATCGGTATGTGTCAAACGTTCCCCAGTCGGTGTACCTGAGAAAATCACCCAACGAAAGTGCGGGGCACTATACCACCATTCCCCTTGGAACTATGGTAGGCTTTATCGAACATGTCAACAACTTCAGTAAGGTTTCCTACAACGGAACCATCGGCTATGTGCTTTCCAAATACCTGAGCACAGCACCTCCGTCCGTGTCCTATGAGCCGGAGGTTCTGACGGTGTGCAATGTTCCCTACTCCATTTATCTCCGTTCTGCCCCTCAGGAAAACTCTAATAATATTATCTGTGAGATTCCCATTGGCACCAGAGTTCAGTATCTTGCAACCGCCGGCAACGGCTTTGTAAAGATTTCCTATAACGGAAAAATCGGCTACGCCAAGGGCCAGTACCTGCAGTAAGGAACGAAAATCCGAAATTTATCAAAATTTTTAAAAAACACTTGCATTCTTCGAAAGAGTGTGATATAATAACTCTCCGTTAGTGCAAGTGAATATGCCGCTGTGGTGAAATTGGCAGACGCAACGGACTCAAAATCCGTCGGGGGCGACCCGGTGCCGGTTCCACACCGGCCAGCGGCACCAAAAAAGACATCCTTTTGGATGTCTTTTTTTATTTGTTTTGTAAATTGTCTTGCCTGCCCCCGTGATTGACGGATGATTTATGCAGAAAATTAGGTGAGATGTGTTCGATAGGCGTTTGGTCGTGACAAACAATCCTCCCACCGCTAAAGCGGTCCCCCCTCCTTTACACAAGGAGGGCTTTTCCACAAAATGAGTGCGCAGAGGAGCGTGACGCTCCACCCATTGCCGAGCATAGTATGTGGAAAAGATTTTCTGTGGTTGCCGAGCCTCCTTTAGCACAAATTAAGTGCGCAGAAATTTGGATGACCTTTGTCTGGCGCAAGAGGAGGGATGGAAGGAGTGTACTTTGTGTACATGACTTTCATTCCTCGTCGCAGCGACGGGAGGAGCAAGCCCCTCCCCTACAAATTTGTTATTTGAGTGCACAGAAAATTTAGTAAGATGTGCTTGATACAAAAAGAGGAATGGCAGGCGCGTACTGATTGTACGTAACTGTCATTCCTCTTTGCAGTAGCGAGTGCAGATTGCTGAATTTTCAAGCACCTACGCCAACATTTGGATTAATTTACTCATAGCAAGCTCAAAGGCCACCCCATACCAATGCTTCTCAAGGCCTGCTGTGGCGTCGATGCAGGATAAGGTATAGTCGGCGGCGATTTTTGCCGCATCAAAGGCGGTTTTGCCACGCATCAGCGCCCCTACGAAGGAAGAGGCATACACATCTCCGGTGCCGTGGCAACTGACGGGACGGAGGGCGTGCTCGTAGTACTGATACTCCCCATTCTCGAAAATTACGATGCCTGTGGTGTCCTCTCCATAGGAAATGCCCGTGAGGATGATATTCTTACAACCCAAATCGGTGAGTGCCTTCAGGATTTGGTCGATGTAGGCTCGGTCGTACTTCTCCCGATAGGGAAGGCCTGTTAAGAGGCTTGCCTCGGTGATGTTGGGAACCAGATAATCCGCCTTTTGACAGAGGCTCTTCATGGCCTCCACAAAATCCTGATCAAATCCGGGGTAGAGTTTGCCTCTGTCTGCCATGGCAGGATCCACAATGAACTTTGCTCCGTCCTTGGCAACCCGATCAAAGATATCCTTGACCATATCAATCTGCTCGCTGCTTCCCAGATAGCCGGTGTAGACCGCATCGAAGGAGATCCCCTCCTTTTCCCAATGGTCACAGATGTTTGGCATATCCTCGGTCAGGTCACGGAAGGTATAGCCTGTGAAACCTCCTGTATGGGTGGACAGCACCGCTGAGGGAAGAACGCAGGTCTCCACGCCACAAGCGGAAATAATGGGAAGCGCCACCGTCAGGGAACACTGTCCCACACAAGAAATATCCTGAATGGTTAAAACTCTTGGATAATTCATGGAAAATCTCCTTTACAACGAAACTATTCTGTATTATACTAAAGATGTGATACGAAGTAAATGTTCAAAAAAGGAGTTTTTTACCATACCAGATGAAAGAGAAAAAGTATTTGTGTCTGTATCAGACCATTAAGGAAAAGATTCTTCGGGGGGAGTACCCTGCCGGAAGCAAACTCCCATCCAAGCGAGTCATGGCGGATCGGATGGGATATAGTGTTATGACGGTAGAGACCGCCTATCAGATACTGGCAGAGGAAGGCTACCTTGCTCCACGGGAGCGGAGTGGCTATTTTGTCTGTGCTCTGGAACTGCCTCGGTCCGAGGAAAAACCCAAGGAAACCACCCTTTCCTATCTGTCGGAGGAGACGCTGCCGCCTGTGGAAGAGACCTTGGGGTCGGTGTGGTTCAAGACGGTTCGAAAGGTTATGAGCGAACAGGGGGAACGGCTTTTTGTCAAGTCTCCCGGGATGGGGATTCCTGCTCTCCGCAACGCCATTTCCGACTATCTTTTGCGGTATCGGGGGATGGTGGCACAGCCGGAGCAGATTATCATTGGCTCGGGTGCGGAGCAACTGTACGAAACCGTGATTCAACTTTTGGGTCGGGAACGGATTTACGGTATTGAGAACCCCTCTTATGCCCAGATTGAGGCGGTCTACAGCGCAGAGGGTGCCACCATCGAGAAATTGAAGATGGGTGAGGACGGCATTGATACCCATGCCCTGCAGGAAAGTTCCGCTTCGGTTCTTCACGTGACCCCCTTCGGCAGTTTCCCCACCGGCGTTACCGCTCCTGCTACCAAGCGTTGGGAGTACCTTGCCTGGGCCAAGGAGGGTCGGTATTTGGTGGAGGATGATTTTGGCAGTGAGTTCTATTTTGCAGGACAGCCCATCGAGACCCTTTATGCCATGTCGGGAGGAGATCGGGTTCTTTATCTGAACACCTTTTCCAAGACCCTGTCCCCTGCCATGAGAATGGGGTATTTGGTTCTGCCCAAGGCTTTGATGGAGGACTATCACAAAAAACTGGGACAGTTCTCCTGCTCGGTGCCTGTGCCTGATCAGTATTTCTTAACGGAATTCATCAAAAGCGGGAATTTTGAGCGGCATCTCAGTCGGATGCGACGGCGGATGAAAAAAGAAAATCGGGATTGAAAAATTTTACTTCCTATGATATAATAGATAAGATAATTTGAATATAACAAAATCACCACCATCAGGATAGGAGAATTACTATGAAATTAGACGGCTTAACCATGAACTTTTTAGGGGACAGCATTACCTTCGGGGTAGGTGCTTCTGCCCCTGAACATAAATATGTAGAGGTCTTCTCTCGGCTTGCCAACCTGAAAGAGGCACGGAACTACGGTATCAGCGCCACCCGTTTTGCTCTGCAAAAGGGAACACCCATCCGTCCCAAGGACGATGATGTGGATGTAAAATCCTTCTGCGAACGGTTCAGCGCCATGGACGATAATGCCGATGCGGTAGTGGTCTTTGGCGGAACCAATGACTTTGGCCACGGGGATGCGCCCATGGGTACCTTTGCGGATCGGACCCCTGACACCTTCTACGGTGCATGTCACACCCTGTTTCGCGGTTTGATTCAGAAATATATGGGGAAAACCATTGTGATTATGACACCCCTTCATCGTCTGGGTGAATTGAAGGCGAACCCCACGGGAAACAAAGCGGTTTCTGTGGGAACCACATTGCTTGATTATGTCACTGCCATCCGTCAGGTGGCAGAATACTATTCTCTGCCGGTGCTTGATTTGTATGCCACCAGCGGTATGCAACCTGCCATTCCTGAGATTCAGGAAACCTATATGACAGACGGCCTCCATCCCACCGATGCGGGGCACGAGATTATTGCAAAAAAACTGAAGGCATTTTTCGAAACGCTGTAACCACAAAGGAGACATATTATGGGAGAGACCACATCTCTTAACATTCACAAAAGCCGCAATGTCAGTCTGGATCTTCTGAAACTTCTGGCGGCATACTTTGTGGTGTTGGCCCACTTCCCTTTTCCCGGGACCTTCGGAATCACATTGGATGCTTCCGGTCGGTTTGCCGTTCCCCTTTTCTTTATGGTGTCCGGCTACTACTCTTATAAAAGTTCCCCTGAGAAGATTTTGGGTAAGTTAAGACATATTTTGAAATTATACCTGATTGCAGCAGGAATTTACCTTGTATACAAGTTTGTTTCCGAGGCATTTATCAAGGGAACCATCATGGACGGCATTGCCTATCTGCAAGGATATCTTGACCCGAAAACCTTGGTCAAGCTCCTTTTATTTAACGTTCCCTATTCGTCCGGGCATCTTTGGTTTATGCTTGCCTTGACTTACTGCTACGGGTTACTCTATTTCGCACGGAAGTACAAGGTTTCCGAGAAGGTTCTCTTCGGTGTGGCGGTGGCGCTTTTAGGCATCAGCCTCCTTTTGGGTGAGGGACTTTCCATCTTCGGGAAGCACCTTTCTCCCATTCTGACCCGAAACTTTCTCTTTTTGGGATTCCCGTTCTTTCTTCTGGGACTTTTGGTGTACAAGAATCAAAAGACCTTGACCCTCTGTCCGTCAGGCATTCTGATTGGACTGGCTCTGTTGGGACTTGCAGAGGCCGCTTGCAGTTTCCTTTTTCTGGGGAAAAACGAACTCTATCTGGGTTCTGTCCTGACCTCTGTTTCTCTTCTTTTGCTTGGCTTACAAGGAAGAGGGCGCAGTTATCCCCCCGTTCTTGTTCTGGTTTCGGAGGTGGGAACCCCCCTTTATTTGTGGCATTGCCTGATTGGAGAAAGTTTTGTTCTGCCCGGCATCAAGGAGGCAGTGGAACAGATTCCCTGTTGGGATATTTTAAGTCCCGTTGTTGTGTGCGTTCTTGCAACAGTTCTTGCTATACTGATTCATAAACTAACCCACAAAGGAGAAGTATCATGAGAAAAACAGTAGACATTTTAGGTGTTCATATTGATAAAATAACTATGGCGGATGCAGTGGAGAAAGCAACCGCTCTTTTGAAAGAGGATGGCGTTTCTGCCATTTATACTCCCAACCCTGAAATTATTATGGCGGCACGGGAGGATGAGGCGTTTCGGTCTATCCTGAACCATGCGGACATCTGCACTCCTGACGGCATTGGCGTGGTTTACGGATCTCGGCTTCTGAAAAACCCCGTTCCCGAACGGGTTCCCGGCTTTGACCTGACCTGTCATCTGCTGGAGCGGATTTCCAAGACGGGAGAGGGCGTGTTCCTCTTTGGCGCAAAGCCCGGCGTGGCGGAGATGGCCAAGGAGAAGTTGGAGAAGAAATATCCCGGTCTGGTGGTTTCCGGACTTCGTAACGGCTACTTCAAAGAAGAGGACGAAGGGGATATCGTAAAGGAAATCAACCAATCCGGCGCCAAACTCTTGTTGGTTTGTCTGGGTGCGCCCAAGCAGGAAAAGTGGATTCATAAACATCGTAACGAACTGAAGGTGAACCTTTGCATGGGTGTGGGCGGTTCTTTGGACGTTTTTGCCGGCACCGCCAAGCGTGCACCTAAGATTTTCATTAAGTTGAATCTGGAGTGGTTCTATCGTTTGTGTAAGCAACCATCCCGTATCGGACGGATGATGATGTTGCCGAAATTTATTTTAACTGTACTAAAGGAAGCGTGACGCTTCACCCATTACCGGAAACGTGACGTTTCATCCATTGCCGGACTTTATTTGAGGTAAAGGTTTAACGTTATCTACGGAGCCACATGCTATTGCATAAAGATATTAGTTAACGGCGTGACGTTTCATCCATTGCCGTTGTTCATTCGCGGTAAAGATTTGTCACACTCGCCGTGCCACGGACTATAGTAGTATAACGAGTGCGCAGAAAAATTGATGAGATTGCTTTGGGACGAGGTTTGCCAAGGCAGAACGATACTTTGTGTATGTGATTGTCTTGGCAAGCCGACGTCAGGTCGCAAGGTCGCAATTTTTCAAGCATGACTGTAAATTTTAGTGCGAAGAAAATTTAGTGAGATGTGTTCGTTTCGAGATTTGGTAGGGCAGGAGTGTACTCCTTGTACATGACTGTCCTGCCAAGTCGATGAAAGGGGCGCAGATTGCTGAATTTTCAAGCACGACTGGAGGAAATAAGGATGTTATATGTTTTATTGGCAACTGGCTTTGAAGAAACCGAAATGATTGCCCCCCTTGATATGCTTCGTCGGGCAGGGGTTCCTGTTCAGACGGTGGGGATTTCCGGAAAGGTGGTTATGGGCGCCCATGACATTCCCGTTACCGCAGATATTCTGCCGGAGGATGTGGATATTTCCGCAATGGACGGCGTGATTCTCCCCGGAGGTATGCCCGGCACCACCAACCTGCAATCTTCGGACTTTGTGATTGATTTGATCAAAACCTGCGCAGAACAAGGAAAACTTCTTGCCGCCATCTGTGCCGCACCCATGATTTTGGGTGAATTGGGTCTTTTGGATGGCAAAAATGCCACCTGCTTCCCCGGTTTTGAATCTTACCTTAAGGGCGCAAAGGTGCTTAACGCACCTGCGGTAACCGACGGTTCCGTCATTACCGGCCGTGGCGCCGGTGCCGCTTTGGACTTTGGTGCCGCTTTGGTGGACTACCTGACCCAAGTCGGTAACGGCAAGGAACTCCTTGCCCAGATGCAGGATCCTCGCCATGTGTAGCCTCTCTCAAAAAAAGGCGGAACTCCGCCGAGAATGGAAGGCTGTTCGGGCATCGGTTCCTGACCGAGCCGAAAAAAACCGCGCCATTGCCGAGAAGGTATTGACACATTCTGCTGTGAGATTGGCAAAAACTGCTTTTTTATACCTTTCCTTTGGGAGTGAGGTGGAGACCCTTCCCATATTAGAGGAATTGTTGCGACGTGGGGTTCGGGTTGCGGTGCCGCGATGTGATCTGGAGACCAAAACCATGGATGCGGTAGAGATTTCTCACCTTTCTCAGGTGGAGAAAGGTGCCTACGGCATTTTAGAGCCCGTGGGGGATTTGCCTGTTCTTTCTCCGAAGGAGATTGATGTGGCTTTGGTTCCTGCCCTTGCCTTTGACAATGAAGGGTTTCGGCTGGGATATGGTGGCGGATACTATGATAAATTTTTAAATGAGATGGACGGGGTGACCGTGGGACTTGCTTTTTCGGAGTGTTTAACCCATGATTTACCTCGGGAAGAATTTGATATGCAGGTAGATTGGGTGATTACCGATTAACGGAGGTACGGATTTATGCATGATTTATCTTACCGAGAAGAAAAACAACGATTACGAAGCATCCGCTGGATGCTCTTTTGGATTGTCTCGGTACAGTCAGGTGTTGCGCTGATTGTTTCCATTGTCTCCAGTTTCTTTGCGGTACCGCCACCTTTCTGGATTCAACTTTTGTTGGTGGAACTTTTTGCCTACCTTCTTCCTTTGAGTCTTTATGCAAGGGAAAACCGTATTCTCACTGCCAAGACCGCTCGGGAGCGGTTTGGACTGAGACCCTGCAAAAAAAATCTTTGGATTTTTGTTATTCTGGCAGGGGTTGGTTGTCAGTTTGTGATGCTTCTTCTGAACCTGCCCGTGAACCTTTTACTGAACGAAGGAGAATCGGTGGTTCCTAAAAACCTTCCCGAACTTCTTGCCGCCATTGTGGTGGTTGCCATTGTGCCTGCGGTCTTTGAAGAATTTTTGTTCCGTGGGATTGTCTACGGGGTGATGAAGGAATTCAACACCCGTGCGGCTATGGTTTTTACCACCTTGCTCTTTGCCATGATGCACGGCAGTATTACCGGATTTTTGGGGTATTTATTCTTTGGTTGGGCTGCCATTCAGGTTCTGAACCGCACCGGATCCATGTACGCTTGTATGGGATTCCATCTTGCAAACAACTTGGTGGCGGTGCTTCTTTCCCGTTACAGTGAGAATCTGCTCTCCTACCCCACGGGAACTCTGCTTCTGTTTGGCTTTGGTCTGCTTGCCGCCGTTCTTGGTGGCGTGGGACTTTGGAAGATGGGACTTACCCCCACCGAAAACACCCGTACCAACGGTCGGGATTTGCTGGGACAAAGTTTCTTTAACTTGCCGATTTTCCTCTGCATTCTTTGTATTGTAGGGGTTTGGATATTTGGATAAAACGGAGGATTGAATTATGGACAAGCCTGAAAAAGACCTGAACACCACGGGGGGAATACCTCCTTTTTCGGAACAAGGGGATATTTCCACCTGGGATACCGCTGTGATTCCCGAGGTTGTTTCCGATGCCGTAAAAGAAGAAACACAGGAGGCGTCTAAAAAAGAAAAGAAACCCAAGAAAAAAGGCTGCTTTTGGAAGGTTTTGATTTCTGTCGTTCTTCTTCTGTTGATTCTTTCTGTTTTAGGAGACCTGACGGGAATGGGCGGAAAGAAGAATCAGATTGCTATGGAGGTTCCTGACGGTGCAGGTACTTCTGTGGTTGCGGATTGTCTGAAGGATGCAGGTGTGATTCGTCATCCCCTGCTTTTCAAACTCTATGTCAAGACCAAGGATGCCCCCGTTTACCAAAAGGGTACCCACTTTGTGACCGACTCCATGAGTTATGGGAGTTTGGTGGAGACTTTAACCATGGCGGCGGACAGTGCCGAGAATATGCGGAAGATTGTGATTCCTGAGGGGTATGAACTCCGTCAGGTGGTGGATTTGCTGGTAGAGAACGGCTTAGGTGATGCTTCTGTCTTCTATCACGAGATTGAGCAAGGGGATTTTGGTTATGACTTTGTGGATGACATTCCACGTACCGAGAATCGTCTGGAGGGATATCTCTATCCTGACACCTATCTCTTTACCACAGACGAATCCGAACACGACATCCTCTCGAAGATGTTACAGAACTTCCATGACAAGGTTCTTCCCCTTTATCAGGACTATGCTACTGAGAAGACTTTAGATGAAATCTTGATTTTTGCATCGGTTATCGAACGGGAAGCCGCTGACGATGAGGAACGGCCGTTGGTTGCTTCGGTTTTTGAAAATCGTTTGGAAATCGGAATGAAGTTGGAATCTTGTGCTACGGTTCAGTACATACTGAAGGAAAGAAAGACCATTTTAAGTAAGGCTGATATTGCCATTGATTCTCCTTACAACACCTATCTTTATGAGGGACTTCCGCAAGGACCCATTGCATCGCCCGGACTTCCGTCCATTGAGGCGGCTTTGGCGCCTGCTGATACGGATTATCTGTACTTTTTGGCAACTGCCGACGGTAGCGGAAACCTCTTCTCCGAGACCTTTGAGGAACATAACAGGAAATTGGACGAGACACAAGGAGCGTGACGCTATGATAGATGATTCCATCAACTACGAATACATTATACGTTACTTGCGAGACATTCTTCCTAAGCGCCATGGTATTATGGCAGAATTGGAAGAATTTGCAAAGGAATACGATGTTCCCATCTCCCAGCCTGAGACCATGAAACTTCTGGAGGTTCTGGTTCGTTTGGGACGGATTGAATCGGTATTGGAGATTGGTTGTGCCATTGGCTATTCTGCCATTGGTATGGCAATGGCAGGTGTAAAAAACATCACCACCATTGAGATTTCCGACGATGCCGCACGTGTGGCAAGGGAAAATTTCGAAAAAGCAGGTCTTTCGGATCGAATTACCCTTCATCACGGGGACGCCAAAGAAGTTCTTCCCACCCTGGAGGGAAGTTATGACATGGTATTTTTGGATGCTGCCAAGGCACAGTACGGGAACTTCTTCCCACATTGTCTCAGGCTTTTGAAAAAGGGTGGTCTTTTGGTGTCGGATAATGTTCTTTACAAGGGTATGACCGCCACCGATGAACTGGTTCAACATCGTAAAATTACCATTGTGAAACGACTCAGACAGTATCTTTCCGATCTCTCTTCCATGGAGAATTTGGAGACTTCCGTTCTTCCTGTGGGTGACGGTGTGGCACTGAGTTTTTTAAAGGAGGATTAATTTACCATGCTATTTTCTCCCCACCAACTCCGTACCTTTTCCAGAAATCTGGACGGACCGTTGGTTTTACTGATTTTTCTAAACGCTTTTTTTGGTTTTCTTATGATTTCCTCTGCCGGCGGAAATAAGTACCTGATTACACAGATTGTGGCTTTTGTTTTGGGCATTATTGGGGTAGTCGTTTTGATGATTCTGGATTATGAATATCTGGCGCGTATCTCCAATTACCTTTACGGTGTGGGCATTTTCCTTTTGGTTCTGGTCTTGATTCCCGGAATCGGTGCCGTTCGAGGCGGTGCACGAAGCTGGTTTGAACTTGGCCCTCTTAACTTCCAGCCCGCGGAGATGATGAAGTTATTCTTTATTATCTTTTTCTCCCGTAAACTTTCGGATCAGGAAGACCGATTGAATCAACCAAGAGACTTGGCTTTTCTGCTTTTGTATCTGGTGGGCATTTTTGTTCTGTTGTTGCTTCAGCCCGACTTCGGTACTGCGGCAGTTTTTGCAGGAATTGCTTTGATTATGCTTTTCACCGCAGGAATTCAATGGAAGTATCTCCTTTACGGATTGGGTTCTTTGGTGGTTCTGTTCCCTTTGATGTGGTTTGTGATTCTGCAGGATTATCAGAAAAACCGCCTTTTAACCGCATTCAATCCCGAACTTGACCCCACCGGTGCAGGTTACCATGTCATTCAATCCAAGACCGCCGTCGGTTCGGGAAAAATTTTCGGAACGGGTCTTTACAAAGGTTCCAGTCAGGTGGGAAATCTCCTGCCCGAGCGTCATACCGACTTTATCTACTCCGCTGTCTGCGAGGAGTTGGGAATGATTGGCGGACTTTTGGTGATTATTCTTTTATCCCTTTTGATTTATCGGTGTATTCATATTGGTCTCACTTCCAGAAATCTTTTAGGCAGACACATTTGCACAGGCGTTGCGGCTATGCTCTCCTTTCAGGTATTTGAGAACATCGGCATGTGCCTTGGTTTATTCCCCGTAACGGGTATTACCCTTCCTTTTTACAGTTACGGTGGTTCTTCCATGATAACCACCATGCTTGCCATGGGTCTTGTGCTGAGTGTCAGGTATCGATGCAGGCCAATCAACTTTTAAGCATAAAAAAAGAGCAGAAACATTTGGTTTCTGCTCTTTTCTTTCCATTTAGATATCAAGACTGTAAATGTCAATCTTCCATTTTCCGTCTTCCTTGATAAAGGACATATCAATGGTTTCTCTTTCATCATCCATATCACCACGAATGGTAAACCGAACTTTTACATTCTTTCCTGCGGTAATTCGTTCCACATCAAATTCATCATTGATATATTCAACACGGTCTCTGTAATCTTCCAGTTCCTCATCATCCATCTTGTCCGTTTTGATAATCTTGTAGGAAACGGAATAATCCCCGTATTCTTCTTCCCCTTCTTCTCTCAGGTCTATAAATTGTTCTTCCAATTCTCCTTCTACTTCAAAAGAATCATACATTTCCGCTTCTTTTAAGTAATTGGGAAGATACTTTTCTAATTTTGAACCATCCTCACCTGTTTCGAGACATTTTGCAAACTGGCGAATAATCGCATTGGTGCCCGTATTTGCGGATATAATCTTAACACCGCTAATCACCAATCCGATAGCTACCAACAATCCAATGATTAATCCGATAATCTTCTTCATACCGTCCTGATTGGAAGAAGTTCCGCCGTATGCAGGTGCTTCGTAACCGCCAACGGGTGCTTCATATGTAGCAGAGGCATTTTCAAATTCAGTAACGGGATCGCTTTGCAAGGGTGTTCCGCAATTTCCGCAAACCTTTGCTTCTTCTCCCACCATGGTTCCACAGTTTCCACAAAATCTTGCCACTTTTTTTACCTTCTTTCTTTTGATAGTAAATAAAAGAATTTAGTCCATATATTTAGAAATCATATTATCAATAAAGGGGATTTTAACGGTTCCCTGAGAGAAAGCACTCAATCCCAATACCAGGAATAACAAAATTTCTACTATGTCAACGATAATCAATATGATATTAAAGAGACTGTCTGCCTTACTTAAGTTTACAACTTCCTCTATCATAGTGGAAAAGTTTCTGATTATATTGATAAAATCAGGAATCAAACCAATTAAAATGGTGAGGATAGAAAAACATACCGATAAAGCAATTGCTTTCACAGCGGTTTTTTTCAACCAGATGTTATCCTCTGCCAAAAGAATATATCCTCCAAGTAACAGAGCAGGAATATATCCACCGAACAAACAGAAGAAAAACATGGCCGCACCAACCATACCAACAGAAATACCTAACTTTGTCTTTTGCATAATAATTCTCCTTTATTATGAATTAATTTTTGTTCCGCAATTGGTACAAAAAGACGCTTCGGGCATTATGGTCTCATTACAATTGGGACAAATTTTCTTAATTTCAATGGGTTCTGCAGGAGCAGAAGGTTCTTCTGTAAGAGGAGTTCCGCAAGAAGTACAGAATTTTGTACCCACTGGAAGAACCGCACCGCAACCGCTACAGGTAATGCCTGATACAGGTGCAGGATTGGGAGCAGAATTCTCTACGGGTTTTTGTAAGGGTGTACCGCAGGTGGTACAGAAACTTGCGGCCATGGGATTTCCTGCACCGCAGTTTACACATCTTACAATCCCTTTGATGTCCTGAATCTGTTGCTTATAAGATGCAATATTTTTTTCTGCATCCTTAATAGAGTTGATGATTCCTCCAAATTCACTTTCATAATCAGATGTGTGCATGGAAACATACATTCTTCCCAATTGATTATAAAAATTATTCAGGTTTTTTTCTTCATCACTTATCAAACCTGACAAGCGAGCAATGTCGGTCATATTCTTTGTCTTTTGAACAGCAGATTGACCGGCTCTGGTAATTCCTCTGCTGATATCATCTAAAAAAGCCATAATAATTCTCCTTTTTTAAACACTATTTTACAATTCCAATATATCATAGATATAATTTTATTACAAGTTTTTTTCATAAAAAGAAACCGAATTGTAAGGAATTATCCTTTTATCAAAAAATATTCAATTTTATTCTTCATCCACATTTTCCCTGTGGATACAATGTGGAAAAAATGTGCATAACATATTCGACTTTTTTCGATTGTGGGTTTTGTGGAATCCCTGCAGACTTATCCATAGGTTTTTACATAACTTCAAAGCCTTGTCCTGTCTGAGAATGATTTACTTTTCAACATTATCAACACCCCCAACAACAGCAACAGCAACAATAAATATATATATATATTATATATATAGTAAAAAGAAAAAGTGTCATTCCGTTCTCCACAAAAAACCCTCAAACCCTTTGAAAATGGGGATTTTGATTTATAAAATTATAAAAAATATACAAAAAAGAAAGGGTATATAACTTTGAAAACCTTTTGAAATTGTGCAATTCTACAAATTTTGAACATTTTATAAAAACAACTAGCATTTTTAAATCATTTATAGTAAAATGAAGGTAATAAAATTTTATTTTTACCCAATTATAAAGGAGATTTTAAAATGAACAAGCAAGAATTAGTAGCCGCTATGGTTGAAAAAGCAAACCTGTCCAAGAAGGATGCAGAGGCAGCTCTGGCAGCTTTCATCGAGTCCGTTGAAGACGCTCTGAAGGCAGGCGACAAGGTACAGTTGGTTGGTTTCGGTAGATTCGAAGTTAGAACCAGAGAAGCAAGAACCGGTAGAAATCCTCAGACCGGTGCTGAGATGAAGATCGCAGCTGCAAAGGTTCCCACTTTCAAAGCTGGTAGCAGCCTGAAGGAACTGGTTAACAAATAAGAAAAAAAAGTCGGCTAAAAGCCGACTTTTTTTTATACCAATTTAAAATGTTTCGGGGTTCCGTTTTCCATAACAGGGTAAATTTCGCCTTGAATGAGAGGTCTTGCATAATTTAAAAATGCTTCGGTGACTCCGTTGCCGTTCTCGTTGATGTATTCATCGGGAACGGTTTTTTCTTCGTTTGCTACCTTTTCAATATCAAACACTTCAGGAACCATAATATAGGGATTTTCCTTGATTCGTGTGAAAACCACCATCTTTCCTGTTTCTCCGTCAACTGCCGCCTTCACCGCTTCTTCACCTGCCATAAAAGCTTCGTTGATATCGGTAAGAGATGAAATGTGGGTGGCACAACGCTGGATGGTATTGAAAACGATACCTCTGGATTTTACTCCCAAACGTTCGGTAATCAAATCCGAAACTGCCAATGCGGTTCCTGACAGAATTTTATGACCAAAGGAATCTTCTACCGCATTCTGAATCAATGCATCACAGAGATAAACACCATTCTCATCCTTTAAAGATTCAGAAACCGCTACAATGACGGTATTTTTCTTTTCTAATAATGCCGCTACATCCTTTAAAAATACCTCTTTATCAAAGGTTCTTTCAGGAAGATAAATCAAATCAGGTCCCGGACAGGTTTCGTCCTTGGAAAGTCCTGCGGCGGCGGTGAGCCAACCTGCATTTCTTCCCATAATTTCAACCACTGTAACCGACTTCATATCATAAACGTTACTGTCACATATAATCTCCTTCAAAGTGGTTGCAACATACTTTGCCGCACTGCCGTAACCGGGAGTATGATCGGTCTCTGCCAAGTCATTATCAATGGTTTTGGGAACACCCATGAATTTAATATCACTACCCACCTCTTTAGCATAGGCTGAGAGTTTTAAAATACTATCCATAGAGTCGTTTCCGCCAATATAGATGAAATAACCTATTTCTAACTCCGAAAGCTTCTGAAAGAGTTTTTCGTAGGTTTCACGACCATCCTCCACAGAAGGTAATTTGAATCTGCAACTACCCAATGCGGCAGAAGGGGTTCTCTTTAAAAGTTCCACATCGTCCTTGGTTTTGATGGACTCTTTTAAATCAATAAAATGTCCTTTTAAAAGGCCGTCAACACCATTGACCATTCCGTATATTTTTTCTATCTTTGCATCCTTAGCGGCAGAAAAAACGCCTGCTAAACTGCTGTTGATAACGGCGGTGGGGCCGCCTGATTGTCCTACAATAATGTTGTTATTCATTTTTATCTCCTATTTAAAATTTACAAACCCGAAATCTGCAATGGAATAAGGATTTGCAGGATTCATTATTCTGTTAAGACCATTTAAAATTCCGCTGAGGAAGTCCATGGATCCATTCATGGAAAGTGAGGTAAGTTGAGCAATTTCTCCTTCCGAAATATTACCTTCGTTATGAGAGAAGTGAATGCGCATATCTCTTTTGAACTGACTTGCCGGCATACCTGTATAAGAAATCAGTTCATGTTCCATAGATTGATAGGTCTGGAATACAAACTTATCATCGATGGGATCGTTGATATCAATGGAAAAATAATAACTCAAGTAATTATAATCACAAAAAACAATCAAAGAAAGTTCTCCGTCTGAATCCAGAGAGACAGTATAATCAATATATCCGTTTTCGTAATTATTACGCTCGGTATAAGCAATGGAATCTTCCATTTCTTCGTTGTAATAATTAATAATATAGGCTTTTAAAATATCTTCTGTGCTATATTCAATTTCGTTAACGGGATACTGTGGAGAAGGTTGATATGGTTTGCCAAACATATCGTAAAGGCTTACCAAGGAATTGGTAGTATAACCTTCAATCAAAGAAATGGGAATGGCAAGACCCAAATTCTCTCCGTCTGTAAAGCCTGCGGAAGTAATACCGATTACCTCGCCATACTTATTCAAAAGCGCACCACCGCTGCTGCCATGGGAAATGGCGGCTGTTGTCTGGATATAAGGAATCCCGTCAAGTTGGCGGTTGGTGTTGGAAATAAGACCTTCTGAAATGGTATTTTGAAGTCCCATGGGACTGCCGATGGCATAAACGGATGCACCACCTACAATAGAGGAAATATCTCCCATATCCAAATAATCAAATCCTGAACCTTCCACCTTGATGATGGCCCAGTCTTTTGCTTGGTTGTAGTCATAAACGCCTTCTACCTTATACTCTGCTTGATTGGTAGAAAGAGTAATAATGGCAGAAGATGCACCTTCAATCACATGGTAATTGGTAACGGCAAGACCGTTACTGTTCAAGAAAAAGCCACTACCACTGCCTGTTGCATAACCTGCGGTGTCGTAAACTTCAATATAGAAAACGGCAGGCGAGCAAAGAGCATAAATTTCTTCTGCAGAGAGAACCTTGTTGGTAGGCTTATAGTTTTCCAATGCGGCAGGGTCATAGTAGGTCTGGAATTCCTTTTTGGTGAATACCTTTTCCTCAATCAGTTTGTCTGCCAGACTTTTGGAAGAGTCTTTGCACTTGGCAGAAAGAGATGCGTAGGAAATCAAAACCACGTCTGCTCGCAGAAAATGATCACAATCCACCGATTCGGGTAAAATACCAACCTTTCTTGCAAGGTCGTAAGGGTTATCCCATACAAAATCTTTGCCGTTCTTATCAGAATAACCCAACGCCCGAAGCATAAAGGTCAGGTACATGGAAGAACTTGCATTATCCGTTCCGAAGGAGGTGGATGAAACACCGTTGGAAAGTTCGTTTTTATAGGCATATCCAACGTAGTCATCTGCCCAGGACGGAACATCGGTAAAAGGATGGGAAAGATTACTCTTTTCCGCTTCTTCTTCCTTTCCCAATACCCGAATCAACATGACAATGGCTTCTACACGGGTAGGTTCCCGATCTAAAGCAAAGTCAGTATCCGAAACCCCTCGGAATAAACCAAGGGATTTCAGACTTTGTGCCAAAACTGTTTCATAGGAAGTGTTCCGCAGGGCATAGACACCCGGAAGAACAGAAAAACATATGACAAATACCAAAACCAGAGAAAGAATACGTTTCATGGTATTTCCTCCTTTTTGATGGATTTTCTCGATCAAAAATTAGTCGTCGATGGAATTATCGGTTGCTTTATCGAAGATTGCTTCCACTTCTTGAGAGGGCTTCTTATCCATCAGGGTTACTAAGATTGCCGCAATACCACCGATGATGAAACCGGGGATGATTTCGTAAATACCGGTGATTGCGGTCAGGGTAGAACCTGCAATGGGGAGCCAGAGCCAAGCCATATCGACAATAGCACCAACCAAGATACCTGCAACGGCACCCTTATAGGTAAACCGCTTCCAGAAGAGAGAAAGAAGCACTGCAGGACCGAATGCGGCACCAAAAATACCCCAAGCGTTAGATACCAGATCCATAATTGCCTGTGCAGCCTTACCCTTACTGCTTGCAATGAAGAATGCAACCACAGCAATAACCAGAACGATGATACGGCTTACCCACATCATTTCTTTGTTGGAAGCATTCTTGCGGATGATGGGCTTATACAAGTCACTTGCAAAGGAGGATGCCGCAACCAAAAGCTGAGAGTCAGCGGTGGACATGGATGCCGCAATGATAGCCGCAAGCAACAGACCTGCAATGAAACCGGGGAATACTTCTCTTGCCAGTTCCACAAATACCATAGATTGCTTACCCTCTGCCAACAGAACAGCGGAAAGGTCGGTTCCGTTGTTGTAAACAAACATTCTGCCAAGGTATGCAATCAGGATGGTTGCCGCCAAGGAAAGAATTACCCAGATGATAGCAACGGTTGCAGACTTCTTTACCATAGAAGGCTTTTCGATGGACATAAATCTTACAATAATGTGGGGCATACCAAAGTAGCCAAGACCCCAACCCAAACCTGACAGAATATCCTTCCAGGATGCGCTGAAGAAGTTGGATACAAATTCAAACTCTTCACCATTGGGACCGGGATAAATGGTGGTCAGCGCCGCAGGTTCCAACTGACGGAAGAAACCAACCACAATGGGAACAATCAAAAGCGCCGCAATCATCAAAAGACCCTGGAAAAAGTCGGTCCAGCATACTGCGTTAAAACCGCCCAGGAAGGTATAAACAACCACGATTGCCGCAAAGATAATCATTGCGGTGGTTCTGGGAAGGGTAGGAACCAATGCGGTAAATACATCTGCACCTGCTACAAATGCGGATGCAACATAAATGGTAAAGCAAACCAAAAATACCACCGCACAAATCAGGCTGAGAACATGGCTCTTGGACAAAAATCTGTTGGAAAGATACTGAGGCAAGGTGAAAGAATCACCGGATGCCTTGGAGAACTTTCTCAAACGCTTTGCCACCAAAATCCAGTTCAGGGCTGTACCGATGGCAAGACCAATACCAATCCATGCCTGACCAAAGCCAAATGCTAAGATACTACCGGGAAGACCCATCAGAAGCCAAGCGCTCATATCCGATGCCTGAGCACTCATTGCGGTTACCCAAGGACCCATTTTTCTGCCGCCTAAGAAATAATCCTTCTCTGTTGCGGACTTGGTCTTGATGAAGAAATAAAGACCAATGCCAAGCATTGCTACAAAGTAGAGGATAAATGCTGATAATTCTGCCATAATTTTTTTCTCCTTTATGTATAAAAATTTAATTAGTTTTCGTTAATAATAACTTCTTTTACGATAATAGGTTCAACAGGAACATCGTTTTCGTCGGTTTCGGATGCGCAAATCTCATCCACGATCTCCATACCCTCGGTGATAGTACCGAATGCGGCATAATAGCCGTCCAGATGGAGAGCATCTTGATGAACGATAAAGAATTGAGTTCCGCCACCGTTCAAATCATCGGTTCTTGCAAAAGAAAGAACGCCACGTTTGTGAGCCATGGAGTTAAAGAGTCCGTTGGCAAGAAATTCTCCGGGAAGAGGTTCATAAGCGGAAGGATCCTTTTCTACCAGTTCTTCCTTTTCCATCATGATACCGCCGCCTTGTGCCACAAAACCTTCAATAACACGGTGGAAAATGGTGTTATTGTAGAAACCATCCTTGGCACAGGTTACGAAACGAGCAACCGTTTCGGGAGCAAGTTCGGGATAGAGTTCGAAGGAAATTTCCTTGTCGTCTTCCAGAACGAATTTACCGGTGATGGTTTCGGAAGTTCCGTGATAGTGAGCAGATGCTTTGTCATATTCCTGATAGAGAAATAATTCATAATAAGCAAGTTGTTCCGCAACACCTTGGTTTTCTTCCCATTCGGTAATGGGGTCGGTAATGGTAACGGTGTTGATTTCATCAATCCAGTTTACCGATGCTCCCAACAATTCTGCCACCGCACGAACGGGAACCAAAGTTCTGTCCTCAACCATAGTGGGAGGAACATCTAAAATATACGCTTCGGAAACTGCGGGGGAAACCATGGAAAAGGCGCAATCCTTATTAATCCACATAATAGATAAAGAGCCTTGACGATAAATGGTGATACCCTCGCTGACACCGTTCCAGTAAACGTCACAGTTCAAAGCCTCACTTACGGCACGAAGGGGAATCATCACCCGATCGCCCACATATTCCCCTGCTTCGTCATAAACAGGAAGTTTTTGAGGTGGTACATCGAAAACCACAGGGTCTCCGTTAACCAAAACAGTAATATTCTCTTCTGCAAAGGCAACGCCTGTTACCAAGAGAAGGAAGATTCCAAGTAAGACAAGTGTTTTTTTAAGCATAGAAAAACTCCTTTCAGCCTTCCCCTCAAGAGGAAGGCTTTTAACGATTTTCGGTAATAGTTTATCTACCTAATCCTCCCGGCTCCGTAGACAATGGTAAATCTTTACCGCACATTACGCTCGGCAATGGGTGAAGCGTCACGCTTCCTTTACAGTTCGCCGGTAATAACCTCTTTGCCGCCAAGGTAAGGACGAAGCACCTCAGGAACAGTAACGGAACCATCTGCATTCTGGTAGTTCTCCAAAATAGCCGCGGTGGTTCTGCCGATGGCAACACCGGAACCGTTCAGGGTGTGTACCAACTGTGCCTTATCCTTGACGGAATTTTTATACTTGATGTTGGCACGACGAGCCTGGAAATCCTCAAAGTTACTGCAGGAGGAAATCTCTACGAAACGATTATAACTGGGCATCCAAACTTCGATATCGTACTTCATAGCCGCGGTGAAACCAAGATCGCCAATACAGATTTTTACCACACGATAGGGGAGTTTCAAGAGCTTCAATACGTCCTCTGCATCGGCTACCAGTTTCTCCAGTTCCTCATAGGACTGCTCCGGCTTGGTGAACTTTACAAGTTCTACCTTGTTAAACTGATGCTGACGAATCAGACCTCTGGTATCACGGCCTGCAGAACCTGCCTCTGCACGGAAACAAGCGGTATATGCACAGTACTTAATAGGGAGTTGATCACCTTCGATAATTTCGTCACGGAGCATGTTGGTTACCGGCACCTCTGCGGTGGGAACCAAGAAATAATCGTTGTTGGAAACTTTGAAAGCATCCTCTTCAAACTTAGGAAGCTGACCGGTACCGATCATGGAGTTTCTGTGAACCATGAAAGGCGGGAAAATCTCCTCGTAACCGTGCTGACGGGTATGAGTATCTAAGAAGAAGTTCATGATGGCACGCTCCAACTGAGCACCTGCACCACGATAAACAGTAAACCGTGCACCTGTGATTTTTGCGGCGGTTTCAGGGTCTAAGATATTTAGATCCTTACCCAAATCCCAGTGTGCTTTGGGCTCAAAATCAAACTGAGTGGGCTCCATAAACCGACGAATTTCAATGTTATCCTCGTCAGTATCACCATCGGGAACAGAGGGGTTGGGAATGTTGGGAATGGAGTAGAGAATATTGGTAATCTTCTCGTCCAAATCCCTGATTTTGTCGTCACATTCCTTGATGGCAGCGGATAATTCCTTCATTTCCGCAAAAACGGCGGTGGTGTCTTCTCCGTTCTTCTTCATCATGGGAATCTTCTTGGAAACGGTGTTCTGCTCTGCCTTTTTCTGCTCCACTTCAAAGAGAAGTTCTCTCTTTTCCTGATCCAGAGCCAGCAAACCGTCAATGTCTACTTCCTCTTTTCTGCGAGCCAAAGCCGCCTTCACTTCCTCAGGGTTGTTTCTTAATAATCTCATATCAATCATGGTAGTATCTTCCTTTCTTTTTTATCTCTTATTCAGGTTTTTATTCTGCCGCGGGGGTTTCTTCCTCGGTGGCATCCTCTAAAGGCAACTGTAACTGCTTCTGCAAGGTGTCATAGACTGCCTTTTCCTCCGACCCTAAAGCGGACGGGTCAATCTCTCTTAACTTGGCAGATGCTTCCGCAGGTTTTCCCTCCAAGGCCAAGGCATAAACCTGATCAATGGTCTTGTAAAAGGTGAGGGAGGTGTCCAAAGCGGTATTCTTACTTGTCAATTCGTCATTGGATTTTTTCAGGTTGTAGTTGTCGCTTTCCAAAGTGACAATCCGTTCCTGAATCCCCTGGTTGATTTCGTTCTGCTTGGTAATCTGATTCTCGAAATGATCTTCTCGATTGTCAGCCATGGCCGCAATGATAATAATGAAGATCGCCGCCAGAATCAAAACCACCGCATAGGTTCCGATATTATATTTTTTCTTTTCGTTTGCCATTTGCTTCTCTCCCTTCCTCCTCCGTGAGGTGCTCCCTTCATGAGACCCCCTCAGGAGAGGATTTTTCATCTCAAAAACTGCCATACACCAAAATACGCTTAAATTTTCGTTTTAAGAACAATTTGGGGTTTTAGAGTGTCATTTCATGCCAAGATGCAAAAATTTGGATTTTAGACCCCTTTTTGAGATGTCGATTTTTGTCGAATTAGCGACGAAGTTCAAATAAGATTCGTTCTAAGTCGTCTTTGCTGTAATATTCGATTTCGATTTTACCCTTCTTGGCACCTTCTCGAATTTTTACTTTGGTGCCCAGTTGAGAACCCAGAGCGGTTTCCACATCCTGATAATATTTTCTGGTCATGGGGTTTTGGGTTCTGGGAGTTTTGGCTTTGGGTTTTCCAATCTCCGACACAATGGCTTCCACCTGACGGACATTCAAACCTTCCTTAATAATACGCTCTGCCAAACGAAGTTGCAGATCACTATCCTCCACAGAGAGAAGTGCTCTTGCATGACCTTGGGAGATTTCCCCTTGAATTACCAAGGCTTTTACCTCTTGGGTCAGGTTACAAAGGCGAAGGGAATTGGCTACAGCACTACGGCTTTTGCCTACTCTCTTGCTGATTTCTTCCTGGGTCAGGTCGAAGGTATCCATGAGTTTTTGATAGCCTTCCGCCTCTTCAATGGGGTTTAAGTCCTCTCTCTGGAGGTTTTCTACCAGAGCAAGTTCCATAACAGTCTGCTCTTCAAAGCTGCGAATAATACAGGGAACCGTCTTAAGTCCTGCCAATTTAGAGGCTCTCCAACGACGTTCACCTGCCACAATGCGGTAGGTTCCGCTCTTGGTAGGGGTTACCAGAATGGGAGAAATCACCCCGTGTTCCTGAATGGACTCGGACAGAGCGGTTAGTTTTTCCTCATCAAAACGATGTCTGGGCTGTCCCTTATTGGGTTCAATATCCATGGTCTTCAGTTGAACAACGTCACTTCCGTCGGCTTTCGGAGCACCAATCTGATGGATTTCTTCCACAATATCCCTGATTTCATCAGGGTTTTCGTGGTCGTTGTCCATAAAGAGTGCACCAAGGCCTCTGCCCATGGCTTTTTTTGGTTTTTTGCTTGTTGCCACGCTTCTTCCTCCTCTATTTACTGCGATTTGCACGGATTACCTCGCCTGCCAAGTCCATATAGCACTTGGCGCCTTTGGAACTCTTATCAAAGGCAATCACCGGCATGCCGTAACTGGGCGCCACCGAAAGTCTTACATTTCGGGGGATCATGGTCTTGTAAACCGTTGCGCCGAAGTATTTTTTCACTTCTTCCACCACCTGCATGGACAGATTGGTCCGTGCATCGTACATGGTCAGAAGAATTCCTTCAATTTTCAGGTCTTTGTTGAGCCCCTGCTTCACCATTTTCACGGTTCTGGTCAGTTGGCTCAAGCCCTCCAATGCATAATATTCGCATTGAATGGGAATCAGCACACTATCCGCCGCCGCAAAAGCGTTCAGGGTAATCAACCCTAAAGAGGGCGGACAGTCAATAATAATAAAGTCAAATTTGTCTTTGACAGAAGAAATGGAGGCTTTTAACTGATATTCCCGCTTTTCTGCGTCAACCAGTTCCAATTCTGCGCCTGCCAGATTAATATTTCCGGGACAGAGCCATAGATTCTTAAACTGAGTCTCTACCATGACTTCTTCCACAGTTTTATCGCCAATCAGGCAATCATAAGTGGAAAATTCAGCGGATTTTCCATCAATACCTACGCCGCTGGAAGTATTCCCCTGAGGGTCACTGTCGATTAAAAGTACTTTCTTCCCCTTCTGTCCTAAACAAGCGGACAAATTGATGGCAGTAGTGGTTTTGCCTACGCCACCTTTTTGGTTTGCGATTGCGATGACCTTTCCCATTGTCTCGCCTCCTTTATCTTGCACATTCTTTCTGTTTTCAAGGGCGAAACAAATTCTTCGCCACTTCTTCCTATTATATCACGATTTTCAAAAATTTCAAGGGAAATTAAAAGATTTCTGCAAAAATGTTTCACGTGAAACACAAAAAACGGAATTCGGGCGCAATAAATTGTTTCACGTGAAACAAAAAAGGACAAATTGCGATAAAATGTTTCACGTGAAACAGAAAATTTGACCAAATAGGAGAAAATATAGTATGAGGGTCAAAAAAGTTTGACAAGAAGAGGAAATGGTGGTAGAATACAGGTAGCCTGATTCCATAGGGGAAAAGGCTGTCTTACAGAATCTAACAGAAAGGTTGTGGCAGTATGGACGGCGCAGATGGGCGAAGTCGATTGCGTAGCGACGCAGCAATGAATCAAATACCGTGCAGAGTGCCACTTATCTTTATGTGGTAGATTTTTGCATGGTTTCATTGCCGTCGTCAAAAATGATTTGACGTCGGTATTTTTTTGTCTGAATACCGACTTTACCATAAAGTAAGGAGGAGTTGCCAATGCAGGAATTGACCAAGATTGAACAGATACTACAGATTTTGTTGAGCGAACAGACTGCCGAAGAAATTCGGGATGCTCTGGACGATTATCATGATAACGACATTGCGGAAGCAATTTTAGAAATAGAGGAAGAAGAACGTAAAGAAGTCTATGAAATCTTAGGCACCGAGCGGATGTCCGAAATCTTTGTTTATCTGGACGATGTTTCTGAGCTTTTGGAGGAACTGCCCATTGAGCAGGCGGCGGATGTCATTGAGAACATGGACGCCGACGATGCGGTAGACGCTCTGGAGGACATTGAGGACGAGGAACACAGAGAGAAACTGATTTCCTTGATGGAGGAAGAAGTTTCTGAGGATATTCGATTGATTACCTCTTTTGAGGAGGATGAAATCGGTAGTATGATGACCACCAACTATGTGGTGGTTTCCGAAACCTTTACCATCAAACAGACCATGCGTGCCCTCATCGGACAAGCCGAAGAGAACGATAACATCAACACCATTTATGTTATGGATGCAGAGGGGAAATATGCAGGTGCCATTGAGCTGAAAGACCTGATTGTTGCCCGTGATTTCGTGCCTTTGGAGGATATTATCAGTCGAGAATACCCCAGTATTTCCGCCACCGAAAAGATTGCGGACAGCATTGAATGGCTGAAGGATTACGCCGAGGACTCCATTCCCGTATTAAATGATGATAATGAGATTATCGGTGTTATTACTGCAGAGGATATTATCGAAGCGGTGGACGATGAACTTGGTGAAGACTACGCGAAGTTGGCAGGTTTGACCGCAGAGGAAGATTTGAAGGAACGGCTCTTTGACAGTATGCGAAAGCGTCTGCCCTGGCTCACCTTGTTGCTCCTTTTGAGCATGGGCGTTTCCAGTGTGGTGGGACTTTTTGAGTCTATCGTAGATCAGGTGGCAATTGTGGTTTGTTTCCAATCCCTGATTCTGGGAATGGCAGGAAACGTAGGAACCCAGTCCCTTGCGGTAACCATTCGTGTTCTCATGGACGAGGATATCTCGGGCAAAGAGAAGTGGTTCTTCATCCTGAAAGAACTTCGAGTAGGCGGTTGCAACGGCCTTTTGATGGGCCTTGTGTCCTTCCTTATCGTGGCAGGATACCTCTTCCTAGGCAAAGCAGTTACCGTAGAATATGGCCTTATGGCGGCGGCCTGCGTGGGTTTGTCCCTCTTCCTGTCTATGTTAATGGCAAGCCTAAGCGGAACTATAATTCCCATATTTTTCCATAAAATCAAAATTGACCCGGCAGTAGCCTCAGGTCCATTGATTACCACCATTATTGATTTGGTGGCGGTGATTACTTATTATAGTTTGGCAGGAGTAATGTTACTGGGCCTCGCTTGAAAATTCAGCAATCT
>JAZRQC010000045.1:0-46063 GCA_045649565.1 Ructibacterium sp.
GTAGGGAACGACCTATGTGTCGTTCCGTATTGATAACCAATATCAGATGAATGTGGTCAGGCATAATAACGAATTTATCTATGGTTATGTTAAATTTATTTTGTAATTCATCAAACCATTTTTTTATCATCTTATTTTGCGGCAAATTCGAGGGAACGACACTCAGGTCGTTCCCTATCCTTGGTTCTTCAAACAAACATTGTCGTTCATAGGTGCATATGGTTATGAAATATGCACCCTCCTTGGAATAATCATAATCCCTCAAACGATTTGGTTTTCTTTTTGGATATTCCATAAATATCACCTACACATTTACGGGCAAATTATCTTTTATGTTCATCACATTGCCGGAACGACACGCAGGTCGTTCCCTACCAATCATTTCTCGTCGACACATCGGGCAAAGATCGCGATTTTTCAAGCACGACCGGATTAGAATCTAAAATCTCGGCGGTTGGAGTTCTTGATATCCAAAATATTCTGCTCTGCAATGCCACGGACTTTCTCTTTGGGAATCTTCCGCAGTTCCTCGTCAATCATCCGATAACCTACTAATTTGGTTTCCTCGGATGCATAGTCCTCCAAAAACTCGGACAGGGTCATCAGGGCATTGGGATGACAACAATTGAGAATCTGTCCACTCTTACAAAGAGCCATAAACCGATCTCCGGTTCTTCCCTCTCGGTAGCAAGCGGTACAGAATGACGGAATGAATCCCATTTCCATCAACCACCGAACCACTTCATCCAAGGTTCTCTGGTCGGAAACGTCAAACTGCTCGGTATCGGTAGGTCTTACCTCTTCGGTATAACCACCCACCGAAGTTCTGGAAGCACCGCTAATCTGGGAGATACCAACTTGAAGTGCACGACGACGCACCTCCTCTGACTCACGGGTGGAGATAATCATACCGGTATAGGGAACTGCCACACGGATACATGCAATAATTTTGGCAAACACTTCATCCGAAATGCCATTATCAAAGACGGAGGGGTCAATATCGTCTGCCTTCTTGATTCGGGGCACCGAAATGGTATGAGGACCAACCCCATGAACCGCTTCCAAATGTTCCGCGTGCATCAAAAGTCCTGCAAACTCATAACGATAGAGTTCCAAACCAAAGAGAACTCCCAACCCAACATCGTCAATACCACCCTCCATAGCTCTGTCCATTGCCTCGGTATGGTAGCAATAATCGTGCTTGGGACCGGTGGGATGAAGTTGTTCGTAACTTTCCTTATGATAGGTCTCCTGGAACAGAATGTAGGTACCGATACCGGCATCCTTTAGCTTCCGATAGTTCTCTACTGTAGTTGCCGCAATATTCACATTTACACGACGGATATCACCGTTTTTATGATGAACACTGTAAATGGTTTTGATACAATCTAAGATGTACTCAATGGGATTATGCACAGGGTCTTCCCCTGCCTCGATGGCAAGGCGCTTGTGACCCATATCCTGCAGAGCAATGACCTCGGCTTTTACCTCTTCCTGGGTCAGTTTCTTCCGGGGAATGGTCTTGTTTTTTGCATGATAGGGACAGTAAACACATCCGTTCACACAGTAATTAGACAGATATAACGGGGCAAACATAACGATACGATTTCCGTAAAACGCCATTTTGATTTCCTCGGCAAGACGAAAGATTTCCTCATTCTTCTCGGGAATATCGCAGGCAAGAAGCACCGATGCTTCCCGATGGGTCAGGCCTTCGCAATGAACGCCATCTGCCGTCTTTTTAGGCCGAGCCTTTTCCAAAAGGCTGTCAATCAATTCCACATCGTTCTTGTGTTCTTCGGCATACTGAAGAGTTGCTAAAATCTCCTCATGGTTGATAAACTCTTCTGCCTTTAAAGATTTTGGGTTGTACTGATACATATTTCTCATCCTTTCTTTAGAGTCAGACCATCGTCTTTCCCTTTAGAATTTTTTATTATACTTTAGAATATGCCGCTTTCGCGGTAATGCCGGAAAGTTTTCCCAAACTTCCCGTCAGGGCATTGATCGCGTCCTGAGGCGCATCCATTGCCACGCTGATGATGTTGATTCCTTTTTCCTTATAGGGAATCCCCATTCTTCCTATGATATACTCGCTGAACTGATGTAAAAGATCATTCACATCCTTCACCGATTCCTGATTTTCTACGATAATACTAATCACAGCCACACGGGTTTCCATTATGATTCCTCCCCGCCAAAATATTCTATGATTTCCGAAAGTTTCTCCTTCGCGGCCGCTCTGCCCAAATCATAAGCTTCCTGCAGTCGGTTCGGATCCTTTTCGGTTCTGCTTACCGGAAGTTTTTCAGATGGTCGAATTACCAATATTTCGCCTCTTCTCTCTTTTTCGGCAACCAGTTCCGCCTGACGATTATACATCAGGTGCCGTTCCTTCATAGCCCGAATCATATTGGGATATTTTCGGAACACCCACCGAATCAAAGGCATTAATTGGTTTGGCTTTTTCCGATAATCTGCCGGTTGTGTCACCACCACCAGATTTTTCTCGTACCCAAATCCTTCCATAGCCTCCAAGGGAATGGAATCACAGATACCGCCATCCAACATCTTTTTGTCTCCCACTTCCACGATTCGGGAAACCAAAGGCATGGATGCAGAAGCGCGAAGCCATAAAAGAAGATCTTCTCCTCCTTGATTGCAGTTTCGGTAAGCGGCTTTGCCGGTTTCGATATCACTTGTTACCACATAAAAATCCATGGGATTTTTCTCAAAGGCATCATTATCAAAGATATCCAATTCCTCCGGAAGTTTACGATAGCAAAAATCCGCTCCGTACATATCCCCGGTGGTTAGCAAAGACCAAAAACTGCAATAACGCTTATCCTTGCAGAACCGTTTGTTATAACGAAGTGACCGCCCAATCTGCCCCGATTTAAAACTGCAACCAAATGCCGCACCGGCAGAAACACCAATCAATCCGTCAAAGGTGATATTCTCTTCCATCAGGACATCCAGCACCCCTGCAGTAAAGAGACCTCGCATGGCACCGCCCTCTAAGACCAATCCTCGTTTCATTTCCTACTCCTTTTGAAAACGCCGTACCCTGAGCAGGCACGGCGTCTTTTTCTATTTCTCCTGCTCTTCCTCTACCTCGCGTTTTTTACAAACCACCGTTTCTTCGATTCGATGTTCCACCACCGAGGTAACCTTAATCTGCAAATCTCCGATTTCCGTTTCTACCGTCTCGCCATCCTCAGGCAAGGTCTCAATGGCATCCAAAATCAGACCTGCAAAGGTATTGTAATCCCCTTCGGGAATGGTAATCTTAAGTTCTTCTTCCACTTCTTCAATTTCCGCAGAACCTTTGATTTTCCAAGTATTTTCATCCAGACAAACAATATCCAAATCCTGCTCCGGCTCCTCGTCCTCACTGTAAAGTTCACCTACGATTTCCGCCAGCAGATCCTTCTGGGTAACAATTCCCTGAAAACCACCATACTCATCGGTCACCACAACCATGTGGGTGTTCTTCTGTTGCATACGAGAGAATAACTCGTCCGCCTTCATACTTCCGGGAACAAAGTATGGATCCCGCAAAATACTCCGCAGAGAACCTTTTTGTCCGCCGTTTAACACAAACCGATAAAAATCCCGACTGTTCACCGTACCGATGACATTGTCAATATCTTCGTCGCAGACCAAATAACGAGTATGCGCTGTTTCATCAATGTACTTTTGCCATGTTTCAATGGTGTCCTCTATCCAAAGAATACATACTTCCTTCCGATGGGTCATAATATCCTCGATAGGCTTATCATCCAGTTCGAAGATGTTATGAATCATCTCCTTTTCGTCATCATCAATGGCACCGCTTTCCGAACCAATATCCACCAGCATACGAATTTCTTCCTCGGTGACTTCCTCCTCCATATCGTGAGGCCGAACACCAAACAAATACGCCAGCAAAGTGGAAATCCCGTTGGGAATCCAAAGAAGCGGTTTGCAGATTCCGGCAACCATAATACTGTAAGAAGAGAAAACAACCGCCAACTTCTCAGCATACTTACCGGCAACCCGTTCGGGAACCTGCTTCCAAAGAATCATATAGATCCAAGTCATTCCAAGACCAAATACAATTCCCATGATGGCATAACAAAGAACGTCATTCTTCATTCCCATGGAATTTAACAATCCATAAAAGGCACTTCCATATCCACCAACCAACAAAGCTGCAAATATGAATCCGAGCAGATACTCCAAGGCCGACAGCGCACCAATCAATCCTGTGGACTTCTTCTCCAAATAATTGTGTAGCCGCTTTGCCTTTCTGCTCTTCTCTGAAAGTTGTTCTAACTTTTTATCATTCACAGAGATGCAGGCGCCTTTTGCCAATGCGGTAATAAATCCAACCACCAATATCAAAATCAATACCGGCGGCAACGATCGCGGAGGCAATGTATCCAAAATCAATCATCCTTTCAATTCAGGGCATATGCCCTCAGTTTCTTCTATAGTATAACAGATTCTCTTCCGTTTGTCAAAATAATAATTCACCTCACCCTTTTAAATCCTTGCCGAAAACATCTGTTTTCAGGACTTTTCGTCAATTTTTCGAAATTATTAACAATTTGTTCATATTTTTAACAACCCCACGTTTTTCGGTGCTTTGACCCACTCCTAATTTTTGGAAATCAACGTTTTTTCATTACTTTTCCGTCACAAAGGTTGACTTTTTGACCATTTCGAGGTATAATGGGACTCGGAATTGTTGAGAAAGAAAGAAACATTTCCGTCAAATGTATGCTGGAAGGAGGCGAATCGGGAAAAATAAGCATAACGTTTTTTCTAAATTTTTGGAGGTTTTATTTTGAGTTTTAAAAAAGGAAATATCAAGAGAATGATCGCAGCACTCTGCGCATTCATCGTAGTATCTACTTTTGTTATAATGCCCGTATCCGCAACAGGAGAACTCCCTGCGATTGAGGGCCCCCAGCAAGCAGCTTATGGTTACTGTGTTGTAACCGCATCTGTATTAAACGTTCGTGAATCTGCCGACATGGATGCACCCATTCTTACCACTTTATCTATGGGCGCTCGTGTAAAGGTACATTGGATTGAAGAAACCGCCAACGGTACTGATTGGGTATGCGTGGCTTACAAGGGCGATGGCTTGAGAGGCTATGTATCCGCAGATTACGTTGTTGTTCACGAAGGCAACATGCCTGAGATTTCTTCTGACGGCGGTCAGGCTGCAATCGACATTGCAATGCAGTTCTTGGGCGTTCCCTATGTTTACGGTGGTTCTTCCCCCAGCGGTTTTGACTGTAGCGGCCTTGTTCAGTACGTATACAAACAGTTAGGTTATGACCTGCATCGTGTTGCAGCCAGCCAGATGACAAATGGTATTCCCATTGCCAAGGAAGATCTGGCACCCGGTGACCTGGTTGGTTTCTACAGCAGTATCGGCGGCAGTTACGTTGGTCATATCGGTCTCTACGTTGGTGACGGCATGATGATTCATGCTCCCCGTACCGGTGACGTTGTTAAAATCGTCAGCATCGCTGATGACACCTATCACGGCAAGCGTTTTGCCGGCGGTCGTCGAATCATTTATTAAGCAAGCAAAAGAGTCATACGACTTATGTCGTATGACTCTTTTTTTCTTTACTATTTGCAACCGCAGTCACAATCGCCCTTCTTTTGAGGCGGGAAGAATTCGTCAATGGGGAAACGAATATCATTGAATAATGCGCAGGGGCTTTCCTCGGTGGCAGAACTGCACTCTTGAGTAGGAATACAAAAATCAACGGCATCTACCAGAAGTTGCGTATCCCGTTCCAGTCTTACAATATAGAACAAGCCGTAAGTCACAAGAACCTGTCTTCCGCGATCGTCAATGACCAGTTCACCATCGAAACAACTGCAGATATTCTGCGGAAATACGTTACAAGCCGAACCTGTGGAACATTCGCAATCACAACAAGGAGTACAGCATTCCTCATCCTTGATTTTTGCACTGAGTGCAACAGGCTCTACCACCTCAACGGTAACGGTAGGCATATTCACCTTTCTCCAGGATTCTGCAATCTCACTGTTTTCCTTGGGGTTAAACTTGGAACTGAACTGTTTGGAGTTTCCTTCCGAACCATAGAGAATGATTCTCTTGTCATAGGTGGTAAGACCATGAACAATAGCAGGGTTGGAAACACCGCAGAACACCTCTAATGTCACATCCACAAAGAACTTCAAATCAACCGAATAATACCCTCTCTGGAAAGACAAAGGCTCCACATCGGTAAATACCCAAATAACCTCAGCCTTCTTTAACTTCACATTGATGGCACGTTCCAAAAGCGCCTGCCCCTCGTCGGTCAGGTAAACTCTTTGATCTGCCACACAGTCCCGATCCCGACAAGAATCATAAATCTGACTTACATTGATACAAACCGGCTCATCAAAATCGCAGGCACGACGACGTCCGGTGGCAACTTTTTCTTCCATGGCATCTGCCAGAACCGCTGCCGCCTCGCCGTTGTCATTGTTTCCGCCATCGGCACAACAAACAAAACAGCCGTCCTGTTTGTCCAACGGACGGTTCCGTCTGTCTATTTTCTCGTTCATAATACTCCTCCTTTTTTGGGTAACAGCACCAATCTGCTGTCTCATTATCAGTTTATGGACTACGCTCCGTTTGGTTCCCCATTTTTCTTCATCACCCCATTTCTTCTGCGCCCTACCTAAAACATTGTGCAATTTGACCATTTTTCACCTCAAAGATTGTTAAGTTTTCGGTTGAAATATCAAATTAAATCAAGTAAAATAAAAGTGTAAATTCTTTTTTCCTTTTTTGAATAGAATTACAAAAAAATATTTTTAGGAGGGCTGTCGTTTGAAACTTTATGACACATCAAACATCAAAAATTTCGTTTTACTGGGACATGGTAATGCAGGGAAGACTTCCCTGGCAGAAGCAATGCTGTACACATCCGGTAACATTGACCGGATGGGAAAACCTACAGATGGAAACACGGTCATGGATTTCGATCCTGAGGAGATCAAGCGAAAGTTCTCCATCAGTACCGCCATGGCATCCTGCGAGTGGAATGGCGTGAAATTTAATATCTTGGACACTCCCGGTTACTTCGATTTCGTAGGCGAAGTACAGAGTGCGGTTCGGGTTGCCGATGCCGCTATCATCGTTCTTTCCGGTAAGTCCGGTCTCACCGTTGGTGCAGAAAAGGCTTGGGACTATTGTGAAGAACATGGACTCCCCCGCATCTTCTTTATCAACAAGGTAGATGACGAGAGAGTAAACTATCAAGGTGTTCTGCAACAATTAAAGGACAAATACGGTAAGAAGATTGCTCCTTTCCAGTTGCCTCTTCGTGAGGGTGAAAAGATCACTGGCTTTATCAATGTGGTTGAAGGTGAGGCACGAAAGTTTGACGGAAACCGCACCATCACAGCCGAAATGCCCGATGGTATGGAAGATGATCTTGCACCTCTCAAGGAAATGATTAACGAGGCGGTTGCCGAAACCTCCGAGGAATTGATGGAAAAATACTTCGCTGGAGAAGCATTCACCCTGCCTGAAATGTACGAAGCACTGCGTAGCGGTGTGGCGGCCGGAGATGTGGTTCCTGTTCTCTGCGGTAGCGCATCCAATCATCTGGGTATTCCTTCCTTGATGAATGCCATTAACGCTTACTTCCCCTCTCCTGATTTTCAGGATGGCTTTATTACCGGAACCAAAAAGGACGGTTCTTCTTCCCGTCTGAAGATTGACGTGGCAGATCCTCTGTCCGCTCTGGTCTTTAAGACCGTTGCTGACCCCTATGTTGGCAAACTCTCTTACTTCAAGGTATATTCCGGTCAAATGACCCCCGACACCACCGTCTATAACATGAACAAGGACATTAATGAAAAAATTGGTAAGATTTATGTGGTACAGGGCAAGAAGCAGGTTGACGTGGAACGTCTTAACGCCGGTGACATTGGCGCTGTTGCAAAGCTCACCAAGACCGGTACCGGTGATACCCTGAGCGGTCTCAATCATCCTCTGCAGTTGGATGGCATCAACTTCTCCAAGCCTAACATGAGTCTTGCTGTGGTTCCCAAGGCAAAAGGCGAAGAAGAGAAGATTGCCCAAGGTCTGACCAAACTCATGGAAGAGGACAAAACCTTTGTGCTGGAAAACAACAAGGAAACCCGTCAGCAAATTTTGAAAGGCTTGGGCGATCAGCATATTGATGTTATCGTTTCTAAGTTAAAGAATAAGTTCGGCGTAGAAATCTCCTTCGAAAAGCCGAAAGTTGCATACCGTGAAGCCATCCGCAAGAAGGTTAAGGTGGAAGGTAAGCATAAGAAGCAATCCGGCGGTCATGGTCAGTACGGTCATGTTTGGATTGAGTTTGAACCGGGCGAAGTGGACGGCCTGACCTTTGAAGAAAAGGTATTTGGCGGTAGCGTTCCTAAGGGTTACTTCCCGGCAGTTGAGAAGGGACTCACCGAAGCAATGCAACAGGGCGTTCTGGCAGGTTACCCCATGGTTTCCTTAAAGGCGACCTTGGTAGATGGTTCCTACCACGATGTAGACTCCTCCGAAATGGCATTTAAGATTGCGGCAAACCTGGCATACAAAGCAGGTATGGAACAAGCATCCCCTGTATTGTTAGAACCCATCGGCCATCTGTCCGTTACCGTTCCCGATAGCTACACCGGCGATATTATCGGCGATATCAACAAGCGTCGTGGACAGATGCTGGGTATGTCCCCGGCAGGTTCCGGTCTGACCGTCATTGAGGGTGAAGTTCCCATGGCAGAGATGCACACCTATGCATCCGACCTGAGAAGTATCACCCAGGCTCGTGGCTCCTTCTCCTTCGACTTCGAGCGGTATCAGGATGCACCTCAGAACATTGTGGATAAGATTGTTGCCGAGAGCAAAAAAGATTAGTTGCTTAACATGAAGAGCGGAAGCAAAATGTTTCCGCTCTTTTTTGTTGTTGAAAAAGTTTTGTTGTCGAAAGCCTTATCCTTGAGGGTGCTGATTGCCAATGGCAATCGACCACCTGCCTCCCTCTCCTACTTTTTATTATCCCCTGCAATTTCTGCATTTCCTCCCTGTCCTTTTGCATATACTAAAGGAAAAGGATGGTGGTATTTCATGCGGAAAATTTTCGTTGCAATTCTGTCGATTTGTCTTCTTCTCCCTCTCGTTCCGATTTCTGTCTCGGCAGAACCCGGTGTTTCAGCACAGTCTGCCATTGTAATGGAAGCTACCTCGGGACGAGTCCTCTACCAAAAGAACATGGAAAGCAGACTCCCCATGGCAAGCACCACCAAGATTATTACCGCCATGGTAGCCTTGGAAAAAGGAAAACGAACGGACAAAATTAAGGTCTCCTCTACTGCTGCCGGAGTGGAGGGTTCCAGCATGTACTTGGAGACAGGGGAGATTATGACCCTGGAGGAGCTCCTCTACGGATTGATGCTCTCATCAGGGAACGACGCCGCCGTTGCCATCGCGGAGCATTTCGGTGGAATAGAAAAGTTTGTGAAGATGATGAACCGGAAGGCCACCGAAGCGGGTGCCAAAAATACCCATCTGGAAAACCCCAACGGACTCCCCCACGAGAATCACTACTCCACCGCCTATGACATGGCGCTTCTCACCGCAGAGGGTCTCAAAAACCCCGACTTTGCCAAGATTGTCTCCACCAAAAGTTACTCTATTGCCGGAGAGGGAAAGTCCTATCCCCGGAGTCTCACCAACCACAATAAACTCCTCAAAATGATGGACGATTGCATCGGAGTCAAGACCGGATTCACCAAGGCGGCAGGCAGATGTCTTGTTTCTGCGGTCAAGCGAAATGGTATGACCCTGATTTGCGTCACCTTAAACGCACCGGATGACTGGAACGATCACCGCACTCTCTATGACTATGCCTATTCCATGTACCGCTTTGCACCCATTCTTCAAAAGGGGATTCCCCTTGCCACTGTTTCCGTGGAAAAGTCGGACACCACCTCCCTGCCCTTGACGGTCGCTGAGAATGTGTACTATCCCTTATCCCAAGAAGAATCCTTTATCACCGAACTTTCTGTTGCACCTCCCTTGACCGCCCCCGTCACATCGGGGTGCCAAGGGGGAATCGCTACCATCAAACTTTCAGACGGCACCACATTTTCGGTTCCTTTGTTTACGGCAGGGGATGCCTCTCGGAGTATAATAAAAAAAGAAGGAATCCTCCACAATATCTTGCAATGGTTCGGCGGGATTTTTGGCGGAAAAATCTGAACCTCTCTTCTCCATTTGTCGTGTTAATCAACCGCCCGAACAAGTTGCATAATGTGACAATAAAAGTTTACAATATTCCTGCAAATTGTTCTTGCATTTTTTTCCTTTTCGAGGTATAATTATTATGGAGGAAATTTTGATTTATTTCGATAATATTGGGAGGTCCTAACATGATGCGATTACAAAAATTTCTGGCTGCCTGCGGGGTTGCATCCCGCCGAGGTGCCGAAGAACTGATTAAACAAGGCAAGGTTCAGGTCAATGGAGAAACCGTTACCGAAATGGGTGTTCAGATTGACGAGGAACGGGACAAGGTTACTTACAACGGACAAGCTGTTGAGATGGAGAAAAAGATGGTCTACATCCTCCTCAACAAGCCGGTGGGATATGTGACCACCGTATCCGATGACAAGGGCAGAGATACTGTCATGGACTTGGTTGCAGACATTCCCGTCCGCATCTATCCGGTGGGGCGGTTGGACTATGATACTGAGGGACTTCTTTTGATGACCAATGACGGAGACCTGACCTACAAGGTGACCCACCCCAAAAACCAGGTAGAGAAAACCTACGAGGCAGAGGTTACCGGAAACATTACCATGAACACATTGATTCAATTGCGAAACGGCGTGGTACTGGACGGAGTCAAGACCCGCCCTGCCAAGGTGGAGGTCATTGGTGCCACCCAATTTGGTACAAAACTTGAAATCACCATTCACGAAGGAAAGAACCGTCAGGTACGGCGGATGTTTGAAGCGGTGGGTTGCATTGTAAAACGTCTGAAGCGAACCCGGGAGGCGGGCTTGATTTTGGGCCACGTTCCGTTGGGGCATTGGCGGCGACTGACCGAATCAGAAGTAAACATGCTGAAGAAGCTCGGTACCGGCAAGAAATCTTCTGCCGAGTATCGGAAGAGTCAGCAAAAAACAAACAAGAGAAAATAAGATTAACTAACATATACGTAAGGAGGCAACACTATGAGTAAGTTGGACGATTTGCAAGCTCGGCGTGCTGTGATTGAGCAGGGCGGCGGCAAGAGCAAAATCGAAAAACAACACGACAGCGGCAAAAAGACCGCCAGAGAACGTCTCTCCATGCTCTTTGACGAGGGAAGTTTTGTAGAACTGGATGCTTTTGTGACCCACAGATGCACCGAGTTTGGCATGGCAGACCAAATCGCTCCCGGCGAGGGCGTGGTAACCGGTTACGGTACCGTGGATGGGCGTTTGGTTTATGCCTATGCGCAGGACTTCACCGTCATTGGTGGTTCTTTGGGCGAAATGCACGCTGCAAAAATCTGTAAGGTCATGGATATGGCCGTAAAAATGGGCGCACCCATTGTTGGAATCAATGATTCCGGTGGTGCAAGAATTCAAGAAGGCATTGATGCCTTGAAGGGCTTTGGCGACATCTTCTATCGCAACACCTTGGCATCCGGCGTGATTCCCCAGATCTGTATGATTTTAGGGCCCTGCGCCGGCGGTGCGGTTTACTCCCCTGCCATTTGCGACTTTGTCTTTATGGTGGACAAAACCAGCCAGATGTTTATCACCGGTCCCTCTGTGGTAAAATCTGTTACCGGCGAAGAGGTATCCTTTGACGAATTGGGTGGCGCTAACACCCACGCTTCCAAGAGCGGCGTGGCAACCATGGCATGTGCCAATGAGGAAGAGTGTTTTGAACAGGTAAAATCTCTGCTCTCTCTTCTTCCTTCCAACAACTTGGAGGTTGCACCGGTTTACGAGTGCAACGATGACCTGAACCGACTTTCCGAAAGTCTTTCCACCATCATCCCCGAAGATGCCAACAAGGCATATGATATCCGCACGGTGATTCGGGAAGTTGTGGACGAAGGCGACTTTATGGAACTTTTCCAAAACTTTGCACAGAACATGGTAACCGGTTTTGCAAGAATGAACGGTGCAACCGTTGGTATTCTGGCGAACCAGCCCAATGTAATGGCAGGTTCTTTGGATTGCAATTCCTCAGATAAGGGTGCCCGGTTTGTTCGTTTCTGTGACAGCTTCAACATTCCGATTATCACCTTTACCGATGTACCCGGCTATCTGCCCGGGGTTGCGCAGGAACATAACGGAATCATCCGTCACGGCGCAAAGCTTTTGTATGCTTTCTCCGAGGCAACTGTTCCCAAAATCAACGTGATTGTGAGAAAGGCTTACGGCGGCGCTTACATTGCCATGAACAGCAAGCACTTAGGTGCTGACATGGTCTTTGCTTGGCCTACTGCCGAGATTGCAGTAATGGGTCCCTCCGGTGCAGCTAACATTATCTTCCGCAAGGAGATTGCAGATGCAGAAGATCCTATCACCGCACGTCAGGAGAAGATTGACGAATATACCGAGAAATTCGCCAATCCTTACGTTGCGGCATCCCGTGGTTATGTGGACGATGTGATTGAGCCGGATTCCACTCGCCCCCGCATCATCAGCGCGTTAGAAATGCTGATGAGCAAACGGGAGAGCAGACCTAGCAAAAAGCACGGAAACATTCCGCTGTAACCCATCCCGGAAAGGAGAAACCTTATGACATTAGCTGAAGCTTTAAGTCAAGGTCTGCAGGTTACCGTGGTTGGTCTTTTGATTGTCTTTTCGGTTCTCATCATCCTGATGCTTGTGATGATGTTGATGAAGGTGGTTTTCTATAATCCCACCCAACCAAAGCAGGAAAAGGTCAAGAAAGCACCCGCTCCCAAGGCAAAGAAAAAGTCATCCGGCACACCCGATGACGAACTGATGGCGGTTATCACAGCCGCTGTAGCATCTGCTATGGACGAGAGCGAACTGATTGCGGTTCTGACGGCAGCCGTTGCCGCCAGCATGAACACCTCGACCTATAATTTAAAAATTAAATCTTATCGTAGAGTAGAAAATCATTCTCCGGCCTGGAACAAAGCAGGTCTGAGCGATGTTATCAATGCAAGATTCTAAGGAGGAAATAACAATGAGAAAATTTATTATTAATGTAAACGGAAATTCCTATGAAGTTGAAGTTGAAGAGGTAGGCGGCGCTCCTACTTCCGTAGCACCCGTTGCGGCTCCCGCTCCTGTTGCTGCAGCACCTGCACCGGCTCCCGCACCTGCTCCTAAGGCAGCTCCTGCTCCCGCAGCGGCTCCTCCCGCAGGCGCAACCAACGTAAACGCTCCCATGCCCGGTAACATCGTTTCTGTTAAGGTAGCCGTTGGCGACACCGTAAACGAAGGTGATGTTCTGGTAATCTTAGAAGCTATGAAGATGGAAAATGAAATTATGGCTCCCTGCGCCGGCAAGGTTGTTGCCATCAGCGCAAACCAGGGTGCTTCTGTGAACACCGGTGACGTTCTGGTATCTTTGGGCTAATTCTCGATTAGTTCAATACTTACGGAAAGGATGATATTGTGTTACAGAGTATCTTAGACTTCATGGGCAGTACAGGTATCGCCGCAATGATCGAAAACGCCAAAGTGGCGTGGACATCTGCAGGAAGCGGCTTTGCGGGCTTCATGGGTGCCATTGGTACCCCCCTCATGATTATCATTGCCTGTGTTCTGCTCTACTTAGCAATTGTGAAACAGTTTGAGCCGCTCTTGCTCCTTCCCATTGCTTTTGGTATGCTTCTGTCCAATCTTCCTATGTTTGCAAATTCCGGTGCAATCATGATGCATCCCGAATTCTTTACCGATCCTGCCTATATGGTGGACGGGCATCTTGATATCGCACATATCTTTGCAAACGGCGGTCTTTTGGACTTGCTCTACTTAGGCGTTAAGCTGGGAATCTACCCCCCGCTTATCTTCTTGGGCATCGGCGTTATGACCGACTTCGGCCCGCTGATTGCCAACCCCAAAAGCATTATTTTAGGTGCGGCGGCACAGTTGGGTGTATTCCTGACTTTCCTGGGCGCTCTGGTTCTGGGCGCTACCGTTCCCGGCATCAACTTTGGTGTTATGGAAGCGGCTTCCATTGGTATCATTGGCGGTGCCGATGGACCTACTGCAATTTATGTTACCAAAACATTGGCTCCGGCACTTCTGCCCGCCATCGCCATTGCGGCATATTCCTATATGGCGTTGATTCCTGTGATTCAGCCCCCCATTATGAAGGCGCTGACCACCAAGAAGGAACGGCAAATTGTGATGGAACAGCTTCGTCCCGTCAGCAAGACCGAGAAGATTATCTTCCCCATTGTGGTTACCATTGTGGTAGCATTGATTGTTCCCGATGCGGTTTCTCTGGTTGGTATGCTGATGCTTGGCAACCTTGCCAAGGAATGCGGCGTGGTTGACCGTCTCACCAAGACTGCTGAGAATGGCTTGATGAATACCATCACCATCTTCTTAGGACTGACTGTTGGTGCTACCGCTAAGGCAGAAACCTTCTTAACCGGTGAAACCTTAGGTATCGTAGTACTTGGTCTGGTAGCATTCTGCTTCAGTACCGCAGGCGGTCTGATTCTTGGCAAGATTATGTGCAAGATGACCGGCGGTAAGGTAAACCCCCTCATCGGCTCCGCAGGCGTGTCTGCTGTTCCGATGGCGGCAAGAGTTTCTCAGACCGTAGGACAGAAAGAGAACCCCTCCAACTTCCTGCTGATGCACGCTATGGGCCCCAACGTGGCAGGCGTTATCGGCAGTGCGGTTGCGGCAGGCGTGTTCCTGTCCATGTTCGCCAAATAAAACTATTCAAGGAGGTACAAACTTATGGGTAAAGTTGGCATTACCGAGACAGGTTGTCGTGATGCACACCAGTCTTTGATTGCAACCCGTATGACAACCGAAGAGATGCTTCCCGTTTTGCCCTTGATGGACAAAGCCGGCTATGCAGCCTTGGAGGTTTGGGGCGGCGCTACCTTTGACGCCTGCCTGCGTTTCTTAAATGAAGATCCTTGGGAACGGCTCCGGAAAATCCGTGCGGCCGCACCCAACACCAAATTACAGATGCTCTTCCGTGGCCAGAACGTGCTTGGCTACCGCCACTACGCAGATGATGTGGTAGAGTATTTCGTGCAAAAGTCCATTGCTAACGGCATTGACAATATCCGTATCTTTGATGCACTCAACGATGTTCGGAATCTGCAAACCGCCATCAACGCCACCAAAAAAGAGGGCGGTCACGTTCAGGCGGCAATTTCCTACACCATCAGTCCGGTGCACAACAACGAGTTCTTCGTAAAACTTGCCAAGCAGTATGAAGACTGCGGTGCGGACTCCATCTGTATCAAGGATATGGCAGGTCTGCTCACTCCCTATGTGGCATATGACCTGGTAAAACAGTTGAAGAAGGCCGTGAAGATTCCTCTGGAACTTCACACCCACTACACCAGTGGCGTGGCTTCCATGACCTATTTGAAGGCAATCGAAGCAGGGGTAGACATTGTAGACTGTGCGATTTCTCCCATGGCAATGGGAACCTCTCAGCCTCCCACCGAGCCTTTGGTTGCAACCCTGCAGGGCACAGAATATGATACCGGTATGGACTTAGATCTCCTGACCGAGATTGCAGACTACTTCAAGCCCATGCGCGAAAAGTATTTAGATAGCGGTCTTATGAGCACCAAAATCCTGGGCGTTGACATCAACACCCTGAAGTATCAAGTGCCCGGCGGTATGCTCTCCAACTTAGTTTCTCAGCTCAAACAACAGGGCAAAGAAGATAAGCTGGATGAGGTATTGAAGGAGATTCCCCGCGTTCGTGAGGATCTGGGTTACCTGCCCTTGGTTACCCCCACCAGCCAGATTGTAGGTACTCAGGCGGTACTGAACGTTATTATGGGCGAGCGGTACAAGATGGTTTCCAAGGAGACCAAGGGTATCTGTAAGGGCGAGTACGGACAGACTCCTGTTCCTATCAAAGACGAATTCCGGAAGCAAATCATCGGCGACGAAAAGGCTATCACCTGCCGTCCTGCCGATCTGATTGAACCGGAGCTTGACAGACTCAAGAAAGAGTGTGCCGAGTGGATGGAACAACCGGAAGATGTTCTCTCCTACGCTCTCTTCGATCAGGTTGCGGTGAAGTTCTTTGAACAACGTCGTGCCGAAAAATACAAGGTAGACAAAGACCTGGTTGATATGGAAGAAAAGACACATTATATTTAAACTCTATGATATTGAAAAAGGTGAACGAATCGTTTGATTCGTTCACCTTTTTTTACTCGCGCCTAAATTTTACTCTTTCACTTTCAAATCCAAAATGGAATCCAGTACCATCTCTGCTTTGTTTTCCTCAAAGTAGCCCCGTGCCGCCTTGCCGGCAACACCGGTCAGGACTGCACAGAAGGGGAATCCCCCCATCTTTGCCGCCAAAAAGTCGCTGGGCGCATCCCCAACCACCAGGCATCTGCTTGATAGTTCTTTGGACATAGCACCTTTCACGATCTCCTCATCGGAAAAACTGGAGCCAAATGCCGCCTTCTGAAACACAAAGGGATGGGGTTTGGCAAGCTGATTCTTCATGCCAAGCCGCTCCTCTGCAGACAGAACCTCATCGTAGGTTACAATGCACTCAGGCTTGAAATAGCCGGTCAGGTTCCACATGGTCAAGGGGAACATGATCTCATCCTTGGGTCTTCCGGTGCCTATTCCAAGGCGAAATCCTGCGCTTTTCAAAGCAGACAAAGTCTCCTGAATCTCTGCCAAAGGAACAATGGGTTCTTCATCGGTTTTCAGGCCTTCTATTTCGCCGTCACCGTGAAACCAACGCTGGAAAGAGGTCAGAATCTCGTCCCAAAGTTTTCCGGTGCCACGCTTGTAGCAACCCGCTTCACCGGGGATGGCAGATGCCAAAAGTCCCTCGATGTTCTCATAGAGCTTGGGCGGTTGCACCGCAATATTCTCCATAAACATACAAACCGAATCAAAGTGCCAACTGTCAAAATCCGGAATTTCGGTTTCTAAGTATTTGGACACTGAAAAGACCAAATATGCTAAGTCCCAGTTGGTGTTCACTCCCAGACGTTTCACCGCCTGAACCGTCTTTCCGTGACAGAACACGGTGTTGAACACCTCTCTTACATTCTTCCGACACCACTCACGATCAATCTCCCGATTGCCATAAAACTCGTGGCTGTAGAGCAGTTCATAAACTGTCAAAGCCGCCGTGTCCCAATACAAAAATTCACTGGTAATAACACCATCCATATCAAAGATGATGGTTTCGATATTATTCCGCTGTAACTTCATAAGTCACCTTTCCTGCCACACCGGAGGTCAGACCTTTCCGACTTTCGTCAACAGACAGAGCAACACCCAATGCAATACCAAAGGCACGATAGGTTGCCTCCCAGATGTGGTGCCCGTTCTCGCCTTTGAGGATATCAATATGCAGAGTACAACGAGCACCCTGTGCAAATCCATCCAAGAAAGTAATCAGTTCCTCCGCAGGCATTCCTTCTACTATCTCGTCATAGTCCACCTCTGTGGTGAAGTCCAGATAGGAGCGGTCCTCAAAGGAGATAACTGCCTCTGCCTTTGCTTCGTCAATGATACCGGTACCAAAGCCGTAACCGGAGGGGGCATTCAACTTCACAAACTCTCCCACCGCACGGCCCAAGGTCATGGAAACATCCTCGGTTACCAAGTGATCAAGCTGAAATTCATCTAAACTCATATCGATTTCGATATTCAAAGCCGCACGCCATGCAATATGCTCAATCATGTGATTAAGGAAGGGCAGGGGGGTCTTGATTTTACTCCGATAATCGGGTTTTAAAGCACCCTTTTCAATGGTAACACGAATGGATGACTCGGTGGTCTTTCTTTCAACTGTGATTTTGTTTTTCATCAAAATCAACTCCTTTATTTTCTTTCTTTTACCGCCAGACCGTGGGTATCAAAGCCCTCTACGGTAGCAAAACGATAAGCGTAGTTCCGAACCATTTCGAATCCGTCCTTGGAGGCATAGCCAACGGAAGAACGCTTCAAAAAGTCAAATACAGAAACGCTGGAGTAGGTCTTTGCAAACTGTCCGGTGGGCAGAATCGCATTGGGACCCAGCACAAAGTTACACAGGGTAACAGGGGTGTAGTCTCCCAAGAGAATCTCACCGGCATTCTTGATTTTGGGAAGAACCTCGAAGGGTTTCTCGGTCATCACTTCCATATGTTCCGGCGCATAATCGTTAACAAAATCAATACTCTCTTCCAGACTGTCGGTGATGATAGCACCGCCATAGGTATTGAAGTTGGTGGTAACAAATTCCCGACGTTTGTCCGAAATCTTGGTGAGCTGACGTTCTACAATCTTTGCCGCCTTCTCTACCAGTTCGGGACAATGGGTTACCAAAAGTGCCGCAGAGTCGGGGCCGTGTTCTGCCTCAATCATCCAGTCAAGGGCAACCTTTTCGGGGTCTGCATTTTCATCGGCTAAGATGATACATTCACTGGGACCTGCAGGAAGACCCGCGTCGATATAGTTAGCCAGAACTCTCTTTGCCGCGGTGGCATAGGAGTTACCCGGGCCAATAATTTTATGACACTTAGGAATAGTTTCGGTTCCAAATGCAACAGCAGAAACCGCCTGAATACCGCCCACCTTATAAATCTCGGTGATACCGATAATCTTTGCCGCTGCCAAAATCGCATCATCTACCTCACCCTTTTCATTGGGAGGGGTTACCACTACAATCTTCTCCACACCTGCAACCTTGGCAGGAATACCCAGCATCAAAAGCACAGAGGGGAAACTTCCCTTACCACGGGGAACATAAAGACATACATCCACAATAGGAGTGGTCTTTTCTCCAACCAAAAGGCCCTTATCCACTTCGGTGAACCACATCTCCTCGGGGAGTTGCTTTTCGTGGAAGTTCTTGATATTCTTTGCCGCATAGGCAATTGCCTCACGGGTTTCGTCGTCCAAACGCTCATATCCGGCTTCAATTTCCTCAGGGCGAACCTTAATTCTGTCCTGAGTCAAGGTTACCTTGTCAAATTTTGCGGTATATTCAAGTACCGCCTCGTCACCACGCTTGCGAATATCCTCAGAAACCTCGGTGGCAAGTTTCATATGCTCGGAGATATCGGTCTCGGCACGCTTCATAATAAACTGCTTCCTCTCTTCCGAGAGTTCAGATAATTTGTAAATATTCATTGGTCTATTCTCCTTCCTTGTATTCGGTTCCAAAAGATATTAATGATGGAACAGACGAATACCGGTAAATGCCATTGCCATGCCGTACTTGTTGCAGGTTTCGATAACATTATCGTCACGAATACTTCCGCCGGGCTGTGCAATGACAGTTACGCCGGACTTCTTCGCTCTTTCGATGTTATCACCGAAGGGGAAGAATGCATCGGAGCCAAGTGCCACATCGGTGTTCTGGGCAAGCCATGCTTTCTGCTCTTCTTTGGTGAATACGGGAGGCTTTACCTTGAAGGTCTTTTCCCATACGCCATCTGCCAAAACATCCATATATTCATCGGAGATATAAACGTCAATGGCATTGTCTCTGTCCGCACGCTTGATACCATCCACAAACTGGAGGTTCAGCACCTGAGGAGCCTGACGGAGCCACCAGATATCTGCCTTGTTACCTGCAAGACGGGTACAATGGATTCTGGACTGCTGACCTGCACCGATACCGATTGCCTGACCATCCTTTACATAGCATACACTGTTGGACTGGGTATACTTTAAGGTAATCAGGGAAATCATCAAGTCTCTCTTCTGCTCCGGGGTCATTTCCTTGTTCTCGGTTACCACATTAGAGAGGAGTTCCTCATCAATTTTCAGTTCGTTTCTGCCCTGCTCGAAGGTAACACCAAAAACGTCCTTATGTTCGATGGGAGCCGGAACATAGTCAGGATCAATCTGGATTACATTATAATTTCCGTTCCGCTTACCCTTGAGGATTTCAAGAGCTTCTTCGGTATAACCGGGTGCAATCACACCATCGGATACTTCCTTGGCAATCAGTTGTGCAGTTGCCTTGTCGCAAGTATCGGAAAGGGCAATGAAATCACCAAAAGAGGACATTCTGTCTGCACCTCTTGCTCTTGCATAAGCATTGGCAAGGGGAGTCATTTCGATGCTGTCATCTACAAAGTAAATCTGCTTTAAGGTATCGGATAGGGGCAGACCCACAGCCGCACCGGCAGGAGATACATGCTTAAAAGAAGTTGCCGCAGGAATGCCGGTTGCCGCCTTTAATTCCTTTACCAACTGCCATCCGTTCAATGCGTCCAGAAGATTGATGTAACCCGGCTTGCCGCAAAGGACAGTAAAGGGAAGTTCTCCCTCTGCCATAAATACCTTAGACGGTTTTTGGTTGGGGTTACAGCCGTATTTTAATTCCATTTCTTTCATGATTGCCACCCTTTCTTACTGATTCTTATTGATAATCTTGGAGTTTACCGCACCGGTTTCCAAGTCGATATAACGAACAAAGAGAGAAACCTTGTTTTCTTCGTTCAGATTTTCCCATAAATCCTTGGCAAAAGTTTCCATGTCATCGGGAATCTCCACCTGCTTGGGTTCTCCGCTAAAGGAGGGCAGAGGACTGCCGTCACCCTGATAGGTATGGATGAAATGACCTTCACCCGCTCTTGCATTGGTGTAGGTATAGGTATGACGGAGACAGGATGAGGGGTCACCGTCTGCACTCTTTAAGATAGAGAGTGCATAGTTGAAGTCACCGTCAGAAGTTTTGATGATACCGGAAATTCTGGGGGTGTAGTTGGGAGCATCATCCTCGAATTCTCTGGTACGGAGCGCCTGCTCAAAGGTCATCTGCTGATTCATCAGCTCATAGATGGTGTCGGTCTGATCACCGTTGGTTACAATGGTTTTGTTACCAAGAACACGAACCGGAGCATAAATAATCAAATGTGGATCTTCCATCTTGGAAGGATCGTGTGCCTCTGTACGGATACCGCATCCGTCTTCCACAAAGACACGGTTCCGGCTGTTGGTGCTTCTGCCCATAATGAAATATGCCGCCACGGCAGACTTGCCGTCTTTGGACTTACCTAAGATAATACCTCTTCCGGGGTAAGCGTTTTGTTTTAATTCTTCATATAAATTGATTTTCATAATACTCCTCCTATCGTTGAGTAATCATTACTTCTTGATTTTCTTCGTCCCAGCCAACCTGACAATTTAAACCTTCCGATAACGCCCTGGCAGGAATCATAGTTCTACCACTCATCAGTTGCGCTGGAACATCCATAGCCTCTATCCTTCCATTTACCGTATACTCTTTTTGCCCAATTACCATCACAACGGTGTTTTCCCCTTTGGTAATGATAACAGTTTGACTTTCGTCATCCCAGCCAATGGTCGCACCAAGTGCTTCTGCAATCCGTCGAACAGGAACCAAAGTCCTTCCATTCACAATTACCGGAGGTGTATCAAATGCTACGAATTCACCATCACAAGTTACCTTGGGTGCAATATATCCCGGCTTCCAGTTTTCGATGTTGTATTCTCCCCAACTATACGTGTTATACGCACCATGAGCAATATACTCATATCCTATCAGATAATGTACTTCGTAGTCCATATATGCAAAATCATCAACCTCTTGAAACAAAAGATTTTCAGATATCAAAACCCCTGTTTCGCTATCAAAAGTCAATTTATCGTAACGACGGTCTGGTTCTGCAAATCCACTGTAAGAATCATTTGTAACAAAACAAACCTCCCCGGTGGCCATATTTCGAAGTACAAATTGCCATCTGCTATTCTTGTTATACAATTCACCGGGTTCTTCCATTCTTCCACAGTACATAGGAAGTAATCTTAGATGTTGCTCAGCTTGAATGGATGCCTTTTCCACCTTTCCTTCTTTGATATAATAAACTTCTTCGTATTCATGATCAGTATCAGGTTCAAACTCAAAATAACTGCAAAGAGTATGATAAAGTTCCGGCACGCCATCAAAGTTGATATCAAGGAGTGCAAAATAATATGCACTATCGTCCCAAGCATCTGCAAAAAAACTATCGTCACGAACGCCTGTTTTATATTCGTTTATAATTTCGTCCATCTTAGCATCGTACAAAGTTCTCCATTCAACTTCTTTCTCAGCAAATACCGTAGTTATACCCAGCAAAAGCGACAAACAAAGTACAAGAGAAAAAATTTTTTTCATAATACTCCTCCTTATTTCACTTGTCCGCTGCAAACCAGTTCGACTGCCTGGGGCAGAATCTTCCATTCCGCCTCTTCCATCACACGCTGTTGCAGAACCTCTGCAGTATCGCCATCCTGAATCTCTACCGCTTTTTGGAGAATAATTCTTCCACCGTCGGTAATCTCATTCACAAAATGGACTGTGGCACCGGTGACCTTGACACCATAGTCAAGGGCCGCCTGATGTACCTTTAAGCCATAGAATCCATCTCCACAGAAGGAGGGAATCAGGGATGGATGGATGTTGATAATCTTATCCTTGTAAGTTTCCAACAGTTCTCCCTCCAAAATCGCAAGGAACCCTGCCAGAACAATGATGTCTACCTTTTGCTCTTTCATATAATCACAGATTGCTTTGTTGAACAAAAGGCTGTCACCGCCGCAAGACTTCTTGGTGATTACCTTATGATCAATACCAGCTTTTTCGGCACGCTCTAAGGCATAGACACCTTCCTTGTTACTAACTACGGTTACGATCTTACCGCTTTGGATGATACCGCTTTCCTGTGCATCAATCAACGCCTGCAGGTTGGTGCCGCCACCGGATACCAATACGCCAATATTTAGCATATATCCACTCCCTTTTCTCCGGCAACAATCTCACCGATTACAGATGCTTTTTCACCTGCCGCGGTCAGAACTTCTACCGCCTTGTCAGCCTGGTCAGCAGGTACTGCCAACATCATACCGATACCCATGTTATAGGTATTGAACATGTCCTTTTCGGAAACGTCGCCCAGTTTTTGAATCATGTTGAAGATGGGCAGAACCTCAAAACTGTTCTTGTCAATCTTCGCACGAGTTCCCTCTTTTAACATTCTGGGAATATTCTCATAAAAACCACCGCCGGTGATATGGGAAACCGCTTTCACATCTACTGCCTCAATGGTAGAGAGCAAAGGCTTTACATAAATCTTGGTGGGAGTCAGAAGTGCCTCACCAACCATCATACCCAGTTCATCGCTGTGGGCATGGAGTCTCTTGACACATTCTTCGGAATCGTTGATATCAAACACCTTACGAACCAGAGAATAGCCGTTGGAATGTACGCCGGAGGACTGGATACCAACAATCACGTTACCCGCTTCCAGTTTGGAACCGTCGATAATCTTATCCTTATCCACGATACCTACAGAGAAACCTGCCAGGTCGTATTCGTCCTCGGGATAGAAACCGGGCATTTCTGCAGTCTCACCGCCGATCAAAGCACAGCCCGCCTGAACACAACCGTCCGCTACACCCTTTACGATATCTGCTACCCGCTCGGGAATGTTCTTACCAACTGCAACATAGTCCAGGAAGAACAAAGGCTTTGCACCGCCACAAGCAATATCGTTGACACACATTGCCACACAGTCCTGTCCTACGGTATCATGTTTATCCATCAGGAAAGCAAGCTTCAGTTTGGTTCCCACACCATCGGTGCCGGAAACCAAAACCGGATTCTTATATCCGGTGCCCAGTTCAAAAAGACCGCCGAATCCACCAATTCCGGAAAGGACTCCGGGGATGTTGGTTCTCTTGACGTGTTCTTTCATCAATTCAACCGCTTTGTAACCGGCCTCTACGTCTACTCCTGCATTTTTGTACGCCTGACTCATCTTAACTCCTCCTCAGATTATAATTGATTTAATTCGTCCTGCAACAGTTGGTCTTTCTTCATAACCTCTGCCGCCATATCTACTTTGAATTGTTCTAACTTTTCTGCCAACTCGGAATCGGAAAGGGCCAACATCTGTACCGCTAAGATTCCGGCATTATCTGCACCATTAACCGCAACCGTTGCCACCGGGATGCCTGCAGGCATCTGTACCATAGAAAGCAAGGAATCCAAACCGCCCATCAAGGATGTCTGGATGGGAAGGGCAATAACGGGAAGAGTGGTATACGCTGCAATCACACCACCTAAGTGTGCCGCCTTACCTGCTGCTGCAATGATTACCTTTACGCCATTTTCTTTTGCCTTCTTTGCAAACTCCTCCGCCTGATAAGGGGTTCTGTGTGCGGAAATTACGTGGGCTTCAAAATCCACCCCGAACTTCTTTAACTTTTCCATTGCACCTTTTACTACCGGCAGGTCTGAATTACTGCCCATAACAATTGCAACCTGTGCCATATCCTATCTCTCCTTTAGATTAAATTTTTCGCTTCTGTATGAAATGCTTAATACTGCATCTTGTTTGCGGTCCAATCCTTGATTTTCTCGTAATAGTCATTTGCCTCTTTCAAAGCAAGTTCCAAATCAAGGGTACGGTAGTTTCCGCATTCGATTTCACTGTTGCCGGGCATCTCGCCCTGATAGTTTTTGATTTGAATCAGGACCTCCTTAATCAAATCCAGATTCTCCTGATGGTTCTCATTCCGCATCAACAGATAAAATCCGGTCTGGCAACCCATCGGCCCGAAGTAGATAACCTTGTCCGAGAGTCGGCTGTTGCGAACCATGGTTGCAAACAAGTGTTCCAAAGAGTGCATCGCCTCATTGGAAAGCACGTCCCCCGTGTTAGGTTTTCGCATCCGCAAATCGTAGGTTACTACATCACCGTCGATTCTGGAAATATAGACTCCCTCGGAAATCTTCCGATGGTCTACTGTAAAACTTGCTATCTTCTTCATAGAGCTGACACCACCTTACAAAAGAGCCTGACGCATACCCCGAAAAAGGGCATGCGTCCGATCTTGCTTATTTAAAGTACTTCACGCCGGATGCAAAGATCTTCTGATCCTTGTCACCGGGGATGTTTTTGAACACATCGCTCTTGAAACGCTCAGAATGACCCATCTTACCCAATACACGTCCATCCACGCTGGTGATACCCTCAATGGCATAGTAGGAGCCGTTGGGGTTATAAGGCATATCGTAGGTGGGATTACCCTCTAAGTCTACATACTGCGTTGCGATCTGTCCGTTCTTCTCCATTTCGGCAATGGTCTCAGGACTTGCCACGAAACGACCCTCACCATGGGAAACTGCAATCTGGTGAATATCACCCAATTCCACACCGCTGAACCAAGGAGACTTCACAGAGGAAATCCGAGTGGAAACAATCTGGGAAACGTGACGGCCAATGGTGTTAAAGGTCAGGGTAGGACCATCACTCTCCGCCTTGCGGATTTCACCATAGGGAACCAGACCCAACTTAATGAGCGCCTGGAATCCGTTACAGATACCCAGCATCAAACCATCTCTTTTATAGAGGAGTTCCATAACCGCTTCCTTCACGCGCTCGTTCTCAAATGCCGCCTTGATGAACTTACCGGAACCATCCGGCTCGTCACCGCCGGAGAATCCGCCGGGGAGCATCACAATCTGTGCCTGCTTGATGGAATCTACAAAACGACTGATAGAGTCTTCAATATGTTCCGCTTTCAGATTCTTGAAAATTTGTACGTCAGCCACACCGCCGGCACGCTCAAAGGCGCGGGCAGAATCGTATTCACAGTTGGTACCGGGGAATGCAGGGATGAAGATTCTGGGCTTTGCATAGGTGGTGGAGGGCTTGATGTTCACTCTCTCGCCATAAGCAAAGGTCTTCATGCCAACATCTTCACACTTAGCATCGGTGGCAAAAACTTCTTCCAAAGGCTTCTGCCAAGCAGAAATCAGGCTATCCAATGCAATCTCTTCACCCTCGATGGTAATCTTTCCATCCGCGGTGGTATGACCCAACTTCACAGCATCGATATACTCATTGCTGAAGCAGAATGCGCCATTGCCCTTCACTTCCACGATGATGCTTCCGTATGCCGCATCAAAGAGACTCTTCTTATCGCAACAATCGGTGAATGCCAGACCAATCTTGTTACCAAAGCCCATCTTACAGATGGCTTCCATCACACCGCCTGCACCTACTGCCCAAGCAGACCGGATCAGGCCGATGGTGGTATCGTTAATCATGTTACATACCATGCCGTAGAGCGCTTTCAGGCTCTCGAAGTTGGGCAGATTGTTCTCATCATATTTGGGCTTGAGCCAGAATACAGAGTTTTCTGCATTCTTGAACTCGCCGGAGTTTGCAGTCTTGGCAGAGATAGGAGCCACCGCAAAAGAAGTCAGGGTGGGGGGAACATCAATCTCGTTGAAGGAGCCGGACATACTGTCCTTACCGCCGATTGCCGCAATACCCAGCGCCTTTTGGGCGGCAAAACCACCGAGGAGTGCCGCCAAAGGCTTACCCCAACGTTTGGGATCATTTCCGAGACGCTCAAAGTATTCCTGGAAGGTCAGGTAGATATCTTTATAATCTGCACCGGCACAGACTGCCTTGGTCACAGAATCAACCACCGCATACATCGCACCCAAATAGGGGTTTGCCTTGGAGATAACAGGATTGTAACCGTAACTCATAACCGTTGCAGTGTTGGTTTCCTTATGGATGGTAGGAATCTTCGCTACCATGTTCTGCTGGGGAGTCAGCTGATACTTACCGCCATAGGGCATAAAGACAGAGCCTGCACCGATGGTACTGTCGAACCGCTCTACCAGACCTTTCTGGGAAGCAATGTTCAAATCTCCCATCAGGTTATGAAGTTTCTCGGACCAATTGTTGCCCGCAGGAGTATTTTCAAAGAGTTCCTTGCTGTAGTCACCTGCAGGAACGTAAACATCGTTATGCTTTTCCGCACCATTGGTGTTCAAGAAGTCACGACTGATATCACAAATGGTGGTTCCACGCCACGCCATAGTCAAGCGGTTGGTGTCGGTTACTTCTGCAACTACAACTGCCTCTAAGTTCTCCTTATCTGCCTCTTCGATGAACTTGTCCACGTCCTTGGCACGAACTACAACCGCCATTCTCTCCTGAGATTCGGAGATGGCAAGCTCGGTTCCGTCCAGACCCTCGTACTTTTTGGGAACCTTGTCAAGGTTAATCTTAAGACCGTCTGCCAACTCGCCGATGGCAACAGAAACACCGCCTGCACCGAAGTCGTTACAACGACGAATCAATGTGGTTACTTCTTTCTTTCTGAAAAGTCTCTGGAGCTTCCGCTCTACCGGAGCGTTACCCTTTTGTACTTCCGCACCGCAGGATTCCAAAGAGGAATCATCATGAGCCTTGGAAGAACCGGTTGCACCGCCACAGCCGTCACGTCCGGTCATACCGCCAAGGAGGATAACCACATCGCCTGCCTCCGGTACTTCACGGATAACATTTTCTTTGGGAGCCGCTGCGATAACCGCACCGATTTCCATTCTCTTTGCAATGTAGCCCTGATCATAAATCTCGGCTACCTGACCGGTAGCAAGACCAATCTGGTTACCATAGGAGCTGTAACCCTGTGCCGCACCCACAGTAATCTTCCGCTGAGGAAGTTTTCCATGCATGGTATCTTTCAAAGTAGCTCTGGGGTCACCGGAACCGGTTACACGCATTGCCTGATATACATAAGAACGTCCCGACAGCGGGTCACGGATAGCACCGCCAAGACAGGTTGCCGCACCACCAAAGGGTTCAATCTCGGTGGGGTGGTTGTGGGTTTCGTTCTTGAACATTACAAGCCAATCCTCGGATGTTCCGTCTTCCATGTCCACTTTCACATTGATGGAACATGCATTGATTTCCTCGGATTCGTCAAGAGCGGTCAAAACGCCCTGCTTCTTCAGTTCCTTCACAGCCATGGTCGCAATGTCCATCAGACAGATGTTCTTCTTTCTGTCACCATAAACTGCTTTTCTGGAATCAAGGTACGCATCATAGGCCTTCTTCACAAACTTATCTTCAATCTCCACGTTGTCCAAAATGGTGGAGAAGGTGGTGTGACGACAATGGTCAGACCAATAGGTATCAATCATCCGCACCTCGGTAATGGTGGGATTTCTCTTCTCTGTATTCTTAAAATAATCCTGACAGAACTTCACATCGTCCAAATCCATAGCCAGACCCAGTTCGGAAAGGAATGCCTTTAAGCCATCCTCGTCCAGATCAATAAAGCCGTCCAGCACCTTAACATCCGCAGGAGCCTCCAGCTTGTCCTTTAAGGTTTCCGGCTTTTCGAAACTTGCAAGTCTGGATTCCACCGGGTTTACGCAGTAGTTCTCTGCGGCGTGGAGTTCCTCATCGCTAACATCGCCAAGAAGTACTACAATCTTTGCGGTACGAACGATAGGCTTTTCGCCGCCGGTCATAATCTGGACACACTGCGCCGCGCTATCCGCTCTCTGGTCAAACTGACCGGGCAGATATTCCATAGCAAAACACTTGCCCTCGGAAATCTCAAGGTTCTCCCGAACAAGGGTATCCACCTGAGGCTCTGCAAAGACGGTATCCTTGGTCAGTTCCAGTTCTGCATCGGAAAGGCCTTCCACATCATAGCGGTTAATCATACGTACTCCGCTAAGCCCCTTTAAGCCTAAGTTCTCCTTCAAGTCATGGTACATGGCTTTGGCTTCTACATCGAAGCCTTTTTTCTTTTCTACAAACAGACGTTGTATGCTCAATGTTATCGCTCCATTCTGACAGAATATTATTATCATCAAAAAAATTTTTACACCACTTTACATTGTAACGGCAAACCCTTATTTTGTCAAGGAAAATCCAAAGAAAAACGACAGATTTTCCCATGGAAAAACCATGGAAATTTCCGTCGTTTTTTGGTTATTCTGCTATCTTTATAAAAATCTGCTCAAAACCCCCGTCAAAATCATCCCCGGAACCCCCAAAACACCGGCAAACATAGCGGTCAAAGGATTAAGATTCAGTCCCATTCCCATTCTTGTTCCAATCAGGTTCCACAAGAAGATTGCAAGGCCTCCCCAAACTCCCACACCAAGCAGACCCAAGAGCCACTTGAGCGGTTTGATGAAGAACCAACAGAGCAGATAAAGAAGAAAAAACCCAATGGTGTAAAGCACCATCGTTCCTGCATCCAACGGCATCTTGGCACCCCCTTTGGTTTCATCCTATGCAAAAAGGCGGACAAATATGTCCGCCTTTTTTAATCAAAGATTTTTTGAACACCCTTTTCGTCCTTACAGAAGATTTTCTGCCGATGAATCTCCCAATCGGAAATCTCACACTCTGTCAGAAATTCTCCCATTGCCGATGCTAAAATATCCGGCTTTAAGTTACGTTCACCGCCGGCGTCCAGTACCACACGCAAGGCAAGGTTGTCCTCAGCAACTTCTACCACTTCCCATGCACGGAGGTAGTCCATCAGGTTAATCTGTTTTTCACCTTTTTTCTTGGTCTTTTTTGCAACCAAAATCTCACCGGAGCCAAAGAAGTCCTGCAGACGTTTTTCCTCTGCCCCTTTCTTGGTGAACGCTCGCATGGAATATTCTGCAGAAACAATATCCGCCGCTTTAATCATTGGCTCATGTACTGCCAAAACCTTCATGTCCATGGGTAGATTCTGATTCAACTTTTCCTGAATCTCATCAGGTGTTATCCCGTCCTCGAATTGAATATCCACCGTCTCACACTCACTGGTAACACCAATGGGTAACGGAAGCGAAAAGGTCATCTTTTGGTGGGGGTTAAACCCTTGAGAATAGACTACAGGAAGCCCACTCCGCCCAATGGCACGGGTAAAACATCGAAGCAAATCCAGATGGGAAATATACTTTCCCATTCCCGTTTTGGAAAAGACCACTCGCCACTTACTCATAGCAGACACCTCCTCCGAATTGGGTAGCACCGCAACCGCTGCACTTCTCCCGACAGGAAGGAGTGGTTTCACCCCGGTATGCTTTTTCGTATTCCTTTTTCAGGAACTCTTTGCTGACACCGATATCCGCATAATCCCAAGGCAGAATTTCGTCCAAGCCAATCCGACGAAGAGCATAGAACTCAGGATCAATACCGCAGTTTTCAAAGGCCTGCATCCACTTATCGTAATCGAAGAAGTCGGTCCATCCGTCAAACTTACATCCCAATTTCTGAGCTTCAATCAACACATCACCCAGTCTGCGGTCGCCCTTGGCAAAGACCTCCTCCAAGAAACTTACATCACTATTATGCCAGTTATAAACAATCTTTTTATTGGTGATGGAATCCTTCAGCATTCTGGCCTTGTCCTCCATCTCGGAAATCCGATTCTGCGGTTCCCACTGGAAAGGTGTAAAAGGCTTTGGAACAAAGAAGGAGGTGCTCACCGTCACCGAAATACTCCGCCCTTTCCGTTCCTCCTTGGGAATCTCATAGAAGGAATCAATCACCTTTTGGGCAAGTTCTCCGATTCCTAAAACATCCGCTTCGGTCTCGGTGGGAAGACCCAACATAAAGTAGAGTTTGATTCGGTTATAGCCACCGGAAAAGGCAATCTTCGATGTCCGCATCAAATCCTCTTCCAGTACGTTTTTATTGATGACATCACGGAGCCGTTGGGTTCCTGCCTCAGGTGCAAAGGTAAGGCCACTCTTCTTGACTTTCTGCACCTTTTCCATCAACTCCATGGAGAAGTTATCCACACGCAAAGAGGGCAGAGACAGATTGATTCTCTTATCCACTGTCAGGTCAAGAAGGCCATCGGTCAGTTCAAATAATTTGGTATAGTCGCTGGTACTCAGGGAGGTCATAGACATCTCCTCGTACCCGGTATTGGCAATGGAATTTTCTGCAACTTTCAAAAGTTTATCCACCGACCGTTCCCGCACAGGACGGTAGATATATCCTGCCTGACAGAACCGACAACCACGGATACAGCCTCGGAACAGTTCCAGCATAATCCGATCGTGAACCGTCTCCATAAAGGGAACAATCAACTTTTCAGGGATATAGGTGTTATCCATATCCTTGATGATTCGCTTTTTCACCTGTTTGGGAACCCCATCACGATTGGGTTCAAAGGATTTGATGGTGTTGTCCTCGTTATAAGCCACATCATAGAACGAAGGAACATAAACACCTTGAATCTTTGCAATCTCCATCAGGAATTCCTCACGGGATTTTCCACTCTTTTTCCATGTCTTAAAGACTTCTACCACCTCACCGTTGACCTCTTCACCCTCACCTAAGATAAAGAAGTCCACCAGTTCGGACAAAGGTTCCGCATGATAAGCGCAAGGACCTCCGCAATGGACAAAGGCATCGTCCCGTGCTCTGTCCTTGGTGCGAAGGGGAATTCCTGCCAGGTCCAGCATATTAACAATGTTGGAATAACTCATCTCATACTGCAGGGTGAATCCCACCAAATCAAAGTCCCGAACAGGCACACAACTCTCCATGGACAGAAGGGGGATCCCTTCCTTCCGAAGTTCTTGTTCCATATCATCCCAAGGTGCAAAGACACGTTCACAGACAGTATCTTCCCGATCATTGAGCATATGATAAAGAATCTTCATACCCAAATGAGACATTCCCACCTCATACACATCAGGGAAGCAGAACGCCACACTCACCATATCTTCGTTCCATTCCTTATGGACACTATTAAATTCATTTCCAATGTAACGAGCAGGCTTTTGCACCCGCTTTAAGCATTGTTCCAATTTTGCACGATACATAGCGGTCCTCCTATGCTTTTCATCATCACTTATATCATACACTATTTTTCCAAAAGATACAAGCATAATCTTACAGTTCGTCCCATAAATATTACCAACCCAACTTTTGAAAAGGAAAGCAGGTGTTACCTTGACAGATTCTTCTCGAAACAGATCCGGAACAAAAAAATCTTCTCCTTCCTATCCCGCGTGGCTCCGCTTGTTCTCCAAGCAACTTGTGGCGTCTTTGGTGTGTGGCATTCTTCTTTTCCTGATGCATATTCTTCCCGCTCCCTTCCTGAACAACTGCGCCCGAGCACTGGGGGATGCTCTGCGATACGAGGTATCCATTCCCACCGAAAAAATCCCGCACTGGGTCAAAGAAAGGATTGCTCCCCCTCAATGAAAATTCTCTCCGCTCACTCCATGGAACTTCCCCTTGGAAAGAAAATCCGCGTCCATCTTTTGCTCCCTCTATTATTTCTGTCTGCTTACCTCGGGGACTATCTTCCCTTTTTCGCTATCAGTTGGGGACTTGCTCTCCTTCACGAACTTGCACACCTTCTGGTGGGAAGGACTCTCGGCATCTCCTTTTCAGGGGTTGCCTTTCTTCCCTTTGGGGTATGTGCCAAACTCAAAGACCCCGTCATCAAGTCTCCTGCAAAAGAAATTCTCACCGCCCTTGCAGGTCCTCTTTCCAGCATGGCCCTCTCCCTGCTCTTCTGGGTTCTATTCAAAGCCTATCACTCAGAACTTCTTTCCTACACTGCCCTTTCCGCCTTTGCCTTGGGTGCACTTAACCTCCTCCCCTGCCTTCCTTTGGACGGAGGTCGAATCCTCCGGGCTCTGCTCACGTTGTCTTCCGATGCCATCTCTGCATGGCAAACCACCGCTCGTATCAGTCGATGGATTGCTCTGTGCCTTTTAGGTCTTGCGCTCTATTTTTTCCTAACCTCATCCTTTCAGTTTTCTCTGCTTCTTATCGGTATTTTCCTTATGGGAAATCTGATAACCGAGGAAAAAAGCATCTCCCACCAGGCATTGCGAGAACTGCTCTGCTATAAAGAAAAGCCGGAACGGGATTCCTTCACCCGCACCGACTTGTTAACTGCATATCAAGACTTTCCTGCGCGGAAAATCCTGCGCAAACTTTCTTATCATAAATACTACACCATTCAGGTCTTAGATCAAAACCAAGTCCCCATCAAAACCCTCACCGAAAGTCAGGTTTTAGACGCCATTTTAACCAAGGGCATCCGCATCACCTTGGGCGAGATTTAGTGAGTCAAAAGATAGCTTTCAAGTTCCTTGACCGTCTCGGCATAGCAACTACATCCTGCATTCTCAAGCTCCATGGGTTCTGCATATCCAAACCGAACCCCCAACGCAGAAACACCGCAGGCCTTTGCTCCCACAATATCCTGTTTGCGATCGCCAATCATCAAAACCTCCTCAAAAGGAGGGTTATCCAATTGCTTCAGCACCTCGGCAATGATTTCATCTTTATAGTTTCTCGTTCCATTAAACTCGGCTCCAACCACTACGGTAAAGTATTGAGCAAGGTCAAACTTCTCCAAAATCCGCTTGGCATAAACCTCCGGCTTGGCGGTGGCAAGGCAGATGGTTTTTCCTGCCTTTTGAAGTTTTGCAAGCATCTGTCCAATTCCCGAATATACTCGGTTTTCAAAAAGACCTACCCGAGAGAATCGTTCCCGATATTTTGCAACTGCTTCTTCACCCTTTTCTCTTGAGAATCCGTAAAATTCCATAAAGGAATCTATCAAAGGCGGACCAATCACCCGTTTCAGGTTTTTCTGTTCCTCCTGAATGCCATAGGCCTCCAGAGCATACTGAAAGCATCGGGTAATCCCTTCATAAGGGTCGGTCAAAGTTCCGTCCAGATCAAATAATAAATACTGAAACATGGCAAACTCCTAATCGATAACAATCTTGGGGTTTTCCTTGGATTCCCGATAAAGGACAAACTTTCCGCCAATGGTCTGGATGCACTCTGCGCCCAAAGCTTCTGCTACGTCATCGGATGCCTCCCGTGTGGACAGCATGGCACTTTCCAACACGTGAACCTTAATCAGTTCTCTCGCCTCCAAAGCGTCATCCAACTGTTTTACCACATTCTCCGAAATGCCATCCTTTCCAATCTGGTAAAGGGCAGGAATGGTGTTTGCCATCTTCCGAAGATTTGCTCTTTGTTTTCCTGTCATAGTTTTCGCTCCTTTTCCCAATTGCACTACTGTACAATCACTATAATCACTTTTTCGCCTTTTCTATCATTTAAATCATTATAACAAAAACAACAAGGAAAAGCAACGTACATTTTGTCCAAGTTGTTCCTTGTTTTTTCTTCATTTTGTGTGCTATACTGGTACTATCCTTTCAGAAAGAAGCGAAAATTATGATTATCGATGCACACACTCATATCTATCCGAAAAAAATCAGTGAAGCCGCCGTACAAAGCATCAGTGAGTTTTACGAGATTCCCATGTTCGGTGACGGCACTATTGAAGCATTGATCCGCTCCGGTAATGAAGCCGGTATCTCCAAGTTTTTGGTGCATTCGGTGGCAACAACGCCTCATCAGGTGTCACGAATCAATGACTTTTTAGCAAAAGCCATCTCGGAATACGAAAATCAACTGATTGGGTTTATGGCACTTCATCCGGATATGGATGACCCGGGTGCCGAAGTGGAACGGGCAATGGCAATGGGCTTCAAAGGAATCAAGCTCCACCCGGATTTTCAAAAATTTGCCATTGATGACCCCAAGGCATTTGCCATGTATGAAGCCGCTCAGGGAAAACTCCCCATTCTCTTTCACATTGGTGATTATCGATACAACTTTAGCCACCCCCACCAACTTGCCACCGTTCTTGACAACTTCCCCAAGTTACAGGTCATCGGGGCTCACTTTGCAGGGTGGTCCGAATGGGACGAGGCGGAAAAATATTTGAAAACTTACCGTCTTTGGGTAGACACATCCTCCAGCAGTTATATCCTTCCCCCTGAAAAAATGCGGAAGATGATTGATGTATTCGGCACCGATTTTGTTCTCTTTGGTACCGACTATCCCATGTGGGGACCAAAGCGAGAATTGGAGGTTATCAACAGTTTAGGCCTTTCGGAGGATGAACTGGAAAAAATCTTCTACAAAAATGCAACGGAGCTTTTATCCTTATAAAACACGGAGCGGAAACCAAGGTTTCCGCTCCTTTTTTCTGCCGTTTTACAGATGTTTCTTCATATGTTGAAGGGCGTTCTTCTCCAATCGTGAAACCTGTGCCTGAGAGATGCCGATTTCCTTTGCCACCTCCATTTGGGTTTTCCCCTCGAAGAACCGAAGATTCAAGATATACTGCTCCCGCTCCCCCAATTTCTTCATAGCCTCTTTCAAGGAGATTTTTTCCAACCAAGAATCGTCAATGTTCTTTTCATCCTTCACCTGATCCATCACAAAGACCGCATCGGTTCCGTCATGGTAGATGGGTTCCTGCAGAGAAACGGGATCCAAAATGGCATCCAACGCCATAGATACTTCTTCCGGAGTGATTTGCAACTCCTTGGCAATCTCCTCTATTGTCGGCTCTTTTCCCGTGGTGGCGGCAATCCGTTCTTTGATGGACAGGGAACGATAGGCAGTATCCCGAATGGAACGACTGACCCGAATGGGATTGTTATCCCGAAGGTATCGACGAATCTCCCCTATGATCATGGGTACGGCGTAGGTGGAGAACTTCACATCATGGGACGTGTCAAAATTATCCAGCGCTTTAATCAACCCAATGCACCCAATCTGAAAAAGGTCATCCGCATTCTCGCCACGGTTGTGGAACCGTTGCAGAATACTGAGAACCAACCGCAAATTCCCATAAATGAATTCTTGCCGCGCCTCCTTGTCCCCTGCCTGAACCCGGTCAAAAAGTTCTCGCTTTTCCTGTTCTGACAGAATCGGCAATTTTGCCGTGTTGACCCCACAGATTTCCACCTTGTTCATGCTATGTCCTCCGTCCATCCAAGATTTTCTATCTTGTTTCATTATTGACGGAGGGATTCTTTTTATACTGTCAAAGAACTTGAATCCTTGTCGAAAGAAAAAAGGTGGCTTACACCACCTCTTCTAAAATATCAAATTCAGATAATTTTCATGTTTCGGGAACAAGCCCGTTCCTGTAACATCCTCACAGAATCCAAATACCAACGATGCCAGTTCCTTAATATCAAGTGAAATGTCAAATTCCTCACAAGGTGTTATCTTCCCATGCTCAATATGAAGAGTCACGTTGTTTTCAGATATTTGTTCGTCCTGAATCCGCAACCGAACCTCTCCTTGAAAATCCGTTGCCAAATCACCTAAGACTCTTTTCGCATCCAATATCCGTGCCATGGCATAGGGCTTTTCTTCCTCTTGACAAGGAATAGAAATATCCCCTAACATTTCGTGGATTTCCCATCCCTCTCCTTCGGTTTTGGCGGTCATCAAAGCATAGCCGACCTTCACGCCGCAAACCTCATGAAAAGCCACCTTCCCTTCAGATGTTACCAACAAATCGGTAAGAATCTTCCGCCAATCCCCATGGGAACGGATGGCATAACCACTTTTTCCTGCCATGGCTTTTCTGTAAATCTCGTCCATGGTTTGAATCAGTTCCTGATTGATTTCAGGGGTGTATGCCTCTTGGGTCGGTTCATCCACATATCGGAATATCTTGGTATAACACTGACGATACCCGAACTTCTCATAAAACGGATAATTGAAAGGAACCAGCAAACTAATGGGCTCTTCCCGTTCCTTCATTTTGGGGAAACCGAACCGAAACATTTCCCGTACCAGACCACGATGACGGAATTCAGGCAGAGTCGCTACCCCTGACACATAGTTTACAGAATACACTTTCTCACCCAGAGAAATTCTGTGGGGCATCAACTGCATATTAGAGGCAGGAACACCATCCCACTCGGCAATGATGGTGTCAGTATAGGAAAAGTTTTCGGAAAAATTCCAATCAATGAAGGCTTGGGGGTCATGGAAACAAACATCCCATGCATGCTTCAAAAACGGCATATCCTTTTCATTTGCAAACCGAACCATACTGCACCTCCCATCTTAGAACTTTACAATTTTTGACACAAATCGGGCAACCTTATAGGGAATACCCTCCATTTTCTTCTTAACATTTTCCAATTCCTTGGGGATAGGAATAGACTGAGGACAATGCTTCTCACACAGGCCACAACCAACACACAAGGATGCATTGGTCTTTTTGGCACGGAGTGTGGTACACATAAAGTATTCCCGAAGTCCGTTGAACCATCCGTCCGAAAACCGAACATTATAGCATCGGAAACAGGTGGGAATATCCACCCCCTGCGGACAGGGCATACAATATCGGCATGCGGTACAATTCACCTTGACCAGACGATTGATCTCTTCCTTTGCTCGCTCAAACACATTAAGTTCCTCTTCTGTCAGGCTGTTGGCGGTAGCATCGGATGCCACCCGAACATTTTCCTCCACCTGTGCCATGTCGTTCATTCCCGACAGAACCGTGGTAACCTCGGGATGATTCCATATCCAACGGAGTCCCCATTCCACAGGAGAACGAGAAGCATCTGCTTGCTTGAACACTTTCTTCGCACCATCAGGAAGCCCCCCCGCCAGACGGCCGCCTCGCAAAGGTTCCATGATAATCACCGGAATTCCCTTTTCTGCCGCCCGACGAAGACCCTCAACACCGCCTTGGGTTGTTTCGTCCATATAGTTAAACTGAATCTGGCAAAAATCCCAATCATAGGCGTCAATAATCTGCAAAAATCCCGTAGTTCCTCCATGATAGGAATACCCTACCTGACGGATTTGTCCTGCATCTTTTCGCTTTTGAATCCATTCCTTGATACCCAATTCGCAGAGCCGTTCCCAACTTTTGATATCGGTGAGCATATGCATCAGGTAGTAGTCAATATGGTCGGTTTGAAGACGGTTCAGCTCCTCCTCAAAGATGCGGTCTGCATCCTCGATGGACTTTACCATATAATGCGGAAGTTTGGTGGCAAGATACACCTTGTCACGATAGCCTTTGGCAAGAAACTTCCCTACCGCCACCTCGTTACCGGGGTAGATATAGGCGGTATCAAAGTAGTTAACCCCCTGCTCTATGGCATAGGCCATCTCTTTTTCCGCCTTTGCCTGATCAATATTCTTTCCCTTTCGCGTAAAACGCATACAACCATAACCTAACACCGAAAGTTTGTTGCCGCTTTTGGGATCTAAACGGTATTGCATCCAATCACTCCATTTCTAACTTGATAAAGAACGGCGCAGTCAATCGACTGCACCGCATAAAATCTTATTTGGGAAACGCCCGACAGAGAACTGCCACAACCTCTGCTCTGATGATGGTATCCTGACCACGGAAGGTTCCGCCAACATCTCCGGTGATATAACCTCTATCCAACGCCGCTGCAATGTAAGGGCGGTTGTGAACGGAGATGGTGTGTACATCATTAAAGTAAGTTTCCAGATATCCGTCCTGATTCATATAGGGAGATGCATCGATTCCCAAAGCCTTAATCAATGCCACGGTGATATCCTCACGGGTAGCATAGGCCTCCGGATCAAAATAAAGTTGTCCGTCTCGGGTAAATCCCGTCATGTAGGGCGTCGCACTATTCACATAGGAAAAATACCACTGCCAATCAGGTACATCCACAAAGGGGGTAGTAATGCTGGTGCTGACAGGGGTGTCGGATATTCCCACCAGCATCTTTGCATACTCACATCTTTGAACCGGTGTTGTCGGTCCAAACGCACCATCCTCGTAGCCGTTGACAATGCCACGCTCTACCAACTCATAAACATAAGGTGCCTCCCACGCATCTTTCGGCACATCCCAAAAGACAAGTTCTTCGGCAAAAATTGTTGTCTGAACCATGGTTACAACCAAAGCTAATACAATTCCCATGATAAGCAATCGTTTTTTCTGCATAGGAATCCTCCTTTTTTTGCAACATTTCTGACCTATTGTACCGCATTTTCCTCCGTTTGTCAAATTTGCCGTGGTTTTCATCCCATTTTTGCCGAAAACGAAAAAGAAAACCCATCGTATATGACAGGTTTTCTTTATAACTTTTTTACGCTAAAATAAGAGGCTTTTTAATAGATATCCATCTGTTTCAGACTGATATACTCTCCGCAAGACACAATAATGTGATCGATCAGTTCAATTCCCACCGCATCCATACTTTGGGAAAGTTTCCGCGTTGCTTCAATATCCGACCGAGAAGGAATCAACTTCCCCGAGGGATGATTATGTACCATCATGACAGAATCCGCATTGGTACGGAGCGCCAACTTAACCAGTTCCTTAATGTAAACAGGTGTTTCGTTCTCTCCGCCCTCTGACACCATATCATATCGGTAGGCTTGCTTCTTCTTGTTCAGGCTAACCAGATAACAACATTCGGTCAGTTTTCCGTAAAAGAGACTTTTGGCAAATGCGCCTCGCTCTTCCACCGTCCCCAAAAAGGGAAACTGCTTTTCGTTTTCACGAAGCATACAACGTTCCACACAACCAAGCAGGGGAAGTAAATCGTGGAGGAACTGGGCTGTACGATGTCCCACACCGGGAATTTTTGTCAATTCCACAGGGTCTGCGGTGAGCACACCATACAAAGAACCACAATGCTCCAACAACTGATGCGCCAATGGATTGGTGTTTCCCTGCGGGATAATGCTAAACAGCAACTTTTCCAGTTGCTCATGTTCTTCCAGCATGTCAAAGCCCAACAGCTTTGCCTTTTCATCCAGGCGCTTTCTGTGTCCGCTATGTTCTCCTGCCATCCTATTTTGCACCACGGCTGCCGGGTTTTACCAAGGGCATACCGCTCTTACAGATGGGGCATTCGTCCGGCTCATAAGAAGTAATATCCATGGAGAATGCACTACGATAAGGCACACCGAAATCAATCTTGCCACCGGTTCTGTCAACGATAGAACCAACACCAACGATTTCACCGCCACACTCTTTCACAAGATCCATTACTTCCCGAACACTACCGCCGGTAGTAACAACATCCTCTACAATCAGAACTCTTTGACCCTTTTCGATGGTGAAGCCACGACGGAGGGTCATTGCACCGTTCTCTCTTTCTGCAAAGATATTCTTAACACCCAACTGCTTACCTACTTCGTAGGACATTTGAATCGCACCGATCGCAGGGCCGATAACCAATTCCACATTGTCATCCTTGTACTGCTTTACCAGTTCTGCGCAAAGAGGTTCGCTGTACTTTGCATTCTGGAAAATCTTTGCACACTGCATATACTTGTCGCTGTGCCGTCCTGAGGTCAACAGAAAATGTCCCTCCAGAAGAACCTCTGCTTCTTTCATCATTGCAATAATTTCATCTCTTGTCATTGTTTTCAACCTTCCTTTCTTATTTTCCGTTCATTTGAACTGTTCCGACAATGTCATTCACATCTTTGATGCCATTGTCGTCCAGATATTTTTCGATTCCGTTACGAACCCGAATCCATGCATAGGGATCAACAATTCCTGCCGTTCCCACAGCCACCGCATTGGCGCCTGCCAACATGAACTCAATAGCATCTTCTCCGGTGGTGATACCGCCCATACCGATAATGGGAACCGATACCGCCTGCCGAACCTGATATACCATCCGAACCGCCACAGGCTTTACTGCAGGGCCTGACAAACCGCCCATGTTATTGTGGAGGATGGGACGTCTTGTCTTGATATCAATCTTCATACCCAAAAGAGTGTTAATCAAAGAGAGTGCATCTGCACCACCTGCCTCTGCCGCTCTTGCCATCTCGGCAATATCGGTTACATTGGGTGAAAGTTTTACAATCAAGGGAACCTTAGAGACCGCCTTAACCTTGGAGGTAATCTCCTCAATCATCTTTGCGCTGGTTCCGAACGCCATACCGCCCTCTTTTACATTGGGGCAGGAAATGTTCAGTTCGAACATATCCACGTTGTCACCCAAAATCTCAGCAACTGCAATATAATCATCCACCGTAGATCCACAAAGGTTGGCAATCAACTTGGTGTCATAGGTTCTGAGCCATGCAAGTTCCCTTTCCAGAAAAGCCTCTGCACCGGGATTCTGCAAACCTACACTATTTAAAATTCCCTTTTCTGTTTCCGCAATTCGAGGAGAGGGATTGCCCAATCTGGGGACTGCCGAAAGGGCTTTTAAACAAACTGCACCAAGTTCGGAAAGGTCGAAATATTCGCTATACTCTCTGCCAAATCCAAAGGTGCCGGAGCCGGTGGTTACCGGGTTTTTCCATTCCACACCGGCAATATTCACAGACATATTAGCCATTCCACTCCACCTCCTTGGCATCGAATACAGGGCCATCCTTACATACACGTTTGTTGGCACCATTTACTTTGCAGGTGCAGGTTACACAAGCGCCCACACCGCATCCCATTCGTTCTTCCAAAGAAACCTGACAAGGAATCTGCTCCGCCATTGCCATCTCCCCAATCTTCTTCATCATGGGTGTGGGACCACAGGTATAAACCCGAGAAACCGAAGTGTCTTCCATAATCTTCTGCATCACATCGGTTACAAATCCATGATGGCCGTAACTTCCGTCGTCTGTAGCAACAAAAACCTCTTTGGAGACAGCACGGAATTCCTCTTCCATTAACACGGCATCCTTGTTTCGAAAGCCCAGTATTACCGTGGCTTTTCCATCTAACTGCTTTGCCAGATTCAGCAAAGGGAAGACGCCGATACCACCGCCAATGAGCAGAATTTCTTCCTGATCTTCTTTATGAACATCAAAGCCATTCCCCAAGGGTCCTAAAATATCCAACTTCTCTCCCACTTGATGTTTCGCAAGTGCCTCGGTCCCCTTACCTCTGGTTTCGAAGATAAACCGAATATACTTTCCCTCTGTCACATCACAAATACTGATGGGACGACGAAGATATGCATCTCCTCCACAGAGGATATGCAAAAACTGTCCTGACTTTACCTTTTCTGCCATTTCGGGGCAACAAACCGTAAAATCATAAATAGTCTCAGAGAGTCGTTGTTTCTTCACCAACTCACAAATCATTGGTAATTTCCTCCTTTAAACCCACAGACATAAAATCCATGGAGCCGTAAACTTCATTAAAGTGCGCTTAAGATATCATCCCGCATACGAATCGCCTCTGCTCTTGCCGCATCACCCAAGGTGCCACCCTGCTTCTGATATGCACACATAATGGAACGAGATGCATTGACAATAGCACCGAGACCGTCCTGATTAAAGCTCTTTGCCACATCCTCTGCCTTACCGCCCTGAGCACCATAGCCGGGAACCAGGAAGTAAGTATGGGGCATCTGCCGTCTTAAAGCCTCTGCCTGCTCAGGATAGGTTGCGCCGACTACGGCACCTACACTACTGTATCCGTTCACACCGATCAGGTCAGAACCCCATTCTTTTACAAGGTCTGCCATATGCTCATAAATATATTTGCCATCGGACTTCAAATCCTGCAACTCACCGGAGGACTTGTTTGAAGTCTTTACAAGAACAAAGATTCCTTTTCCGTTTGCCGCACATTGATCGGTGAAAGGCTTGATACCATCGGTGCCCAAATAGGGATTCACCGTCAGGCAATCAGCTCCAAAAGCCTCTTCACAACCGGAGCCCAATTCGGTTTTGCCCAAATACGCCTTGGCATAGGCTTCGGAAGTAGCACCGATATCGCCACGCTTACCGTCCAGAATTACATACATACCGTTTTTCTTAGCATAAGCAATGGTTTCATGCATGCACTTGATACCTTCAACGCCATACATCTCGTAATACGCCGCCTGAGGCTTTACCGCAGGAACAATATCACAAAGGGCATCAATCAGAGTTTTGTTAAATTCCAAAATGGCTTTTGCCGCACCGGCAAAGGTTTCACCATATTCCTTGAACGCCGCCGCTTTCATTTCTTCCGGAACATAGTCGAGTTTCGGATCAAGACCTGCTACGGTGGGGTTCTTCCGCTCCTTAATTTTTTCAATCAATACATCAATCACGTTTCTGTCCTCCTGTTTTGTTTCTATCTTTCGTATTCTATGCAATCTCCCGTGATGGGTGATTATCCTTCATATACAACCTTACCGCCGGTTACTGTCCATGCGATTTTTCCGTACAGTTCAAAGCCGTCATAAGGGGAATTCTTACCCTTGGATGCAAAATTCTTCACATCCACGCAGTAAGATTGTTCCGGATCGAAGATGACCAAGTCTGCAACCTTACCAACACCCAGGGTACCTCTGTCAATTTTGATAATCTCTGCAGGAATGGTACTCATCTTCTCAATCAACTGAGACAGAGTGAGTTTGCCGGTCTTTACCAAATAAGTCACACCCAAACCAAGAGAAGTCTCAAGACCAACGATACCGTTGCTTGCCTGATCAAATTCCAGATCCTTCTCGTCCCGATGATGAGGAGCATGGTCAGTAGCAATGGCATCCAGCGTTCCGTCCGCCAGCGCCTCAATTACCGCTTTCACATCCTCGTCATCCCGAAGGGGAGGATTCATCTTGGCATTGGTGTTGTATCCTTCGCAAGCCTTCTCTGTCAGGCTGAAATAGTGGGGTGCGGTCTCTGCTGTTACCTTAACACCTCTTGCCTTTGCTGCCCGAATGGCCTCAATGGCATTCTTGGTGCTGACATGACAAACATGAAGTCTGCCGTCCACCTCTTCTGCAATCAACACATCACGGCTGACTGCAACACTCTCTGCCGCCTTGGGGATTCCGGGAATACCCAACACGGTAGCGGTGTAACCTTCGTTCATACTTCCCCCATCCACAAGACTCAAATCCTCACTATGGGAGAATACAGGAATATCAAACATTTTGGCGTATTCCAAAGCCTTCCGCATCACAACGGAAGAACCTACCGGCTTGCCGTCATCGGTTACTGCCACAGCACCGGCATCCTTCATAGAGCCAATCTCCGCAAGTTCAGTACCGTTTTGACCCTTGGTAATACAGCCGGAGGTAAGAACATTAACCAATCCAACTTCTTTGCCTCGTTCCATTACATAACGAACCTGCGCCTTATTATCAATCACCGGACTGGTGTTGGGCATACAAACCACGGTGGTTACGCCACCCTTGGCAGCCGCACGACTTCCGGTTTCGATATCCTCCTTGTACTCAAGGCCTGGTTCACGGAAGTGCACATGCAAATCCACAAGACCCGGCGCTACGGTTTTACCCTCTGCATTAATCACCTGATCTGCCGTTGCGTCAATCGAAGGTGCAACCTCCTTGATAACGCCATTTTCAATCAGGATATCCATCTTTCCGTCAATATTGTTTTTCGGGTCAACAACCCATCCGTTTTGTATCAACAAACTCATGATTTCCCCTCCTGCTATCTCTCTACACCGTCAGTGAGCATCTTCAACACAGCCATTCTCACACATACGCCGTTGGTTACCTGTTCCTCAATCACTGATTGGGGTCCGTCAATAATATCGGCAGAAAGTTCTACCCCTCGATTTACAGGACCCGGGTGCATCAAAATAGCATCGGGCGCCGCCAATCGCATTCTCTCTGCATTGACACCAAAATACTTGTGATATTCTGCGACAGATGGAAATGCTCCCTTCTTCTGCCGTTCCAACTGAATCCGAAGACCCATTACCACATCGGCGCCTGCAATGGCCTGATCCACATTGGTGTAAGCCTTAACACCCATTTGCTCAACCTCTGCCGGCATCAGGGTGGAAGGTCCTGCCAGAACAACATCTGCACCCATGGTCTTTAAACCATAAATATTACTTCTTGCTACACGGCTATGCTTTACATCACCCACAATGGCAACACGCAGACCTTTCAAATCACCTTTTTTCTCCTGCATGGTCATCATATCAAGGAGCGCCTGGGTAGGATGCGCATGCAAACCGTCACCTGCATTAACAATGGATGCCTTGGTATAATCCGAAACAAATTCCTGCGCACCGGAAGAACTGTGACGGATGATAATCACATCCGCTCCCATACTGTCGATGGTTTTCACGGTGTCAAGCAAGGTTTCACCTTTGGCAACGCTACTTCCTGAAGCGGCAATGTTTGCCGCGGTAGCACCTAAGTACTTAGATGCCAACTCGAAAGAAAGTCTTGTCCGTGTGCTGTTCTCAAAAAAGAGAGTAATAATACTTTTCCCGCTCAGGCAATTATCCTTCTTCCCTTTTTGCAGAACTTCGTGTTTCATTCGAAATCCCTCGGTCAGAATCTCCTGAATCTCTGTTGCCGACAAATCCTTTACATCAAGTAAATGTTTCATTCCATCCATTCCTCTCTTTTCTATCGTATTTCTCGCTCTTATCTTTTCCGAAGCGTAGTCGTTCATACCTTTTTATCAGGGGATACCATCCACGGGCACAAAAAAAGAAGCACCCATCCATGTCGGGCACTTCCTTAAATTACGTGAGAAAATCCCGACCGAAAGAGCAACTGTCTATGTATTGCAGGTCAATTCCAACGAAGTATTCTTCCCTGCAGAAGCCCATAGCATCCCTCTTATAACACCATTATACAACAGTGGTTGTTTTTTGTCTACAAATTTCTCAATCTTTTTAAAACTTTTTCAAAATGTTCAGGCAGAGGTGCCGAAAACTCCAGATACTCACCCGTCCGTGGATGAATAAACCCCACCTGATAGGCGTGAAGCAACTGTCCGCTTAAGGAGAAATTCTCCTTCTTTACGCCATACACAGGATCACCTACAATGGGGTGTCCCATATGGGTCATATGTACCCGAATCTGGTGGGTTCGTCCCGTTTCCAATCGGCACTCCACCAAAGAGTAACTCCCCAACCGCTCCATCACCTTATAATTGGTAACCGCTTCCTTGGAATTCCGATAGGTAACCGTCATCTTCTTTCTGTCTATGGGATGTCTGCCGATGGGAAGCCGAACGGTTCCCGTCTCTTCCTTAAAACCTCCATGGCACAACGCCATATAGGCACGGGTCAGAGAATGTTCTTTGATTTGCTCCGCCAAGGACTGGTGCGCCATATCGTTCTTGGCAACCAATAACAGTCCGCTGGTATCCTTATCAATCCGATGAAGAATTCCCGGCCGTTTCTCTCCGTTGATACCGGACAAGGAATCACCGCAATGGGCAAGCAGAGCATTTACCAAGGTTCCGGTATAATTACCGGGAGCAGGATGCACCACCATTCCCTGAGGCTTGTT
>JAZRQC010000046.1:0-27634 GCA_045649565.1 Ructibacterium sp.
TGCAACGTTACCGAAACCGGAGATTGCAACGGTCTTACCTTCAAAGGTTTCGCCAAAGTGCTTCAGCACTTCGTTTGCATAGTATGTAGCACCAAAACCGGTTGCCTCGGGACGAATCAAGGAACCGCCGTAGGGGATACCCTTACCGGTGAGAACACCGTTCTCCCAACAACCCTTGATTCTCTTATACTGACCGTAGAGGTAACCAATTTCTCTTGCGCCAACACCGATATCACCGGCAGGAACGTCCACATCAGGACCGATGTGTCTGTAGAGCTCGGTCATGAAGGACTGACAGAATCTCATGATTTCGCCATCGCTCTTACCTCTGGGATCGAAGTCAGAACCACCCTTACCGCCACCGATAGGCAGGCTGGTCAGGGAGTTTTTGAAGGTCTGCTCGAAAGCTAAGAACTTCATGATGCTCAGGCAAACGGTGGGATGGAAACGCAGACCGCCCTTGTAAGGACCGATTGCGCTGTTGAACTGAACACGGAAACCACGGTTAATGTTGGTTTTACCTGCATCGTCAACCCAGGGAACACGGAACTCGATAACACGCTCCGGCTCTACCATTCTTTCCATCAATCCGGCCTGTTCAAACTCCGGATGCTTCTCCATAACAGGTTCCAAAGAGGAGAATACTTCCTCTACGGTCTGCAGAAACTCGGGTTCGTTCTTATCCCGTGCCTGCACCTGTTCGAATACCTTCTTAAGATACTCATTTTTCAATGTCATTACTAACATCTCCTTTATATAAATTTTAATTACTTTGCTGATAAATATTCATGAAGGGCTTTTGCCGCCTTTTTTCCGGCGCCCATGGCAAGAATTACTGTCGCCGCTCCGGTTACCGCATCACCGCCGGCATAAACGCCATCAAGGGATGTTTTTCCGGTTTCTTCCTCGGCAACAATACAACCACGGCTATTGGTAACAAGACCTTCTGTGGTGGATTTAATCAATGGGTTGGGGGTCTGACCTACTGCCACGATTACATCGTCAACATCCAGAACGAATTCCGAATCCGGCTTTGCCACCGGTCGTCTTCTACCGGAAGCATCCGGCTCGCCCAATTCCATCTCAACACATTTGATTTGCTTTACCCAGCCGTTTTCATCACCCAAAATCTCGGTAGGATTGCAAAGGAGTCGGAACTCAATCCCTTCCTCCTCGGCATGATGGATTTCTTCCAGACGTGCCGGCATTTCATCTCTGCCACGCCGATAAACGATGGTTACATTTTCTGCACCCAGTCGTTTTGCCGACCGAGCCGCATCCATCGCCACATTTCCACCGCCCACAACCACAACATCGTTGCCAAAGTGGATGGGAGTATCATACTCAGGGAATCGATAGGCTTTCATCAGGTTGATACGTGTCAAGAACTCGTTGGCTGAATAAACGCCATTCAGGTTTTCTCCATCAATACCTAAGAAACCGGGGAGTCCGGCTCCCGTCCCGATAAAGATGCCGTCAAACCCTTCTTCTTTTATCAATTCTTCAATGGAGAGCACCTTACCGATAACCATATCGGTCATAATGGTAACTCCCATTGCTTTTAAATTATCCACTTCCTGATTTACAATGCTCTTTGGCAACCGAAATTCAGGAATACCATATACCAAAACGCCACCTGCAGTATGGAATGCTTCAAAAACGGTGACCGCATATCCAAGCTTTGCAAGATCCCCTGCACAGGTCAATCCGGCAGGTCCGCCACCAATGATAGCAATTTTCTTACCGTTGGGAATGGGCTTAAGCAATTCCCCTGTTCCGTTCTTCAAATACCAATCAGCAACAAAACGTTCCAATCTTCCAATCGCAACCGGTTCACCTTTTTTGCCACGAACACAGTATTTTTCACACTGATTCTCCTGAGGGCAAACCCGTCCACAGACAGCCGGAAGTGAACTGCTCTCTCTGATTTTTTCGTATGCCTCACGGAACTTCCGTTCTGCAACCAAGGCAATAAATGCAGGGATGTTTACCTGAACAGGGCATCCGCTCATACAGAAAGGATTCTTACATTGAAGGCACCGCTGTGCCTCCTCTACCGCCATCTCCTCGGTGTAACCCATGGCGACCTCTTTAAAATTCTTTTTCCGAACAAAGGGATCTAATTCCGGCATCGGAACTTTTTGCATGGACATGTTAGCCATTGTTCATTCCCTCCATTCTGCACTGGTGTTCATCCCGGGACTTTCGCTCTCCCTCGGCAAACATTTTCGAACGACGGATTGCCTGATCAAAATCTACCAGATGTCCGTCAAAATCAGGACCATCCACACAAGCAAATTTGGTCTCACCACCCACAGTAACACGGCAACCACCGCACATTCCTGTTCCGTCTATCATCACAGGATTCATACTGACAATGGTCTTGATACCATATTTCTTTGTCAGTTCCGAAACCGCCTTCATCATAACCAGAGGGCCGATGGCAATCACAAGGTCGTACTCATTTCCTGCCAAAATCAACTCTTCCAGCTTTGCAGTAACAAATCCCTGATTTCCGTTGGACCCATCATCGGTCATGGTATAAAGATTGGTGCATGCCTCTTTGCACGCATCCTCGATAATAATCAAATCCTTGTTACGAAACCCGTTAATCATATCCACCGAAACACCCATGTTATGGAGTTTCTTTGCCTGCGGATAAGCAATGGCAGTTCCAAGACCGCCACCAATCACAGCAACCTTTTTCACATTCTCAAACTCAGACGCCTTTCCTAAGGGACCCACAAAATTCAATAGGGTATCCCCTTCTTTCATCGCGTTCAACTTCTCGGTTGTAGCACCAACCACCTGAAAAATAATGGTTATGGTTCCTGCTTCCCGATCAAAATCAGCAATGGTAAAGGGCACACGTTCCCCTTGTTCGTCAATTCGTAAAATAATAAACTGTCCCGGCTCTGCCTTGCGTGCAATATAAGGAGCCTCTACCACCATTAGGGATACTGTGGGGTTGAGTTCTTCCTTTTTCAAAATGCGAAACATCACCATCACCTTTACCTTCCGTTTATATATCAAAATCATAAAACTACATCTTGATTCAGAATATTATATCACAGATTCAGCTTCGTTTCAATATTTTTTTGCATAAAATTACTCATTCTGAGGTAAATTTTTTACAAAAATTTTTCAAAAAAATACCGACGATGGATTCATCGTCGGTATTTTATACACTTAGTCTACATACTGAGGCTTAACCGGCTTACCGGTCTTAGTGGATTCAACAATCGCGGTACAAAGTGCAACAGTATTTGCACCTTCCTTACTGTTGGTAACGATAGGCTTATCGTTAATCAGGCAATCACAGAATTCTTCCAATTCTGCCTTAACGTTGTGATTGTTAACCGCAACGCTGATTTTCTGCTCAACATTTTCCCAAGCATTGCCTTCAAACCGCTTCTTTTCGCCATATACTTCGGACTCGTAAAGAGACATGGTGTTAGAAGTGTTATCTACCACAAAGGTACCCTTGGTTCCGTAAAGAACGGTTCTCATAGAATAACTTCTTCTTACGCCGGAGGAAACCATAACCTTACCAACAACACCATTGGGCATCTTCATAACCGCCATCACAGTGTCATCGGTTTCCCATGTGGGCTGGAATACGTGGTTTGAATAACCAAATACTTCTTCAGGGTCTCCTGCGAGCCAACGAATCAAGTCGATTGCATGACAACCGCCACCAATAACAATGTGACGTTCCTCAGTCATTCTCCATCCCTTGCTTGCGCTGGGACCATAGTTGTGTGCATACTCGGATTCAATCATAACGAGATCGCCGATAACGCCGGCATCCAACTGCTCTTTTACCTTCTTGAAAGAGGGGGTATAACGACAAACCTGACCAATCATGAACTTAACGCCGGTTTCTTTCTCTACCTCTCTCATGATCTTACAATCTTCATTGTTAAGAGCCATGGGCTTCTCGCAGAATACATGCTTACCTGCACGCATTGCAGCAACCGCAATCTCACGATGAATCTGATCCGGCAAGGGCAAAGAAACTGCCTCAACATCCTCTCTTGCCAATACATCCTTATAATCGCTGTAGCAATTCTCCTCAGCAACATTGTAGGTCTCTGCCATCAGTTTTAATCTCTCTGCGTCAACATCACAAATAGCAACAATCTCCGCAGTAGGAATTTGTGATAAACCCAATAAATGAGGGCTACCAAATGCACCACAACCAATGACTGCAATCTTTACTTTCTTCATTTGTATCACTCCTTATACACGATAAGCTTTATTTATTTATCGGATAAATTATATACCATTACATCCATTTTTGCAATATGTTTTTTGTGTTTTTTTCAAACAAGCATATTATACTTTTTGAAAAAGATAGGTCTTGGAATCAAAGTCGCGAATTTCCAGATGAGGAAGGCCAATGTTCATCAACTCTGCACCGCTCATGCGAAGGTCATTTTCTTCGTCGTAGTAGATGGCATCGGGATCAAGATTCCGACACTTTACAAAGTTGTAGGGACCATTGGGTACCGCCAGAACATTACTGCAACAGATGTAAATCTGATTGCCGTCCTTGGAGAGGAACTGCCAAGCAGCATAATTACCTTCAAAGGGAGACAGCAGACGATACATATCACCGAACTGAACGATTTCCCGAACCTTCTTATAGTGCTTGATACATTCTGCCATCTTTTCGAACTCTTCATCCTCCATCTTGGTAATGTCAAGCTCGAAACCGAACTGACCCATACTTGCAGTCGTATAACGAGTTTCAAAAGAAGTGGTTCTGTGAATCTGGTGATTGGGAACTGCCGAAACGTGAGAACCCATGGTAACCGCAGGATAAGCAAGGCTGGTGCCGTACTGAATCAGGAGTCGATTGATACCATCGCTGTTATCGCTTGCCCAGGTCTGGGGCATATAGTAAAGCATACCTGCATCGAAACGACCGCCACCACCGGAACAACTCTCAAAGAGAACGTTATCAAACTCGGTGGTCAAAGCATCCATAATCTTGTAAAGACCCAGCATATAACGGTGTGCTGTTTCTCTCTGGCGATCTGCCGGAAGGGCAGGAGAACCAATATCGGTCATGTTACGGTTCATATCCCATTTTACATAGGAAATCTTAGCGCCACGGATAATCTTGCCGATTACATCAATCAAATAATCACAAACCTCATCATTGGCAAGGTCAAGAAGGTATTCAGAACGACCAAGGTGAGTGGTTCTTCCCGGAACCTGAATATGCCAATCAGGATGCTGACGATACAAATCACTGTCAGGAGAAATCGCCTCCGGCTCAAACCAAAGACCGAACTTCATACCCAAATCCTCAATTTTATCTGCCAATCCATCAATGCCGTTAGGGAGTTTTTCGGTGTTTACCCACCAATCACCCATAGCACACTCATCGTTATTTCTCTTGCCGAACCAACCATCATCCAGCACCATCAATTCCACGCCGGCCTTCTTTGCCTTTGTGGCAATTTCCATAATCTTATCTTCGTTAAAGTCAAAGTAGGTTGCTTCCCAGTTGTTGATTAAGATAGGACGCACCTTCATTGCCCACTTACTGCGACAAAGATTCTCACGATATAAGTCGTGATAGATTCTGGACATAGCACCGATACCCTCGCCACTATATACCAAAACAGCCTCAGGGCTCTGGAAGGTTTCTCCTGCATCCAACTTCCAGTTAAAGTCAAAATCATTGATACCGATTCCCATACGGGTCATGCCATACTGATCCACATATACATCAGCTGTGAAGTTACCGCTGTAGAGCAGGTTCATGCTATAAACCTCGCCCACATCCTCTGTGGCATATTTCGATGCTACCGCAATAAAGGGGTTGCGCATATGACTGGATGCACCACGCTTACTATCTACCCGATATTCACCAAAGGACAAAGGAGAGCGGTTGATGTAGCGTTCTCTCTGGGTTGCACCACAAAGACTGATCACATCAAATTCCTTGCCAAAGATATCTACATTGGCACTCATGATCCGCTTGATATCTGCTTTTACATCACCGGTGTTTACAATCTTCACCGAACGAGTAATTGCATCCTTTTCTTCAAAGACAGTATAAAGGAGATGAAGTTCCAACTTGGTCTTTTCATCAAAGAGGACAAGTTCCAAGGTTTCGATTTCATCATCCCGTTGGAATGTATGAGGAAGGCCCTCTAAAGCAGGTTTACCCTTGGTAATACTATGAGATACATAACGAAAAGCCGTAATGGTGGTACCATCTGCATACTGAGCATGAAATGCAGGAGAACGAAGATCGGTATTACCATAGACGGGGTACTCCTGAGGAATATTATCAAGACAAAGTTGATCATTCTCCGCAGTATAGTGAGAAAAGTTTCTTCTGCGATGAGGAACTGCCTGCTCAACAGAGGAAACATCATTAAGACGCTTGCCCCAGTGGATATGCACCAGGTGTTCCTCTAAAAAACCGAGGATATAACTTGTCTTTTTTGTGTGAAGATAAAAGACCTTCTTTTTTTCATCAAATAAAATTGCCATAAGCGCACCTACTTTACGTAATTAGTGATATATTGCGGAAGATATTTTCCACACTATCCCATTTTGCTCATTGTAGCACGAACCCCTATGCCCGTCAAGGAATTTGTTGATTTGTCATCAAAATGTAACCCACCGCCGCCCATAATACTTCTTTTAAGATTTTCTGCCTCGCAATATAAAGTTTTATACAAAAAAACAAACCACAAATGCGACTTGCTTTTCTTAGCGGAGAAGGTAAAGCTTTCCTATTTGCTTTTTGCACTTCGATACATTTTTTCTTTAATTGACCAAATAAAACCATTGGGGAAAAGTTATTCACCTCTATACTCCTCGTCGTATTTTCTAATGGCTTTCCAAAATCCTGCATAGGAGTGATAACCTACATACTGTGCAATCTCTGTAAGAGGCATTGTTCCCGCTTTGATAAGATGTTTGGATATGGTAACCCTCATAAACGCAAGTTCTTCCCGAAAAGTCCTTCCGGTATATTTGACACAAAGTCTTTCTGCTTGCCGTTCACAAACATTTAAAACATTTGCCAAATCACTCAATTTGACATCCTTACTATATCTTGTTTGAAAAAATTCCCGAATCAAAAAACCATAGTCTGTGATATCTCTTGCTTTGATAGAACCTTTCTTACACAAATAACTGCAAAACAAAGAAAGATACGACGCCAACCGAGTATAATCCCGGGTCGTCTCCACCTTTGCAATTTCTCTACAAAACCCATCAATTATTTCCGGATTTATTGCTTGTTTTATGATCTCGCCCACAGGATAGTCCAGCTGAAATGCAACATGGACAGCCCCTTCCTCTATTTCAGGACAATAGTGAAAAACCTCACGAGGAATAGCAATCAGGGTTCCATCTTCCACATCATAGGTTTCATCACCGATTAAAAAGGAGATTCTCCCCCCAAATACAATATGGATATCTGAATAATTGTGCTTATGCATTCTTTTGGTGGGTGGCTGCGCAGGGGAGAATCCCCTTTGAAGAAACACTCTGCAACTTTTCTTTCCCACATAGATATCAAGTTCCTTGTACATTTTTATTTCCTATTCCGACATTCTAATTTAAAATTGTCTTTTTAATTTATTCCAAAAACTCCTATTATATCGTATAATTAAATTATACTATCAGAAAAACAGTATGTCAAGGAGGTTAATATGAAATTCAAAGGAGTTATGCCGGCTCTTGCTACCCCACTTAATCAGGACGAGAGCATAAACACAAGTGTATTAAGAAAGCTTATCAACTTTTTTATAGAGAAAGGCGCTGACGGATTTTATGTAGGTGGTGCAACCGGAGAAGGTCTCGCACTTAAGAAATCCGAGAGAATGATCCTCATGGAAGAGAGCATAAAGGCCGTGGATGGCCGATGCCCCTGTATCGTTTATGTATCCGCACCCTATTTCAACGACGCAATCGACCTTGCCAAAAACGCTGAACGATCAGGCGCTGCCGCCATTTCTGCAACACCGCCTATGTTTTTCAGATACGGAGAAGACGATGTATATTTCTACTACAAAAGGCTTGCAGAGTCCGTAAACATCCCGCTTATGATTTATTATAACACCTCTGCAGGTTTCAACATGAGTGCAGAATTCGCAGCTAAATGCTTTGAAATCGACAACATTACGGCAATCAAATGGTCAAGTTCCAACTACGATGAAATGAGAAAACTCAAAGAACTGACCCAAGGAGAAATGAACATTATGAATGGACCCGACGATTTTCTCTACACCGGTCTTGAATCCGGTGCCGATGGTGGAATCGGTCTCACATACAACTTTATGTTTGATCTTTTCCGGAGCATTTATGATGATTTTCACGCAGGCGATCTGCTAAATGCCCGCAAGACACAAGATAAGGTCCTGCAAATCATTGATGCACTTCACCAATACAAATCCATCCCTGTCACAAAACTCCTGCTGTCCGAAATGGGATTTGATATGGGAAACGCCACATTCCCCTACAGAGAATATAACAAAGATGAAAAACGGGAGATAATAGCCACCATGCGAAATGCAGGTCTTATTTTATAGGAGGAATATTATGCTTAAGACAAAACACATTACTTGTGACCTTTGCGTTGTTGGCGGGGGAATGTCGGGCCTTGTTGCCGCTATTTCCGCCGCAAGAGAGGGACTCAAAGTCGTTCTTATGCACGAGCGTCCGGTGTTGGGCGGCAATGCTTCCTCCGAAATCAGAATGTGGATTTGCGGAGCCAAAGGAGAGAACAACCGCGAAACAGGTGTTCTGGAAGAAATTGCATTAGAAAGCCTATACCGCAATCCCACAAAGAGCTATGCCATCTGGGATACCATCCTTTATGACTTTGTAAAACGAGAGAAAAACATTACTCTTTTACTTAACTGCACTTGTATGGATGCAGCAACCCAAACAGGTTCCTTTCCACACAATCGGGATATCAGCATTCTATCTGTCACCGGCTATCAAATGACAACACAATTGTTTTACGAAGTTACAGCAAAATTCTTCTGCGACAGTTCCGGCGATAGCATCCTCGCTCCGCTCTGCGGTGCCAAGTTTAATATTGGCAGAGAAGCAAGACAGGATTTCCATGAGGATACTGACCGCACAGAAACCGATAACTACACAATGGGGATGTCCTGCTTATTGCAGGGCCGCGAAACAACAACGAACATCTCCTATATCCCTCCAAATTTCAGCAAAACACTTACAAAAGATGATTTTGAAAATCGTACCCCCGATTTATACGACGAGACAGAAAATTTCTGGTACCTGGAACTGGGCGGCGACAGGAACACCATTGAGGACACCGAAGAAATTCGCGATGACCTTCTTTCCCTTGCCGCTGGAACCTGGGATTATATAAAAAATAGTGGAGATTTTGATAGTGAGAAATGGGATTTGGACTTCTTAGGTTTCTTGCCCGGCAAGAGAGAGTCCCGGAGGTTATGCGGAGAATATACCATTTCCCAAAAGGATATTTGCTCCGGCGCCTCCTTTGACGACGAGGTCGCCTATGGAGGTTGGCCCATTGACGACCATTTCCCCGGCGGGTTTTATCACAAAGGAACTCCAAACACAGATTTTCCTACCTCGTCTCCTTACTCCATTCCTTATCGTGCACTTTATTCCAAGAACATTGACAATTTATTCTTTGCAGGCAGAAACATCAGTATGACCCACATTGCCATGAGCAGTCTGCGGGTTATGGCAACTTGTGGCTTAATGGGAGAAGCCGTTGGCAAAGCCGCCTCTATTGCATGCAAAAAGAATCTAACTCCACATGATGTATACCTGTCCGAACTTTCCGCACTTCAGGAACTGCTGATGAATGAGGATTGTTTCCTTCCTTCGAAAACTCGACCCATTTCCTATCTATGCAAAAATGCAAAACTCAATATTGAAAATGATATTGTCAGAAACGGACAGGACAGAGCACACGACATTTATAATACCACAGAGGAAACCTGCTCCTACTTTGCAAAAAATAATGAAGAAATCACCTATTGTTTCAAGGAGACAAAAATTTCTTCGATTCATTTGGTCTTCTGCAGTGATTTGAACAGACACACGCTTCCCGGCGGCTGGTGCGAACAAACTCATACCACTCGGGCAAATCAATTGCTAACCAGTCCGCAGATGCATATGCCCAAAACACTCTGTCGGAACTTTAAGTTAATGGGAGAGCATAACGGCATTCGCACAGAACTACTTTCGGTGACCGATAATCGAAAACGCTCCTATCATCTGGACATAAATCAAAACTTCGACAAACTGATTTTGATTCCGGAAAGCAACTGGGGAAACACGGAAACAACCGCCGTTATCTCATTTGATTTCAAATAAACAAAAAGAAGTGATTGTAGATACAATCACTTCTTTTCTATAACAACATTCTTTATACGAAACGATAACAAGTTGTGGTATCGTACTTCTCGCCTTTTTTGAGGATCCCATTGGGAAAGTGGGAAAATTTCAAACTATTGGGGATGGTCTGGGTTTCAAAGCATACACCACCGTGTTTGCTGTAAACCGCTCCACCCTTGCATACTCTTCCCTCTTCAATCACATTACCGGAATAGATTTGCATTCCCACTTGGTCGGTATACATTTCCATCGCAATACCTGTCTGATCCCCTTTAAAGATTCCGACCTTCCGATAACCTCGTCCACTCAATGCAAAGTTATGATCGAATCCACCAAACAGTTTTATCTGCTCATGCTCTGATTCAAATCTCGAACCGAGAGACACTTCTGCGGTAAAATCAAAGGGTGTATCTTTTACACTAAGAATCTCACCTGTTGGAATACATTCCTCCGTATTCGGCGTATAGAACTCACTATTGAGCCACAGTGAATGCCCATCTACATTTCCACTTCCATGACCATTCAGATTAAAGTAAGCGTGATTGGTCAAATTCAAAACGGTATCCGCATCACTTTCTCCCTCATAATGAATCTTTATTCCATTATCCTTCGTCAAGGTATAAGTAACTTTTACTGTCACGTTACCCGGGAACCCTTCTTCACCATCAGGACTGGTGGTTGTTAAGATCAGGGATGGTTCTTCGCCATCTACCATTTCGGCATTCCATATCTTTTTGTCAAAACCAACTTTTCCGCCATGAAGATTGTTTCTTCCGTCGTTGTTGAAAAGTTTATAGGTTTTTCCGTTTAATTCAAATTCTGCATTTTCAATCCGATTGGAGTTACGACCAATGATAGCTCCGAAGTAACCTTCGTTGTTAAGATACTCATCCATGGCGTCCCGGCCTAACACAACGTCAACACCATGATACTCTAACTTCCTGATAATTCCACCATAATTCAGGATTTCAGCAATCAATCCATTTTGATTTTCCAGTGCAAATGCATACACCGTCTTTGAATCATATTCTCCAAACACTCTTTTAGAAATTCCCATATTTTTTCTCCTTTACCTATTTTATTATGATAAATCTAACACAAATTCAATTCTTTGTCAAAAATGCATTTTATCAAACGAGCATACCGCTGTCATAGCACGCGGTATGCTCGTTTTCTCAACAACTGATATTAATTATTTACATCCATAATAATCACAGAGCATCATAATGGTTCTTCCATTTGCAGATGCATTAGGCGACCAAGGAACATAATACGGATCATTTGTTGCAAATCGTTCTAACATATAATACTCATCTGTCATAGAATATTTTAGTTGTGCTACCAATGTTTTTTCTGCCAAATCTTTTTGACCTGAATTCATATAGTACTTGAACCACACATGGTCTCCGGTGCTGGTATAATGAGCATATCCAATCCAGTTCATATTATAATACTGAAGATTGGCGGTTAAAATTTCATGGAGTCCATTTTGAAATACATCTCTGTTCTCATAATATTTCAGGTATTTTTCGATATAGCCACCATCATGAGGAATAATCCCTGTGATTATCATATTTCCGATTCTTGCAACATTGGGAACAGAAATCATAGGATCTTCTTTTTCGGCTCCTAAAACACCATAATGGATCAGCTCATCACTACCTTCTTGTTCTTTTATTTCATCTTCCCAACATTTTTTAAGACGCGCTCTGTAATCTTCCATTGCCTCTCTGATTTCAGGTGTTGCGGCATCCTGATATTTTTCAAATGCCTCTAACACTCTTTGATACGCCAACAGATTATGTACATCAGTGAACGACCAATCCTGACACACCGCCTCCCAATCCGAGGAACGCATGGGTGGGAAAAGACCCTTTCCTTGATAATCCGAATCTATTGTAGAACGACGTGTCTTTTCCATCCATTGATATGCCGCATACAGATTATCTCTGTATTTCTTATAGTATTTTGAATCATCCTTGATCAGCAATTTATAAGCAAGACCTTCTACAACTGCAGAGGTATTGCTACCCCAAGGAAGGGTTCCGTCCAGATTACCAATCTGCCCTATATTTTCCCCTTCGGTGAATTGCAGGCGTTTAAAGAACATCTCATACGCCTTCTCCGTATAGTCATCAAAATCACCGATTCTATCAAGGGCCATTAAAAATTCAAAAGCTTCGCCCGGCCACATTCTGCGCTGTAAACTTCCTTGCCGGATTAAGACATAATCATATTTTCCAACATGGTGAGAAAACATCTGCAACAATTGAGTAACCAAGTGCCGATACATCTTTCTGATGGAAGCGTTCTCTATATTGGGATATACCTTAATCCTTTCCAGTTCTTTATTCCAAAAAGCAACTACCTTTTCTTTTTCTTCCTCATAGTCAAATGTTTCCGGTGCGCCCTTACCAAAAGACATATAAAACGTTTTGCTTTCGCCCGGCTCTAAGGAAAACTGAAATGTTTGTTTTCCTCTTTCGTACCAACGCAATCCAGCCTCTTCTCCAACCCAGGTTGGGTTAAGATCATCGGTGGCCTTAAAATAGATTTTATACGTATCGTCTGTGAGAAAATTCTCTTTTTCCGAACGCCACCATCTGGGAGCGTCGCCCCATGCACGGATATTAGGATTATGGGTGCAATACCCATCTAAATCAAAAATACCATTGAGCGTCTGTTCGTTATAGGTCCGAAGTAAAAAGCCAAAGGAATCGCAAACACGCCAAAGAACCTTACTGGAAAATGTAAATTTTGTATATACTGTCGGGCTTGTTTTAATATCACAAAAAGATTCCGCACACAGGGTATAATCTCCAAAATCATAAACCAACCCGTGAACCGGAGCACCGTCTTCTGAAGTAATCAACTTCACCTTTTTAAAATCAGGAATCTGAAAATCTTCACCAATCAAAAATTGGCATGCTGCACTATAGGGTTTTTTCTCATCTTTTTCATAGATGTCGCCAATAAAAAGTGCCATTTGCGACCACATCGTTGCTAATTCTTCTGCAAATGGCGGTTGCAAATAACGTCGAGTTGTAACCGGTCTTTCCCATTTTTCTTCCTGATAATAACCCATAAAATCCACCTTCCAAATCAAATTTATTTATCATTTCCATTTTTCATACTTCATAAAATGTAACAAACGAGCATACCGTAGTTGTGGTACGGTATGCTCTTCTTTGCACCTTAAAAACAGAGGAGTGAACTGTTTTTTAAGATGCAATCTAATTACCCATACTCATAATACTATAGGTTCAAAAGAATCACGGACAGGAAGCCTGCAATATATCCAGCCAGTTGGGTTTTGTTGATTTTTTCTTTGTACACAAAAGTTGCGATCAGGAAAGCCACTACAATCCCCCCGGCAGAAACACTGGGGAACAAAATTGCATTGGGCAACAGTCCTGTCAAAAACATAATAGCAAGATTCATTGCCCCCACAACAATTCCGTTAAACACAGCAAAGGGTGCAGCTTCTCTCAATTCTGCTTTTTTCTTTTTCCCGTCAAAGAGCCAAATCACAAATGTCAAAACCATGGAAAACAATGCCGCCACAAACATAAATTCATTTTTGTAGGCACCATCAAAGGCAAGCTGCTCCATCTTTTGAATGACAGAACATCCGCCATTTCCGATAAACGCCATTGTCATAAACAAAAGCCAAATGGGAGAAAACAGGGTGTCTCCCTTTTTCATATTGATTAAAAACAACGAAACCAGAAGAACAATAATTCCCAGCACCAGCATAATACCAACCGGCTCTTCCAAAAAGATAATTCCGTAAAATGTAGGAATAATCAACGAGTATGCCATAATCAAGGACGTTAACGAAAGGGAACCGGTTTTGGTTGCACAAACCAACCCCACAGACCCCAATACATTGGCGATGCCAAACCCAATGGAATACAACAAAAATTCATAAGTTAACTCCAACCGAAAACCTGCTGAGATTAGAAAAAAGACAGCGATAAACAAATTAGAAATGGATGTATACAGATAGGAATTGTGATGTAATGCCTTGGTGTTATACTGCTTCCCGATAACAGGAATCAGTCCATTAAAAACAACCGCCAGCAACAGCAAAAAATATGTCAAAACCGAACACCTCTCTTTTCACAAAATTGTGGTTATATTTAATCAAGAAATCTCCCTTTATAACGGGTGACATTGGTTGCATTGTGATTGGTCAAAACAGAGAAATCATCTGCCGGAATCACATGGGGCTGAGAGATTGTATCATGACTCACAATGGCATTGTAGTGGTTACCAAAGCGTTTCCCCTCATATTCTACAAAGAAAGGCTCACTCCAGTGAATCAAATCATCACTAAATCGCGTTGCCATGGTATAGGTCATGATTTGCTTAGCATCAGGAGACATATCCTGATGATTGGCTACCATGATATACTTTTTATATTTTTCTAAGTAAGCCACTCGGGTATGCCAAGCACCCTCTACAACCATGGACTCCTTGCCAAAGTTACCCGCCTCACCAAAACTGCCGTCATAGTACTTGACAAAGTCACCCATAACGCCATCATCCCGCTTGCGGGTTCTTGCCACATAACAATCACAGCGATTAAGTCTCTCACCAATCATATCCAACTGAAGGATGTTATAGAAGATATAAAGATAGTCGCTGTTGGGATCAGGGAAAAAGGTAAAGTCACCACTGCCAAGGCGGATGCTTCCATATTTCTGTCCGGTAACATTCCCTGCACCGGGATTAAATTTATCGGTAAAGGCCACATGCTCTGCAGTCACCACCCAACGGTCAAAGAACCATGTTTTGCCTTCATCATCGGAATGCATCAATCCAATATGCCGAAAGTCCGAGTCGAGGAAGGGGGTCTCACAAAGGCCATTGGCATCATATGCTGTACCTCTGCCCGCCCAGCCGGTTTCGTTATGGAAAAAACAGAAAAAGCGGTGAGTACCGGGGCAAATATAAAGACCAAAGGGCCAAATACTTCCCCGTGCTTTAATCCCCTCCGGATAGGGAATACCGGCATAGGCAAAATCTGCATGTCCAACAGAAAAGTTAAGTTCGACCGGATACAACTGTTCTAAATCATCCAAGGAAGTCCCCTTAAACATGGCAATATGTCCCATATGGCTATGTCCACTCATAGCCCAAAGAGTTCCATCCGTATCCCGATACATGGGAGTAGTACCATCCTGATAAATCTGTTTATCTCGCTGAAACGGCGTTTCTAAACTTTCACAAATTTGAATTTCCTTCTTAAACATTAAAATACACCCCTTCTATTACACGTCTATATTATAAATCCATTTTTCCAAATAGACAATTCTATTTCGTATTTGATTCTTGCATTTTCTTCCCGAATATGATATACTTTTGTTAAGGAGTTGTTGTACATGAGAATTGTCTATAATCGCGCCAATTTTGCAAAAATCTTTTTTCATCTTAAAAATCTTCTTGGCATTTCCATCCATCTAATTGACACTGAAAAACATGCTCGCATCTGCAGATCAAACACCAACAAGGACGATTTTTGCGAATTACTCAGCAAGAATCCGACCCACCACGAGCAATGTCTGTTATGTACAGAAAAGCTTCTTACAGAGTGTATGCAGACAAACAAACCTGCCTATTGTCTCTGCCATGCCGGACTTTGGGAAGCAATGATGCCTATTATGAAAGAAGACGTTATCATCGGCTATATTTCCTTTGGACAGGTTCGAAGTGATACCTCTACGTATCCTCCAGATTATCAAACCGATGCCTTAGAAAAAGCCTACGATCGACTGCCTGTTTTTGATCAGAACAATATGGAATGTATAGTGGATTTTATCTCTCAACTTAACTTCTCCAACAACATTCTTGTTGCAGAAGAGCAAAGTCTGGTACATTTGATTGCGACCTATATCAAAGAAAATCTTCAGGAAGATTTAAGCATTTCGGTTCTTTGCAATATGTTTGATATATCAAAAAACCATCTGTACAAATACTTTCATGAAACCTACGGAACCAGCGTCAATGATTATATCATTCAGTGTCGGATTCATGCCTCAAAAAAATTACTGCACGAAACTGATGATTTGGTTTATGTCATCGCGCAAAAGGTTGGATTCGATGATTGTGCCTACTTTTCCAGAATATTTAAAAACATGGTGGGAATAACACCAAATCAATATCGAAAGCAAATCCTTTAGAAAAGGAAGGTGACACTCTTTTGGATATTACATATAAAACAACAAAATTAAAAAAAATCTTAACAAACCTATATGATTTATTCCATATCCCGCTTTTCTTCCTCGGAGTAAACGGCTCCTCTCTGACCGGAACCTTTCTCCCCGACAATTATTTTTGCTATGCCGCAGAGCATGTACCGGAGCTTCATAAAAACTGTGTGGCATGCGACAAAAAACTTTTGGAATGTATCAAAAAAAGCAAAAAAACAGAATGGCACTATTGCCATGCAGGACTGTTCGATGGAATGATACCTGTCACCAAAGACGGTGTCACCGCAGGGTACATTCTGCTTGGACATATCCGAACCGATGACTCCTCTTTCTCCTTAGCTCCAAAATACGATCATTTACAGGAGCACTTTCAAGCATGTCCATACTATTCATTAAAGGATCTGGAAAGTCTTACCTTTCTTCTTTCAAACATCAATTTTGATGATTATATTCACATCGATACCGACAAAAACTTTGAAGATCGTGTCACAACATACATCAACGATAACCTTTACCAAAATATCAATGTCACGAAAATTTGCGAAGAATTTCATATTTCGCGATGCTATTTTTATAAAATCTGGAAGAACAACAGCGATGAAAATCTTTCTGCACACATAACAAAAAAACGAATTAATAAAGCAAAAAAGATGCTCCGCGAAACCGATCTTCCCATTTATAAAATCGCAGAAACCGTAGGTTTTAAAAGCTATGGCATGTTCTGCAAGGCCTTTCAAAATCAAATCGGTCTTTCTCCAAGCCACTATCGAGCAAAGTCAAATCAAACAGAGCAGGCAAGATAACTTGCCTGCTCCTTTTTTATTTCGATTTCCAATATTAATGTGCATCCTCGATAGGCGTTGCAATCCGAAGTGTAACCAACTGACGCCAAACATCCAGAACTCTGTGTAATTCAGGCTCTGCGCTTCTGTAGGCGTTTGCTACAACATCAATGGCATCCAATCTCTCTTCCGGAGATTCACCGGAAAACTTTCTGACTTGTAATTTCAATACAGCCTCCGATATATCAAGGTGCATCAAAAGGAACTTCCAGAACATACGCTGTACATCATTTTCAAAATCATCTTCATTGAAAATTTTTGTAAATACAGGCCGAGCATTGTTGATGATCTCAAGACCTTTCAGGTTATTAGCCTTCAATTCATCATCTACAATCACATCTTCCTCATTATACTTTACCCAATATGCAGTAAGATCTGAAAGTGTTTCCAAGTATTCACGTACTGCCTGATATTCCTTGCCAAAAGCGTCCTCTAAGTATGTATTAGCAATCGTATCAAAATCTGCATTATTATCCCACAGCGTATCCGCCATCACCTGCATAGGAATATTGGTGGGGAAACTATACCGCTGAACCTGACAGGAAATCAATCCGTTCAGGTTAAGGGCAGGAAATGTCTTGATATCACGAGATAATACATCTGCTATTTTGAATCCCCCAACATCTGAGATAAAGGTGGTAGACCAAAGATGATAATCAAAAACTGTTCGGTCTTCCACAGCACAACAATCCCAGCTTTTCATCAGTGACACAATTTCTGAATTCTTTCTCGGCATTACCACCTTGTTAAGTTCAAAAGGTGGCTCTTCGGGAAGATTGTTCAAATCTACATCGGCATACGATGATGTAAAGACTCTGGTAATGGGGGCAAAAACCAACTGGAAACGATCCGGATTGTTTAACTTATAATACTCCGGTTTCCACGAAATTTCATTATACGGAGATACTCCAATGCATGTTTCTATCCCTCTTCTGGTCATTTCTTCATCAATGTGATTATATAGGTTAATCGCCCAGTCAGAAGGGCGCTTGGTGCGGCAAACTTCACACTCACAGAAATTATTTCTTTGGTCAGCTAAGAATACAAAAATGTGGCTGATGTCCGGATGTTCTTCACAATAGTCTGCGACCGCCTTGCTGATGATGGAAACTACCTCAGGATTGCTGTAACATAGGTTGGTGTTAAGGGGCGCACCATAATAAAGTTCCCGTTTTCCGTTTATCATCGCAAGATATTCTCTTGTTTTTTCCGGAATCTTGCTCTCATCAAACACATCCCAGCTTGTTGTAGGTAAACCGAACGGGTCGCCATTCCAACCATGCCCGATTGCATAGTGGTTTAAACTTCTGTCAATGAGATCTTCTCTTAATTTTTTGTGAATACAAGCCGCATCCTCTTCTGTGATCGGTTGATCGGAAAGCCACTCATTATGTTGATGGGAATACCAGCGCTTTAAGAAAAGCTGGGGGTTAAAGAATTGAATAAAGTACCCGTTCATACCAACTTTAGGCATCCAGTCAATGATATCAAAGGAATGCTCATAACTTACCGCACCTTCGTTACAAATCACACGAAATCTGGAGGTTGGAACTTCAGAAATATGTACTTTGCATGCATCCAACTTCTGTTTTGGTACAACCTCACCTGCCTTACCGGGGCAAAGCCATCTTACGCCCAACTCCCTTAAGAATCGGTAAACTGCAATCAATACCGCTCTTTCGTTAGCGCCGGTGATAATGCCGCTAAAATCATCTACATCAATGCAAATAGCATCATCATATTTCTTACTCTTGATGGGCGGAAGTTTTTTTTCGGTATTTTCATCTAATCCAATCCACAAAAGGCTTGATAAGGATTCGTTATACTCTTTATAGATACGAACCTCAACCAAGGTTTTGGGATCCATTTGCTTAAGGTATTTTCTTAACTCCTCTGCCGCCAATCGCACAGTTCTGTGAGAACCGATTCGTGCAATTGTAATCATTTTAATTTGTTCCATTTTGTACGCCTCCTAAGTTTTTTCGTAACACTTTATCCGAGTTGTTTTAATATATATACCGCAATTGTTTTTGTGAGTTCCACAAACTTATCGCATTCAATATATTCATTGGGTTGGTGTGCACCGCCTTTTTGACTGAAATCTCTTGCCGCTCCAAAGGCATATGCAAATCGACTTCCGTATTTTGAAATCACTGACAAATCAGAAAGACAAGATCCGCACACAAGGGGTTCCGTCCCTGTCGCCTCTTTAGATGCCGCAAGCAACGTCTTGATATCCTCACTGTCTGGCTCACAATGCACACAATGGAAAAACCGTGTCGCCGGTTTAAATCCATCGCCGATAATCCCCAAGGGTTCAAGCTTCTCCGCTAAAATTCTTTCCAGTTCCTTAAATTCTTCTTGGATTTCTTCTTTCGCTTTGTCTGTATAATAAACAAAATATACTTCACCTGTTCCTAAATCCATGCCATTATTTCCGGCACGAACACCCATGTAACGAACCGAGGTCTCCGGAATCATTGTCCCTGCATAAAACGGATTTTTCTCCAGTTCCGTCCGGCGTTTATCGGCAAAAATTTCCATTACATCAAGTACAACAGGAATTGCTCTCGCAGTAAGTTCTGCGCTATCCACTGCATCCTTGGTGTGGAAGAAATACTTAACCTCTCCTCCGCCTGTTCCGCAATGCCATATCTGTCCTTCTATGCCGTCTATACTAATGATACTTGGACATGGATACCTTAAAACAGATGCCAAAGCCCCATGTGATCCGCCATACTCTTCATCGGAATATGCAGAAAACAACAAATTGGCTTTAGGTTCAAACCCATTCTCTTTCAGCAACTTAATCACAAAAAGCGATGTTGCCAATGCATATTTATCATCACAGGCACCACGTCCAAAAATTTTCCCGTCCCTAATTTCTCCGGACAGAGGATCTCTCTCCCAATTTGCTCGTTCTCCTATGGCAACAGTATCGGTATGCGCCATAAGCATCAATGCATCTCTATTCTCCTTTCCTCTCCAGCGAGCGGTAACATTCGGTCGATTTTCCAAATTCCGTCCCTGAAGATAGTCCGGATGATTTTCAAAGCCTTCCACCTCCATAGGAGAATAGATATCACTTTCCAATCCAAGCTCCAAACACAATCGATGGATATAGGTTGCCAATTCCAATTCGTTGCCATGACTGACAAAACTCTCCGAGTTGATTTTAATAAATGAAGAAAGCAATTCAAACAATTCGTTTTTGTTTTGTTCAATTAGGTCACAAATAAAATTTGCATCCAAATATATACACCTCACTTATTAGTTTTTATCAAATTTTTTATCTTATCAGCTAAAATTTCTAATCCAGATAAACACTTCTTCCTCTGCTGGAGATATCGGAATTCTCTCTCCTTGAAAAACATCCCATCCAACCGGATTCTTCACACACTCACCCGCCAATTGCGGCTCGTGTCCACCATAGGGAAATGTCCGTAGATAAGCCATCCCACCGGCATTCTGAATACGTTCAACAAACTGTTTTGTAACCTCATAAGGGACGATATTATCATCCACACAATGCCAGAATTTAACCGGAACCGGATAGCACTCCGCTTTCTTATTTTTAGCCGGATTAAATCCAGCTATTTTGCTTTCATTATATACAAATTCACCATCCTCATCGGTGTCAAATCCATATATCTTCCCAAGGGCTATTTTAGGCAACCCTTCGCTCCAAGGATGAAGAAATATCTGATGGTAAGTATCTACTACCGGGCACAAAGCAGAATGTGCAATCACCGGAATCAGTCCGCTTAAAACAAGGTTGGTGCTGCTGATTCCACCCATAGAACCTCCATGGACAAAAACTTCTGGTTTAATATTAAAACGTTTCAGACAGTATTGATACGCCTTAATATAACTTCTGATAGCAATGGGACTTCCTATGTTGTTGCGAATATCAATTCCGTTCTCTTCTGCATATTGTTGCGGTAAACCATTGATATCCATCACCGCATAGCCATTGGCAACAAGATATCTTGACAATGCAGTCTTTTCAATCATAGAATCATAAGCCGAAACTGCCCCTCCGGCACCATGGCAATTGATAACCATTCTGGTTGCTTCACCGGTTTCGGAATAACTATCCGGAAGCATAATAAATCCATGATCTTCATAAAGCACTTCTTTGTCCTGAGGTTGATCCGTAACAATACTATCATCCGGCAGGTTGCAATTCACCATAACAGAGAATCTATGTGTTTGATTTTTCATATCTTATCCCTCATCTCTAAGCAGATATTCCATTCCCAACATTTCGTACTTTACCGGAGCTAAGTTGTTATAGCTCAGTTGCTCCCAAGGAGAATCTCCGATGATTTCAGCCAAAACCGAAAGATTTTCCTTTGTATCGGTAATGTCCGGAATCAAAGGAGTCCTAACAATATATTCCTTGCCGCACCCTCGCAAATATCGGAAATTTCTCAATATAATATCGTTGTAAAGTCCGGTATACTTCTTGTGTTCTTCCCGATCGGCGAGTTTCAAGTCCATCATAATATAATCGACCTTTTCAACCACCTTTTTAAAGGTCTCTTCGTCGGCATAGCCACTGGTCTGTATGGCAATATGCAGATCCGTCTTTTCTCTTAAAGTATCAATCACTTCACAGAGAAAATCCGCCTGCATCAAGGGTTCGCCGCCTGAAAAGGTAATACCGCCATCGCTCATTTTTAAGATGGTTTGGTATTCTGCAAGCTTCTTTGCAAGCTCCTGAGCAGAAATTTCTTTTCCCGAAATCTCAAGACACTGATTAGGGCAAACATGAATGCATCTATCAAAAGGTTGACATTCCGGATGATCGCATTTTTTGAAACATTGTCCGCAATGACCACACATAGCGCCTTTGTACATCAACTGTTTTTCCTGCTTTAATCCTTCAGGGTTATGACACCAAAGACAACGAAGGGGGCATCCTTTCAAAAAGACAGTAACCCTGCTACCCGGGCCGTCGTGAACCGAAAACTCCTTGATATCAAAGATGCTTCCCATCATACCTGATACGCCTGCCTTGCCATCACGTGATCCTGATATTCCTTATCCAGTTCCACAAAGTAAGCACTCCATCCCCAGATGCGAACCACAAGACTTCTGTGGTTTTCCGGATGCAACTGCGCATCCTGCATACGTTCCGGATTCACCGCATTGAGCTGAAGCTGATGACCGCCCATATCCATATAGGATTTGACCAGAGTTGCAACCTTGTGGATACTGTCCTCGCTTTCAAACATTCCGTTATGGAATTCCAAGGTCAAGGGACCTCCGTTAATAGCCTTTTCAAAATTCGGTTTTACAAAAGACTGTACCACCGAGAACGGACCATTGATTTTTGCAAACAGACTGGGGGAGAAGTTGGTTCCAAAGGGTTCCTTATTTCTTCTACCATCGGGAGATGCGCCTATTTCGTCTGCGTGCCAGAGATAGAACATAGCCGAGCCGGTTCCGGCACGATAGACACCATCACGACAGTTTTTCCGTCCCTCAAGACTATCCGAGAAACAATTCAAAAGATATACTGCTTTTTCATCCGCTACATCATCATTGGTTCCGAATTTGGGTGTTTCAAAACGAAGTCGATGGAGCAGTTCGCTATGATGTTCAAAGTCGCTGTCAACTGCTGATATCAGTTCTTCCTTTGAAATCAGGTTTTCGTTGTAAACATACTTTTCAATCGCCGTTAAGGAATCTGCCGCCGTTGCAATTCCGGTTCCGTGGATTCCGAAGTTATTGTATTTGCCGCCCTGATAGATGTCGCAATCCATCATCACATTCATAAAGGGCGAGGGCACAAACCACAAATCCTCCATACCGGAGCAGATTTTGTCGCATTCGCTATTAATTTCCTTTTTTACCTTTTCCAGAAGTTCTGCAAAGGTATCGCAATTCACAAAATCCCGATGTAACACGGCATCAATCACTTTGGGGAAAGAAAGTGCACCGATATTGGCTACATCTGCGCCAACTTTCGGGATAATAAACTCCCAGCAAGCGGCAACAACATAATTACGGGCATCTTTTTCCTCGTAGCCTAATTTCAGTAGCCCATCAATGACCACATCATCGTTGGAATACTGCGGGAATCCAAGACCCGCCTTGGTTAATTCACTGCCAAGTTCATAGACTCTGATGGGAGTGTTCTTGCTTACGCGCAAGTTTATTTTAGGGTCAATCAACAAAAGGTTTTTGGACGCAGTCAAACAGAGTTCGGACAGGAGATTAAACCCGTCATTTCCGTTTTCGTCCATACCGCCAAGGACCATACTCTGTCCGTTGTCACCTTGCTGAACACCGGGGTAAAGGTCAGAATCCTTGTTAAAGGACAGGAAGAAATCTTCTACCAGTTCCAATGCGGAATCCTTATCCAGCAAACCTTTCTCCATATCGGCTTTTAAGTAGGGATACATATACTGGTCAAAACGACCTACGGTAATATGGTAATTTCCCTCCAACCAAAGGGAGAAATGGATGATTCGGAACATCTGCAATGCTTCTCTAAAGGAGGTTGCCCCGTATCTGGGAACTCTTTTCAAGGATTCGGCAATATCGGTTCTGCCCTGTTTTTCTGCCTCTTCTAAATACCGGTCTGCCAGACGGATGATCGCATCAATCATTCGTTTTCCGTATTCATCTGCTCCTTCTTTAAGGCTCAATAATCCCTTTTCTATCACTTTCTCATAATTGGGAGAAAGATTAGAAAGATATCCAAGCTCGTGGATATAATGCTTTTCTTTGATTTCTTTCCATTCTGTTTCGGTAAAACAATCAGGGATATTCTTGATTGTCCGCAGATAACAAATCTTTTCGTTTTCCAGAATCACCGGGGTTTCCAGTTCGGTCAGTTTTTCAAACCGACGTGTCATCCGCTCGATGGGACTTACATTATTATCGCTAAATTCTTTTGCAAAATCAATGGTACAATCCACTCGATACTGGTGGTGTTGTTTCGTTGTAATCAATTCATATAATTCGTGATTCATTTTGCACCTCCAAATAGTTTATCTACGCTATTTCATATCATTTAAAACTCAAAAAATTCCGTTACAGACATTACCCGATGGACACGGGGATTTCCTGCATAACTTCCACTATCCGGCCATCTGTCAATCCAGACAACCTCCATATCGGCCTTAAGTCCTCCATCTACATCGGAGTGAGGGTCATCTCCCACGAAGATACATTCTTCGTGGGCAACCCCCAACTGTTTTGTTGCTTCATCAAAGATTCCCCGATTAGGCTTGTGAATTCCCAACTCTCCCGAGAGAACCATCACATCAAACAAAGGTTCCAGGTTCATGGTGGTAATCTTCTTCCATTGGGATTCTACTCGATCCTCTGCTACATTGGTAACAAGTCCGATTTTGATCCCTTTTTCTTTCAGTTTTTTTATAACCTCGATCACTTCGGGGAAAGCCTCTGCAAACTCCCCAATATGCTCGTAGTAGTAATTCACACAGGTTTCCCGACAATAGGGAATATCCGACGGGAATTTCGCAAGCAGCGCCTGAAAGGATTCCTCATCAATCATACTATTCCGCTTTACTTTTGTCATCATATAGGCTACCGCATCCTGAATGAATTTCTCATTCTGCTTGGGATACAGATGTTCACGGAACATTCCGAAAAAGGTCTTTCGGGCAGCTTCTACCCGACTATAGACAGTATCATCCAAATCCCAAAGTACCGCTTTGGTTTTCTCAATATCAAACATTTGATAAAACTCCCTTTATCTCTTCTTTAAAGCCACAATGGGCAAGACCATGCCCGTTTTCCTTGTTTGTCAACAATCTGAACAAACAGATAGTCCGAATTTGCAAAGGCATCTCCCAAATCAATATCCACCACATGGATGGTATCCTCACCAGCAATCTCTGCGGCACGGTGACTATAATACCGGCCGTGGACATAGACCCCACAGACAGGACTACACTCCACGTGTAGAACATTACCATCCAACCAAAGATTCTGGAACATAGGACCTGTGGACGCAAAGAAGTTTCCGGCATCCAGTCCCTCAATCAAAGCATCGTAGCTAAGCTCCGGCGCTTTGATAACAGTAAATCCCTGAAAATATTCCAGTTTATCGGCTTTGTGACTATCATCGGTGGCAAAGGGGCGAACCTTTCTGCCTCTGCGAAGTTCCATCTCAAAAACAGTGGAGGAATCTCCGTAGCCATCCCGAATCAGTTCAAATCCATTCACTACTTCTATATTGGCTACATTACCCAGTTTCTCTATATTCTGCATCAGAATTCCAGACCATCTGGGATGATTTAAAGTAGAAATGAAGTTGTTCTCATTGAGCAGCTTGATTCCCTCGTTCATCTTTTCGATATCATCCATATCTTCATTATCCACAAAGAATTCTGTCTGGGGATTTCTGGCAATTCCGTTCATATGCACACTGGTTGCCTTTCGAATACCAAATGCAATTTCAAATCCGGTAAGTGCCACAAAGTTCTCGTCCGTCAATTCAGTATGAGGCATACAAACCTTATGGTCAGTATAGGCGATGGCATGATAGCCTTTCTCCATGTACATCTTCTTCAGTTCTTCCGGTGTAAATGCACCATCGCTAACTGTGGAATGACAATGCAGATTTGTCTTATATAAATTCCCGCTTTCAGGAAGCAAATATTTTCTACTCATCGTTTTCTCCTCATTCTTCAGAAATCCAGTATACTTCCGGGTCTATTTCTTTGAAAATATGAATCAATTTATTTTCTGCATTTTCATCAAAAATTAAATTTTCAGGTTCTGCAATTTCGTTACCGCCATATTGTCCTAACCTTCCCCCAAGATGTTGCATGTAGGTGTTATTACTCATGGAAGGACAATACTCATCCTTTTCTGCCACCAAATGCAACATCCGATAAGCACAGCGGTCAAAAACATTGTTAGAAATTGTAAATTCCTGAGCTGTATTTTTATAACTCCATCCTTTGATGAGAGCAGGCGTGTCCACATTATGTCTTTGTTGTCCCCACCCATAACCGGAAAGGCGTATGATATTATCACACATTTCCACGTTTTTCATATAACTTCCCTGATCCTCACCTAATTGATCAAGAAAATATTCAATGCCATAGACACAGTTTTCAATCAAATTATCCGTATATTTGATATTTTGCATCACAATTTTTTTAGGCGAATTCACCTGATGAGATGCTCCCGCATCAAAAACCTGATATATATAACAACAAGAAACTTGATAATCATCACAGTTTCCATAAACTTCAATTCCATTACCAAAGCGGGTAACACTCCCACGTTTTCCTTCCGGATAGTTGGGATCACCACCATCATAGCTTTGGATATTTCCTCCAATCCAACCAATCTCGCAATTGGAAACATGAAGGCCTTTTACCATACCGCTGCCAACGCCAAAACAAAAATATTTCAGACAAAGATTGTCAACGGTAATATGATTTACCTGTCGTACTGAAACCCCGACACATCTTGCAATCATTTCAATCGAATCAAAAATCTCTCCGGGGTTTCCTTGATCGCATCTTAAATACAAAGTCCCCATACAATGAGGCCCTACCTCAGGGACAGGGAAAGCTTCTCCCTTTGATTCCCCGTTTACTAAGGTTCTATCATACTTCCAGAAAACATCTAAATTTTCTGTCATTTCTTTTTCCATTACAAAGGGACGTGTAATATCATCCCTACAAACAAATTGTAAATCCCGATAGGAAGGAATCATTTTTCTTGAAACAAATTCTCCATCATTAAACACCAAGGTTCCGGGATCTGAAACCATTATCTTACATACCCAAATATGAGCATCTTTATCAAACTCATTCCAAAGTTCCGCCTGAGCAAGGTCTTCCAAGCCCCCATAGAATTTTGGCTTTTCTCCGTATCCGTAAGCACCGTAAGAAACTCCGTCTGCCGCAATAATTCCGGGGCCGCGAAATAAATCTCCACGTCTGAACAAAACTCCATCCCCGGGTTTTAACCAACTTTTGTTCACCCTGTTTACAGACTTCCAAGGAGCATCCGGCGTTGTTCCCGGATTGGAATCATCACCGTCATTACTCACGTAATAAGTTGTACCACAAACAAATAATTCATCTTTCGCAGAAAGGATTTCACGCTTTTTTGCTTCGTACAGTTTCTCTTGTATTTCCATAAAGTTTTTATTTGCTTTCATCATAAAGTCGGAGGCCAAGCGGTCCTAGG
>JAZRQC010000047.1:0-1720 GCA_045649565.1 Ructibacterium sp.
ATGGCGGTTCTTTCGGAAGTGCCGGTCAGAAAGTAATGTGGGAATTCGAGGTGGAGGAAGATGGATGGTATGAGATTGGACTCAAGTTCTGTCAGAACTCCGCAGTTAATAAGAAAGCATACCGCGAGTTCGAGATAGACGGCAAAGTTCCATTCAAGGAATTTTCCCTTGTAGCATTTGAACAGACGCGAAACATTACATATGAAACGATGTTCCTTTCTGATAGCAAAGGAGAAAACTATCAGATTTATCTCACGAAGGGCAGACACACGATTGCCATGCAGGCACAGCTGGGGGAAGCACAAGCGGTTTATGAAGACTTAAAAACCCTGGTGAATGACATGAATGCCCTTGGTATGGACATTACGAAAATCACGGCAGGAGTGAGTGATAAGAACCGTACCTGGAACTTAGATGCCTATCTTCCAAATGCAGTGGGAGATATGGAAGGATATATCAAACGCATCCGTGAAGCGTACAAAGCACTGGAAGATTTGGAAGGAGAGAAACCGACCTATGCGGACAGTCTGTTATACGCAGCACAGGTGCTGGAGCAACTCCTTGAAAAACCGAGACTCATTCCAAACAAACTGGATCTTTTTAACACCGGGGATAACTCCGCGGTAAAACATATCAATACAGTCATTAATAACTTAACCCGAAGTAACCTGGGTGTGGATGAACTGTACATCAAGGGAGCAGAAGAAAACTTTAAGGCAAAGAAAACTTCGGCAGTAGTAAGCGTTGCCAACTCGGTCAGGAAGTTCTTGTATTCCCTGGATCCGGAAGCCATGGAGAGCACCAAAGGAAGCAGTGGAGAGGATGGAACCCTTCAGGTATGGATGTCCCGTTCTTCTGTATATGTGCAGGTACTCCAGAGCATGGCAGATGCAGCCAAGGAGTTAGAGGGCATTGAGGTGGACATTTCCATCATGCCGAGTGAACAGAAGTTAGTGCTTGCATCCGCAGCTGGAACGAATCCGGACGTGGTTATCGGTGCAGGCAATGGAACACCTTATAAATTTGCCATCCGTGGGGCGGCAAAGGACCTGACAGAATATGAAGACTTTTTAAGCTTTTATGATTCGGAATATAACCTGGAGAATCTGGTACCGTGTGCCTATGATGGCGGTGTATACGGAGCAACCGAGACACAGGACTACCGAGTACTATTTTATCGTAAAGATATCTTGGATACACTTGGAATCGAAGTGCCGGATACCTGGGATGATGTTCAAGAAGTGATGCCTACACTTCTCCGTTATAACAAGAACATCTCTCTTCCGATTGCCAACCTGGTAGGATTCAAGTCGCTGGGAACAACTACACCATATATTTATCAGAATGGTGGACAGGTTTATACCGAAGACGGTTCGGGAATCGGACTGATGGACGGTAATACGGTTACCGCCATGCAGAACCTGACGGACCTTTTCAAGGTGTATGCGGTGGAGGAATATGTGGCAAGTTTTTACAATTCCTTCCGTTATGGAGATACCCCGCTTGGAATCGGAGGTGTATCGACCTATGTACAGATGACAGAGGCGGCACCGGAGCTTGCCGGTCTTTGGGACATTGCACCGGTACCTGGAACCCTTCAAGAGGATGGAACTGTTCTCCGAAGTGGAAATGCATCTATGACCACCTGTATGATATTTAAGAACACAAAGATGTCAGAGGAAGCTTGGAAATTCATGAAATGGTGGCTTTCCGCAGAGAC
>JAZRQC010000048.1:0-2670 GCA_045649565.1 Ructibacterium sp.
CGGCGTAACCTATTCTGACGAGAACGGTTTGGATATGACTACTGCAACCGAAGCGGTTAACTGGAACTTCAATGCATATTCCGGTTGGTCTCCCTTCAGTGCAAAGCCTCCGTGGAATGCGGCAGATTATACACCTCAGGCGGTGTACTTTAAGGCGAAGGGTAAGGTAAATGTTCAGTTCAGAGGCCCCGGCAATGTAGGTAGATTCTACATTGACTTGGATGCAAATAAGGTGGTTGCCAGCGGTACGACTGTCGGAACCAGCTATTACAATGATACTATCGTAACTGATGGTAACTGGATGGAATATTTGATTGTTCCCAACAGTGATTCTACCTCCGGCTTTAGCTTCTATGCAAAGGGTGGTTCTGCTGCAAAATGGACCAAGGTTGCTGATGGTACCGGCTGGAGAACCGGCGACGGTAATACTATCGGTTTCAGCTTCTACGGTAACGGCGGTTGCGTTAAGAGCGTCAGAACCTATGTTCTGGGTGCTGACGAGGCTGTAACCGTTCCTGCTACCGCAAACTTTGCATGGTATGAGGATGATATGTCTGCTGCAGTTGCTTACGGTAATGTAACCAGTCAGGCAAACTGTGTTGAGGGTATTGCAAAGTTTGAAGCTACCACCGAAACCGGAGCTGAGAAGTACGTTCTGTCCAATGCAGAAATTCCTGTTGGTGGTTATGCGGAAATTAAGGCCAGATCCAATGGTCATTATACTATTTCCTTTGGTGATGGCACCAATGGTGGTAATATTACCAACTACAAGGACTACAGTGATGTCTTTGCTGGTGCCGGTTTTGGTTACTTCGCAGATAGTAGCAATGTATGGCGTACCTATCGTATCATTCGTTCTGCCGAAGGCTACAGCGTTTACAGTAAGGTAGATGATAATGATGCTTGGGTAGAACACATCGTGAATGGTAGTGTAGCTTCTACCGTGAATGGTATTACCATGATCTTCTATACCCATCAAGATGCTGCAAGTGCAGGTGATGGTCAGGTAGATTACCTGAAGATTTACGGTCCTGCTCCCGAGGGTGATTTGGTAATCACCGATGGTTATGGCACTTTAGTAGCACAGAATACTGAGGCTCTCAAGTACAATGCTCCTCGTGTTCTTGTCAAGAAGGGCGATGCTGCGAAGACTGTAATTTTTGCTGAGTATGATGGCAATGGTCTTTTGGTAAATGCAGAATATGCAAATATCGAAGCAGGTACCGGTACAGTTTCCGTTCCTTATGTATTCAAGGACAAGGCAAACACTGTTCGTCTGTTCTACTGGGATGCTGCAACTCAGGCAAACCTGAATGACGGCATGATCCTGACCATGGAATAAGAATGATTTACAAAAAGAGGATGGCGTAAGCTGTCCTCTTTTTTTCTGCAAAGAATGAAAAAATCCTTGACAAACAGCATAAACCATGGTATAATTACCCGTAATGTTAATAGAAACGCTGAGATGCGGAATAGTAGGCAAAGGATCTTCGCCTGGAGAGAGATGTCGGTTGGTGCGAGACATTGGGAGGGCATTGTTGAACTCACCGCGGAGCGGCTATCCTGAACAATAGTAGGGATGGACGGGAACTCCCGTTACAGAGTCAAGATGTGTTTGCATCGAAGGGCATCCAAATGGATGAAGAAGAGTGGTACCGCGGAAACAAAGCATGTTGCGTTTTCGTCTCTTTGTTGGAGCAAAGGGATGGAGACGTTTTTTTGTTCCCCCGTAAAATGCCGTGCATGGCAAAAATTTTAAAGGAGGGTATTCCCCATGAACCAAATCAAAATTACCGACATTACCTTGAAAAATCTTGCCCTTGACAGTAATGTGTCTTTGTTATTTCGGGAAAAGACCGCGGTTGCTGCATGCGCTGATACACTTGGCGCAGATGCTATTGAACTGGCACCTATTCAGAGTCTCAGAGAGGACACCATTATTTATAAGACCATTGCACAGAATGTAGAAAGTAGCGTTCTCGCCATTCCTGTTGGCATTACTGCAGATGAGGTTGCTAACGCTTGGGAGTGCGTGAAGGATGCCAAAGCGCCTCGGCTTCAGGTAGAGGTGCCTACATCTACAGTTCAGATGGAGTATCTGTATCACATGAAGTCTGATAAGATGATTGTGCGAATCGGAGAACTGACCAAGGCGGCAAAGGCGCTTTGTGATGATGTGGAGTTTGTGGCGTTGGATGCAACCCGTGCAGACAAAGAGTTCTTGATCGCAGCGGCATCGGAAGCGGTGGCAAATGGTGCAGGAATGGTAACCATTTGCGATTGCGCAGGAATTGCTCTTCCTGAGGAAATTGCAGAACTGGTTAAGGATATGAAAAATGCAGTTTCGGTTCCTGTTTATGTGCAGGTGTCCGATGCAATTAATATGGCAGTTGCCACTGCAATCAGCGCAGTTTCTGCAGGTGCAGAAGGCTTGAAGTGCGCTATGGCAGGTAAGAATGCATTGATGATGGGAGAACTGTCCGATGCGGTTACTGCCCGTGGAGAAACCATGGGAATTCAGGTTGGTCTCCAGAACACCAGAATCCATGCAAGTATTGATGATTTGTTAGAAAACATCAGTCGTGACGGTTACGAAACCGAGGTGTCTGTCAGCGAAGAGAAGAAGATTTTATTGGATGCGGACAGTACCATTACTCAGGTAGCGCAGGC
>JAZRQC010000049.1:0-17949 GCA_045649565.1 Ructibacterium sp.
AATATTACGGAACCGGTAGAAGAAAGAAGTCTGTTGCCAGAGTTAGATTGGTACCCGGCAAAGGCGAAATCGTTATTAACAAGAGAAGCATTGATGAATACTTTGGTCTGGAAACCCTGAAGGTTGTTGTAAGACAGCCTCTGGAACTCACCAAGACTGCCGGCAAGTTCGACGTTCTGGTTAACGTACAGGGCGGCGGCTTCACCGGTCAGGCAGGTGCAATTCGTCATGGTATCGCAAGAGCTCTTCTGGAGGTTGACGAGGAATACAGAGCAGACCTGAAGGCTGCAGGATTCCTGACCCGTGACCCCAGAATGAAGGAGAGAAAGAAGTACGGCTTGAAGGCTGCTCGTCGTGCACCTCAGTTCTCTAAGAGATAATCTTTCTACAACGATTTTCAAAGAGATGTCACTTCGGTGGCATCTCTTTTTTTGTTATACAAAAAGACCGCACAATAATTTGTGCGGTCAAATTATCTAATTGATTTCTACATCGTCAACCGAGGTTTCTAAAATGATATTGATAATTTCGTTCCGGGAGCGATTACTTTGGGAAGATAGGTCGTCAATTTTCTTCAGGACGCCTTCTTTTAAACGAACTGAAATAATTTTGTATCCGTCCTCGCCTTTTCTGTTTATTTTAATTACATTCTTCGGCATGAAATCACCTCTAGTACGATTATAATATTGTTTGTTATTAAAAAATATATTCAAAATATATTCATTTTATATTGACTAAACTTGTAAATAATGATATAGTTGTTATATAAATGGGAGGGGAAGAAAAATGAATGAGAAAGTTAAAGGCTTTTTAAATGAAAAAGCAGCTGAAGAGAGAAAGAAATACGAGGAAGAAAAAAAGAAGAAGGTATTGGAATTAGGTCTATGCGAAAAGGTTTACTCTGAGGATGGTGCATATAGTACAGAATTTCCGTATAGCGAATACGATCGTGTAACATTAAAAACCAAGTGGTACAAAAGAGAGCCTATTAGTATAACTGATGAGGAATATGAGGAAATAAGAAAATATTCGAAGGTCGAAAAAGAAAACGAAAACATCATTGCTCAGGCATTAGAGGTGATAGCCTGGGTTATATTTATAGGTGGAGTTATTGCTGGAATCATTTTAGGAAATGTTGAAGTTTTGAAAGGGACCTATTATCAATATACTGATACAGAGTTTTCGTTTGCGGTCGCCTTTACTTATTGGTGTATTGCTTTGATTAGCGGAACTATGTTCTTAGGCTTTGCAGAAATCATTAAGCTTTTGGAAGATATCAAGAATAAATAACAAAAAAAGGCACCCATAAGGGTGCCTTTTTTTTACTTACTGTTAACATACTTTGGCTTTTGGAGTTTACATAGCCTGTGTTATGATAAAGACGATCAATCATGCAAAGAATCAGCAAAATATGGATAATAGATTCCATTGAAATTTGTAGAAGTATATGGTAAAATAAATAAGCAAATCTCAGTTCAGAGGTGAAAATGATGATTTATTTTGTAGAAGACGATGCCAATATCCGTAAACTTGTGTGTTATGCTCTGGAAAAAGAGGGCTATACTGTCAAAGGATTTCCTCTGCCAAGTGAATTCTGGCAGGAGATCAACAATCAAAAGCCACAGCTGGTTTTATTGGATATTATGCTCCCGGAAGAGGACGGGCTTTCCATCCTCCAAAAACTGCAATCCGATCATAATTTGAAAGATATACCCGTTATTATGCTCACTGCCAAAGGTAGTGAATTTGATAAGGTTACCGGTCTTGATATGGGAGCTGATGACTATATTGCAAAGCCCTTTGGGATGACCGAACTGACAAGCCGTGTGCGGGCGGTGCTCCGAAGATATGCAAAGACAAATCAATCTAAGGAATACAGAATCGGCAATTTATATGTAAATCCCGAAAAACATATTATCGAAGTGTCCGGCAAGGAAGTGAATCTTTCTTTTAAGGAATATTCTCTTTTGTTGGTGCTTTTGGAAGCAGAGGGAAATGTTGTGCCTCGAGATACCTTGCTTGCCCGTGTATGGGGCGAGTTTTACGACGAATCCAGAACCTTAGATGTTCACATCAGAAAACTTCGTGTCAAGCTGGAAACAGCGGGTGACCTTGTTCAGACGGTTAAGAACATCGGCTATAAGATCGGGGGAAACGGAGATGTTTAATAAGATTTTTCGTTCCAACTTTTTAACCTCGCTCCTTATTTTGCTGATAAGTTTTTGTTTGGTGTTCGGTGTCCTTTTTGAATATTTTGAGGCACAGATATTTTCAGAATTGCAAAGCGAAGCGGATTACATATCTTATGCAATCGAAAACGAGGGCATTTCCTATATCGAAAATTTTGAAAATAGTAAAAGAATCACCTTGGTTTCCAAGGATGGAAGTGTGCTTGCAGATACCAAAGCAGATGTGAAAGGGTTGGAGAATCACGGAGATCGGGAAGAGGTAAGAGAAGCCATGAAGAATGGTAGCGGAATGAGTTCTCGATTTTCTGAAACATTGATGAAGAAAACGCTTTATTATGCGGAGAAACTGGAAGACGGTACTATTTTGAGAGTAGCCACCACACAAAATTCTACGGTGATTATTTTGTTGGGGATTATGCAACCGCTTATTATCATCGTTGTTCTGATTCTTTTGCTTTCCTTGTTTCTGTCCCATCGGTTATCCAAAGCGATTGTCAAGCCCATCAATGAGCTTGACTTGGAGGATCCCTCTGCCAATGAGACCTATGAAGAATTAACGCCACTTTTGAAAAAACTGTCCGCACAGAAGAAAACCATTGACAGGCAAATCAACGAAGCCAAACAAAGTCGTGAAGAATTTAAGCTCATAACAGAAAATATGAGCGAAGGTCTTTTGATTATTGACAAGGACGCGAATGTTCTGTCTTATAACCGGGCGGCCATTCGGTTGCTGGAGATTCCGGAAGAGCAAAGCGGCAATGTGCTTACCTTCAACAAAAGTAATGAGTTTCGAGTGGCGGTGGAAAAGGCGCTTTCGGGAGAGCGGTGTGAAGATAACATTAGCCACGAGGATAATGCCTACAACCTGATCGCAACGCCTGTTTATGTGAATGAGAAAGTGATTGGTGCTGTTATGGTGATTATTGACATCACCGAGAGTGCAAAGCGAGAGCATTTAAGGCAAGAGTTTACATCCAACGTTTCCCACGAGCTCAAAACACCGCTTACATCCATTTCCGGATTTGCCGAGATGATGAAATCGGGGGGGACGCCGGATGAAACGGTCATTGATTTTTCCACCTCGATTTATGATGAAGCCCAACGTCTTATTACATTGGTGAGTGATATTATCAAAATATCAGAGCTTGATGAGGGTACAAGTGTTTTTGAAAAAGACCAAGTGGATTTGCGCGAGTTATCCGAAGATATCGTAAAAAGACTCTCGCCGGTTGCAGCCAAAAGAAATATTTCTATGCAAGTGTTAGGTGATACCGCCTCCATTTTCGGAACAAGAAAAATCCTTGACGAAATGGTATATAACCTATGTGACAATGCCATCAAGTACAATAAGGAAAACGGACTTATTGATGTGATCATCAACAATAGTGCGGATAAGGTGTGCATTACGGTTAGAGATACCGGAATCGGGATACCTCAGTCAGAGCAAAGCAGAGTTTTTGAACGGTTTTACAGGGTAGACAAAAGTCACTCAAAGCTTGTGGGAGGAACCGGGCTCGGCCTTGCCATCGTAAAACATGGTGCCGCATATCACGATGCAGAGATTTCTCTTGAAAGTACCGAGGGAAAAGGAACAAGCGTAACGATTGCTTTTGGAAAATAAAGAAATGAAAAAAATCCTTGAAACGAGTGTTTCAAGGATTTTTATTATGTATATTTGTTAACATAGAATTAACATATCTTTGCTTTCAGAATTAACATTCCATATTTTAAAATGATAGCATGAAAATTATGCCAATATGGAAGACATAGTGAAATTTTGAAAGGAGATTTTTTATATGACAATTTTTGATGTACTTAATTTGATTGGCGGACTTTGTTTGTTTCTCTTTGGTATGAATGTAATGGGTGATGGGTTGGAGCGTCGGGCAGGAAACAGTCTGAAGGCGCTCCTTGGAAAACTTACCAATAGCCCCATTAAGGGATTTTTAACGGGTCTTGGCGTCACTGCTGTCATTCAGAGTTCGTCTGCAACGACGGTTATGGTGGTTGGGTTTGTTAACTCAAAGATTATGACCCTCAAGCAATCCATTGGTGTTATTATGGGTGCCAATATTGGAACAACAGTGACAGCGTGGATTCTCAGTCTTGGAGGAATTTCCGGGGATAATATTGTACTCAAACTGCTGAAGCCAACATCTTTTACGCCGGTTCTTGCTCTGATCGGAACCATCTTTATTATGTTTGCCAAATCCAATAAAAAGAAGGATGTGGGAACCATTCTTCTTGGGTTTGCGACACTGATGTTTGGTATGGATACCATGTCGGGTGCGGTTTCCGGTCTTTCTGACATCCCTGCATTCCAGAACCTGTTTATTATGTTTAAGAACCCCATTCTTGGCGTTTTGGTTGGAGCAGTCCTGACGGCAATTATTCAATCCAGCTCGGCATCGGTTGGTATCTTGCAGGCGCTTTCTGCAACGGGTGCTGTTTCTTATGGGGCGGCAATCCCGATTATTATGGGCCAGAATATCGGTACATGTATAACAGCGATTCTTTCATCGTTTGGAACCAATAAGAATGCTAAACGAGCGGCGGTCATTCATCTATCCTTCAATGTTGTCGGAACGGTTGTGTGGCTTGTGGTGTTCAGTGTGCTCTCGGCACTTGTTAAGCCGGCGTTTTTGGATGCATCGGCATCATATCTTGGCATAGCGGTTTCCCACTCTATATTCAATGTCCTTTGTACAGCACTTCTTTTGCCTATGTCATCGCTCTTGGAAAAAATTGCGTATCTTATTGTTCCCGATGGAAAGGAAGAAGAAAGTTTTGTGGAACTGGATGACCGACTTCTTGCAACCCCTTCCATTGCGCTGCAACAATGTAATAATGTTGCCCAAAAGATGGCAAATGAGGCGGTGCAAGGATGTCAGCTTGTGCTGAAGTCCATCAATAATTATAGTCCGGAAAATGCAGAAAAGGTTCGAGAGTCGGAAGGGAAAACAGACCGATACGAAGATATTCTGGGAACATACTTAACAAAGTTATCCCGTTCCAGAACCAACGATGATGACAGTTCGGAGGTTTCCAAGTTATTAAAAGCCATCGGTGATTTCGAGAGAATTTCTGATCACAGCGTGAATATTCTGGAGTCGGTGGAAGAATTGAGAGAGAAGAAGATGGAGTTTTCGGATGATGCGAAAAAAGAACTTGGCGTTCTGGTAAGTGCCGTGGCAGAAATACTGGATATTACATCCGAGGCGTTTTGTGGAGATGAAATCCATGCAGTATACAATGTCGAACCGCTGGAGCAGGTCATTGACGGCTTGAAGTCCATGCTCAGGGACAGACATATTGTTCGGTTGGCGGACGGTGAGTGTACAGTGGAAACGGGATTTATATGGGGTGATCTTTTGACCAATCTGGAACGAATCTCCGATCATTGTTCCAATATAGCGACCTGCTTGGTTGATGCATCCCATCATAATATGAATGCACACGAGTACAAACAAAACCTGAAAAAGAACAATCCTCAGTTTGATGAAAAGTTCAAACACTATGGGGAAAAGTATCGATTAAATCGTTAACAAAAAGGCACCCGCAAGGGTGCCTTTTGTTCTATCAGAGCCAGATGCGATAGCCGTACATACGATTTACCATTTTCTTCATTTTCTTCATGGTCTTTTTGTCCATCATCATGGCTCCCACGCCAATCATAGCGCCTGCAATCAGGCCGGTTGAAAATTTTCCCATGGGTGTTTCCTCCTTGTGCTTCTTTGAAAATCTTTTTCTCCTGTAGTATTTGTAAAACCATTATAAAAATGCAGGTGATTTCATAGCAATAATTTACATTTAAAAATAGAAAATTTCTTGACGAATTGCAAAAAATGGTGTATCATATGGAGTGGTATACTATTTTTTTGTAAGCCCGTGTGAAGTGGGTGAAAGAGAACAAAATATAAGATACCATTTGAATAGTATCAGAGGATTTGTTTCGGGTAGGATAGCTCTTCCCGAATTGGTTGAAAGGAAGGAAAAACAGATGAAGATAGGAATTATGGGATTTGGTGTTGTTGGTAGCGGTATCGGTGAACTGATTGCCAATTCCCCCGACGGCATGGCTAAACGTTGCGGCGAGGCCATTGAGATTGCAAGAATTCTTGATCTGCGGGATTTCCCCGACAGTCAGTTCAAGTGCTTTACAAAGGATTTTGAGGATATTCTCAACGATCCGGAAATCGGTGTTGTTGCCGAGGTAATGGGCGGAACTGAACCTGCATACACCTTTACGAAAAAACTTTTGTTGGCAGGAAAGAGTGTGGTTTCTTCCAATAAGGAATTGGTTGCAAAGCACGGAACAGAACTTTTGAATATCGCAAAGGAGAATAACGTAAGCTATCTGTTCGAGGCAAGCGTTGGTGGTGGTATTCCCATTATCCGTCCTTTGTATTCCAGCCTTTCTGCCAATGAACTGACCGATGTTTACGGCATCTTGAATGGTACCACCAACTATATTCTTACCCAGATGATTAAAGAGGGTGAGAGTTTTGAGGACGCTTTAAAGGGCGCACAGGAAAAAGGATATGCCGAGAAGGATCCCACCGCAGATGTGGAGGGTCACGATACCTGTCGTAAGACGGCAATCTTAGCATCTCTTGCTTTTGGTACCTATGTAAACAGTGAAGAAATCGAAACCGAAGGTATTACCAAGATTACTCTGCAGGATGTTGCTTATGCAGAGGAACTGGGTTGTGTGATTAAACTTTTGGGTATGGCATCTAAGGTAGAAGATGGCGTTTATGCAAGAGTTTCTCCTGCTATCTTGAAAAAGGACAACCCCCTTGCAGGTATTGATGGTGTATTCAATGGTATTATGGTGAAAGGCGAGGGCATCGGTGATGTTATGTTCTACGGCCGTGGCGCAGGATCCCTGCCTACAGCAAGTGCGGTAGTATCTGATATTATCGAGGCTATCAAGCATAAGGGAAGCCATATTCGTCTTGGTTGGACCGAGGGTGTTCCCGGCTACCTGAAGGATGCCAAGGAACAGAAGTTTGCATATTACGTTCGTATGTCCGGCAAGCCCGGTTCCGAGGTGGAAGGCATGCGAGTAATCACTTTGCCGGAGTATGAAAACGAGTTTGCTGTCGTAACCCCTGAGGTGGACGGAAAGGCAAAGGCAGAATTATTGAGTGCATTGAAGCAAAACCACGAAATCTTAGGAACCATAAGGTTGGTGGCGGAATAATGATAAAAGTAAGAGTGCCTGCAACAAGCGCCAATTTGGGGCCCGGATTTGACAGTATGGGCTTGGCACTGGGACTTTATAATTATGTGACGGCAGAAGAAACCGACAGCGGTCTGGTGATTGATATTCCGGATGAGACGGGTAAGTTTCTGGCGAAGGATGAACGGAATCTGGTCTATCGATCCATGATGACGGTTTTTCAAAAGGTTGGGTATCCCATCAAAGGATTGCATCTGACCTTGGAAAATAACATCCGTGTCACCCGAGGATTGGGAAGCAGTAGCGCAGGAATTGTTTCCGGTTTGGTTGCTGCCAATGCCATGAGTGGAAACCAACTGACCAAGGAAGAACTTCTCTTTCTTGCGGCGGAACTGGAAGGCCATGCGGATAATGTGACGCCTGCTTTGATGGGTGGATTTACCGTTGTGGTGAAGCAGAGGAATCGGATTCACTTTGTCAAGACGGAATTGAAGGATGATCTTCGGTTTGCGGCTTTCATTCCGGATTTCTATCTACAGACCAAGAAGGCACGAGGAATTTTACCTCGTTCGGTTTCCATGCGGGATGCGGTTTACAACACCGGTCACAGCGCATTGCTTGCCGCCAGTTTGATGAGCGGGAAGTACGAAAATATCCGAACAGCGGTGGGGGATAAACTCCATCAGCGGTATCGGAAGCGACTGGTTCCCAATATGGATAAGATGTTCCAAAACTGCTACGATAGAGGTGCCCTTGGTGTGTATCTCAGCGGAGCGGGGCCGACGATTGTTGCCATCGTTCATAAGGACAATGGGGACTTTGAAGAACAAATGAAACAGATATTATCCGAGAGAATGCCGGACTGGAAATTAACCATGCTCTCGGCAGATAATACCGGCGCAGTAATTTTATAAGATGAAAATGACGGAGGAATCCGTTTGATGTTAAAAATGGAGGGATAAAAAGTGGGACTTATTGTACAAAAGTTTGGCGGCAGCTCTGTCGCTGATGCGGCAAAGGTGCTCAATGTGGCAAATCGTGTTGTGGACACCGTGAAAGAGGGCAACAAGGTTGTCGTTGTTGTTTCTGCACAGGGTGACACCACCGATGATTTGATTGCAAAGGCGCAGGAGATTAACCCTGCGGCATCCAAGCGTGAAATGGATATGTTGTTGTCCAGCGGTGAGCAGATTTCCATTGCTCTTTTAGCAATGGCGGTTCAGACTCTGGACGTTTCGGTAATCTCCCTGACCGGTTGGCAGGCAGGATTCCAGACCAATGCAACACCCAGCAATGCAAGAATCAATAAAATCAACACCGAGCGCTTGCTTTCGGAACTGGATACCCACAAAGTTGTGGTTGTAGCAGGTTTTCAGGGCATCAATAAATACGACGATATCACCACGCTGGGGCGCGGAGGCAGTGATACCTCAGCGGTGGCTCTGGCGGCCGCTCTGGGGGCAGATAAGTGCGAAATTTATACGGATGTAGATGGTGTATATACCACCGATCCCCGTATCGTTCCCGATGCGATCAAGTTGGACGAAATCACCTATGACGAAATGCTGGAACTGGCAAGTTTGGGTGCTAACGTGCTCCACAATCGTTCGGTAGAAATTGCAAAGAAGTATAACGTAAAACTTGAAGTAAAGTCCAGTTTCGAGAAAGTACCCGGAACTATGGTAAAGGAGGCTACCAATATGGAAAAAATGTTAATCAGAGGTGTTGCCCGTGATAATGATGTTGCACGGATTGCAATTGTTGGCGTAGAGGATACTCCGGGAATCGCATTTAAGATTTTCTCGGCTTTGGCAAAGGCAGATGTAAATGTAGATATGATTCTCCAGTCCATCGGCAGAAACGGTACTAAGGACATTGCCTTCACTACCAGTAAGGCTAATCTTGATGCTACCTTAAAGACCTTGGAGGATTTGAAGGATATCCTGAAGTATCAGGAAATCAGCCATCGTGATGACCTGAGCAAGGTTTCCATCGTTGGTGCAGGTATGGCGCATAACGCAGGCGTTGCGGCAACCATGTTCGAAGCACTTTATGATGCACAAATCAACATCCACATGATCTCCACTTCCGAAATCAGAGTTTCTGTTCTGATCAACGAAGCAAACGCGGAAAGAGCCGTTCAGGTGATCCACGATAAGTTCATGAAGTAAGAAGAGGAAGAAGAAAAGGCGGTCTAACGACCGCCTTTTTTTGTGTGGAATTTTGAAAAATAATTCAGAAGCATATTCGTTATTGTTTTTCTTTGCAGTATTGATGGAGGAAATTAGCATACACCGAATTACTCCGCAATCGTGCATAAGATTAGAAATATCAGTTATAATTTCTGCCCATTTTATGAGTTCAAGCCAATAGTTAGTTTCATAGCACTCTTTTAGTGATATCTGAAGTTTAGATATAAAGTCGGGTTTACTATGAGCATATTTTGCTTCTCTGACATTTGCGCCTATACTTGTTGCACTTCGCTCTAGTTGGTTAACAATAGAATAATGTCCCTTAATACCATCGCAGAGTTTTAAAACATCCTATCTATCTCGACGAAGTCGAATTTCATCACGAAGTGGATTTATCCCGTCGCTAGACGGATTTAGTTGAAAAAAGCACCAATCTTGTATCAAGATTGATGCTTTTTTCTGGAGGCGCCACCCAGATTTGAACTGGGGAATAAAGCTTTTGCAGAGCTCTGCCTTACCACTTGGCTATGGCGCCATATTTAATTGTTATGATAAAAGACGCAAATATATGCGTCTTTTATCATATTGGAGCGGAAGACGAGATTCGAACTCGCGACGTTCACCTTGGCAAGGTGACGCTCTACCACTGAGCCACTCCCGCATACAGACCTCTGAAAAGAGGCTGGTGCCTCCGGGCGGAATCGAACCACCGACACGGGGATTTTCAGTCCCCTGCTCTACCAACTGAGCTACAGAGGCATAGATTATTGCTGCACCTTTCGATGCAGCAATAAAAACCTTTTGGCGATCCGGATGGGGCTCGAACCCACGACCTCCAGCGTGACAGGCTGGCATTCTAACCAACTGAACTACCGGACCGAATATGGTGGGCACTACAGGGCTCGAACCTGTGACCCTCTGCTTGTAAGGCAGATGCTCTCCCAGCTGAGCTAAGCGCCCATACCCTTGTGTCCTACCATATCGGCGACAACAAAAGAGATTATACTCTGTTTTAATGTAAATGTCAAGGGGTAAATAAAACATTATATGCGATTAGATTGAATTATCTACCCCAAAACTCGTTTTTTCAAACTATTTCTGTTGAATACCTCTTTTTTTCGCAATTGTGAAAAATTATTTTCGCGTGGCTTTTTCTACCAGTTCTTTCAGCTCATCCCCCGTGAATTGATAGCCCTGATTGCAGAACTGACAAACGATTTCCGCCTCGCCTTGTTCGGCAATCATGTCAGAGATTTCCTGCTTACCCAAAGAGATAATGGCACGTTCCATTCGATCCCGACTGCAGTTACAACGATAACCGATTTCGATATCCTCCAAGAACTCCACATCAAAGCCAAGCATAGTATATTCAATCATATTCTTGGCGGTCATACCCTGATTCAGCATTTCGGTAATACTCATCATACCTTGAATACTGTTTTCCAGTTTGGAAAGACTTCTTTCGTCGCAACCGGGCATTACTTGAATCAACAGACCGCCTGCGGTTTTGATGGTGTAGTCACGATCTACCAGAACGCCAAGTGCCACCACGCTGGGGATCTGTTCCGATTGCATGAAGTAGTAGGCAAGGTCGTCTCCAATCTCGCCTGTCTGGATGGGAACTTGACCGATGTAGGGTTCCTTTAACTTCAGGTCACGGATAACCCCTAAGGTGCCTTGGCCGATGCCGCCGCCCACGTCCAGTTTCCCGTTTTCCTTCAAAGGAAGGTCGATGCCGGGGTTGGCAACGTAGCCTTTCACACCGCCCAAAGAGTCTGCTACCACAACCAAGGTGCCCAAAGGTCCGTCACCTCTCATTTGAAGGGTCAGGCTGGCGTCCTTTTCTTTTAAATTATCAGCCATCAGGACACCTGCGGTCAGGAGTCTGCCCAGAGCCGCCGATGCCACCGGCATGGTCTTGTGATAGGTATGTGCATCGTTGACGGTCTCGGTGGTTACTGCCGCCGCGATTTTGAAAAAGCCATCCTTTGTGATGGCTTTGGTTAAAATATCAGACATAGTTCATTCCTCGTTTTCCTTGAATTTCAAGCAGTTTGAGTATAGCATATCTTAGAAAAACTGTCAACAAGCGCGAATTATTTGTTGCATTTTTGAAAGAATACTTTTATAATAGAGAGAGGAAAACAGAAAGGGTAGAAAAGATGAAAGAATATTGCGGTGCAGTCTTTTTTGATATTGACGGAACATTGGTGGACGAGCGAGCCGATATTTTCGAACCAACCCCCAAAACCAAAGATGCCATAAGACGGTTAAAAGAAGCCGACTATCTGGTGGGTGTTGCCACCGGTCGTGCCAAATGCTATCTTCCGGATCTGGGCATTGACTTTGATTGTTACATCACCTGTAACGGCGCAGTCTGTGAGGTGGATGGTCAGGAGATTGCCAATGACTATATCCCCGAAGAGGATGTTCGTCGGGTGATTGCCTTTTTGGAAGAGGAGAAGATGGGTTTTGATTTGGAAACATCTGAGCAATGTTACATTGACCCCAAGGCGGAGCATATCTTTTGGGAGATGATGCAGGTATTCCATATTGAAAATACGGGGAATTTTTCCTATTATACCGATCCTGCAGGGCTTAAAACCAATAAAATTCTCATTACCTTTGAACGGGAAGAACAATTGGAAAAAATGCGGGAGTTCTGTGGGGAAGAATTTTTTGTCCATCGGCATCACCAGAACAAATCTGCCGACGTGGGAAAAAAGGGAATGAGCAAGGCGGAAGGGATTCGCAGGGCGATTGAGCGATGCGGAATTTCCATGGAGAATACCTATGCCTTTGGAGATGATGGAAACGACTATGAAATGCTCCAAGCGGTAGGACATGGAGTTGCCATGACACCTCACGTCAAGCAGTTGGAAGAAGTGGCGGAATATGTTACCTGCAGTGTTGCCGAGGATGGCGTTTCACGTGGATTAGAACGATACGGATTGATATAGAAAGGCGGAAAAACATGAAAGAGGATATGATTTACGGACGGAATCCTGTTATTGAGGCGTTGGAGGCAGGAAACACTGTAGTGGATAAAATTTTGATTCAGGACGGACTCAGACACACGTTGATTGGGAAGATTCGGAATCTTGCCAAGGAAAAAGGGGTGCTCTATCGGTTTGTGGATAAACGAAAATTGGATACCCTTTGTGAGGGAGAGAATCATCAGGGCGTTGTAGCAATGATTGCGGCACACAACTATGCTTCTGTGGAGGAGATTCTGGAGCTTGCTAAGACGAGAGAGGAGCCGCCCTTTTTGGTGATTGCAGAGGGAATCAGTGACCCCCATAATCTGGGGAGCATCATCCGTACCGCCAATGCGGCAGGTGCCCATGGAGTGATTATTCCAAAGAATCGTAGCGTTGCCCTGAATGCCACCGTTGCCAAGGTATCTGCAGGAGCGGTGGAATACACTAAGGTGGCACGAGTGACCAATATTGTCCAGACCATCGAAAAGTTAAAGAAAGCGGGTGTCTGGATTGTGGGTACCGACCTGACAGGAACTCAGGTACATAGTGATTGCGATTTGACGGGTAATCTTGCTATCGTTATCGGAAGCGAGGGCGAGGGACTGAGCAGACTCACCCGTGAGGCATGTGATTTCTTGGTGAAGATACCCATGATTGGACAGATTGAGTCTTTGAATGCATCGGTGGCGGCAGGAATTCTGCTTTATGAGGCGGTGCGTCAGAGAACCAAAGGAGGAAAATAACCTTGCGTATTTTAGCAATTGGAGATATTGTTGCCGAGCCGGGACGGGAGTTTGTTTATCAGAACCTGAATCGGATTCGAAAAGAATATAACATTGATTTTTGCATTGCCAATGGAGAGAATGCGGCGGATACCAATGGTATTACCTATGAGATTGCCGAAACTCTGTACGAGCGTGGCGTGGATGTGATTACATTGGGAAATCATACCTTTGCCAACAAGAGTGCAGAACGGGCATTAGAGGAACTTTCCTATTTGATTCGCCCCCTTAACCTCCCCCCTGAAATGGAGGGAGAGGGCTACTGTGTAACAGATTTGGGGAATGTGAAAGTTGCGGTTATCAATCTTTTAGGTCGTGTGAATATGAGTCCGGTGGACTGTCCATTTCGGGCGGTAGAACGACTTCTTCCCAAGTTAGATGCGGATGTGATTTTGGTGGATATCCATGCCGAGGCTACCAGCGAGCGGATTGCCATGGGGCATTTTTTGGACGGTAAGGTAGGAGCGGTGTTTGGTACCCATACCCATGTCCAGACGGCAGATGAACGGATTCTTTCAGGTGGTACCGGCTTCATTGCTGATTTGGGTATGACCGGGGTAGAGGATTCGGTTCTTGGGGTTCGTAAAGACATTATTTTGGAATTTTACAAGAATCCGGGTAAGCGGTATCGGTTCGAAAAGGCAGAGGGCGAGGTGTTCTTCTGCGGTTGTATTTTTGAGATTGATGAGACAACAGGAAAAACCACCAAGGTAGAACGTGTGCGGATTTCCAAGATGTAGGAGGCGGCGAGTATGGAACGGCTTCAATGTGGAGAAAGAGTCTATCTGCAGTCTTCTCTGTTAGGTTGGTATGATGACAACATCATTCATGGGTTTACAGGGAAGAAAGGTGGCGTCAGTTGTGGAAAGATTACAGGGTTGAACTTAGGATTTCGGGTGGAGGATGATGCTTCGTCGGTAATGGAAAATTATCGGCTTGTGGCAGAGGATTTGCAGTTTCCCATGGAGATGGCGGTACTGTCCCGTCAGACACACACCGATAACATCCGATTGGTGACCCGAGAGGATGCGGGAAAAGGCTTGGTTCGAGAGAGCGATATTTTTGATACCGATGGCCTGATGACGGCAGAAAAGGGGATTCCCTTGGTTGTATTTGCGGCAGACTGCGTTCCCATTCTCTTATATGATCCGAAAAAATCCGTGATTGCGGCAGTTCATGCAGGATGGCGTGGAACGGTGCAGAATATCGGAGGAAAAGCGGTTCGAAAGATGCAGAGTCAATTTGGATGCGACCCCAAAGATATTCTGGTTGCCATTGGCCCCAGTATCGGGCCATGTCATTTTGCCTTTGGCATGGAGGCGCCGGAGCAGTTTCCAAAGGAGTTTTGCAAGAGAGACGGCGAAGGTTATTTGGTAGACTTATGGGGATTGAACAGGCGTTTGCTCATGAATCAAGGCGTTCTTGAATCAAATATTGATATTGTGGAAATTTGTACCGTTTGTCATGCAGACGAGTTTTATTCCTATCGTACCCATCGGGAGAAAACCGGGCGGCAGGCGGCAATTATTATGATGAAATAGAAAAAGGAGGCGGACATGATGCGGAAGATTATTCATCTGGATATGGACGCCTTTTATGCTTCTGTTGAGGAGCGGGATAATCCGGAACTCCGCGGAAAGCCGGTGGTGGTAGGTTCTATGCCGGGAGAACGTGGTGTGGTTTCTACTTGTAACTATGAGGCGCGGAAATATGGGATTCGCTCTGCCATGAGCAGTAGTGAGGCATACAGGCGCTGTCCCCATGCGGTGTTTGTTCCCTGTCATTTTCAAAAGTATACCGAAGCATCCAATCAGGTGCACGCCATTATGGAGGAGTACACCGATCAAATTGAATTTCTCTCTCTGGACGAGGGGTATATGGATGTAACCGGAAGTGAGACCCATTTCGGTTCTGCTGAGGAGATCGCCAAAACCATCCAAAGACGGGTGTTTGAGACGGTGAGAACCACCTGCTCGGTAGGAGTAGGGTATAACATGCTTTCTGCCAAACTTGCCAGTGAGGAGAAAAAGCCGAGAGGATTCTTTGTGATTCCCGATCAGGAATCTTTTTTTCGGTTGATGAAGGAAAGACCTGTCGGGGTTCTTTACGGGGTGGGACAGAAAACGGCGGACCGATTGGCTCGTATGGGGGTTCGTACCGTAGGAGAATTGGCGTCTGTACCGGAGCAGCTGCTTTCTGTATTGGGAAAAACGGGACCTGCATTACGGGATTATGCCCGAGGAATCGATTTGCGGCAGGTAACCCCGAACAGTCCGGCAAAGTCCATCGGCAAGGAGGTAACCTTTCCTGTCGATGTGGGGGATTCGAATGTTTTGAAGGATGCTCTTTTGTTGTTGTCACGTCAGGTCAGTGACCGACTCCTTGCTCAGAAGTTGTGGTGTAGTACCGTGACGGTGAAACTGAAGTTTTCGGACATGCAAAGCATTACCCGCGCACAGAGCGGGGAGATGATTCGGTATGCAGAGGACATCTATCAGGTGGCGGAGGAGATTTTTTCCAAGATAGAGTTGAAAAAGTCGGTGCGCCTGATTGGGATTGCAACGGGGAAACTGTCTGATTCCGGTTACGAGCAGATGGGGTTTGCGGATGTATTAACGGAAGAGAGTGAAAAAGAAAACTCCCTGCATCGGGTGGTGAACACGCTGAGGGAGACCTATGGAAAACAGGCGCTTAAGACTGCCAAAGAACTTTTGGCAGAGCGGCACCTTCAATTGCAAAAGAAAAAAGACTCCGAGGAATAACCTCGGAGTCTTTTGATTAATCTGTGTCAGCAGGAGCGGTGACCGTTTCGGGTTCGGATGTCGTATTCAAAGTATCTGCAAGGATGGTTCGGATGAGAGCAAAGGCAGGTACGGTCAGGAAAATACCCAATGCTCCGAAAAATCCGCCGCCTAAGACTACGGCAAGGATAACCCAAACGGGAGATAACTGCAAAAGAGATTTATTTACCAGTCTAGGCTGAATAAAGTTCGAGTCAATTTGTTGTAAGACAATCATGGCTGCGGCTACGATCAAGCCTGCGGTGAAGTTTTTGGTAAAGGCGGTAACCGTTGCAACAAGGATGGTTGCGAAGATGGCGCCGAAGTAAGGAATCAAGTTGAAGGTTCCCATGATGACAGCCAGAAGAAGTGCGTATTTTGTCCCAAGAAGAGAGAGGATGATAAAAGAGAGAACAAAGATGATCAATGCATCCAGCAATTGGCAGTAAAGATATGCATTGATGAAATCATCAACCTGCACGCCGTACTTGCCCACCTTACTGCGGAATTTCTCAGGGAAGAGAAGGTGGCAAATGCGCATAAAACCTTTTTTCAAATTACTGCGGTCAAACAACAAATAAATCGAAATGATAATTCCCATGAAGGTGTCGAAGAAGGCAGTTCCGATACTGATAACACCCTTTGCATAGCGATTCATGTTGTCGGGAGTGAAGTTTCCGATTAACTTGTCCAAAGAGAAAATGTGTTCGTTCAGGAATTTCATGACGCTTTCGCTGCTCAGTCCGTATATACCCAAAGAATTCAACCAAGCAAAGAAGTTGTTCAGCAATGAGGGAAGTTGAGAGATAAAGTCAGAAACACTTTTGGTAAGGGCAGGAACCACCGAGAACAACAACAAGGTAATCGCCGCAAAGAATATGAGATAGATGGCGATTACGGCAATGGGACGGCGGTGTTTGTTGAGAAAGGATGATTTGGTCTTCTGGCAGAGTGCCTCTATCTTTCGACTGGGAAGATGGAGCACATATGCGATACAACCGCCGATGATGAACGGAGTCAAAAGATTCCAAAGTTTTTTTCCAAAGGATAGGATTGCTCCGAAATTATCAAAAGTTTTGTAAACGGCAATCAGGACAGCGCCCAAAAGGAAGATGCCAAGATACCGCCTCAGTTCTTTCCACCACATAAAAACACCTCGTTTTTGATCATATAGTTTGAGTATATCATAGTTTTACTAATTAGTAAACAGAAGATACAGTTTTTTAACCAAAAAGAAAAAGGAGAAGGAAATATGGTGCAGAGGAAGGGGTTTTTACCATAATGCACGAAAAAATTAAAAAAAATCTTCAAAATTCTTGCTTTTTTTTGAAAAAAGTATTTGAAATTCTTGTTGTAGTGTGATATACTGTCAGGTGGTGTGTTGCGACACCATAAAAGTTGTGAAAAAGAATAAACTTTATCATATACCAAGGAGGCAAAAAAATCATGGCAAAGAAATTTAAGACCATGGATGGTAACTGCGCTGCCGCACATTGCGCCTATGCGTTTACTGAAGTTGCAGCCATTTACCCCATCACTCCCTCTTCCACAATGGCGGAGTACGTTGACGAATGGAGTGCCAAAGGCCTGAAGAACATTTATGGCCAAACCGTAGAAGTTGTTGAAATGCAGTCCGAGGCCGGCGCAGCAGGTGCTGTACACGGTTCTCTGCAGGCAGGTGCGATGACCACCACCTTTACTGCATCTCAGGGTCTTCTTCTGATGATCCCCAACATGTACAAAATCGCAGGTGAGCTCCTGCCCACCGTATTCCACGTAAGTGCAAGAGCAATTGCCGCTCACGCACTGAACATCTTTGGTGACCATCAGGACGTTATGG